>NZ_JAMXMX010000009.1 GCF_024055725.1 Actinoallomurus spadix | reverse complement strand
GTTCCCCCCGTCGCAGGTCATCGCCGCTGCGGCTTGACATGGTCACTGAGATTCCTTTCGCCGTCTGACGGGGTTCGTCTCTTCGCTGATGACGGTAGAAATCCGGGGATCCGGTCCCCAGCCGGTGGGCACCCGCCTCCGCCGTGGGGGTGACCACCCGCCGGGGGTGTCACTGGCTACACCTTGACCCCGCTCCGCTGTCCCTATCCTTGACCCATGAGCGCGCAGCCCCAGTTCGACCGTGGCCACACGGACGACCTCGCCGACTTCATCGCCGCCGCCCCCTCGCCGTACCACGCGGTCGCCGGCGCCGCCGAGCGCCTCGAGAAGGCCGGATTCCGCCGAGTGGCGGAGACGGACCCCTGGACCGGGGAGACGGGTGGCCGCTACGTCGTGCGCGGCGGCGCGATCGTCGCCTGGTACGTCCCGGAGGGAGCGCTTCCGGAGACGCCGTTCCGGATCGTCGGCGCGCACACCGACTCACCCAACCTCCGGGTCAAGCCGCGTCCCGACTTCACCGCGCACGGCTGGCGTCAGATCGCCGTCGAGATCTACGGGGGGCCGCTCCTCAACAGCTGGCTCGACCGCGACCTCGGGCTGTCCGGCCGGATCGTGCTGCGCGACGGCACCACGCGCCTGATCGCCATCGACCGCCCGCTGCTGCGCGTGCCGCAACTGGCGATCCACCTCGACCGGAGCGTCAACGAGAACGGCGTCGTCCTCGACCGGCAGCGGCACACCCAGCCGATCTGGGGCCTCGGTGACGTGCACGAGGGCACACTGATCGGGTTCGTCGCCGAGGAGGCCGGAGTCGACGCCGCCGACGTCGTCGGCTGGGATCTGATGACCCACGACGTCCAGCCGCCCGCGTACCTCGGCCGCGACCGGGAGCTGCTGGCCGCCGCGCGGCTGGACAACCAGCTGTCCGTGCACGCGGGCACGGCCGCGCTGGCCGCGGCCGCCGGCTCACCCGGTCTGTCCTGCATCCCGGTCCTCGCCGCCTTCGACCATGAGGAGAACGGCAGCCAGTCCGACACCGGCGCGTCGGGCCCGCTGCTCGGTTCCGTCCTCGAGCGCTCCGTGTTCGCACGCGGCGGCTCGTACGACGACAAGGCGCGCGCGTTCGCCGGAACGATCTGTGTCTCGGCGGACACCGGCCACGCCGTCCACCCGAACTACCCCGAGCGGCACGACCCGACCCACCGCCCGATGCCGAACGGCGGGCCGATCCTCAAGGTCAACGTCAACCAGCGGTACGCCACCGACGGCGTCGGCCGCGGCGTCTTCGCCGCCGCGTGCGACCGGGCGGGCGTCCCCTGTCAGGAGTTCGTCTCCAGCAACGCGATGCCGTGCGGGACCACGATCGGCCCGATCACCGCCGCCCGCCACGGGATCACCACCGTCGACATCGGCGTCCCGATCCTGTCCATGCACTCGTCCCGTGAGCTGTGCGGCGCCGACGACCCGCACCTGCTGGCGAGCGCGCTGAAGGCGTTCCTGGAGGGCTGACCGGCCTCAGCCGCGCGTCGAGGGTCTCACTGGTCCGGTGGACCTGAGCCGAGGCGGCATCCTCTCCGGCTCGCGGCGCATCAGTCCGTCATCCAGGGCCGGAGCTTCTCGGGGTTGCGTACGGCCCAGATGTGCTTGATCTGGTCCTCGGCGACGTCGAACGCGAACACCGTCATGGTCACGCCGTCCTGCTGCATCACGAGACCGGGCTGACCGTTGACCGTACGCTCCAGGAACGTCACATTGTCGGGTGTCATGACCGCGAGGCGCATGAGATAGCGCGCGATCTGCTCGCCGCCCTCGATCGGATGGAGCGAGGCGCTGGCGAGTCCGCCGCCGTCGGCGATCACGGTGGCGTCGGGGTCCAGCAGACCGATGAGGGCATCGATGTCCTTGGTCTCCCATGCCAGCTTGAAGCCCCTGACGGTGTCGGCCTGCCGGGCCGCGGGAGTCGGGGGAGCCTCCGAGATGCGAATCCGCCGGCGGGCGGATGAGGCCAGCTGGCGGCATGCCGCCGGAGTACGGCCGACGATCTCGGCGACCTCGGCGAACGAGTAACGGAAGATGTCGTGCAGGATGAACGCGACCCGCTCGGCCGGGGTCATCGACTCGAGCACGACGAGGAAGGCCATGTTGACCGACTCGTCGAGGGTGACCCGGTCCGCCGGGTCGGCCGTGGCGCCGCCCGACTCCCCACCGCCCCACTCCGCGGGTTCGGGCAGCGGCTCGGGGATCCATTCGCCCACGTAGCGCTCCCGCCTCGCCCGCGCCGAGCCGAGCAGGTCGTAGCAGATGCGACCCGCGACCTTCGTCAGCCAGGCACCGGGGACCTCGATGGCGTCCCGCTGCCGTGGTGACATCGCGTACCAGCGCGCGTAGGTCTCCTGCACGACGTCCTCGGCATCGGCCAGCGAGCCGAGGAGCCGGTACGCCAGATTGATCAGCTGACGCCGCTCGCTCATGATCGCGCTCAGCCCCGGGTCGGGCCGGTCGTGTCCCGGCCTGGGTCGGGTGGTCATGTCTCGACGACTCCCTCGGTCGCAGTGGTCCTCACCGATCCGACGAAACAGCCCCCCGAAATGTCAGGCTCTCGGACCCTACGGCCGCGCGCGGGAACGAGCCGACCGCCGACCGTGTCCTTCGCGGCCGGGAGGTGGCGTCGTTATCGGCGCTCTTGCGCTTGATGGCTGGGAGCCGCCCTCAACGCCGAGGATCGCCGCTGCTCGCGCCACCAGAATCCTCGGCGCAGGATCTGCAGAGGCTTCAGACCGTACGAGCCTTCGCGACGGCGACCTCGACACAGTTGCCGCCGTTCGAAGAGCTGCGGCTCGCTTTCCGCCACTCGGCAAAGGTCACGCTTGCGTCCATCGTTCTTCGATCACCTTAGAGATCAAATCGAGGCTTGCGCGGGCGGGAAGCGCCTGCGAACGAATCGCATCATACCGGTTGATGACGTCGGATACCTCGGATGATTCTGTCGTTACCCTACCTTCGGTAGCGTCGTCCAGATAGACGGCATCATCTTCTCCGTCGATGGTGGCGATGACGAAGGCTCCGGACAGCCCAGACGTTTCACCAGTGTCGGACGGGGCGATCTGGACGGTTACGTTGTTGAGGTGCGCGGCTTTGATCAGTGCGGAGAGTTGCTCTCGCATTGTTTGGGGACTTCCGACGAGACGGCGGAGGACACTCTCGTCCATTACCACCCACAAGAGAGTTGATTTGTCAGTCATAAGGATCTGCTGACGCCCGATTCTCGCTGTGACCTGCTTCTCCACCTCCTCTCGGGGGAGTCCTGGCTTGCCTGCCAGCATCGCGTGCGCGTACGCGGGTGTCTGCAGTAGCCCCGGTACCACCAGAGGTTCCCAACTGCGGAGGATGCGTGCCTTCTGCTCGATACCGACCCATTGCTTGAACCAGGGTGGGATGGCGGTGTGCTGACGGGCGCGTTTGATGGTCTTCCAGAGGCGGTGGAAGGAGCCGTTGGTCCGGAAGTAGGTGTCGAGGTCCTGGGCGAATGCCTCGGAGGGGGCCTTGTCGGCGAGTTCGACCGCGCCGACCCACTGGCCGGTGCAGCCGAGGGCGTCGGCCAGCTGGCTCTGGGACAGTCCGGCACCGTTGCGGTAGGTGCGGATTTCCAGGCCGAAATGACCGATAAGTGAGTCTGGAGCGAGGTCGCGCTGCGGTCGGGCCATGGGACCTCCTCGGTTGTCAACCTCCGGCCGGCGGTGGAAATCGCTGGAGCGGAGGGGATTTGAGGTTGGTTGCCGTTGGTGGCCGAGCGTAATCGGTCCGCGCGATTCTGTGACCGGATTTCAGTGAATTCGGGAAGCGAGGAGCGCGCGAAATGGAAATACCGCCACAAGGCGCAATGGTCGGAACGTTCGTCAGGGACCTCGCCCGTACTCTGGCCGCCCGGGGACTCGCGGCCGAGGTCGTCGGGGCGAGCATGGTGTGGGCGGTCAACCGGGCGGCCGACGGGGACGACCCGGTCGGCAGGGCGATGAGCCCGGGCCTCCGGCAGGCGGTGGTGTGCCGGCCGGACGAGGACGGGCGGCTGCTGTGGTGGTGGGTGTGGTCGGGGCCCACCCGGGACGCGCCGTCGGAGTTCGAGCCGCTCGGCCCCGCGTCCGACGTCGAGGCGGCCGCCCACCGGATCGTCTCGGTGCTGCGCCTGGACGGGGTCCGGCCGGAGGCGACGGCGTGACCGCGCGGCCCACGCGCGTCGACCCGTGGCCGCGCGGTGCGCTCTCCGAGGTGCAGCTCACGGTGATGCTGCGGCGTCGCTTCCCGGACACCGTTCTGTGGTTCGGCCCGTACACCCGGCACTGGTGGGCGATGCTGCCCGTACGTGGTCGGTGGTGTCTCGTCGAGGCGGCCGATCCGGACGAACTGACCGGCGCGGTGATCAGGACGCGGCGGTGACCGGGACGGTCTCGGCCAGCAGGGACCGGACGGCCTGGACGGCGGGGGAGGCCCAGCGGGAGCGGGGGCGGAGCAGCCAGAGGCGCTGTTCGGCGAGGCGGGGTGGCCGCAGCCGTACGAGACGGCCGTCGGCGAGTTCGTCGGCGACGGTCACGGTCGGCAGCAGGGCCAGGCCGAGTCCGGCGGCGACGCACCGCTTCACCGTCTCGACGCCGCCGAACCGGGGCTGGGCCACCGGCGTCCCGGCGGCGGCCATCAGGGCGGCGAGATCGTCGCTGTACGCGCAGCCCTCCTCCAGGAGGAGGATCCCCGTCGTCGCGAGCTCCGCCGGGGTGATGGGGCGGTCGCGGGGAAGGTCGCAGGCGGCGGGTGCGACCAGGGACAGCTCGATCCGGCCGAGGTCGATCGCGTCGGCCTGTGGGGTGTCGGCCGACGGCTCCAGGAGGAGAGCGAGGTCGGCGCGGCGCTCCTCGAGGGCGGTCAGCGCGGTGCGGGTGGCGGCGGGGAAGAGCGAGAGGTGCACGTCCGGCAGCCGCTGCCGGAACACGGGCAGGAGCGGTGCCAGGTGGTACGCGCACACCGACTCCGGAGCGCAGAGCCGTACGGGCCCCGTAGGTCTGGCGGCGTCGGCGGTCAGCTCGGCGAGCATGCGGTCCTCGAGGTCGAGGATCTGCCGGGCGCGCTCGGCCAGCAGCGTGCCGGCGTGGGTGGGGGAGACGCCGCCGGAGTGCCGGTCGAGCAGCGGCGTGCGGGTCAGGCGTTCGAGCGCCTGAATGTGCGTGGTGACCGTCGACTGGACGAATCCCAGCTCGGCCGCGGCCGCCGTGATGCCGCCGGTTCGCACGACCGCGAGGAAGCTGCGGAGCAGACGCGTGTCCATCGGGTTTCTCGATCCGCTTGATCGATATTCATCGTTGGACGCGATGGTACTCCTGCGCGCAGAATCCAGGGCATGACGAACAGCGCATCGCAGGCCGCGACTCGGGCGGCCGTCCTCCGGTACACCGCATTCGACGTGAACGGGGAGGGCGGCAACCCGGCCGGGGTCGTGCTCGACGCACGGGGGATGGACGAGGCACGGATGCAGGAGATCGCCGCGGAGGTGGGCTACTCGGAGACGGCGTTCCTGATCGAGGAGGCGGCCGGCGAGCGGCGCTACCGGATCCGGTACTTCAGCCCGCTGGCGGAGGTGGCGTTCTGCGGGCACGCGACGATCGCCACGGCCGTCGCGCTCGCCGAGCGCGAGGGGACGGGGAACGTCCTGTTCCGTACGTCCGCCGGAGAGGTGCCCGTCGAGACCCGCGAGGAGGACGGCCGGATCCTGGCCACCCTGACCAGCGTCGCGCCCTCCGTGCGCCCGGTGGACGACGCCGACCTGGCGACGGCGCTGGCCGCCCTCCGCTGGGACGCGACCGAGCTCGACGCGGAGTTCCCGCCGCGGATCGCGAACGCGGGCAACGACCACCTGGTCCTCGCCGCCGGCTCACGGGCCCGGCTCGCGGATCTGGACTACGACTTCGGCGCGCTGGGCGACCTGATGGCCCGCGGGGGCTGGACGACGGTGCAGCTCGTGTGGCGGGAGAGCGAGACGGTCTTCCACGCACGCGACCCGTTCCCGCCGGGCGGGGTCGTCGAGGATTCCGCCACCGGCGCGGCGGCCGCGGCCTTCGGCGCGTACCTGCGCTCCCTGGACCTCGTCGCCCCGCCGGCACGGGTGACCATCCATCAGGGCGAGGACATGGGCCGGCCGAGCCGGCTCCTGGTCGACGTGCCGTCCGGATCGGACACCGGAATCCGGGTCAGCGGCACCGCGGCCCCGATCGGCGGCTGAGGCCCGGTTCGTGGCGATGCCGGCTGCGTGGAATGTCGTACGCCGTCGGCAGGATGCCCGCCATGGAATGGAGACCATGGCTGACGCGCTGGAGCGACGAATGGGTGCGCAGCGCCGACGGCGAACTCGACCCGGAGGTGGCGCGCACCCGCTGGCTCGGCTTCGACCCCGCCACCGAGGACGCCGTCGTCGCGGCCGAGGAGCGGATCGGCATGCGGCTGCCCCCGTCCTACCGCGAGTTCCTCCTGACGACGGACGGCTGGCGCGACGCCGGCATCTTCGTCTGGCAGATGCGCGACACATCCGACATCGGCTGGCTCCGTGACATCGAGCCCTTCTGGGAGGACAACTGGGCGGACCTCTGCGATGAGGATCCGGAGGAGGGCACCTGCTTCTCCCGCGGCCTCCTGATCTCCCGGGACGCCGACGCCGGGATCCTGTTCCTCGATCCCGGCGACGCCGGTAAGGATGGCGAATGGGCCGCCTACAGCCTCTTCTCCTGGCGGGCCGCACCGCCGGAGCGGTTCCCGTCCTTCCTCGCGCTGATGGAGGACCTCTACGCCGAGTTCCACCAGATGCGCAAGCCGGAGGGCGAGGTCCGGGACGCGTGGGACGCCACGGTCGAACAGGCGCGCCTCGACGCCCTCGGGGGCCGCGTCGACGGCGTCGAGGAGATCCTGGCCGAGGCGGAGGAGTTCGGCAGCGACCGCGCCACCGTGCTCCGCGCCCAGCTCCAGCTCTTCCTCGACCGTCCCGCCGGGCAGTCGCTCAGCCGGCTGGTGTCTCCCCATTTCAGCCTCGACGGCTTCTTGACCGATCCGCTGTTCACCGAGGAGTTCCTGCCCCTGCTGTTCGCCCAGCACGCCGAGAACACCGCCCCCCACTTCAATTCGGTCCTCCAATCGGCGATGATCGCCGACCGCCCGGACTTCCACCTGCTCGTCGGCGAGTACCAAGCCCGCCTCCGAAACGGTGAGTCCCCCATGACGTACGGCAATCCCGAGTTCGACGTCCTCGTCAGGGCCGCGGTGGACGAGCACCGCGATGACCCCGACGCCCTCTGGCGGGACGTCGAGGCCGCGTTCGCCCACTGGCGCCCGCGCAGCGCCGATCACATCGCGCCCGTCGCCCTGCTCGCCGATCCCGCCGTCGCGGCCGCCCTCACCCCCGGGCGCCGCAGGGCTCTCCTCTCCCGCCCCCGAGGTGACCGCCGATGATGCCCTTTCCGAACCGGGACGACGTGGCGATGGAGCAGATCCTCCGTGCCTGCGGCCACGATCACGACATCCCCGGCGATGGCCGCCTGGAGGCGACCGCCACCGAGACCGACGAGGACGGACGGACCGTCAACGTCAACCGCACCGCCTGCCGGCGATGCGGAATGATCCAGGTCAGCCGCTGGCGGCCCCCGGAGCCGGGAACCCGCGGCTTCATCGTCATGTCCACCTTCGAGCGGCCGGAACCGGGCGACGTCCCCGGCCTCGCCGAACGCGCCCTCCAGGTGACCGACGCCGAACTCGCCGACTTCATCGCCGCGCGCGGGTTCCCCGGCGGCGTCCCCGCCGACTTCGCCCCCGACCGGCGCACCACCGCGTCCGCCGAGCACCTCGACCTCACGCTCCGGATCCGGGCCGGCCAGTTCGCCCTGCTCGACCGCACCCGCTCGATGGGCGACATCCTCCCCGTCCCCGCCTACGCCGAGTCCGCCGACCTCGTCGACGCCGTCTCAGGCTCGGCGCTGTTCTGGCCGCCCATCCACGACGGCGAACTGGCCCTGTCCGTGACGATCTCCCCGGTGCCCCCGGAACCCGACCGGTCCTACGACCGGATCGTGGAGCTGAGCTGCCGGTTCGGCACGGGCCACGCCGTCCTGCACGAACTCGCCGGGCGGAGGCTGCCCCTGCCGCCGCTTCCCGCGGGCCACGGCGACTACCGCCTGCGATTCCACACGAAGCCGTCCGGGTGCCTCCTCCAGATCTGGCATCAGCCCCGTACGAAACCGGCCATCGTGCGCTGACCCTCCCCTCGTCGCGCCGCGGCCGGACCAGGCCGAGTCCGGCCGCCGCGCCGGAGGCCGGTCAGGCGCAGCGCCGCTGATCCGCCGGCGCGTCCACCGCGGATCAGGCCGGCTGGGCCGGGCATCCCGGCGCGCAGAGGACGTGCGCGGGGGTGGACGACGATCCGCAGCAGGCCACCGCGGTGGTGATGACCGGGCCGGCGGCGGCGAGCGGAGCGGTCAGGACCGCCGCCGTGACGGTGAGACCGAGCAGGGTACGGACGGGGCCGAGCGGCCGGGTGCCGGTGATGAGCCGGCGCGCGCGGGCGCCCGTCGCCGTACCGCCTGCGGCCAGCACGGGGGCCGGTGCCCCGGCCGGGACGGCTTCGGAGAGCGTGAGGAGGCTCTCGGCCACGGTGAGGCGGCCGGACCGCTTCGCCGCGGCGTCGTCGGCGGCGAGCTCGGCCAGGAAGGCGATCTGGCTTCTCGCGGTCGTGAACGGCGGGAGCGGGCCGAACGCCCGGACGAGGGACCGGCTCGCGGTCAGGGCGAGATGGTGGCGCTGGCGCAGGTGGGCGCGTTCGTGCGCGAGGACGGCGCTCAACTGCGCGTCGTCGAGGGCCGCGAGCGCGCCGCTGGTGACGACGATTCGGGCGCGGCGGCCGGGGACGCAGTACGCGGCCGCGGTCACGTGGTCGACGACGGTCACGCCGAGCCGGGCGTCGGCGCGGCCGACCAGGGTCAGCGCGTCGAGCCGCAGGCTCCGCTCACGGGCGGCGGCGCGGAACTCCGCGATGAGACACCACGTGGCGCGGGCGGCCAGGGCGAGCGCGGCGACGGCGCCGGTCGCGGCCAGGACGCCCATCTCCGAGAAGACCTCGGGGGCGCACGGCCAGCGCACGGGGCCGTAGCACCGGCCCGGGGCGGCGCCGGACCGTACCGCCGCGGACGTGGCGGTCAGCCCGGCCAGGATCACCGCGGCGACGATGGACGCGGACATGCCCAGCCAGGCGGCGATCGCGAGGCGGGGCGCGCGCGACGGCCACCCTGCCCGGCGGAGTGCGGCCGTGCCGGCGGTCGACAGCACCAGGGCGTGTCCCAGGAGCAGCAGCGTGACGATCATCGCGGCCGCCGGTCGGCGGCCTTGGCGTCGTCGAGCGCGCGACGGATCTCGGCCATCTCTCCCGGCTCCATCTTCTCCATGAACCGTACGAGGGCGGCGGCACGATCCTGCGCGGAGTCGAGGGCCTCGGCGACCAACTGGGCGGTGTAGTCGTCGCGGCTGCCCGCCGGCCAGTAGCGGAAGGCGCGGCCGTGCTTCTCGCGGGCCAGCCAGCCCTTCCGATAGAGGATCTCCGTCACCGTGAGCACGGTGTTGTAGGCGGGAGCCGGCTCGCGGCCGAGCCGGTCACGGACGTCCCGGACCGTGATCGCCTTGTCGGCCGACCACATCACCTCCATGATCGCCGCCTCGAGCTCTCCGAACCGCGGCATGCGCCTCCCCCCTGCCGATCTCACCTAAGCCGGATAGTACATCGGGTGTCATTCGCCCGCCGGGAAGTCGTAGTGGGACGGCACCTGGGCGCGCGCGTTCGCCGGCCCGTACACCAGCGCGATCTCCCGGTGCGCCGTCAACCGGATCGCGGCGGGGTCGCCGTCCTGCCTGCTCCCGTCGACGTAGGAGGTCAGCGTGCGGGTGTCGTCGGCCTTGAGGCCGCCGAGCGTGGTGGCGCTGAGCGGGACGTTCCATTCGGTGAACAGCTGGCCGAGGGTGTACCGCTTGCCGGTGGTGGGCGCCTCGATGTGCAGCACGCCGGAGGTGTCGTGGGTGTGCAGCTCGGACATGGCGTCACCGGACGCCGCGATGCCCAGGTTCGCGGGGACCGGCACCGCCTTCCCGTCGACCAGGATGTCCAGGTGGGAGTGGAAGTGCACCGCGGTGCCCTCCATGGGGGCCACGGCCAGCCCCTCCTTCCGGGCGCGGTCGGCCGTGTCGTCCGGGCGCGGCCACGGTGGGCGGCCGGCCTTCGAGTCCGGCTCCGCGCCCGCCGCCGTGACCGGGGCGGTGGTCCGGTCGGGGCTGTTCTTGCCGTCGGACGTCGCGGCCCAGATCCCGCCGGCGAGCAGGACGGCGGCTATGCCACCGCTCGCCGCCCACCTCGTGATCCGCCGGCGCCGCCGCCTGCGCTCGGCGGCGGCCCGCTCGGCCGCGAGCCGTTCCCGGGCGCTCCGGCGCCGCGCCGCCTTTCCGCCGCGCCCGTCCGTCTTCGCCATCCCGCACCTCCACACCTAAAACCTAAGCAGCTTAGGTGCAGCGTAGCGCGGCCTCGGCTCGGGATCGAGGTCCGGCCGCCGGCTCCGGCTTTCACATCCGGGCGATGATCTCCTCGGCGAAGCGCTCCGTCGTCGCGATCTTCAGGGCCAGGCCGGAGCAGCGCCGCCTCTCCTCCTCCGTGGCGAGCCACCAGGGCGCGGCCATGGTTCCGTCGACGCCGCGCTCCCGCCACTTCCGGTACAGCGACGGGCTCGGCGCCGCCCCGATCGGCGCGATGACCCGCAGGTCACCGAGCTTGCGGCCGTGGTCGGCGAGGTGCGCGGACAGGCGTTCGAGCAGCTCGGACAGCCGGTCCTCCGAATAGATCCGGCTGCCGATCCACCCGTCGGCGAACCGGGCCGTACGGCGCAGCGCCGCGTCGCTGTCCCCGCCGACGTACACCGGGACCGGCGCGGAGGGGACCGGCGCGATGCTCAGCGGCCCGAAGTCGTACCAGTCGCCGTGGTGCTCGACGGGCCCGCCCCGCCACAGCGCCCGAAGAGCCGGCAGCATCTCGTCGAGCCGGCGGCCGCGCGTGTGGAAGTCCTGTCCGGTCTGCCGGAACTCGTCGGCGCACCAGCCGACGCCGACGCCGAACCGTACGCGGTTCCCCGACAGCACCGCCGCCGTCGACACCGCCTTCGCCACCGTGAACAGGTCGCGCGCCGGGGCGACGTAGACGTTCGTGGCGAAGTTCAGGCGGGAGGTCACCGTCGCCATCGCGCCGATGGTGACCCAGGCGTCAGGCCAGTGCGTGGTCGCGTCGTACGGCGGCTCGCCCGTCCGGGAGTAGGGGTAGCGGGACGTGAAGTCGGCGTGGAACAGGTGGTCCGAGACGGTGAGCGTGTCGTAGCCCAGTCTCTCGGCCGCCTGGGCCAGCCCGACGTACTCTCCGGCGTCGCAGAACCCGCCGAGCCAGAACTCCATGGCCGGTCAGTCCGCGAACTCGGGGATGACCTTGGTGGCGAACAGTTCGAGGTTCCGCTTGACGGTGTCGAGCGGCAGTACGCCCTGCTGGCCCTGCATGTACAGGCCGAACCACTCGAGGTCCGGCATCCGGTCGAGCATCCGCTGGATGCCGCGCTTGACGTCGTCCGGGCCGCCGAGCAGCGCCATCTCCACCTCGTTCATGCGCTTGAAGTCGCCCTTCTCCGGGCTGATGGGGACGTGCCGGTCGTCCTCCTTCTTGCGCATGACCTCCAGGTACCCGAACGGCCCGAAGAACGCGGCGAAGTCCTTGGGCATGTTCCGGCCGTACGTCTCGATGGCGTCCTCACGCGTGTCCGCCATTCCGACGATCTTAAGGATGCCGGTGTGCTCGCCGAGCTTGTAGTCCTTGCCGCACTTGGCCGACTCCTCTTGGTACAGGCGGGCCTTGGCGGCGTGGTCGTCCGGGTTCGGCGTGAACAGCCACGGCAGGATGCCCTCCTGAGCCGCCCGGATCACGGACCGGTCGCTGATCGTGAACGGCTGCCACAGCTCGGGGTAGGGATCCTGGTACGGGCGCGGGCACACGGCGACCGAGCGGATCACGCCCTCGTCGTCGATCTCGCCCGGCGCGCCGAACGTCCGCGTCCACTCGGTGGCCGGCCAGCCCCCGATGCCCTCGTACGGGAACGGCACCTGGTAGTCGAGGACGTCGCTCTTGTACTTCAGGGTGTCCTGCGTCCACGCCATCTTCATGATCTTCAGGACCTCGCCGAAGACGTCGAAGTTGCGGTTGTCCGACGCCGAGCCGTCGGACCGAGCGGCCGCCGCGTGCCAGCGCTGGCCGAGCACGTTCATCCAGCGGTTCTGGTAGCCGCGGGCGACGCCGAGACGCAGCCGGCCCCTGGAGAACTGGTCGAGCAGCGCGACGTCCTCGGCGGCGCGGATCGGGTCCCAGGCCGGCAGGACGAGGCCGAGTGGGGCGAGCAGGATCCGTTCGGTGCGCGCCGCCAGGTCGGTGAGGAACATCAGCGGGTTGACCGAGAACTCCATGCCCTCGGAGTGGAAGTGGTGCTCGGTCATCATCAGGGCGTCGAAACCGACCCGGTCCGCGTGGACCGCGATCTCCCGGACCTCGTGCAGCAGCCGCTGGTACGACTCGGTGTCCCGACCGATCGGCCGCTTCGCCCTGGCGTTCGCCTCGGCGCTGTAGCCCGACCCCGGAATCTGCGGATTGAGGAAGATGGCGAACTTCACTGCGTTACCCCTTTGATCCATCGGTTCATGACGAGCAGGAATTCCCTGGGGCGTTCCTCATGGAGGCGGTGGCCCGAGCCGGGCCAGGTCACGGTCGCCGAGGCGGGGTGCGTGAACAGCGACTCCTCCCAGGCGGCCTGGGCCGGGTCGAAACGGAAGGTGAGGACCGGGCACTCGCGGCGCTTGAGGTAGGCGTCGGACGCCGGCCGGGTGCCGATCTGGTCCTCGCCGGTGAACAGCCCCGCGAACGCCTCGGCCAGCACGTACGGCGGCATGGCGAGCAGCCGCCGGGCGTGCCACACCTGGATCATGGGCGGGGTCACCGGCGTGTAGCACCACGCGTCGATCTCCAGGGCGGCGCCGGCGTCCGCCCGCAGCGCCCGTACCTGTGCGGGAGCGCCCGCCGAGATCTCGGGGGGATGCCCGTAACCCGGGTCCACGCAGACGAGCGCCTTGACTCGGTCGGGATGCTCGACCGCGAGGATGCTGACGATCTGGCCGCCCATCGAGTGGCCGACCCCGATGACCTGCGGGACGTCGAGGTGGTCCAGCAGCCGCAGGAGGTCGGTGGCCATGTCACGTGGCCGGAAGCCGCTCGGCGGCGTCGAGGAGGCGCCGTGGCCGCGCAGGTCGACGGCGATGACGCGGCGCCGCGTCACCAGGTCCGGCAGGTGCCAGGCCCATTCCTGGGAGTCCGACCCCCAGCCGTGCACGAGGAGGAGCGGCGGGTCGCCGGCCCCGTCGTCGGTGTGGAACAGCCGGACGCCGCCTCCCGGCCGGCCGGGGTCCGCGAGGTCCGCGAACGGCATGGCGCCCCTCTCTGTCGTACCGACAGTCACCGAACAAGCGCACGCTACATCAATCTACAATTACCGAGCAATCGCTTGGTCGAACAACCTTCGGAGGGGCCATGAGACTCGGCGTCACGATGTTCGCCACCGACCGGGCCATGCCCGTCCCCGAACTCGCCGTGGCGGCCGAACGGCGCGGGTTCACCTCCCTCTACCTGCCCGAGCACACGCACATCCCGGTGAGCCGCGCCACCCCGCCACCGACCGGTGACCCGGTCCTGCCGGAGGAGTACGCGCGGACCCTCGATCCGCTCGTCGCCCTGGCCGCGGCCGCGTCGGTCACCTCACGGATCGTCCTGGGCACCGGTGTCACGCTCATCGCCGAGCGGGAGCCGATCGTCACCGCCAAGGCCGTCGCGACCCTCGACCACCTCAGCGGCGGACGGGTCGTCCTGGGTGTCGGCTTCGGCTGGAACCGCGAGGAGGCCGCCGACCACGGCGTGCGGTGGGACACCCGCCGTGACCGCGCCCGCGAGCACGTCCTCGCCATGCGCGCCCTGTGGGAACGGGACGAGGCGTCGTACGAGGGAGAGCACGTGCGCCTCGCGCCGTCGTGGGCCTGGCCCAAACCGGCGCGGCCGATCCCGGTTCTGCTCGGCGGTGCGGCCGGACCGACGCTGTTCCGGCACATCGCGGAGTACGGCGACGGCTGGCTGCCCATCGGCGGTGCGGGCATCCGCGCGGCGCTGCCCGCCCTGCGCGACGCCTGCGCCCGCGCCGGCCGCGATCCCGTCCCGGTCATCGCCTTCGGCACCGAGCCGACCCTGGGAAAGCTCGATCACTACGCCTCCCTCGGCATCGAGGAGGTCGTCCTCCGCCTCCCCTCGGGCCCGAGAGACGAGGTCCTGTCCGTCCTCGACACCTACGCCGCCACCTACCTGCCGGCACGCGCCGACCAGACGTCCTGATCCATCGGTGTTCGGGCGGAGGGGCGAGTCGACCTGGTCGGCTGTATGCGGCCTTATGGATGATCGGCAGATGATCTGATAGCCTCAAATCACTGCTCCCCGCCGTCCGGGTCTTCCCCGCACTGGCGGGGATTATTTTTGCGCCTGTCGCCCAGGCTTACCAGCTCTCGGCTGCGCCGACCGTATGTCGGGATTCTTAAGGTTTGAGTGTTCTGTCGATTAATTCGGCAGATTATTGATCTTGTTATTCCTTGTATGTTCATTACCTCCTCATGTTATGGGTCATCGCGTACGGAGGTAGTGATGCCTGAACGTGTGATCGTTTTTCTCGATTATCAGAACGTTTACCAGGGAGCTCGCTCGGCGTTCCATGCATTTGGCGCTCCCTACTGGCATGGGCAGGTCGATCCTGTCCGCCTTTCCGTACGCCTGGCCGCGGACAGTCCTTTCGACCGTGAGCTGATCCAGGTACGTGTCTATCGCGGGCAGCCCGACAGTAAGCGGGATCCGAAGGGTTACGGTGCCAGCCGACGTCAGCATGCCGTCTGGAGCCGTTCCCCCTCCATGAGCCTTACGACACGGCCGCTGAGATATCCGGCCGGATGGCCGAGCGAGAGCCTCGAAGGGGAGAAACCAGTCGAAAAAGGGATAGATGTCCAGATCGCTCTTGACTATGTGCTGATGGCGGAGCGTGGCCAATACGACGTTGGAATCTTGATGTCCACGGACACCGACCTCAAGCCCGCTCTCGAAGAAGTCGCCTCGATGGCCGGCACGAGATCGCGGCCGCCGAGACCGGAGGTCGCCGCATGGAGCGCCGATGGCCGACACAACCGCCGGCTGTCGATCAAGGGTGCGGCCAACCTCTGGTGTCATTGGCTCGATAAAGCGGCGTACCAGGATGTCAAGGATGAGACGGACTACGCATTGCCGTGACGGTGGCTGAGTCCGCGGTCGGCTGCCGAGGATCCTCAGGTTCACGGATCTTCCTCGGCGGCAGCCCGGAGCCGGAGGGGGCGGACCGGCGTCTAAGGCGGAGTACTCCGCCATAATGCGGTTCGGGCTGTCTCGGGAGGCTTCGCATGGCACTGGAGGCCGTGGCCGTCGCCGTCGGTAAGGCGCTGGGCGGGCACCTCGCCCAGACCTGGCTGACCGGGCGGTCCGCCGAGCGGGAGCGGAGCCGGGACCTCGTCGACCTGATGCAGTCCAGGTTCCCCGACCGGATCGTGCGCCGCCGGTTCGAGCGGCAGATCGACGACATCGCCGACCAGGTCGCCGAGCGGCTGCTCACCCTGTGCGGGCACGAGTACGGCGGGCTGCGCGAGAACGACAAGACCGCCGCGCTGGCCGAGGTCGCCCAGACCCTCGCCGGCGCCGACCTGTCCGACCGGGCGCTGCTGGCGACCGACCTGGATCCGGTGCGCCTCGCCGCGCACGTACGGGCCGGGCTGCCGCGTCGCGCGCTCGACGGGCAGCTCGGGGAGGCCGGGGCGCGGCTGTACGACGTCGTGCTGGACGAGTGCTGCGACTGCTTCGCCCGCATCGTGCAGCAGCTGCCGCAGTTCGGGCCCAGGGCGTCGACCGAGACGCTGGCACGGCTGACGGCCGTTGCGGATCAGGTGTCGCTGCTGCTGGCGCGCCTGCCCGTCCGCACGCTGGACGCGCCGGAGGGCACGGCCACCGACGAGGCCTTCCGGCGGCGCTACCTCGAACACGTCAGCACGACCTTGGACGTCCTGGAGCTGTTCGGCGTACGGGTCGAGCGCTACCGGCCCCGCACCACGCTGAGCGTGGCCTACATCAGCCTCAGCGTGTCCACGGACGAGGACTCCGCCGATCACACCCGGTCGCGGCGGTCCGCCGTCCGTTCACTGCCGATCGACGAGTGGCGCAAGGAGGAGACGCAGGCCGCGGAGGCGACGCTTCGGGTCGAGACCGCGCTGGGGCGCGCGCCGCTGACCCTGATCCGCGGCGAAGCGGGCTCCGGTAAGAGCACATTGCTGCGCTGGCTGGCGATCTCCGCGGCACGCGGCACTTTCACCGGGGACCTCGCGGACTGGAACGGCTGCGTGCCGTTCCTGGTCAAGCTGCGCAGCCACACCGGCGGGACGCTCCCGTCGCCCGAGCGCCTCCTCGAAGGCGTCGCCGACCCGATCGCCGGGCTCATGCCGGCGGGCTGGGCGCACCGGGTGCTCGGCAGCGGCCGGGCGCTGCTGATGGTGGACGGGGTCGACGAGCTGCCGGGCGCGCGCCGCCGAGCCGTACGGCCGTGGCTCAGCGGGCTGCTCGCGGCGTATCCGGGGCTGCGGGTCGTCGTCACCTCACGGCCCGCGGCGGCGGGCGCCGACTGGCTGGCGGGGGAGGGGTTCGCGACCGCGCTGCTGGAGCGGATGACCCCGGCGGACGTCAAGGAGCTGATTCGGCACTGGCACGAGGCCGTACGCGACGCGGGCGACCTGCCCTGCGCCCCCGAGCAGCTCCCCGGCTTCGAGGCGGCGCTGCTGGCGCGGCTGGAGTCGGCGCCCCACCTGCGGGCCCTCGCCGGGAGCCCGCTGCTCGCCGCGATGTTGTGCGCGCTCAACCTCGACCGGGAGAAGCAGCTTCCCCGCGACCGGATGGGCCTGTACGCGGCGGCGCTGGAGCTGCTGCTCGAACGCCGCGACGTCGAACGGCAGATCGCGGTCGACGACGTCTTCGTCCTCGAACGCGCCCAGAAGATGCTGATCCTGCAGGACCTGGCCTGGCGGCTGTCGATCACTGGGCGGACCGAGCTGCCCAAGGACGCGGTGGTCCGCTGGATCGGCACCAGGCTCGCGACGATGCCGAGCGCGCCCGCCGACGCCGCGGCGGTGCTCGACCACCTGCTGGAGCGCAGCGGCGTGCTCCGCGAGCCGGTGCCCGGGCGGATCGACTTCGTCCACCGCACCGTGCAGGAGTACCTGACGGCCAAGCAGTTCGCCGACGACGGCGACCTCGAACCCCTGCTCGCCCAGGCCCACAAGGACCAGTGGCGCGAGACGATCATCATGGCGGCCGGCCACGGCAACGCCCCACAACGCGCCGAGCTGCTCGGCGGCCTGTTCCGCCGGATCGAGGCCGAACCGCGCCACGCCCGCCGCCTCAAACTGCTCGTCGCCGGCTGCCTGGAGACCCTCCCTGCCATCCCGGCCGAGCTCCGGGACGCCGTCGACGCCTGCCTCGACGACCTCGTCCCGCCCCGCGACCTGGCTTCGGCGCGTTCCCTGTCGAACGTCGGCGAGACGATCCTCGACCGACTTCCCAAGAACCTCGATGGCCTGACCCCCGCCGCCGCGCGCGCCGTCGTCCGCACCGCCTGGCTGGTCAACGGCCCACGCGCCCTCGACCTGCTCGCCGGCTACGGCACCGAGGCACGGGACCTCGTTCAGGAGGAACTCATCAGAGGCTGGGAGTACTTCGACGCGGAAAACTACGCGCGTCGGGTCCTCGCCGAAACCCCGCTGACCGATGGGTGGCTGTCCGTGCCCTTGTCGCGGCTGCTGCCTGCGGTTCGGCACATCGGCCGGCTGACCTCACTCACCTGCTTCAAGGATGAGGTGACCGACCTGTCGTTCCTTCACCGGGTCGGGCACCCGCTGCGAGGACTGCAGGTCGCCCGGTTGCACTCCGGTGACCTTCGCCCTCTCGCCGCGCACAGCGAGAGCCTGGAAGAGCTGCACATCTCGACGCGGGCCGTCATCGACGACTTCACACCGCTCTGCCGGCTGCCGCGACTGACGGGTCTTCGCCTGTGGGCTCCCGAAGTCCGGAAGCTGGACTTCGTCGCGGATCTTCCCCAGCTCCGCACCCTGCTCTTGGGCCACCTGGACGAGGTGACGGACTTCTCACCGCTGAAGGCCCAGACCTCCTTGGAGACGCTCGGTCTCATCAACTGCGGGGCGTTGCGGGACCTCGATCGCCTTCCCCGGCTCGACGGTGTCCGTGATCTTCGACTGGTCGGGGCCGCCCTCACGTCCGGACTGGAAGATCTGGTCAGGCGGTTGCCGAACGTCCGCGAGCTGTACCTCAACGACTCGCTCTGGTTCGACGATCTACGGCCTCTGACCGGCTTGAATCTCACGGAATTGGGCCTTTGGGGCTGTGCGGCCGTCACCGACTTCACTCCACTGGCCGAGTTCCGGGACCTCGTCCATCTCGATCTCGAGGACACCGGGATACGCGACCTGACACCACTGGGCGAGTTGACGGGACTGGAGACCGTCTGGCTGCGCAACTGCCCCGCCGTGACCGACCTGACTCCGCTTCAGGGCCTCGGGAAGCTGCGTAGCCTCTACCTGAGGGACGTGACGCCGGGGATCGACCTGGCGCCGCTGGCAAGGCTGAGGCGGGTCACCGTCTACATCGAGCGGGGGCAGGACGTGCGGAACGGGCACCTGCTGGGACGGCGGCTGCGGGTGGGCTGACGTTCGGCTGATCAGTCGAAGACGATGACGGAGCGGGCGACCGCGCCGGAGCGTACGTGGTCGACGGCGTCGTTGATCTTGTCGAGGGGGACGCGTTCGCTGACCAGGCTCTCCAAGTTGAGGCGGCCGCGGCGGTGCAGGTCGGCGAGGAGAGGGAGGTCGCGGCGGGGCACGGCGTCACCGCCCTGGGTGCCCATCAGGCGGCGGGAGGCGAACAGCGCCTGCGGGGGGATCGACAGCGGCCGGCCGGCGGGCGGGCTGCCGACCATCACGGTGGTGCCGCCCGGCTGCGTCGCCGCGAACGCCTGGGCGATCGCGGCGATGTCGCCGGTGACGTCGAAGGCGTAGTCGGTGCCGCCGCGTACGATCTCGCCGACCTGGGCGGGCAGGTCCTCGGTGGCGAGGATCGTGTGCGTCGCGCCGAACTCCTCGGCCAGCGTGAGCTTGGCGGGCACGACATCGGCCGCGATGATCGTCGTGGCGCCCGCGAGGACCGAGCCCTGGACGACGTTGAGGCCGACGCCGCCGCAGCCGACGACCAGCACGCTCGCCCCCGCCTCGACCCGTGCGGTGTTCAGGACCGCGCCGACGCCGGTGACGACCGCGCAGGCCGTCAGAGCGAGCAGGTCGAGCGGCGCCTCGGCGCGCACCTTGACGCAGGCCGCCTCGCCGACCACGGCGTACTCCGCGAACGACCCGATCCCGATCATGGGCCGGGCGGGGACGCCGTCGACCGTGAGCCGGGTGGTGCCGTCGCCCATCAGGCCCGTGATCGCGTTCAGCCGGGCACGGCCGGAGCACAGGTGCACACGGCCGCGTGAGCAGTTGCGGCAGCGCCCGCACGGGCCGTTCATCGCGATGATCACATGGTCGCCGGGCCGTACGCTCGTGACGCCCGGCCCCACCTCGGCCACCACACCGGCGCTCTCATGGCCGAGAACGAGCGGCGGTTGCCGCGCGACCGGGCTGTGGCCGTCGAGCGCCTTGAGGTCCGAGCCGCAGACCCCGG
This sequence comes from Actinoallomurus spadix, assembly GCF_024055725.1. Lineage (GTDB taxonomy): Bacteria > Actinomycetota > Actinomycetes > Streptosporangiales > Streptosporangiaceae > Actinoallomurus > Actinoallomurus spadix. The sequence goes on along the minus strand of NZ_JAMXMX010000009.1, from coordinate 281,389 downwards.
ATGCCGCGATCCGCACGAGGACCTCACCGCCGCGGGGCGGCTGAATCCGTATCTCGGTCAGGTCCATCGGGACGCCGAACTCCCGGACCACCGCCGCGCGTGCCATCCGTTCTCCCGCCATGGAGGGGACGTTAACACCAAGCATTTGCTTGGTCGAGTGACCGCGGAGATGGTGCGGTTTAGGATTCAGCTCGGTATCGAGGTGGGGCGGCCGGGGAGTGAGCGCGGCGAACGGGCCACGGGCACGGCACCTGGGGTCACCCCTCCGGCGAAGGAGGTCCCGTGACCGACGCTTGGGCGGCCATGCGGCGGGTGTTCGAGGAGCGCGGGCGGCAGGAGGTCGACGAGACACGGGTCACCGGCCTCGCCGAGTTGGCCGCGCGCGTTCGGGAGCTGTCGGAGCTGGTCGTCCTGACCCGCGCCGGCCGGGACGAGGTCGCCGCCGCCGCCCGCGAGGTCGAGCTGGCGACCCGGCGGCTCGCCGAGGCCGGCCGGGGCGTCCCGCCGGGCGCCGACGTGGACGAGGGCGGGGCCGTCCGCCAGCTCGGCAGCCCGGTCACCGGCGCGCTCAACGTCCTCGCACCGCCGCTGGAGATCGGCGTGCTGCCCGACGGCACCGCGCGCAGCGAGTTCACCCTCGGCGTGCTGTACGAGGGCCCTCCGGGATTCGTGCACGGCGGCGTGTCGGCGATGATCCTCGACCACCTGTCCGGCGCGGCCGCGTCCGCCAACGGCACGCCCGGCATGACCGCGGGGCTGGACCTGCGCTACCGGCGGCCGACACCGCTGGGCGTTCCCCTGACCGCCGAGGCCAGGACGGTGCGGGTCGACGGGCGCAAGACCTTCGTCGAGAGCCGCATCACGGGGCCGGACGGGCAGGTCACCGCAGAGGCGACCGCGGTGTTCGTCATGCCGGCGCGCTGACGGGGTGCTCAGCGCGGTGGGCTGAACGACGGCCCCCCGCCCGGCCGGCCGGGCTCGGTGTACGCCTCGAGCTCGGCCGCCATGCCGGCGAGCTCGAGTCCCTGCCGGGTCAGGTTGCGGCTCAGCGTGTCCATGATCGTCAATGTGACGTGCAGGAAGACGTCCGGTGCGAGCCGGCGGACCTCGTCGGCGTACACCCGATGGGACTCCGGGCTCCCCGTGAGCGCGGCGAACACCCCGGTGCGGACCCGCTGGCTCATCGACCGCCACACCTGCTCCTGCTCGGGGGTGGCACCCTTACGCCAGGGGCCGTCGTAGTCGAGCGTACGGACCAGGTCGCCCGCGGGCTCGGCCGCGCGCAGGTCCCACAGCACCGCCCAGAAGGCGATGAGCCAGTTCATGCCGGTGAGGACCCGCAGCGGGTCGGTGTCCAGCGCGCCGAAGAGCTCCGCCTGCGGTCCGCTGACCCCACGGAACGCGAGTGCCTCGAGCCGGACGATGTCGTCCATGGCCAGCAGGTCGGGAGGCGGGCGGCGCAGCACCGTCGAACGCCCGGACACGAGATCGCGCAACTCGACCATGTCGGCCTCGGTTAGGCGCAACCACGTGTACGACCCCGGCACGATCACATCGTAGGACGCGATCACGACGATGGGGATGCCATCAGGCTCAGGTGGACGGCCGGCCGTCGTTCACGTCGACGGACCCACCGCCGCCCGCCCCGGGCCGGGCAGGCCAGGGGAATTCGCACCGAGGCTTCTCCGGGGAACGCGCTCCGTGCCTTCCGTGTTTTCCTTTGGTGTCATGTTACCGTCTGCTCTGGAAGAGGCCCGATCTTCATCAATGGTGCTTTGTTGGGAGGCGCTTCGCGGCGTTCTCGTCATTCCGATGTGGACGAAATGCCGCGTTGCACGGAAATGGTGAACCAATGCGTGATCCCCGGATGAACGCCGCGGTCTTTACCTTCCTGAGGACGGTGCCGGGCTCGGTCGCCGTCGGGTCATTGAGCGTCATCGTCGCCGTGGCCGTCTCGTCCCTCGCTCCCGTGCGGGCCGCCTCGGGGCGCGGGGTGTCCTCGTCGCCCAGTACGGGCGCCGGGGTGCCGGGTCCCGCCGCCCCGGCGGCGATGCGCCGAGTCCGCCGGGCCGCTCCGCGCGTCGTCGCCCCGCGGGGTCCGAGGCCGGGCCCGCGGCCCGCCGCCGGCCCGTCCGCGAGCCCGACTCCGTCACCCACCGCGACCGTGACGGCCTCACCCACCGTGACGTCCTCGGCCACTGCAACGGCCACTGCCACGGCGACGGCCACGGCGTCGGCGTCGGCGTCGCCCACCGTCAGTCCGGCGCCGGCGCCGGAGTCCAGCGGCATCACGGTGTCGATCGGTGCCACGCCCAGCGCCTCGGCCTCATCGGCGGCCTCCGCCTCACCGACGCCGACGGCGTTCCCGAGGCCGCGCCGTCCGTGGCTGGTGCCGCTCCGGACGCGCTGCGACCCCCGCGTCTACTTCCGCCTTCGCTACACGAAACCGGTCGACCTCTTCGTGCCGAACTCGTACTTCGTCGACGGGCCCGGGGGCGACATGCAGGTCTGGCTCAGGCGCGTGCATACGGTCAGACTCCATGTCGAATTGGAGAAGGAAACGGCCGTCGATACCAACATCCAGAACTTCGTCGCCCGCGTCAGGAAGGACCTGCACCCGGAGGTCGAGGAAGAGCACTCCATTGAAAGCGGGCATCAGTACACCGTTCACGTGACCAAGGGAATGATCGGGCATGTGCGTTATCGGGTGTTCGGCCTGCGGGTCGGGTTCGAGGAGTGGAAGATCTACCACGACTGTGGCCGGCTCATGATCAACTCGGGCACCGCGGTCTTCCCGACGATCCGCGAGGGCTGGAAGTTCTGGGAGACGAAGCACTGGCCGTCCGCGTTCGGCGGTCGCGGCGTTGGTGCCGGTGCCGCCGGCGGTCGCCGCAGGCGCGGGACGGGACGTGTCGGCGGCGTGATAGCGAACCGGACGCTGAGGGGCCGCCGGACGACGAATCTAGAGCGGCTGGTCACCTCGGGGCCGCGCGGGCCGCTCCGCCGTCACCAAACGAAGTTCCCGAGCGAGACCGCCGGCGAACGCAAGTGACCGGCGATTGACAGCCGCCGGAGGGCTTCCTACGCTCACACCAAGCGTGCGCTAGGTTGGGTGGAGGTCGCGTGACGGCACTGGCCACGGACATCGGCGGCACCTTCACCGACGTGGTCCTCGTCGCGGACGGCCGCGTCCACGTCGCCAAGACGCTCACCACCCCGGACGACCCGGCGGAAGGGCTGCTGCGCGGCGTCCGCCGGGTGCTCGCCGACGCGGGCGTCGCGCCCGCGTCGGTCGACCGGTTCACGCACGCGACGACGCTCGCCACGAACGTCATCCTCGAACGCCGGGGCGTGCCCGTCGCGTTCGTCACGACGCGCGGCTTCGGGTCGATGCTCGTGCTCGGCCGCCAGGCGCGCGTCGAGGAGGAGCGGTACGACCTGGCGTTCTCACCGGGCGAACCGCCGGTGCCCCCGTCCCGCGTCTTCGAGGTCCCCGAGCGCGTCGCCGCCGACGGCACCGTCCTGACCCCGCTGGACGAGGCCGCCGCCCGGCGGGTCGCCGAGCGCGTCGCGGACCTCGGCGTCGCCGCCGTGGCGATCTGCCTCCTCCACTCCTGCGCGAACGACGCGCACGAGAGACGGCTCGCCGCCCTCCTCGCCGAGCGGCTTCCGGCCGGCACCCCCGTCGTGACCTCATCGGAGGTCTGGCCGGAACTCGGCGAGTACGAACGGGCGACGACCACGCTGATGTCCGCGTACGTCGGTCCCGTCATGGGCGCCTACCTGCGGCGCCTGCGCGACCGCCTGGCCGAGGCGGGGATCACCGCGCCGGTGCACGTCATGGAGTCGGCGGGCGGGGTGCTGCCGGCCGAACTCGCCGCCTCCCGCGCCGTCTGCACGATCGAGTCCGGCCCGGCCGCCGGAGTGATCGCGGCCGCCCGTGAGGGCGCCCGGCACGGGCTCACCGGCCTCATCTCCTTCGACATGGGCGGCACGACGGCCAAGGCCGGGCTCGTACGGGACGGGCGCCCGGGCGTCACCCACGAGTTCCAGGTCGGCGGAAAGGGCAGCTTCGGCGGCCGGCGACCGGGCACCGGCGTGCCCATCAAGGTCCCGGCGATCGACCTGGCCGAGGTCGGCTCGGGCGGCGGCTCGATCGCCTGGGTGGAGGCCGGCACGCTGCGGGTCGGGCCGCGGTCAGCCGGAGCCGCGCCCGGCCCCGCGTGTTACGGGCGGGGCGGCACCCTGCCGACGGTCACCGACGCCGACCTGGTCCTCGGCTACCTCGCCCCGGAGGGCTTCGGCGACCTCCGGCTCCGTCCCGGTCTCGCCGAGGACGCCCTCGCCCGGCACGTCGGCAAGCCGCTCGGTGTCGACGTCGTCGAGGCCGCCGCGGCGGTGCACGACATCGCCGGCGCGCAGATGGGGACCGCCGTGCACGTGGTGACGGTGCGGCGGGGCGTCGACCCGCGCGGCTTCACCCTCGTCGCCCTGGGCGGCGCGGCGCCGACGCACGCAGCCGGCCTCGCGGAGCGGGTCGGCATCCGCCGGGTGCTCGTCCCGGCGCGCTGCGGCGTCGGCTCGGCCGCCGGGCTGCTCCACGCCGACCTGGCGATCGAGCGGTCGCGTTCCTTCCTCGCTCCGGCCGCCGCCGCCGACCCGGCGGCGCTCGAGGCCGTGCTCGCCGGCCTGGAGGCGGCCTGCCGCGCCGACCTCGCCGTCGGCGGTGCCCGGGGCGGGGTCACCCGGTCCGTCGGCATCCGGTTCGCCGGGCAGGCGCACGCGTTCACCGTCGGCCTCGGTCCCGGACCGGTCACGCGCGAGGCCGTCGACGCCGCGGTGGAGGAGTTCTACGCGCGGTACCACGAGTCGTACGGCATCGACCTGCGCGACCCGGCCGAGCTGACCGTGGCACGGGCGCGCGTGTCCCTTCCCGCGGACGCGCCGGACGTCCGCGGGACGGACCCGCCGCGGCCGGCGCCCGGACGGACCCGGCGGGCCTGGTTCGGCGGCGCGTTCCACGAGGTCCCGGTGCGCGAGCGGACCGCCTGCGTCCCGGGCGAGCCGTTCACCGGTCCCTGCGTCATCATCGAACCGCAGGCGTCGCTGGTCGTGCCACCCGGCTGGCACGGCGTCCTCGACGACCACGGCGCCGTCTCGCTGGAGAGGGGACCGGAATGAGCGCGCCCGATCTGACGGCCGAGATCCTCCGGGGCGCCCTCCGCGCCGCCGCGGAGGAGGCGAGCATCGTCGTCGTCCGCTCGGCGTACTCCACCTTCATCGTCGAGGGCGCGGACGCGGCCGCCGCGATCCTCGACGCGAACGGGCGCCTGGTCGCGCACTCGCTGTCCACCGCGATCGTGCAGTGCGCGAGCCTGCGCAGCGCCCTCCCGTACGTCCTCGACGCCTACCCGCCGGCCGGCATGCGCCCGGGCGACGTCTTCTGCTCCAACGACGTCTACCAGGGCGGTGTGCACGCCAACGACCTCCTGGTCTTCCGGCCGGTCTTCGCCGGCGGGCGCCCGGCCTACTTCACCGGAACGCTCATCCACGTCGCGGACCTGTCGGGACTGTCCGCCGGCGGAATGGCCGGCGACGCGACCGACGTGTTCCTGGAGGGGCTGCAACTGCCGCCGGTCCGGATCGCCACCGCCGCCGGGTGGGACGAGGGCCTCATCCGGGTGCTCGCCGCCAACAGCCGTACGCCCGACCGGCTGCTCGGCGACCTGCGCGCGCTGGTCGCCGGGGTCAACGTCGCCGCGCGCCGGGTCGAGGCGCTCGCCGCCGACCGGGACCTCGCGGCCGGGATCGACGGCTACCTCGCCCACACCGAGGCGCGGATGCGCGAGGAGTTCGCGCGGCTGCCGAGGGGCACGTACACGGGGGAGTACGCCGTCGAGGACGGCGACGAGCGGCGCCGGGTCCGCGTCGCGGTGACCGTGCGCGACGACGGGGTGCTCGTCGACTTCGCGGGCACCGACCCGCAGGTCGCCAGGCCGGTCAACTCGGGGTTCTCCCAGACGCTCGGCGGCGTGATGTACGCGCTGCGCTGCTTCGTCGATCCGGCGCTGCCGATGAACGAGGGCTGTTTCGCGCCGGTCGAGGTGCGGATGCCCGAGGGAAGCCTGGTCAACTGCACGAAGCCGTACCCGGGCGGCGGGCGGTGGGCCACCGTGGCCGCGGCCGAGGAGGCCGTCTTCGCCGCCCTCACGCGGGCGCTGCCCGGCAGCGGCGCGGCGGCCTCCGCCATCCTGCAGGCCTTCAGCATCAGCGGCGCGACGCGGCCGTGGCTGCACATGGCGTTCGAGCTGGGCGGCATGGGCGCGCGGTACGGCCGCGACGGGCCGGACGCGACCGGGGCGCTGTTCGGCGGCGGGCGGAACATCATCCCGCAGGCCGAGCCGATCGAGGCGCGGCTGCCGGTGCGGATCGAGGAGGTCGCGCTGATCCCCGACTCCGGCGGGCGTGGCCGCTGGCGGGGCGGGCTCGGCACGCGCACGGTCATCCGTGTCCTGGAGGACGCGCTCGTCGACACGCGCGGCGACCGGCTGCGCGACCCGCCCGCCGGGGCGGAGGGCGGCGGGCCCGGCCGTGCGGGCGGCTACTTCCGCGAGCGTCCCGACGGCACCCGCGAGCCGCTGCCGCCGAAGGCGACGCGCTCCCCGCTGCGCGCCGGCGAGGCGCTCGTCGTCGAGACCTCCGGCGGCGGTGGCTACGGCGATCCCGCCGAGCGCGATCCGGACGCCGTGGCGCGGGACCTGCGCGAGGGGAGGGTCACCCGGTGAGGTTCGGCGTACCGCTGGGGCTCGTGCACCCCGGGATCTGGCGGGACCTGGCGGTCGAGGCCGACCGCCTCGGCTTCGAGTCGGTGTGGATGCCCGAGCACCTCGTGTTCGCCACCGACCTGTCGACCGCCGCGTACCCCGGGACCGGCCGGCCCGGCATCGTGCCGTCCACGCCGCTGTTCGACGCCCCGGCCCACCTGTGCGCGCTCGCCGCGGTGACGGAGCGGATCCGGCTCGGCACGGCGGTGTACCTGTTCGCGCTGCGCCATCCGTTCGTCGCGGCGCGGGCGTTCGCGACGCTGGACCACGTCTCCGGCGGCCGCGCCATCGCGGGCGTGGGCGCCGGGTGGTACGCGGGGGAGTGGCGGGCGGCCGGGATCGACTTCGCGAGCCGGGGACGGCGCCTGGACGAGGCCATCGACGTCACCCGCCGCCTGTGGACCGAGGACGTCGTCGAGTACCACGGCGAGTTCTTCGACTTCGGCGAGGTCGCCTTCGAGCCCAAGCCGCGCGGCATCCCGATCCTCGCGGGCGGGGAGTCGCCGGCCGCCCTGCGCCGCGCGGCCACGCGCTGCGACGGCTGGATCGGCATGCCGCACACCCTCGAGTCGGTTCGCCCGCTGCTCGACCGGCTGCGGCGCCGGCTCGCCGGCCGGGACCGGCCGTTCGAGATCACCGTGCACGCGTACGAGCTGGCCGGGCCGGAGGAGGTCGGCGCGTGGGCCGCGCTGGGCGTGGACCGGCTGATCGTACGGCCCTGGACGCGCACCGGCGAGGCCCTCGGCGCGCTACGGCGTTTCGCCGGGGAGTACGGGATCGAGGGGCGCTAGCGCGCCACGGGATCGGGGGACGTCGGCGCGCTCTTCGCCCGCCGGATGGGGAGGGCGGGGCCGGCCCCGCTGCCACCCGGGGCCGGCCCCACCGCCGTCTCATCCGACCGGACGCGCTCGGTCGCCGAAACGGTTACCCAGGACCGGCCCGCGATGGCTGCCGCAGGAGCGCCGGCCTCATATGCCTACTATATCGGTCGGGATTGCAAAGTAAAGCCCCGTGCTCCGCGATGTCAGCGGGAGGCGAGGGCGGTCAGGACCGACTCGTACATGACCGTGCGGATCTTGGCGACCGTTCCGCCGTCCTTGGCGGCCAGCGGGGCGGCGATGCCGAGCGCCGCGGTCAGGACCTCGGCCTCCGGGACGTACCGCTGGACGATCCCCGCCTCGCACGCGTCCGAGGCGTCGTAACGGCGGCCCGTGAGCATGGCCTCCTGTGCGACGAGGCTTGGCAGCCGGGCCTGGATCAGGGCCGCCATGCCGGGGGTGAAGGGAATGCCGAGGTCGACCTCGGGCAGGCAGAAGTAGCCGCGGTCGCTGCGCATGACGCGGTGGTCGTGGGCCAGGGCGAGCATGGCGCCGGCGGCGAACGCGTGCCCGTTGATCGCCGCGACCGTGGACATCGGCAGGGTGAGGAACCGCGCGAGCACCCGGTGGACCCGACCCACGTAAGGCTCGAGCCGATCGGGGTTCTCCGTCAGCCACTCCAGGTCGAGGCCGTTCGAGAAGAACTTGCCGGTGCCGATCGTCACCAGGGCGCGCGGGCCCTCCGCGGCCTCCAGTTCGTCGAGGGCCTTCTCGAGCTGATCGAGGAAGCCGGGGCTGAAGCGGTTCTCGCCCTCGTCCAGGCGAAGGATGCGAACGTCCCCGTCCCGCCGCAACTCGATCATGTCGTCTCTCCCATTACTACCGATGAGTAACTGCCGGGACGAGCATCTCATCTCCGTGCCCCTCGCGGCAGGGGCGTCGGTGGCGCGAGAAGGGCGGAGGCCGTGACGCCCGGACATCGGCCGGACCGGCCCGTCCTCGCCCGGGTTTCGGCCCCGCGGCGACCGGCATGCCCGATAGCCTGGAGGCCAGTCGCGTCCGGCGGGAGCGTTCCCCCGAGCACCCGAGCACCCGAGCACCCGAGCAGAAGAGGGACGGCATGAGCCAGGAGTCCGGATCCGTCGAGATCCTGTTCGTCGACGGCGCCGACGTGCCCATCAAGCACAAGCACGCCGACCGCATGGTGGTCATGCGCGACGCCGCCAAACCCGACGGTGACGCGCTGTACTACACGCCCGCCGAGTGGGAGGCGTTCATCCTCGGCGTCAAGGACGGCGAGTTCGACGACATGGTGGAGGACGCGCCGGCCCCCTCACAGAGCTCCTGACGGAGATCCTCACCGGCCTGCTCGCCGCGGCGGCCGGTCTTGTCCTGCTCTGGCTCGTCCTGCTGATCCTCCTCGCGCTGGCCCGCCCGGAGAGCGGCGCCCTCGGCGACGCCGTTCGGCTGCTGCCCGACCTGCTCCGGCTCGTCGGCCGGCTGGCGCGCGACGCCACCCTGCCCGGCGGCGTACGCCTCCGCCTGTGGCTGCTGCTCGCCTACCTGGCGATGCCCATCGACCTGATCCCCGACTTCGTCCCCGTCCTCGGCTACGCCGACGACGCGATCCTGGTCGCGTTCGTGCTGCGCTCGGTGATCTGCCGCGCCGGCCCGGAGGCCGTCGCACGCCACTGGCCGGGCAGCGAGGAGGGGCTGCGGGCCGTCCGCCGCCTCACGCGCACCTGAGCGGCCCGCGAACGGCGGTCAATCGTCCCGCAGGACCCGATCCCGTCGGAGCTGCGCCGAGACCCGGCGCGGATCGCCCGGCGGCAGGACCGCCACCAGCTTCGTGAGGATCTCCAGGTCGTCGTCCGCCACCTGCGCGTAGCACCACAGCGCGTCGGCATCACCCCGGTACAGCAGCTGCCGGCGCAGCTGCGCGGTCAGCTCGTCCCGCTCCGCCTGTACGGCCGGAGAGTCCGAGCGGGGCAGCAGCGGCCCCGGATACAGGCGCACGGCCGACGCCACGTCCCCGGCCGCCAGCAGCCGCCGTACCGTCAGGAAGTCGGCCTCCACCTCGCAGTCCAGGCGGTACGGCTTGGCCCGGACGATGTTCCCGAGCTGCCCCCGCAGCCGATGGATCTCCGCGCGGACGGTCACCGGGTTGCCCTCGTCGCCGTACAGGTGCAGCGACGACTGCTCACAGGTCAGGCCGCTCGGGTGCAGCGCCAGCACCGCGAGCAGCTCGGCGTGCCGCAGCGACAGGGGAATGCGCCGGCCGTCGAGAAGGGCGCAGGGCTGTTCGTCGCCGAGCAGCCGCAGGGTGAGCGAGCACCGCTCGTCGGAACCGGCGGCGCGCAGGAGGTACGCCTGCCCCAGTGTCTCCGCCACCGCGGTGCGGCCGTCGGGCAGCGCGACCCTGCCCCCGGCCTCCGGGACCACGACCCGCCCGCCACGCCACCCGTCGGGCTCCGCGGCCAGGATCCGCCCGGTCGTCGTCACCAGGGCCCGGGTGTCCCCGCGAACGTGCCGGTGGTATCGGGCGCGCAGGCACTCGTCACGGTGGTTCATCTCCACCGTCAGCCAGGCCTCGGCGAGCCGGGCGGCCGCCTCCACGAGCGCGACCACGGCCGGGTGTAGCGCGTCGACCGTCGCGCTGATGTCCACGCACCCGATCACCTCACCGGTGTCCGGGTCGACGACCGGCGCGCCGGCGCACGACCACGGCTGGAGGACGCGCACCAGGTGATCGGTGGCCTGGACGTAGGCCGGAGCCCGGGTGCTGAGCGCCATGCCGATGCCGTTCGTGCCGATGGCCTCCTCCGACCAGCGGAACCCCTCGATCAGCCCGACGGCGTCCGCCCGCCGCCGTACGTCACTCGGACCCTCGCTCCACAGCACCCGCGCGTCGCCGTCGGTGATCACCATGAGCTGGGTGGTGGCGTCCGCGACGCGGCGCAACGTGTCGCGCAGCCGCGGAAGGTGCCGGTCGAGGGGATGGGCGGCCCGTACGTCGGCGACCCGGGCGGCGTCGATCGCCTGCGGCGCCGCGCTCATCTCCGGGTCGACGCCCGCCTCCAGCGAACGGCGCCACGACTCCCGGATCATCGGACGGTCGGCGCGGGCCGGCCCGGCGACCGCCGCCTCGTGCGGCGCGGCGGTCCGGAGATCACAGTCCGCGGGGTTGTCGCACACGTGGCTGCTTCGCATGGCGCTTCTCCACTGGGGGCGTGTCTGCCCCGAGCATTGGGGCTCCGGACCCTGGCCGCAAGCGATTCGGCCAAACTGGCGACCTGGGATCATCGCCGTGGGTCATCGCGCGATTGCAACGTGCTTGCAACCCTGCTTCGGCTACCGTACGTTCCGCGACCGCAACGGGGCGTCACCTTTCCGTCCCGGGCCGCGGTCGTCCGTGGCGGTCAGCCCGGACCCGTGAGAGGGGACGGATCCGGTGCGCCGCGCACGCGCCCGCCGCCGTTGGGCCCGCCGGGAGAGGAGTGCCCCGGCGGCGGGCGGCCAATCCCCGCTCACTCCGGACGGAACCGTTCTCGGTCACTCGGGCGGAGACCCCCCGTCGTTTCAGGCGGGGGCACCCTCGGTCGTTTCAGGAGGGGGCATCTCGGTCGCTTCGGGGCGGAGGCGGCCTCGGTCACCCCCCGGAGGGGCCCGCCGCGCCGTAGAGCAGGAGGCGGAGCGCCTCCGCCGTGCCGGAGGGGTCCCCGGTGGCCAGGCGGCGGACCGCCAGCCCGTAGAGCAGCGCGACCACGGTCGGGGCCTTGGCCTCCGGGTCGGGGATCTCCAGGGCCGTCAGGATCGCGGTCGCCAGCTGGTCGTACGCCTCGACCGAGCGGACGGCGGCCTCCCGGACCAGCGGATCGCGGGACGCGTGCAGGTGCAGTTCGAGGGTGGCGACCTCTTCGGGGCCGTCCGGCAGGTCGGCGATGGCACGCTCGGTCTCGATGACCGCCTGTTCCGGGCCGATGCCCTCGAGGCGCGCGGCGACCTCGCTGATCCGGCGGATCTCCTCGTCGACGTACCGGCTGAGGGTCTCGCGCAGGAGCTCGGCCTGGCTGGGGAAGTGGTAGGTCAGCGAGCCCAGCGCGACGCCGGCGGCCGTCGCGACGCGCCGGTTGGTGACCGCGCCGACACCGTGCTCACCGATCAGCCGCAACGTGGCGAGCAGGATGCGTTCTCGTGTGTCTTCCATCGCGGGGCAAGTCTGGCGTATTCGGGCCTTCTCCTCGAAGCCCTTCTCGGATTATCGTTCGTTCGAACGAACGAAACCAGTCCTCGGGGGATCCTGTGATCGAAGGACTCACCGCAGACGCCGCCCGCCTGGCCCGGGGAGAGGTCTCCGCCCGCGCGCTGGTCGAATACTCTCTGGACCGCATTGAGCGCGACACGCTCGGCGCCTTCCGCGTCACCTGCGCCGAGCAGGCCCTGGAGGAGGCGGACCGGGCCGACCGGTGGCACGGGCGCGAGCGCCCTCCGCTGCTCGGCGTCCCCGTCGCCATCAAGGACGACACCGACCTGGCCGGGCACATCACTCCCTTCGGCTGCCGCGGCAGCCACGAGCCGAAGACCGCCGACAGCGAGGTCGTACGGAGGCTGCGCGCGGCCGGCGCGATCATCGTGGGCAAGACCAACACGAGCGAGCTCGGGCAGTGGCCCACCGGGGAGACCGGCTTCGGGACCGTGCGCAACCCCTGGAACCGCGACCGCACGCCCGGCGGGTCGAGCGCGGGTTCGGCGGCGGCGGTCGCCGCAGGCATGGTCTCCGGGGCGGTCGGCTCCGACGGCGCCGGCTCCCTGCGCATCCCCGCCGCGTGGACCGGGCTCGTCGGCCTCAAGCCGCAGCGCGGCCGCGTCTCCATCTGGCCGTACATCGACTCGTTCTACGGCATCGCGGTCGCCGGCCCCCTGACCCGTACGGTCGAGGACGCGGCCCTGCTCCTGGACGTGCTCACCGGGAACCACCCCGACGACATCCACCGGCCGCCGGCCCCCGCCGAGCCGTACCGGCGCGCCGCCGAACGCGAGCCCGGACGGCTGCGGATCGCGTTGTCGTTCCGTACGCCCTTCGGCGTGCCGTCGGCGGTCGACCCGGAGATCAGGGCGGCGGTGCTGCGCCTCGCGGACGTGCTCGCCGATCTGGGGCACGACGTGTTCCCCGCCGACCCGGACTACGGCCTGATCGGCCTGAACTTCCTCCCGCGCGGGACCGCGGGGGTCGCCGACTGGCTCGAGGCGACCCCCGACGCCGAACCCGAGCCCGCGACCATCACCGAGGCCTTCCTCGGCCGGCACTTCGGGCGTCGGCTGGTGCCCTTCGCGCGCCGCGTCGAACCGCGGATGGCTCGCCGGATCGGCCGGATCTTCGAGCGCGCCGACGTCGTGCTCACTCCGACCACCGCGCGGCTCCCCCTGCGGATCGGCGCGCTGACCGGCCGCGGCTGGCTCGCGACCGGCCACCTGGCCGCCGGGTCCTGCCCGTTCTGCTGGGCGTGGAACGTCCTCGGCTGGCCGGCCATCGGCGTGCCCGCCGGCCTCAGCGCCGGTGGCCTGCCCATCGGCGCGCAGTTCCTGGGCCGGGCGAACGACGAGGCCACCCTGCTGTCGCTCGCCGCCCAGCTCGAAGCCGCCGAACGCTGGCCCGACCGCCGCCCCGCCGACCTCGAGAGCAGCGTCCGCGGCGTCGCCTAGCGGCGCGGTCATGGGTGCCGCCGTCGCGGTCTCATCGCCGCCGCTGTGGTCACGTTGCCGTTGTCACTGACGAGGTGACGACCGGTTCGCCGGGTCTGTCGCGTCACTGCCGACGCCACAGTGGCTGATCGATTCGGCCGGATCCTTCGGCCTTGTCAGTCTTGGCGGTGCGTTTAGGCGATCCGTCCCTTCAACGGGTAATCGCCGGACTTCGGCGGCGTAGCTTGGCGGATGTGGCGTCCTTCAGCGGTCGGAGGCGGTCGAGGGAGCTCGCGGCGCTCGTCGGGGCGCTCGCTCCGATACCGGGCATGGTGCTCGCCGGCTGCGGGTCGCCGGGCGTACGGACGGCGGCGTACGACAGGACGGCGAGCCCCCCGGCCTCGGCGGCGCAGCGCCGGATCACGGTGCCGGGCTCCTTCGACGACTACACGCGGCAGACCGGCCCGGAGGCCGACCGGGTCGTCCAGACCATCCGCGACGCTCAGGCGAAGCAGAACGCGGCGTACGCGGCGAAGATGAAGATCGGGGTCTACCAGCGGCGCGGCAACGCCCAGCAGCGGATCGCCTTCCTCGGGCTGGCGGCCGGCGACCATCCGGCCATCGCCCAGGAGCTCCGGGCGAACCCGCCGTCCTTCGAGGTGGACTCGGCCCTGGCGGCCATGCCGCTGAGCGGTCCCAAGGACTACCCGCCGGGAGCGTTCGGCGGCGTCCTGCGCTGTGCGGCGGGAGCACAGGGTGGCGCCGGCTGCGCGTGGGGCGACGGCTCCACACTGGGCGTGGTCGCCGGCTCGGGCACCTCGGCCGACGAACTGGCCAAGGCGACCGTGGCCCTGCGCAAGGCCGCCGAGCGCTGAACGCGGACTCGAGCGGACGTCTTCGGCCGAGCGCTGAACGCGGGCTCGGGTGGAGGGCTTCCGGTGAGCCTCGCCCGTGTCTCAGCGGATGTCCTCGGTCCCGGTCATGAGACCCGCCTCGTACGCGAGGATCGCGGCCTGGACGCGGTTGCGCACACCGAGGCGGGCCAGGACGGCGCTGACGTACGCCTTGACGGTGCCCTCCACCAGATGCAGGCTGCGGGCGATCTGCGCGTTCGAGAGGCCGGTGCCGAGGAGGGCGAGGACCTCGCGTTCACGGCCGGTGAGGGACTCGACACGCGACCGGGCCGCGGTCCTGCGGGACAGCCCCTCGCGGTTCAGCTCGGTGATGACCCGCCGCGCCACCTGGGGAGACAGGCACGCTCCGCCGTCGGCGACGGCGCGCACGCCTCCGATCAGCTCCCGGGGGTCGCCGGTCTTGAGCAGGAAACCGGCGGCGCCGTCGGCGAGGGCCCGGACGATGTACTCGTCCTCGCCGAACGTCGTGAGGACGACCACGGCGGTGTCCGGGACCGCACGCCTGATCTCCGCTGCGGCGGCGAGGCCGTCCAGCCGCGGCATCCGGATGTCCAGCAGCGCGACGTCCGGCCGGTGCGCGCGGGTGAGCTCGATCGCCTCCCGCCCGTCGGCCGCCTCCGCGACCACCTCGATGCCGGAATCCGTCGAGAGGATCGCGCGGACCCCGGCACGGACCATCGCCTCGTCGTCGGCGAGGAGCACACGGATCATCGATCAATCATCCCTTCGGCAGCCGGTCGGCGGGCGTGATGACGTCCTTGGCCACGAGGCGGCCGTCCGCGAAGCACAGCCGGTAGACGTCTCCCACGCCGAGGGGATTGCCGTCCGAGCGGTAGTACCGGCAGGACGCGCCGGGCGGGGCCGCGGGTCCGGAGCCGACCGGTGCGTCGATCATCTCGACGGGCGGCAGCTCGATCGACGAGCGCGGCTCGCCGACCCGCAGCCGTTCGAAACGCTCGGGGCCGAGGACGGAGTTCTCGGTCGTGTACAGGTAGTAGCCGAGGAGCGCGACCGCGAGGCCCGCCGCGATGGACAGCGGCACCATGAGCGCCGTGACCAGGCCCCGCCGGGCCTGACCGCGCGCCCGCGCCAGGCCGAGCAGAGAGTCGGAGCCGCCCGCGTCGTCACCCGGGGACACGGCGGGTGCCGTGTGCGGCAGCCGTGCGCGCACCTCGAACCCGCCGTCCCGGCGTTCCGCGCGCAGTGTGCCGCCCGCCAGCCGGGCGCGCTCGCGCAGTCCCACGAGTCCCAGGCCGCCGCCCGGTACGGCGGGCGGCGCGCCCTCGGGTGGTGGTCCGTTCGTCACGGTCGCGACCGTCTCGTCCGCAGATCGCGCCAGTCGTACGGTCACCGCGCTCCCGGGAGCGTGCTTCGCGGCGTTGGTCAGCGACTCCTGGACGATCCGGTGGACGGCGTGGCCCGCCATGTCCGGGAGCGGCGCGAATCCGCCGTTTCCGCGTTCATCCAGCAGTTCGACCGTCATGCCCGACGCGCGGGCGCGGTCGACCAGGTCGGTGATGTCCTCCCGGGCCGGGACCAGCGGCGCGGCCGGCTCGTGCGGTCCGTCGAGCGGTGGAGCGGAGTGCTCGCGGAGCACGCCGATGATCTCGCGGAGCCGCTCGGTCGCCGCCGCGGCGCTCGCACGGAGTTCGCCCGCCGCGGCGCGATGGTGCCCGGCGAGGTCGGGCGCCATCTCCAGCGCGCCCGCGCGCAGGGCGATGAGGCTGAGTTCGTGGCCGAGCGAGTCGTGCATGTCCTGGGCGATGCGGCCGCGTTCGCGCAGACGCTCCCGGTCGGCGATGATCCACTGTTCGCGTTCGAGCCGTTCCGCGCGCTTCAGCCGGCGCGCACCAGCTCCTGCTGGAGGCGCCGGTAGCGGCCGATCAGCCATGGGCACATGACCAGGAAGATCAGCGCGAGGGTCAGGTCGAACCAGGTCACCGCCCACCGGGTCGCCGATCCCTCGGCGGCTCCGACCGCGACGGCCAGGACGAGCTCCAGCACGGCCACGGCCACGAACGACAGCAGCACGGGCCGGTCGCGCGGCAGCCGCCGTCCCGCCAGGTGGCTCAGAACCGGCAACGCGACGACGTAGGCGAGGGGGAAGGGACCCGGCCGGACCGCGACATACGCCCACTGCAGGAGCGCCAGGGCCGCCGCCCCGTACAGCGCGGCGAGCGGGCGGGGCCGCGCGGCCGCGACGATGCCCCCCGTGGCGGCCAGCCCCGCCGCCACGACGGGCCACGGCGCGCCGACCCCGCCCTGAGCCGCCCTCTCCGCCACGATGGTGAGGGCCAGAAAGCCCCACAGCGGCGCGTCCCTGACCGATCTGTGCACGGGCGAACGGTACAGGCGGGCGGATCCGTGTCGATACCGACGAAAGTCAGTTCCCGGGATCCCGCGGTGGCGTCCGGCGGCGCGGCGGAGCCGGTGGACTCGCACCTCCTTCGACGTCGGCCCTCGTGAACCGGACGGTGGGGCCGCGCGGTCAGTAGCCGGCGCCCGTGAGCATGCCGCCGTCCACCAGGACCTCGCTGCCGGTGCAGTAGCCCGCCTCGTCCGAGGCGAGGAAGACCACCAGCCCCGGCACCTCCTCCGCCTTGCCCATCCGCTTGAGGGGCAGGGCGCCCAAGAACGCCTCGGCGCTGCTCGCGGTCGCCGCGACGACGTCCGGATCCATGGCCATCGCGGTGAGGATGGCACCCGGGTGGATGGAGTTGACCCGGATGCCGTACGGGCCCAGCTCGCGCGCCGCCGCCTTCGTCAGCCCCCGGACGCCGAACTTGCTGGCGCTGTAGGCGGCCAGCCCGGCGGCGCCGATGAAGCCCTCGGTCGAGGACACGTTGACGATCGACCCGCCGCCGGCCGCCCGCATCGGCTCGATGACCGACTTCACGCCGAGCCACTGCCCGATGAGGTTGACCTCGATGACCCGCCTGCACTCCTCCAGGGTCATCTCCTCGATCGGCTTGTGCTTGATGATCCCGGCGTTGTTCACCAGCACCGTGAGGCCGCCGAAGGCCGTCACGGCGGCCTCGACGGCGTTCCGCCAGTCGTCGGGCCGGGTCACGTCCATCGGCACGAAGCGCGCCGCGTCGCCGAGGTCGGCGGCGAGCCTGCCGCCCTCCTCCTCCAGGACGTCGCCGAAGACCACCGCGGCGCCCTCGGCGACGAAGCGCCTCACGTGCGCCCTGCCCATTCCTCGCGCGCCGCCGGTGATCAGCGCGACCTTGCCGTCGAGTCTGCCCATCACACCTTCTCCCGCCGCTGATCGCGGACCTTGGCGGCCGCGACCGCCGTGGCCGCCGCCTCGATGCTCCGATAGGTCGCCACGCCCGCCGAACGGGCGATCGCCCGCAGCTCGTCCTCGACGCCGGGCGGGGCGTACTCGGCGTTGCGCAGCACGAGGGTCACCCTCATCCAGGCGGCCCCGCGCTGCAGTTCCCCGACCGCGTGGGCGTACGCGAGCAACGGGCCGGCGCTGTCGCCGAACGTGAAGAAGCTCTGCACGTTCACATGGACGACGACGTCCGGGTACGGCCGCCGCGCGGCCCGCTGGATCGCCGTGACGCCCCGTCTGACGAGGTCCGGGCTGCCGCGCGGGCCGACCGGGATCTCCAGGGGGTTGCCGGGGACCGCGCCGACGGGCAGGCCGAGGTCGACGCCGGGCGGCGGGGGCAGCCCCAGTCCGGCGCGGTCGAGCGCGTCGGCGGCGAGCACGCCGGCCCCGCCGCTCGGCCCGATGACGAGGACGCTAGGAGACGCGGGCACGTCCCGCCCGGCGTGCAGGTCGAGCAGGTCGAGCGCGCCGATCAGGTCGTCCTGGCCGGTCACCAGCGGCAGGCCGGCCTGCCGGGCGAGCGCCGTCCAGATCCGGGCGTCGCCGACCATCGCGCCCGTATGCGAGGCGGCGGCCCGGTGACCCTGCGCCGAACGCCCCCCGACGAGGGCGACGACCGGCTTGGTCACCGCCCGCAGCGCCTCGAACAGCGCCCTGCCGTCCCGGGGGTCCTCCAGGTACAGGCCGATCACCGAAGTGCCGGCGTCACCGGCGAGGTGATGCAGCAGCTCGGCCGGTCCGACGTCGGCGCTGTTGCCGACCGTGGCCACTTTCGAAAAGGCCAGGCCACGGCGCTCACCGACCCTGACGACCTCACCGGCCAGCCCGCCGCTCTGCGAGATGAGCGCGATCCGCCCGGCGGGGCCCGGTCGCCCGCCGATGAACGTCTGGCCGCCCGCCGGAGAGTAGACGCCCATGCAGTTCGGACCCAGCAGCCGTACGCCCGCCTCGCGGGCGGCGGCGACGAGCCGCTCCTCCAGGCCGGCCGCGCCGGTCTCCCGGAAGCCGCCGCTCATCACCTGGACGAAGGGGACGCCGTGGGCCTCGCGTACGACGTCCGGGCACCGCTCGGCGGGCACGGCGACCAGCGCGTAGTCGACGTCGGCCTCCGTCAGGGAGGGCACACAGGGAACCCCGTCGATCTCGTCCGCGGTCGGGTGGACGGCGATGAGCCGGCCGGAGTACCCGGCCGCGCGGTAGAAGCCGAGGAACATGTTGCCGAAGTTCGGCCGCTTGGCGGAGGCGCCCACGACCGCGATGCCGCGCGGCGCGAACAACCGGGTGAAATCCTGCGGCGGCCGCCCGCCGGCCGGCCCGGCGGAGGCCGGGCGCAGGAGACCGGGGGTTCCCTCGGCGGTGGCCGGGTTGGCGTGGCCAGGGATCCCCTCGGCGGTGGCCGGGTTCGCGTGGCCGGGGGTTTCCTCGGCGGGGCCCGGGTTGGCGTGGCCGGGGGTTCCTTCGGCGGGGGCCGCATGCGCGAGGGCGGGTCGCCTCCCGGCGGGGGAGGGGCGCAGGAGGCGGGCGTCCACCGCGACCGCGCCCTCGGGCGTGCAGATCACCGGGTTCAGCTCGAACTCCGTGAACCCGTCGCCCAGGCTCTCGACCACGCCGCCGGGGCCGCCGACGGCGAGCAGCACCTTGATGAGGGCGTCCCGGTCGGCCGCCGGCGAGCCGCGGAGGCCGTCGAGCAGGGCCGCGCCGCGCAGCCCGGCGAGCATGTCCCGGGCGTCGTCCTTGGTGATCGGGCACAGTCGCAGGGCGGTGTCGCGGAGCACCTCGGTCCAGACCCCGCCGAGACCGGCCAGGAGCACGGGTCCGAACGACGGGTCGCGGACGGCGCCGACGATCACCTCGACGCCCGGCGGCGCCTGCTCCTCGACGAGGTAGCCCTCGACCACGCTCCCGGCGCCGGCGAGCGCCGCCCCGATCGCGGCGGCGGCCCGCGCGGCCTCGGCCGGTGAGCCGAGGCCCAGCCGCATGGCGCCGGCGTCGCTCTTGTGCACGAGCCCGGGGCCGTACGCCTTGACGACGAGCGGCGGGGCCAGCCCGCCCGCGGCGGCGGCCACGTCCTCCGCGGCCCGGGCGGTCGCGCCGCGGGGTACCGCGATCCCGAACCCGGACACCAGGTCCTTGACGACGTGCTCGGCGACCACGCCGGGCCCTCCGAGGCCGGTCACGGCCGCTCCAGGCGATCGGCGTAGCGGGTGCGGATCTCGCGGCGGAGCAGCTTGCCCGGGCCGCCGGAGGCGTCCTGGGTGTGCGGCAGCTCGTCCGCCACGACCACGAGGTCGGGCGTCTGGTGGGCGGGCAGCCGGGCGGTGAGCCGGGCCCTCAGGTCCTCCGGGTCGAGGCTCGCGCCGGCCCGGGGGACGACCGCGACGAGGACGCGCTGCTCGACCGCGTCCTCGCCCTCCGGCTGCGCCGGGACGCCCACCACGCCCGCCTCCGCGACGCCGTCCAGGTCGAGGGCCGCGTCCTCCAGGGCGCTCGGCTGGGACCAGACGCCGCCCTTGAGGATGGCGTCCTCGCGGCGGCCGAGCACGGTCAGGAAGCCGTTCTCGTCGAGGATGCCGAGGTCTCCGCCGACGTACCAGCCGTCGCGGAGCACCTGCGCGGTCAGGTCGGGGAGCCCGTCGTAGCCCTGCATGAGGTTCGGCCCGGTCAGGTTGATCTCGCCGACGCGGTCGACGAGCCGCTCGCCGTCCGGGCCGGTCACGCGGACCGCCGTGGAGGTACGGGCCCGGCCGACGGAGGTGATGTCCTGGCTGCCGTCGTCCTGGCGGCCGATACAGGTGTAGGGCGCCTCGGTCTGGCCGTAGTAACTGAAGATCGCCGCTCCGGGCAGCCGCTTCATGATCTTCTCGCGGAGGGAGGGGAGCAGCGGCTCGCCGCCGAGCACGATCGCGGTCAGCGACGACAGGTCCGCGCCGGCGTGCTCGTCCAAGCCGAGCAGGGCCGAGAAGAAGCTGGGGATCAGGCTGACGTGGGTGACGCGCGCGCGCGGTACGACCGTGCGGAAGTTCGCCGGACCCCAGTCCTGTTCGAGCACCAGCCGCATCCCCGCGTAGAACGCCGGGCCGACCAGCGCCGGGAAGCCGATGCCCCAGATGATCGCGCCGGTGCCCATCACCGAGCCGGCGCCGTGCGGGATGTCCAGCCAGATCTGCGCGGACGCCAGGCTGGAGGCGTGGGTGTGCCGGACCGCCTTGGGCAGGCCGGTCGTCCCCGACGTGTAGAACAGCGCCATCAGGTCGTCGCCGTGGCCGCCCAGCGGCGGCTCGTCCTCCGCCGCCGCGGCCGCCAGCGCGTCCAGGTCGGCGGTGTCCGCGGCGGGGCCGCCGACCCGGAGCCACAGCCGCACCTCCGGAAGCCTGGGCCGTACGGCCGCGACGAGCCTCTCGACGCTCGCGTCGTACACGAAGGCGGTGCACTCGGAGCGCTCGACGACCTGCGCGAGGGTGTCCTCCGGCCAGTAGGGGTTCAGCGCGCAGACCACCGAGCCGAGCTTCATCTGGGCGAGGTAGACCTCGGCGACGTTCAGCGTCTCGTTCAGCAGCGACGCGACGCGCTGCCCGGGGCGGAT
This sequence comes from Actinoallomurus spadix, assembly GCF_024055725.1. Lineage (GTDB taxonomy): Bacteria > Actinomycetota > Actinomycetes > Streptosporangiales > Streptosporangiaceae > Actinoallomurus > Actinoallomurus spadix. The sequence continues at coordinate 260,228 of NZ_JAMXMX010000009.1, read as the reverse complement.
CCCCGCCTCCAGCAGCGCGTGCGCCACCCGGTTGACCTTCTTGTTCAGCCCGTCGTAGGTGATGTTCGTCCGGCCGCAGTAGGTCAGCGCCACTTTGCCGGGGGTGCGCAGCGCGCCGGCCGTGAGGATCGCGTGCCCGTAGTTGCCGAAGGGGGATCGCGCCACTGGGGTCTCCTGGTGCGGGGAGGGGTTCGGGTCGGGCGGTCAGTGGGGCGCGTAGACGACGAGGGGGTTGCCGTCCGGGTCGCACAGCACGGCGCGTGTCTCGTGCGGCCCCTCGTCCGGGCCGCCGACGAGCCGCGCGCCGGCCGCGGTGAGCCGCTCGACGGCGCTCCTCACGTCGGGGACCTTGAACGACGCGGCCGGCCGGCCGCCGGTGACGTCCTCGGCCGGTCCGGCCAGCGCGAACGTCGTGCCGCCCGCGTCGAGAGCGGCGAACCGGCCGCCGTCGGTGAACTTCACGGCGAGGCCGAGCCCGTCGCGGTAGAACGCGACGGCCCGGTCGACGTCGCGCACCGGATACAGGACGTTGCCGATCTTCACGCTGGCCTCCAGTTGGGGATGTGGCCGAATCCGGGGAGGTCGTCGAAGCGGACGCGTACGGGCAGGCCGATCCGCACGTCATCCGGGGCGATGTCGCCGACGATGCCGCCGAACGCCCGGACGCCCTCCTCCAGGTCGATCCAGGCGATGACGTACGGGATGGCGAACCCTGGCAGGAACGCGCGGTGGACGACGCTGAACGTGTGCACGCGGCCGTGCCCGGACACCGCCTCGTACGGCAGGTCCGTGCCGCCGCAGTGCGGGCAGACGGGCTCGGGAAGGTGGACGCGGCGGCCGCAGGAGCGGCAGCGCTGAACCGTGAGCTCACCGCGTCGGCACGCCTCCCAGTAAGGCGCGGTCAGCGCGTTCGGCCGGGGCAGTGGGCGCGGGTCCATCGAGTGCCAAGCTAGCGCACGCTTGGTAGGCGGGCAAGGCCTGGTGATCACGTCCGCGCGGCCCGCTTTGACGAAGGCCATTACAATTGTCCGGCGGGGAAATGTAAACGTTGGGAAAAACGGGGCTCATGGGGAAGAAGAGACTTTGGTTGATCGTCGCCGCCGTCCTGGTGGTGGTTCTGGGTGCCGCGGGCGGCGGCGCGTACGTCCTGCTGCGCACGAAGGGCAGCCCGAGGCAGACGGCCGAGGAGTTCCTGGCGGGCTGGCGACGCGGCGACCTCGCGGCGATGCGGGCGGTGACCGTCACCCCGCCGGCCGACTTCGACCGGTACTACCAGGGGCTGCGCACCGACCTCGGAACCACGAAGGTCACCGTCTCACTCGGCGCCCTGACGCGGCATGGGAAGCAGGCGACCGCCCCCTTCGCGGCGGCGCTCACGCTCCCGGCCGGGACCTGGAGGTACCAGGGCGGTCTGCGGCTGGTGACCAGCGACCGTAAGTGGAAGGTCGCCTGGACTCCGGAGGCCGTCCATCCCGACCTGCACGCCGGACAGCACTTCACCACCTCGTTCAAGTGGCTGAAACGCGGCACCGTCCTCGCCGCAGACGACACGCCCATCGACGGAGCGGGCGTCCCCGGCTCGGTGCAGCAGCTGGTCGGGCTCCTCGCGCCGCTGACCGACAAGCAGGCCAAGAAGCTCGGCGCCCCGTACGCCAAGGGGGACGTCGTCGGGCAGTCGGGCATCCAGCAGCGCTTCGACAAGCGGCTGGCCGGCACGCCCACCACGACCATCTCGACCGCCGATTCGTCCGGGCACACCGTCAAGGCCGTCGGCGGCTTCACCGGCAAGCCCGGTCAGAACGTCAAGACGAGCCTCGACCTCCACGTGCAGCGCGCGATGTCGACCGCCCTCCAGGGCCAGGGCAAGCCGACGTCCATGGTGGCGATCCGCCCCGCGACCGGGCAGATCCTCGCGGTCGGCAACATCCCGGGCGGCTTCGACCGCGCGATGCAGGGCATCTACCCGCCGGGGTCCACGTTCAAGGTCGTCACCGCGTACGCGCTGCTGCAGGCGGGGCTCACCCCCTCCTCCTCCGTCCAGTGCCCCAAGACCGCGAACGTCGGCGGGCAGGTGATCCACAACTCCGAGGGTGAGGGCGGCGCCGGCGGCATGACGTTCAAGACCGCCCTCGCGGAGTCCTGTAACACCGCGTTCGCGCTGCAGACCCAGAAGCTGCTCAGCGCCCCGAAGCTGACGAGCGCGGCGAGCGCGCTCGGCTTCAACCAGAAGATCGACCCCGGCGTCACCGCCACCGCGGGCAGCTTCCCCACGCCGACCAGTGACGCGGAGAAGGCCGTCGCCGGCTTCGGTCAGGGGCGCGACCTGGCCAACGCGCTCAGCATCGCCGGAGTCGCCGCCGGGGTCGCGGACGGCACCTGGCGGCCGCCCGTGCTCGTCACCGAGCCGCAGATCCCGCAGAAGGCCAAGCCGAGCCGGCTCAACTCCACCGCGCGGAGCCGGTTGGCGGGGATGATGCGGGCCGTGGTGACCTCCGGCACCGCCAAGCCGGCCGGGCTGCCGTCCGGCACGGCGGGCAAGACCGGCACGGCGGAGTACGGTTCGGCGCAGCACGGCAAGGAGCCGCCGACGCACGCCTGGTTCATGGGGTTCCGCGGTGACGTGGCGTTCGCCGTCGTCGTCGAGGGCGGCGGCTTCGGCGCCAAGGCCGCCGCGCCCATCGCCGCCCGCTTCCTCAAGGCCCTGTGAGCGAGGCGGTAAGGATCACCGAGACCTCGCCGGCGGAGCCGGCGGGGTCCCGCTGAACGGCCCGCCCGGTCCGGCGCTGAGGTCAGTCGTCCGGGCCGGGGCCGGTCGCGCCGGCGGCGATGAGCAACCGGTGCAACGTCGCGAGGTCCTGCTCGGGGAGCCGGCCGAGCGAGTCGGTCAAAACCGTGTCCAGGACCTCCGAGCCGGCCTTGCGGAGCCGGTCGCCCTCGTCGGTGATGCGGTGGCGGACGGCCCTGCCCGGCCCGTCGCGCCGCTGCAGGAGCCCCCGGTCGATCATCCGGGTGGCGAGCGAGCCCATCGACTGGTCGGTCTGGAAGGTCAGCACCGCCAGGTCGTGCAGGGACGCGTCCGGATGGGCGTGCAGGTGACGCAGCACGTCCCACTGGGCGAGCGACAGCCCGAGGGGGGCCAGCCTCCGGTTGGCCTCGCGGTGATGACGCCACTGCAGGCGCTTGACGGCCAGGCCCACGTCCTGAAGTGAAGGCGGCATGCCCCGGAATCTACCACCCTCGACAAGCGACCTTATATAAGGTTCGGTATCCGGGTCAGGGTGCGCCCCCGGGCCGGGCCCGGTCCGAGGCGAGCGCGCGCCGGGAGAGGCGGTCGGCACGCCGGGTGCTCTCGGGCAGGCGGTAGCGCGGCGTCAGCCGTAGCGTCACGGCGCACGCCGTGTCCAGGTCGACGCGGTGCCCGACGGAGACGAACACCGGCCGGACGCCCGTCTGCGTGCGCAGCGCGCGGCCGACCACCTCGCCGTCCTCCGTGACGGAGCTCCAGGACCCGCGGTCGGCGCCGGGCTCGTCGTACGCGCCCACCAGCCGGGTCTTGCCGACGCCGATCGCCGGCCGGCCGGTCAGCACGCCCAGGTGGCAGGCCAGCCCGAACCGCTTCGGGTGGGCGAGCCCATGCCCGTCGCAGATGAGCAGGTCGGGTGTGACGCTCAGCCGCCGCAGCCCCTCGATCAGCGCGGGCAGCTCACGGAACGCGAAGAGCCCCGGGACGTACGGGAAGGAGGGCCGGTCGAGGACGACGGTCTCCTCGACCACGTCGAGGCGGTCGAGGTCGAGGACGACGATGGCGGCGGCCAGCCGGTCCTCGGCGTACGCGACGTCGAGCCCGGCGACGGTCCGTACGGACGGCGGGTCCGGGCAGGCGAGATCGATGCGGGAGCGCAGCCGGTCCTGTACGGCCTCGGCCTCACGGACGGTGGCCGGCCACGGGGGGAGATCCGGTACATCCACGGGAGGTCACGCTACCGGCATCCGGGCGGGCCACCGATCGGGCTACCCAAGCAAGTGCTCGTTCGATTATGGTGGCGTCATGCCGATCACCCTGACCGAGCTCGCCGCGCCGGGGCACAGCGCCGTCCTGGTCATGGAGATGCAGCGGGGTGTCGTCGGCGACCTGACGAGCTTCCCCGCGCTCGCGGGCGCCTGCGCCGAGGGCGACGTGATCCGCAACGCCGCGCGGGTCGCGTCCGCCGCGCGGGCCGCCGGCGTCCGGGTCGTGCAGTGCACCGCGGCGTTCCGCGCCGACCGGGCCGGCAGCCACACCGACAACGCGCCGTTCGTCCGCCGGCTGCTCCGCGACCCGGCGCACATGCTGGAGGGGACGCCCGCGATCGAGGTCGTGCCCGAGCTGGCCGGCCCGGCGGACCTGGAGTCGCGCCGCCACCACGGCTTCTCGCCGTTCACCGGCACCTCCCTGGACCAGACGCTGCGTTCCCTCGGCGTCCGCACCGTCGTCGCCGTCGGCGTCTCGCTCAACCTCGGCGTCCCGGGCCTGTGCCTGGAGGCGGTGAACCTCGGCTACCGGGTCGTGGCGGTCACCGACGCGATGGCGGGGGTCCCCGCCGGCTACGCCGACGCCGTCCTCACCCACACGATCAGTCTGCTCGCCGCCCGCGTCACCACCGGCGAGTTGCTGCGCGCCTGGAACGCCTGAAGGAGGCCGGATGGACGGGCTGTCGCTCACCGGGCGCACCGCGCTGGTGACCGGAGGCGCCGGCGGGATCGGCACGGCGATCTGCGCCGACCTCGCCGGGCTGGGTGCCCGCGTCGTCGTCGCCGACCTCGACGAGGACGCCGCCCGCGCGACCGCCGCCGCACTGCCGGACGCGGTCGCCGAGCGGGTCGACCTGGCCGACCCGGCGAGCATCGACGACCTGGCGGGCCGCGTCGGCCGGGCCGACGTCCTCGTGCACAACGCCGGGGTGAGCGTCGTCGAGCCGTTCGTCGACGGCGACCCGGCGTCCTGGGACCTCATGTGGAAGATCAACCTGCGCGCCCCCATGTACCTCACGCGCCTGCTGCTGCCGGGCATGCGCGGCTGGGGGCGGCTGGTGTTCATCTCCTCCGACGGCGCGCGGGCGGGCTCGGGCGGCGAAGGGGCGTACGCCGCGACGAAGGCCGGGCTGTTCGGGCTGGCCAAGACCCTGGCGCGCGAGGCCGCCCGGCAGGGCGTGACGAGCAACGTCGTCTGCCCCGGCCCGACCGACACCCCGATGCAGCGCGCCATCGCCGAACACCACCCCGGCCTGGTGGACAGGCTGGCCCGGCAGATCCCGCTGCGCCGCATCGGCCGCCCCGCCGACGTGGCGGGCCTCGTCGCGTTCCTGTGCACCGACCGGGCCGGCTACATCACCGGCCAGACCCTGTCCGTCAGCGGCGGCATCACCATGTGCTGACCGTGGACGGCCTACAGACTCCCGTACGCCGCCTCGAGCAGGCGGTACGCGCGGACCCCGCCGGAGACCTCGTCGCCCATGCGGTTCGGGATGTAGGCGAGGGCCAGGCCGCTCTCGATGTCGCCGAGGCTGATGGAGCCGCCCAGGCCCGTGTGCCCGAACGCCGAGTCCCAGCCGGCCTTGGGCGTGAGGAAGACCAGCGACGGCCGCATGAAGCCCAGGCCGAAGGAGCTGTCGATGTACATGACGCGGTCGGGGCCGGCGACCCGGCGCACGACGGCGTCGCGCAGCGTCGTGCGGGAGATGATCCGGCCGGCCAGCAGGTCGCGGTAGAAGCCGGCGAGCGCCCGGGCCGTCGTCACCATCCCGAGCGCGGGCCAGCCGGCGCGCAGCATCTCGGGGTTGTTGTTGCCGCCGGGCAGGCGGTTGATGTCGGGGTTGCCGAACGTGCGGTTCAGCAGGCTGTCCGGGTCGCGGAACCCGGCCATCATCTTGGCGAGCGGGTCGTCCGGGTTCATGGGGCGGGGCACCTCGCCGGTCGCGCTCGGCCCGCCCGTGCGCGCCGAGGCGCCCTTGTCGACCTTACGGCCGGCGCTGAGCCGCGCGGTGCGCTCGATGACGTCGTCGGGCGCGCCGACGTGCAGGTCCAGGTCGAGCGGCCCGGCGATCTCGTCGCGTACGTACGCGCCGACCGTGCGGCCCGAGCAGCGGCGGACGATCTCCCCGGCCAGCCAGCCGTACGTCAGCGCGTGGTACCCGTGCGCGGTGCCGGGCTTCCACTCCGGCTCCTGGGCCGCCAGCAGCGCCGCCACCGCGGCCGGGTCGTGGGCCTCGGCGACCGGGACGTCCCGGCCGAGCGCGGGCAGCCCTGCCTGGTGGGACAGCAGGTGCTCGGCGGTCGCGTGCTCCTTTCCGGCGGCGCCGAACTCCGGCCACCACGACGTCACCGGCGCCTCCAGGTCGTACAGGCCGCGTTCGGCGAGCAGGAGGGCCGCCGTTCCGGTCACCGCCTTGGTGCAGGAGAAGGCCAGGCACGTCGTGTCGCGTTCCCAGGGCCGGTCCGACCTGCGGTCCGCGACGCCGCCCCAGAGGTCCACGACGCACCGGTCGCCCACATGGACCGCGACGGCGGCGCCGAACTCCTCACCTCGCTCGAAGCCGTCGGTGAACGCCGTACGTACCGCCTCGAACGCGGGATCGCAGTGACCTTCGATCATGTGCCTCTACTCCTGGAGGAAACAATTGTGAGCGAGTCTAATTGGGGCCGGTGGGGACCCGACGACGAACGGGGGACGCTGAACCTCCTCGCCCCCGAGGCCGTACGGGCCGCCGTGGCCTGCGTCCGTGAGGGCCGGACGCTGAGCCTGTCGCTGCCGATCCGGGGCGCCACGTCGTCCCCGGCGCCGGCCACCGTCCCGCACCTGCGCGGACGCCCGCTGCCCCAGCACTTCATGTCCGTCGACGCGGGCGACTACGCCGCGGGTGCCCGGCCGATCGGGGCGGGCCTGCGGATGGCCGACGACGCCATCGTCGTCACGCCGCACGGGACCACCACGCACATGGACGCGCTGTGCCACATGTGGGCCGGCGACGAGCTGTACAACGGGCATCCGGCCGGGCGGGTGCGCTCGTACGGGGCGACGCGGTGCGGCATCGACAAGGCGGGGCCGGTCGTCGGCCGCGGCGTGCTGTTCGACGTCCCACGGCTCCGGGGCGTCCGTCACCTGGCCGCCGGGGATCGCGTCCCGGCCGCGGACCTGGCGGCGTGCGGGGCGGAGATCCGGTCCGGTGACATCGCCGTCGTCCGTACGGGGTGGCCGCTGACGTGGGAGGACTCTCCGGAGGCGTACTGGGCCGGGCAGCCGGGCCTGTCGGCCGGCGCCGGGCGCTGGCTGGCGGACCGGGACGTCGCGATGGTGGCGTGCGACAACGCCGCGATCGGCGGGCTGAACGAGCGCCAGCTCGCCGACGAGGACCTCGGCGACGACCTCCACCTGATCCTCCTGTGGCGGCACGGGATCCACCTGGCCGAGATGCTCTGGCTGGAGGACCTCGCGGCGACGGGCCGTACGGAGTTCCTGTTCGTGGCGGCGCCGCTGGTCATCGAGGGCGGCACCGCCAGCCCGATCAACCCCCTGGCGATCCTGTGAAGGTCAGGTGCCGGGATGGCCTCCGCCGCCGTACGCCGCGTCGAGGGCGTCGTAGTCGGGCGTGTGGCCCTTCTTCGGGATCGCGTCGGCGAACTCCACGTGCCGCGGCTTCTTGTACGAGGCGATCCGCGATCGTACGTGCGCGACGACCTGCTCGGGCGTGAGGGACGCGCCGTCCTTCAAGACCACGATCGCCTTGACGCTCTGACCCCACGCGGGGTCCGGCACGCCGATCACGGCCGCGTCCGCGACGGCCTCGTGCTCCCTGAGCGCGCGCTCGACCTCGGCGGGGTAGATGTTCTCGTTCGCCGATTTGATCATCCGCAGGCCCGGGCCGATGAACGTGATCGTGCCGTCCGGTTCGCGGCGGCCGAGGTCGCCGGTGTGGTGCCAGCCGCCCGCCGTCTTCGCCGCGTTCCGCTCGGGCCGGTTCCAGTAGCCGCTGAAGATCGTGGCGCCCCGCGCGCAGATCTCGCCGGTCTCGCCGGGCGGGACCTCGGTTCCCGCCGGGTCCAGGATCCGCACGTGGACGAGCGGGGACGGCCGTCCGGCAGGTCCGCGCCCGCCGGGCGCCAGGCCGAGGAACGTCAGCATGCCGCCCACCTCGGTCTGCCCGTATCCGCCCATCTTCGACGCGCCCCACGGGCTGTCGTCCACGGTGATCATGGCGTCCCATGCGGGGGAGTGCGAGGCGAAGCGCAGGGACGACAGGTCGTGGGCGCCGCCGGCGTTCGCCTCGACGAGCCGGTCGATCATCGGCCCGAACAGGAACGCGTGCGTACAGCGTTCGGCCTCGATGAGCCGGCAGACCTCCTCCGGGTCGTAGGCGGGAGTGAAGACGTTGGTGCCGCCGAGCTGGAAGGCGGCCAGGCAGAACATCATCGTCCCGACGTGGAACAGGGGCCCGCTGTTGAGGTAGGTGAAGCCGTCCTCCATCCGCCGGACGTGCAGCAACGTCATCGTGTGCGCGATCAGTGCCGTGTGGCTCAGCAGCGCCGCCGCGGGCCGCCCGTCGAACGCCGCCGTGTAGAGGGCGAGGACCGGATCGCCGGGGTCCACCGTCACCGCGGGCTCGGAGGGCGCTCCGGCGGCGGCGTAGGCCTCGTACTCCTCGCCCGCGGCGACCCAGCGCGCCTTCGCGACCGTCCGGGCGCGGGCCTGCCCGGCCGCCTCGGACTCTTCGAACACGACGACGGCGGGCCGCAGGTCGTCCAGGACGAAGGTGAGCTCGCCGGCACTCTGCCGCCGGTTCGCCGGGCAGCAGATCGCGCCGAGCCGGGCGGCGGCGAGCAGGAGTTCCAGGATCCGGAAGGAGTTCCGGCCGAGCCACAGGACGCGCTCGCCGGGGGCGACCCCGTCGGCGGCGAGCGCGTTCGCGAGCCGGTTCACCCGCTCGTCGAGGCCCGGATAGGTCAGGCGGACGTCCGCGTCCACCACCGCCAGGCCGAGCGGCCTGCCGCGCCGGTGCTCGCCGAGGACGTCTCCGAGGGTCAGCCCGTGCACGGACATCGCGTCTCCCATCGAGTCGGGGCGGGTCGGCGGAACGTCGGCATCAAGGTCAGCGGAACGCCGGCATCACCTCGGCGGCGAAGAACCTCAGGACCTTCTTCATGTCCTCGATGGGCACGGGCCGGGTGCTGCCGAAGTCGCACATCAGGTTCGTGAAGCCGAAGTCGGCGATCATCTTGATCTGGTTGATCACCCGGTCGGGGTCCCCGATGACCTCGAGCTGTTCCCAGCGGAAGTCGGCGCCGACCTCACCGCCCTTGAGGTAGCGGTCCTGCCAGTACTCGAACCCCTTGGCGACCTGACCGGTCCTGGAGTCGATGGGGGCGCTCTGCCGGTTGAAGATGCGCGACCGGTCGAAGGAGCTCTCGAAGCGCGCCTGGTCGGCGCGGGCCTGTTCGACGGTCGGCGCGACGTACACCGACCGCGTGGCCACCAGCTCGGCCTGCTCGGTGTCGACCCCGTTGGCCCGCGCGGTCGCGTACCAGGTCTCCGCCGCCTGGGCGATCTTCTTGAAGGGCGCGGCCGGGTCGGCGAGGATCGGCAGCCCGCGCGCGGCGTACCGCTCGACCGTCTCGGGGCTCACCGCGGCGACGTGCAGGGGCGGGTGGGGGCGTTGCACCGGCCGCGGGGTGAGGGTGACCTCGTTGCCCGTGCCGTAGTACTCGCCCTGGAAGTGGACGTCGTTCCGGGTCCACAGCGCGATGATCAGGTCGAGGGCCTCGTCGAAGCGTTCGCGGGCCTCGCCGAGGTCGATCCCGAAGCTCTCGAACTCCACGCTCTGGTAGCCGCGGCCGATCCCCATCTCCAGACGGCCGCCGGACAGCAGGTCGACCATCGCGGCCTCCTCGGCCACGTGGACGGGGTTGTGCAGGGGGAGCACGACGATCCCGGTGCCGAGCCGGATCCGCTCCGTGCGGGCGGCGAGGTGGGACAGCAGGGTGAAGATGTTCGGCACGACGCCGTAGTCCCGGAAGTGGTGCTCGGCCACCCACAGGCCGTTGAAGCCCAGCTCCTCGCAGAGCTCGGCGATCTCGAGCTGGTAGTCGTACACCTCCCGGACGGTCTGGCCCTCGAACCGGTGGAAGAGCTGGAACGTGGAGAACTTCATGCGGACGGCACCTCCGTACCAAGCGCTCGCTTGGTAAGCGTAGCAGGTGCCGGGTCCGTGAAGGAGTCCCGGCGGAGCGCGGGATTGCGAAATACCGGCCGTCGATATCCGCATACAGGCGGTGATCGCCACAAAATATGTCAAACGACGTATTTGCCCGCAGTGATCGTTTCCCTAGCATTTATGGTCCACGCATCGTCTGGCTCGGGGGAGCGGCGACCCTGATCGGCGTCGGGGAAGGAGGCTGCGATGGGCGGCGTGTCCTGGGCCTGAAGGGCCCCGCGACAGGGCGGCCGGGCGGACGACCCGGCCGCCCTGCCGTCTCCGTTCAGGGCCGGCGCGGAGCCTCGTCGCCGAGCGTGAGCAGAACCTCCCGGAGAAGATCCGCCAGTGCCCGCCCGGTCTCCTCCGGGACCTTCTCGAACAGCGCCTCGTGGGCCCGGCCGGTCGCGGCGACGATCCGGCCCGTCAGTTCGAGGCCCTCCGGGGTCAGGCGGACCCACGAGCTGCGCCGGTCGTCCGGGTCCGGCTCCCGTCGCACCAGGCCCGCCGCGCCGAGTCGCTGCAGGATGTTGCTGGTGCCGCCGGTCGTCAGCATCGACGACTCCGCGAGCGTGCCCGGCTTGAGGCGGTACGGCCGGCCGGACCGGCGAAGCGTCGCCAGCACGTCGAACTCCGCGTAGGTCACGCCGAACTCCTCCAGTGCCCGCTGCGTGGCCTCCATGCTCAGCGCGGACAGGCGCCCGACGCGCTTGGTGAGCTCCAGCGTCAGCGTCGCGACCTCAGGGTCCTCCGCGCGCCAGGCCGCGAGCATGGCGTCCACGCGATCCCGCCGTTCCATGGCCGTTGAGCCTAGTCGGCCAGCGTGATAGCTTTCCAAAAAGCTTTCTGGAAAAGGATTAATCATGTCCCGGATCCTGATCCGGCGCGGGCTCGTCATCGACACCGAGCCCGCGCCGCGCGCCACGCCCGCGACCGACCTGCTGATCGAGGACGGTGTGATCACCGCCGTCGGTCCCGGCCTGCCCGCCGAGGGCGCCGAGGTCATCGACGCGCGGGACCACATCGTGCTCCCCGGCTTCGTCGACACCCACCGCCATACCTGGCAGAGCGTGCTGCGGTCCACCGCCCCGTACGCCTCCCTCGCCGAGTACCTCGAGGCGATCGTGTACGGCGCCGCGCCCCGGTTCCGGCCCGAGGACGTCCACGCGGGCAACCTCGCCGGCGCGCTCGAATGCCTCAACTCCGGGATCACCACGCTGCTCGACTGGTCCCACATCCAGCGCTCGCCCGACCACACCGACGCGGCCGTCACCGCCCTGCGCGACTCCGGCATCCGCGCCGTCTTCGGCTACGCCCACCCGGCGCCGGACGAGCGGCGGCCCGGCGAGGTGCGCCGGGTGCTCGGCCTCGTCGGCGGCCGCGTCTCGGCGACGCTCGCCGCCTGGGGGCCCGGCTTCGCGAGCGTCGAGGACACGGAGGCCGACTGGCGCCTCGCCCGGGAACTCGGCCTGCGGATCAGCGTCCACGTCAACGGCCCCGGCCCGATCGAGCGGCTGCGCGACCACGGCCTCCTCGGCGCGGACACCACCTACATCCACCTCAACGGGGTCACCGACGAGGCGCTCAAGCTCATCGCCGACAGCGGCGGCACCGCCTCGGTCGCCCCGGTCCTGGAGGAGCAGATGCGCCTCGGCCGCCCGGAGCTCGGCCGCCTGCGCGCCGCCGGGGTCCGCACGACGCTCGGCGCGGACGCCGTGACCAGCGTCGGCGGCGACATGTTCGGCCTGATGCGCGCGGCCTTCGCGGCGACGCGCGCCGACGATCCCACCGTCTCCGCGGCCGACGTGCTGCGCATGGCCACTCTCGACGGCGCCGCCGCGCTCGGCCTCGACGACCGCATCGGGTCGCTGCGGCCCGGCAAGCAGGCCGACCTCGTCCTCCTCCGCGCCGACACCCCGAACCTGGTGCCGCTGCGCGACCCGATCACCGCCGTGGTCACGGCGGCCGACCTGAGCAACGTGGACACCGTCCTGGTCGGCGGGGAGATCGTCAAGCGGGGCGGCCGGCTGCTGCGCGCCGACCTCCGGCGGGCCTTCGACCTGGCCGAACGCACGGCCGCGCATCTCGCTGAGTGAACCGCGTGGCGCCCGCCCCCCGCCGCGGCCCTTCTCGTATCGTCGTCGGCGAACCATCGATCGAGGAGGCGACATGGCCGGGTTCCGGCACGTGGTGATGTTCCGCTGGAACGAGAGCGCGACGGAAGAGCGGAAGCGGGAGCTGGTGGAGCGGCTGACCGCCCTCCCCGGCGCCATCCGCGAGATCGAGGCGTACCACGTGGGCGCCGACGCCGGGCTGAACCCCGGCAACTTCGACTTCGCCGTGGTCGCGGACTTCGCCGACCGTGACGCCTACACCGTCTACCGCGACCACCCGGTGCACCGCGCCGTCATCGACGAGTGCCTCACGCCGATCCTCGCCGAACGCGCCGCGGTCCAGTACGGACTCTGACCCCCGGCGCGTCCGCGGCCGCGGACGGGAGCCCTCCCGCGCGCTCCGGGCGCCGGGAGGGGCGACCGGGGATCGAGACCACCACCAGCCCCCCGAGCAGCAGCACGGACCCCGCCGCGACCGGCACGGACATCCGCTCGCCCAGGAACAGCACGGCCAGCGCCGTGGCCACGAGCGGCTCGGCCAGCGACAGGGTGCCCGCCGTCGCCGCGGTGACCCGGCGCAGCCCGGCGACGAACAGCGAGTACGCCAGCGCCGCCGTCACCGGGCCCAGCCAGCCGGCCACCAGGAGAGAACGCGCCGTGCCGAGATCCGGCAGCCGCGACAGCGTCCACGGCGCCAGGAACGACCCGCCGATGAGAAGGGTCACCGATACCGCCGCCCGCATGTCGACCCGGTCCCCGGTGAGCCGCTTGGCCGCCACCGTGTACACCCCGTAGCAGCCACCCGACACGACGCCGAGCAGCACGCCGTACGGGTCGACGTGAACCGGCCCGTCCGGCGTCACCACCAGGGCGCAGCCGAGGACGGCGGCGCACGTGCCGACCACCCATCCCCGCGAGAACCGGGTGCCGAGCGCGATCCGCTCGACGACACCGGTGCTGACCGGCGCGACGCCGAACGCGACCGCCGTGGCCACCGCCGCGCCGGTACGGGCCACGGAGCTCATGAAGGCCGCCTGGAAGACCCCGGTCGCGCAGGAGGCGGCCAGCAGAGGCGGCCACGCGCTCCGCGTCAGCGTGCGGAACGCGTCCCGGCGCGTCGCCAGGACCACCAGGGCCAGCACCAGGCCGCCCGTCAGGATGCGGGCCCCGCCCAGCGCCACCGGTCCGGCCGGCGAGTCCGCGAACACCTGGGCGGGCCCCACCGTCGCCCACAGCACCCCGGCCGCCAGCACGAGCCAGACTCCGGCCAGGTCATTTCGTTGCTCCATGCCGGGAACGCTAGGCGTAAGTGCGGAGATACCGATGCTGGACCGACGATCGTTCGGTGTCACCGCTCAGAGCGGGCTTTCCTTCGGTCGAAACCGGGTCCGGGGCGGTTCAGGCGTACGGAGTTCGGCGACCACGGTCATCGGCCGCCGGAAGTTCGGCCTGCTCGACCGGCTGGACATAGTCGAAGACCACCGTGGTGCGGACGTCCACGAACTCCTTGCGCCGGGCCAAGCGGTCCAGCACGAAGTCGCGGAGGTACGCCGTGCTCGGCACCGCGACGTGCACGAGGACGTCCTCGTTGCCCGTGACCACGAACACGCCCAGCGTCTCGGGCAGCGCCGCCATCGTGTCGCGGACCGACTCGATGGCCTCGCGCGACTGCGGCCGGATCCGGATCGAGATCAGCGCCTGCACGCTCCGGCCCAGCGCCGCCGGGTCCACCGCGGCGTGGAAGCCGGTGATGACGCCCCGGGCGCGCAGCGCCCGGGTCCGCTCCAGCGCGGTCGACGGCGCGATGCCGACCGCCTCGGCCAGCTCCCGGTTCGTCTGCCGGCCGTCCCGCTGCAGCCGCCGCAGGATCGCCTGATCCACCGCGTCCATGTGACCCTCCACTCATCGCCGCCGCGCCGAACGCCGTACGCGGAACGTCGGCTCAACGGTCCGTCGTCCGAAGAATATTCGGACCACACCTGGCCGTGATACCGATGGCGACGCGTCGGCGCCCTGATGACTCGGACGGCTTCGCGAACAAGCGCTTGGCTAGACTGGACGGATGCAGGGCTTCTCCGGTAAGGCGGCGGTCGCCGGGGTGGGGATGACGGACCTGTCCCGCCACTCCGGCCGAACCGAACTGCAGCTCGCCGTCGAGGCCGCCCGCCACGCGATCGACGAGGCCGGGCAGCGGCCCGACGCGATCCTCGGCTACCACCTCGGCGACTCCGCCCCGGTGATCCACGTCGCCCGGGAGCTGCGGATCGAACTCGGCTGGCACAACGAGATCTACGGCGGAGGCACCCAGTGCGCCTCGATCCTCGGTGACGCCGCCATGCTCATCGACGCCGGCCTGGCCCGTACGGTCCTGGTCTACCGCGCCCTGAACGGGCGTTCCGGGCGGCGGATGAACACCCTCTCCCTGAAGCTGGGGGAGGGCGTCGAGGAGCAGTTCACCCACCCGTACGGCCTGGCCGGCCCGGTGCAGCAGTTCGCCCTCGCCGCCCAGCGTTACCTGCACCACACCGGCCTCACCGAGGAGCACCTGTGCGCGGTGGTGCGCGGTTCGCGCACCCACGCCGTGGCCAATCCCCGGGCGCTGCGCCGGGAGGTGGAGGACTACTGGGCGAGCCCGATGGTGGCCTCGCCCCTGCGCCGCGCCGACTGCTGCCAGGAGACGGACGGCGCCTGCGCGCTCGTCATCACGTCCGCCGACCGCGCGCCGGCCGCGCCACGCGTCCACGCCGTCGTACGGGGCGGCGGTCCGGGCGCCTCGGCCATGGACCGGACCGACGACGTGACGAGGATCTTCTCCTCCCACGTGGCCGGCCCGCTGTTCGCCGCCGCGGGGATGACGCCGGCCGACGTCGACGTCGCCCTGCTGTACGACGCCTACTCCTGGCTGGTCCCGCGCCAGCTGGAGGACTTCGGGCTGTGCGCCCGCGCCGACCTCGCCGCGACCCTCCACGACGGCCTGGCCACCGTCAACCCGCACGGCGGGCTGCTGTCGGAGGGCTACGTGCACGGCCTCAACAACGTCGCCGAGGCGGTCCGGCAGCTGCGGGGCGACGGGGTGAACCAGGTCCCCGGCGCCGAGGTCGCGCTCTGCACCGGCTTCGGCGGCTCCTACGGCAGTGCCGCGATCCTCGTCCGCCCGGGGACCGGCCGGTGAACTCCGGCGGGGGTAGGGGCAGCCCGACTGCGGGGGAGGGGCGGCGCGGCGTAGGTTCTGGCGCATGCGTCCGTCCCGCGCCGTGGTGCTCGATCTGCTGCTGACGACCGGCGTGGTGGTCGGGCTGTGCGTCACCGTGTCGGTGGCGACCGAGCCCCGGGCGCGGCCGGTGGACCTCGGGGCGTACCTCATGGCCGCGCTGATCGCGTTGCCGATCCCGTTGCACCGCCGCCGGCCGCTCGGGGCCCTGCTGGCCTCCGCCGCGCTGCTGTTCGTCTACTACTCGACGGGGTATCCGGGCTTCTCCCCTGCGTTCGCGCTGTCGGTCCAGCTGTACTTCGCGTCCCTGGCGGGGAAGTGGCGCTGGGCGACCGGGGTCACCCTCTTCTACCTGATCGCCGGGTATATCGTCCTTCTCGGTCTGAAGGACCAGGCGCTGCTGCAGACGCTCAGCGACTCGCTGCCGCAGGTGACGCTGCTGGCGGGGATCATCCTGTTCGGCGAGTACGCCCGCAGCCGCCGCGAGCTGGCCGCCGAGACGCGCGAGCGCCTCCGGCAGGCCGAGGAGAGCCGCGAACGCGAGGCCGCCCGGCGGGTCGCGGAGGAGCGGCTGCGGATCGCCCGCGAACTGCACGACACGGTCGCGCACAGCATGGCGACGATCACGGTGCAGGCGGGCAGCGCCCTGCACCTGCTCGGAGACGGCGACGACGGGTCGCGGGCGGCGCTGACGGCGATCCGCAGGACGGGCAGGCAGGCGCTGGCCGAGATGCGCGCGACACTCGGGATGCTGCGGGACGGCGGCCCGTCCGCGCCCGCGCACGGTCTCGACCGGATGCCCGCCCTGCTGGACGAGCTGCGTACGGCGGGGCTGCGGGTCGACCTCGTCCGCGAGGGGTCGGGACGGCTCGCCGCGGATGTGGACCACGTCGCGTACCGGATCGTGCAGGAGGCGCTGACCAACGTGCTGCGGCACGCCGGGCCGGTGGTGACCGCGCGGGTGTCGCTGACGTACGCCGCCGGTGAGCTCCGCATCGAGGTCGCCGACGACGGTGCCGGCCCGCCCGGGAACGGGCGGCCCGGTAACGGGCTGACGGGGATGCGGGAGCGCGCCGAGGCGGTCGGGGGTTCGTTCGCCGCGGGGCGGGGCGGCGCCGGTGGGTTCACGGTGTCGGCGCGGCTGCCGGTCTCGGGTGTACCGGAGGATCCGCCGCGGCGCGGGTGAGCGCCGCTCGCCGCTCCGTACGGGCGACGACCCGTCCGTACTCCCGGGGGAGTACGGGGGCCGGGAAGTGTCATCGCGGGACGGACGCGCGTGAGCACGACCGCCCGCGAACCTCGGGACGCCATTGACACGTCCCACGAGGTGATCCCATGTACGACGGACCGCTCGCACGGCTGGCCCGTTTCTGTTACCGCCGTAGGCGCCTGGTCCTGGCGGCCTGGACGGTCGGCGCCGCGATCGTCATCGCGGTCGGCTTCGGCTTCGCCGCGCCGGCCGACAACGACTTCTCCGGCGGCAAGGCCGAGTCCTCCCAGGCGCACGACCTGATCGAGAAGCACTTCCCGGGCCGGAGCGGCGACACGCTCACCCTCGCCGTCCGCGCGGACGGCGGCGTCGAGGCCGTGCGGCCCCGGGTGGAGAGGGTGCTCGGTGACCTGGCCCGCGCCTCGCACGTCGCGTCCGTGAGCTCGCCGTACCAGGTGCCCGGCCAGGTGTCCCCGGACCACCGGACGGCGTTCGCGGCGGTCCAGCTCGACGTGAACGAGGACGACATGCCGGTGAAGGACGTCACCGCGATGATCTCCGATGTGCGGAGAGCGTCCGGAGACGGCCTCACCCTCGCGCTCGGCGGCGGGGCCGTGGTCAAGGCGGAGACCCCGGGTGGCGGGCCGACCGAGGGCATCGGGCTGCTCGCGGCCGTGATCGTGCTGCTCATCGCGTTCGGGTCGCTGCTGGCCATGGGCCTGCCGATCGTGACGGCGGTCTTCGGCATCGGCACGGGTCTGGCCGGCATCGCCCTGCTCGGCCACGTATTGCCCGCGCCGGGCTTCAGCCCGATCGTCGCCGGTCTCATCGGGCTCGGCGTCGGTGTCGACTATGCGTTGTTCATCGTGACCCGTTACCGCGAGACCCTGGGCGAGGAGGGCGCGGATCCCGAGCACGCGACCGTCGTCGCGATCGCCACGGCGGGGCGGTCGGTGCTGTTCGCCGGCTCGACCGTGGTCGTCGCACTGCTGGGGCTGTTCGTGATGGGCCAGCGGCTGCTGAACGCGGTCGCCGTCGCCGCGTCGCTGACGGTGCTGATGACGATGGTCACCGCCGTGACCCTGCTGCCCGCGCTGCTCGGCTTCACCGGCCGGAACATCGACCGCTTCGGGCTTCCGTTCGTGACCCGGCGGCACGCGCGCCGGCCTCTGTCCGAGCGGTGGGCCGGAGTGATCCAGCGGCGTCCGGTCGTCGCCCTGGCGGTCTCGGCGGCCGCACTGCTCGTCCTGGCCGTGCCGGCGCTGTCGATGCGGCTGAGCTTCACCGACTCCAGCACCCAGCCGCACGACACGAGCGCGTACGCCTCGCACCGGATCCTCGCCGACGGCTTCGGAGCCGGGTACGACGCGCCGCTGGTCGTGGTGGTCCGGTCGCCCGGTGACGTACGGCCGGTAGCCGAGGCCGTCCGCCGTACGGCGGGGGTGGCCTCGGTGACTCCCGTGCGGGCCGGCGCGGACGGCACGGCCGCCATGTTCGTCGCGTATCCGAGGACGGGCCTGCAGGACGCCGCGACGCCGAGGCTCGTGCACCGGCTGCGGGACGCCATGGCCGAGCGGCACCGCGCCGGCGGCCCGCGGGTCTACGTCGGCGGGCCGAACGCCGTGGCGATCGACTTCGCCGACGCGGTCATCTCGCGGCTGCCGTGGCTGATCGCGGTGGTCGTCGGGCTGTCCCTCGTCCTGCTGCTGGTGCTGGTCCGCTCGGTGGCCATCGCGCTCAAGGCCGCGCTGATGAACCTGCTGTCCATCGGGGCGGCGTACGGCGTGCTCACCGCGGTCGTGCAGTGGGGATGGCTGGGGCACGCGCTGGGCTTCCCGACCGGGATGCCGGTGACCGCCTGGGTGCCGCTGTTCATGTTCCCGATCCTGTTCGGGCTGTCGATGGATTACGAGGTGTTCCTCATCTCCCGAGTCCGGGAGGAGTACGACGCGGGGACGCCGACGCGGCTCGCCGTCACCCGCGGCCTGGCCCGTACCGCCCGGGTGATCACCGCCGCCGCGGCGATCATGGTGTGCGTGTTCCTGTCGGTGCTGCTCGGTGCGGACATCGCGGTCAAGCAGATGGGCCTGGGCCTGGGAGTGGCCGTGCTGGTCGACGCGACGGTGGTGCGCATGGTGCTCGTTCCCGCCGTCATGGAGCTGCTCGGCGCGGTGAACTGGTGGCTGCCGGGGTGGCTCGCCCGCCTGCTGCCCGCCGCCGAGCCGCCCGCCGCGGCGCCGGCCGTACCGGTGCGCGTCGAGTCGGGCCGGTGAGCGCCGGGGAAATGGCCGATCGGTGTGTAGACCGTGCGCGCTGAGGTAGGTCAGGGGCGGGAGGTACCAACGCCATGGCCGAATTCCTGACCGACATCAAGACGCTCCGCGAGCGGGCCAAGACCGAGATCGACAAGGGGCCGGTGACCGACGCGTACGGCGCCGATCTGGAGCGCGTCATCCAGGTCTGCAACGAGGCGCTGGCCACGGAGATCGTCTGCGTCCTGCGGTACAAGCGGCACTACTTCACCGCCACCGGCATCCACGCCGAGTCGGTCGCCGGGGAGTTCCTGGAGCACGCCCAGGAGGAGCAGAACCACGCCGACATGCTGGCCGAGCGCATCGTCCAGCTCGGCGGTGAGCCCGACTTCAACCCAGACACGCTCGCGACCCGCGCGCACGCCGAGTACGCCGGGAGTCTCGACCTGGTGGAGATGATCAAGGAGGATCTCGTCGCCGAGCGCGTCGCGATCATGTCCTATACCGAGATCATCCAGTGGATCGGGGACAAGGACCCCACGACGAAGCGGGTGTTCGAGACGATCCTCGCGCAGGAGGAGGAGCACGCCGACGACCTGCGAGGCCTGCTCGAACGCCTTCCGGAGGAGCTCAGGAGGGTGAACGAGAGCCCAGAACAGATCTGACGGCGCCGGGGCGCCGGCATCGAGCCCGGCGCCCCGCGATGGCCGGCCGGATCAGTGGCCGGGCTTGCGCGCGAGGACCAGCCGTCCCAGAGGGCTGGCGATGACCTGGACGTCCTCGAACCCGGCTCTCACGGTTACCGGGAGATGCCGTCGAAGAGGACCTTGATGTAGTGGTCGGCGAGGCCCGCGGCGTCGAGCCGGCCCTCGGGCTGGAACCACCGCACCGTCACCCAGATGGTGTCGCGGATCATGCGGTAGGTGAGCTTCGGGTCGATGTCCTCACGGAACAGTCCGGTCTCCTGGCCGCGCTCGATCTGACCGACCCACAGGCGCTCGGTCTCGGCCTCGGCCTTGGCGAGGTAGTCGAACCGGTCGAACTGCTTGAGGTAGTTCCAGTCGTTCTGCAGCACCATGATGGCGGCGCGGTGCGGGACCAGCGTGCCGAAGCAGATGCGCACGAGCTCGGACAGCACCTCCCGCGGGTCGCCGCCCTTGGCCAAGGCCGCGTGGTTCGCCGTCGCCAGCTCGTCGAAGAAGGACGTGAGGATCTCATCCACGATCGACTCCTTGGAGTCGAAGTGGTGGTAGAGGCTCCCGGACAGGATCCCGGCCTCGTCCGCGATGTTGCGGACGGTCGTCGCCTGGTAGCCCTTCTCGGCGAACAGCTCGGCGGCGAGCCTCACGAGGTGCTCGCGGCGCTCGGAGGCGAGCGTCGACGAGCCCTTCGCGCGACGGCGAGCGCCCCCCGAGGTGCCGGTGCGGGCGTCGGCCCGCGGCCGTTCGTTGTCCTTGCGCGTGGTCGTCACCCCCTCATTATGGCCTGTCCGCCCAACCGCTTGCTCAACTAACAGGGTCACGTCCGGTCACCGGTTGAACGATCCCTCCGGACGCCCGCCCTCGTGAGGCGGCGCCTGCCCGGCATAGGCTCGCATCGCCCCTGGTCATCGCCTGAGGAGAGGACCGCATGCCGCGTGCGATCGTGTTCGACCTGTTCGGCGTCATCGCCCTGCAGCAGACGCCCGAGGCCAAACGCCGGATCGAGGAGATCGCCGGTGTTGCTTCCGACGCGCTCTGGGACGCCTATTGGGCGCTCCGTAAACCGTACGACGCGGGACAGTCGAGCGCGGAGTACTGGACGGCGGTCGCCGACCGGCTCGGTGTTCGGTTCGCGCCCGCGACGATCGAGGCTCTGACCGGGGCCGACCTGGCGAGCTGGACCAACGCCGACCCGGCCATGGTGTCCCTCATCGGGGAACTGGCGGGAGAGGGCCGCCGGCTCGGCCTGCTGTCGAACATCATCGCCAACCTGGTCCCGGTCTTCGAGGAACGGCACGGGGACTGGCTCGCGCACTTCGACGCGCGGACGTACTCCTGCGCGATCGGTGTGGCCAAGCCCGACCATCGCGCCTTCGAGATCGCGGCCGAGCAACTCGGCGTCGCTCCGGCCGACTGCCTGTTCATCGACGACACCGAGGTCAACGTCGTCGCCGCCCGTGAACTCGGCATGCGCGCGGAGGTCTTCCGCTCGGCCGGCCAGGTCCGGGCGCTCATCGCCTCCTGACGCCCCGCCCGGCGTCAGGAGGCGGACCAGCCGGTCCACTTGTGGACGGTCAGGGCGATGACCGGGCCGTCCGGGGGATGGGCGCGGTACTGCCGGTACCGCTCGCGCAGGAGACCGATCGGCCCTGCCATGGCCTCCGGGTCCTCGATGATCTGGGCGGTGGCGTCGGCGCGCACCCACCAGAGACGGGACCACTCGTCCTCGTAGTGGTCGGCCAGCACCGTGACGCGGGGGTCCGCCTGGATGTTGCGCAGCCGTTTGAGGTCCCGGGTGTGCTTCGGTTTCGCGTCGATGGCGGAGTAGATCCGATCGCCGTCCACGGCGAACGTCATCACGACCAGATGCGGACGCCCCGTCTCATCGACGGTCGCCATGCGGACGGCGCGTGCGGCCGCGAAACGGGTGCGCGCGATCTGCTCCGGGAGCCTCATTCTCCGAGGCTGCCACGGGTCCGCCGCCCGAGGCGGCAGGCGGCGTGCGGCGGACTCGCCGTGTCGCCGCGGGGAAGGACGACGTGACGTCCGCGTAACGAATATGTTTCGGGCTATTGACACCGACGGTGCCTCCCGGCTTCCCTTCGTGGGAGCGCTCCCACAGAACATCCCGGGTTCATCGCGGAGCCCGGTAACCCCCCGCCTATGGAGACGACCTGAGAGGGGTCCGTCATGAGGGTCAACATGCACCGCGGGCGAGTCGGCGCCCTGGCGATCGTGCTGTCCGCCGCGCTCGCGGCGGCGTCCGCATGCTCCAGTGACGACGGCAAGTCGGACGATCCGAACGGCTCGAGCGAGAAGGTCACGCTCAACGTCGACAACTTCGGCAACTTCGGCTACCAGGAGCTGTACAAGCAGTTCCAGGCCCAGCACCCGAACATCAAGATCAACGAGCGGAACGTCCCCAAGCTCGACGACTACCTGCCGCGGCTTCAGCAGTGGATCGCCGCGGGTGCCGGCGCCGGTGACGTGGTCGCCCTCGAAGAGGGCATCGTCACGAAGTTCATGGCGCAGCCCGACAAGTTCGTCGACCTGAAGCAGTACGGCGCGTCGTCGCTGCAGAGCAACTACCTGCGCTGGAAGTGGCAGGCGGGCATCAGCGCGGACGGCTCCAAGCTGATCGGCCTCGGCACCGACGTCGGCAGCATGTCGCTGTGCTACCGCACGGACCTGTTCAAGAA
This sequence comes from Actinoallomurus spadix, assembly GCF_024055725.1. Lineage (GTDB taxonomy): Bacteria > Actinomycetota > Actinomycetes > Streptosporangiales > Streptosporangiaceae > Actinoallomurus > Actinoallomurus spadix. The sequence continues at coordinate 237,818 of NZ_JAMXMX010000009.1, read as the reverse complement.
GGCGGGCCTGCCCACGCAGCGCGACGAGGTCACCAAGCTCTGGCCGACCTGGGACGACTTCATCAACGTCGGCAAGCGGTTCACCGACAAGGTCGGCGGCGACACGAAGTTCATCGACAGCCCCGAGACGTACTACAACACCATCCTCATGCAGGAGGCCGGCAAGGGCGCCAACCAGACGTACTTCGACCGGAGCAACAAGTTCGTCATGGAGTCGAACCCGGCCGTGAAGGCGGCGTTCGACGAGACGGTGAAGATGTCGGACGCCGGCCTCGCCAACGGCGTGCAGTTCCTGTCCGACCCGTGGAGCCAGGCGCTGAAGAAGGACGCGTTCGCCACCGCGCCGTGCCCGGCGTGGATGCTCGGCCTCATCAAGCAGTTCGGCGGTGACGGCCAGAAGGGCAAGTGGGACGTCGCGGGCGTGCCGGGCGGCGGCGGCAACTGGGGCGGCTCCTGGCTGGCCGTGCCCACGCAGAGCAAGCACCCCAAGGAGGCGGCCGAGCTGGCCAAGTTCCTGACCAGCCCGCAGGGCCAGATCGCGGCGTTCAAGTCGGCCAACAACCTCCCCTCCAGCCCGCAGGCGCTCAATGACGCGGCGGTCAAGGGATTCAGCAACGACTACTTCAACAACGCCCCGGTCGGCCAGATCTACGGGACGACCGCGCTGAACCTCAAGCCGGTCTACCTCGGGGCCGACAACCAGGAGGTCCGGCAGGCGGTCGAGGCGGACCTGCGCGCGATCGCACAGAAGAAGCTGTCCTCGTCGGCCGGCTGGAACAAGGCCGTCTCCGACGCCAAGAAGGCGGCGGGCCTCTGAGACCGGCGGGTGGCGCCGGCCTTCCCCAGGACGCGTCGGCCGGCGCCGCCCGTCTCCACACCCGCCCGTCTTCTTCCCTGAAAGGACCTGTTGGATGGCTGTCGACATGCGGCCCGCAACGGCCGCACCTCGCGCCGCACCTCCCGGGCGGCGCTCTCTGCGCGCCCGGCTCGCCCGGATGGACCTGAAGTACTCGCCGTACCTCTACATCTCGCCGTTCTACATCATCTTCCTGGCGTTCGGTCTCTTCCCGCTCGGCTACACGTTCTGGGTCTCCCTGAACCACTGGGAGATCATCGGCGGCCACAACTTCATCGGCCTGCGCAACTACACGCGGCTGATGACCGACGACCAGTTCTGGAACGCCGTCGTCAACACGCTCGGCATGTTCGCCATCGCCACCGTGCCGCAGCTGATCCTGGCGCTGATGCTGGCCAACGCGCTCAACCGGCGGCTGCGCTTCCAGACGCTGTTCCGGATGGGTGTGCTGCTGCCGCTCGTGACGTCCGTCGCGGCGGTCGCCATCGTGTTCACCCAGCTCTACGGCCGTGACTACGGCATGATCAACTGGATCCTGCACTTCTTCGGGGTCCACAAGATCGACTGGCAGGCGAACCGGTGGGGCTCCTGGGTCGCCGTCTCGACCATGGTCGACTGGCGATGGACCGGCTACAACTCGCTGATCTTCCTCGCCGGCATGCAGGCGATCCCGCGCGACCTGTACGAGGCCGCGGCGATCGACGGCGCGTCCCGGCGGCAGCAGTTCTGGCGCATCACCGTGCCGATGCTGCGTCCGACCATCATCTTCACCACCATCATCTCCACCATTGGGGGCCTGCAACTGTTCACCGAGCCGCTCCTGTTCAACTTCGGCTACATGCAGGGCGGTTCGCTGCGGCAGTCGCAGACCGTGGCGATGTACATGTTCGAGAACGCCTTCAACCGCTTCCAGTACGGCTACGGCTCCGCGGTCGCCTGGATGCTCTTCCTGATGATCCTGCTGTTCTCACTCGTCAACTTCCTGCTGATCCGCCGCTTCGCCGGAGGTGAGGACAAATGAAGCATGCCGCGAAACGTTCCCGGCGCGCCGTCGTCCGCGGTTCCCGGCAGGCCGTCGCCGGCTCGGCGCGGCTGTGGCAGGCCAGCCCGCTCACGTACATCGTGCTGATCTTCGCGATCGTCCTATCGGCGTTCCCGCTGTACTGGATGTTCGTCGTGGCCACGCGGACCAACGCGGTCGTCGGCGCCGTGCCGCCGCCGTTCATCGCCGGTCAGCACCTCGGCGGCAACCTGCGCCGGGTGTTCGAGAACGAGCAGGCGCATTTCGCCAAGGCGCTGATCAACTCGGGGATCGCCTCGGCCGTCGTGGCCCTGTCGACGGTGTTCTTCGCGTCGCTGGCCGGCTTCGCCTTCGCGAAGCTGCGCTTCAAGGGCCGCAACGCGCTCCTGCTGATCGTCGTCGCCACGATGATGGTGCCGGTGCAGATGGGGATCATCCCGCTGTACATGGTGATGGTGCACCTGCACTGGACCGGCAAGCTCCAGGCGGTGATCGTGCCGTTCCTCGTCACCGGGTTCGGCGTGTTCATGATGCGGCAGTACGCCTCGCAGGCCATCCCGGACGCCCTCGTCGAGGCGGCCCGCGTCGATGGCGCGTCGACGTTCCGGATCTTCTGGAGCGTGGTGCTGCCCGCGCTGCGACCCGCGGCCTCCGTGCTGGCGCTCTTCACGTTCATGTCGACCTGGAACGAGTTCATCTGGCCACGGGCCGTCCTGAACCCGGAGAACCCGACCGTTCAGTACTCCCTGGCGTTGCTGAACAGCGCCTACTTCAACGATTACACGCTGATGTTCGCCGGCACTGTCGTGGCGACCATCCCGCTGTTCGTCGTCTTCGTCGTATTCGGCCGCCAGATCATCAGCGGAATCATGGAAGGGGCCGTCAAGGCATGACGATTCAGAGATCACGCGCGGAGACAGAGCTCAAGTTCCCGACCGACTTCATCTGGGGCGCGGCGACCGCGGCGTACCAGATCGAGGGGGCGGTGAGCGAGGACGGGCGCGGGCCGTCGATCTGGGACACCTTCGCTCACACGCCGGGCAAGGTGCTGGGCGGCGACACCGGCGACGTCGCCACCGACCACTACCACCGGTTCCGCGAGGACGTGGCGCTGATGGCCTCCCTCGGCCTGACGGCGTACCGGTTCTCGATCTCCTGGTCGCGGGTGCGCCCGGGCGGCACCGGACCGGTCAACGCCAAGGGCCTGGACTTCTACCGGCGCCTCGTGGACACCCTCCTCGAGGCCGGCATCCAGCCCTGGCCGACGCTGTACCACTGGGACCTGCCGCAGCCGCTGGAGGACGCCGGTGGCTGGCCGGCACGCGACACGGCGTACCGCTTCGCCGAGTACGCCCAGCTCCTCTGCGACGCGCTCGGTGACCGGGTCGTCAACTGGACGACGATCAACGAGCCGTGGTGCGCGGCGTTCCTCGGGTACGCGTCCGGGGACCACGCGCCGGGCCGCCGCGAGCCGGGGGCGTCCCTGAACGCCGCCCACCACCTGCTCCTCGGCCACGGCCTCGCCGCGCAGTCCCTGCGCGGGGAGGGCAGGAACGTCGGCGCGTCGGTCAACCTGTACGCCGTGTCACCGGCCAGCGACGCCCCGGAGGACGTCGACGCCGCCCGGCGTATCGACGGGCTGCAGAACCGCCTCTTCCTGGACGCCCTGCTGCGCGGCACGTACCCCGAGGACGTCATCGCGGACCTCGGCGACTTCGCGCCGGACGTCCACGACGGCGACATGAAGATCATCGGCGGGTCGGTCGACCAGCTCGGGATCAACTACTACAACCGGTTCTTCGTCACCGGCAAGGAGGGCGCGGCGCGCGCGATCACCTCGCCGTTCGCCGAGGCCTCGCCGTGGCCCGCCAGCGAACACGTCGGGTTCGTCCAGGTCGGCCGGCCGGTCACCGCGATGGGCTGGGAGATCGACGAGTCCGGGCTCTCCGAGGTGCTGACCCGGGTGGCGGAGGAGTACCCCTCCGTGCCGCTGTACGTCACGGAGAACGGCGCGGCCTTCGACGACGTCGTCGCGGAGGGCGAGAACGGCGACGGGCCGCGGGTCGACGACCCCGACCGCGTCGCCTACATCGAGGCGCACCTGCGCGCCTGCCACACGGCGATCAGCGCGGGTGTGCCGCTGCGCGGCTATTTCTGCTGGTCACTGCTGGACAACTTCGAGTGGGGCTGGGGATACGCCAAGCGGTTCGGGCTCGTCTACGTCGACTTCCTGACCCAGGCCCGGATCCCCAAGACCAGCGCGCAGTGGTACTCCTCCGTGATCGGTCAGGGCGGGCTCGGCACAATTAACACGTGAACACTGTCGACCGACCATCGAGCCGCCCGCCGTCGCGGGCTCTTCCGCCGGGCCAGAGAGCGCTCTCTGCGCCCCGGCCGGAGGTCCCGTGACGAGCGGGCGGCGACCGACCCTCGAGGCCGTCGCCGCACGGGCCGGCGTGGGCCGCGGCACCGTCTCCCGGGTGATCAACGGCTCGCCGAAGGTCAGCCCGGAGGCGCGTGAGGCCGTCCTGCGGGCCATCGACGAGCTCGGGTACGTCCCGAACCGCGCGGCCCGCGCCCTGGTCACGCGCCGTACGGACACCGTGGCGCTGTTCGTGTCGGAGTCGGAGGAACGCGTCTTCGGCGAGCCGTACTTCGCCGGCATCATCCGCGGGATCAGCGCGGGCCTTGCGGACACCGGCCTGCAATTGCTGCTGGTGATCGCACAGTCGGAGGACGAACACGCCCGGTTCGAGCGCTACCTCACCGGCCAGCACGTCGACGGGGTCCTGCTGATCTCCCTGCACGGCGGCGACCCGCTGCCGCTTCACCTGGAGGAGAACGGCGTGCCGACCGTGCTCGGCGGCAAGCCCGTCGGCGTGGTCCCGGTGAGCTGCGTTGACGCCGACAACCGCGGCGGCGCCCGGCAGGCCGTCGAACACCTCATCGGCCTGGGGCGCCGCCGGATCGGCACGATCACCGGCCCGCAGGACATGCAGGTCGGTGTCGACCGTCTCAACGGGTACCACGACGCCCTCACCGCGGCCGGGCTCACCGGGCCGATCGTGCACGGGGACTTCAGCGAGGAGTCCGGCGAACGTGGAATGCTCGAACTCCTCGCCCGCGAACCGGAACTGGACGCCGTGTTCGCGGCGTCGGACCCGATGGCGGTCGGCGCCATGCGGGTGCTGAAGGACCGCGGGATCCCCATTCCCCGGCAGGTCGCGGTCGCGGGATTCGACGACTCCTCGACGGCACGGCACACCGACCCGCCCCTCACCTCCGTGCACCAGCCACTGGAGGCGATGGGCCGGGAGATGGCCCGGCTGCTCGTCGCCCGCATCCGCGGAGAGGAGCTCGAACGCCCCGTCGTCATCCTGGACACCCACCTGGTGGCCCGAGAGTCCTCCCTCGGCAGCGCGAGATCGGGAGGACGCTGAGGAGATCGGGCGGGATACGAGATCGCTCGTGCGAAGCGCGGGAGTTGGGGAAGACTGAGCCGATGCAGTCGCATCTGGCCGGCCGGTACCGCCTCCGCGAGCGGATCGGCCGTGGTGGCATGGCATCCGTCTGGCTGGCCCGGGACGAGGTCCTGGTCCGCGACGTCGCGGTCAAGCTCATCGACCCGGAGCTGGCCCGGGACCCGGAGTTCCGCAGGAGGTTCCGGGACGAGGCGCGCGCCGCGGCCGCCTTGTCCCACCCGCACATCGTCACCGTGCACGACTACGGAGAGTCCGAGGACACGCCGTACATCGTGATGGAGCTGCTCACCGGCTCGACGCTCGCCGACCTGCGCCCGGTCGCCGACGCCGAGCGGGTGATCGGCCAGATCGCCTCGGCGCTGGCCGCCGCGCACGCCGCGCGCATCGTCCACCGCGACATCAAGCCCACCAACGTCTTCGTCACGGCGTCCGGGGTGAAGGTCCTCGACTTCGGCATCGCCGGTGACGCGCGGATGGGGACGCCCGACTACCTGCCGCCCGAGAACGACCTGTCGCCCTCCGCCGACGTGTACTCCCTCGGGATCGTGTGGTTCGAGGCGGTGAAGGGCCACCGCCCCGAGCCGGGGGAGACCCTCGGCGGCCTGCAGGCGCGCTGCGTCGCCCGGTCCGCCGCGGACCGGCCGACCGCCGCCGAGGTCGCCGCGGCGCTCGGGGCCGACGCCGAGCCCGTCGCCGGCCCCGGCGCGGTCACGCCGAGGAGACCCGCGCATCCGATCACCCGCGTCCTGACCGCCCCGGCCGTCCGGCGGCGCCGGGTGCCGATGGCGGCGGGCGCCGCAGCCGCGATCACGGCGGCGGTGATCGCCGTCGTCCTCAGCTCCGGCGACGACGGCTCCCGGGCCGCGCTGACCGCCCCATCCGGCCCCGTGGCGTCCACGGCGCCGTCGTCGGCCGCGCCCAGGACCTCCGAACCCGTGACGCCCGCACCGGACGCCAGGACCCCCGGTTCGGTGACCAGCGCAGCCCCGCCGCCCGCGCCACCGCCGACGGCCCGCCAGGTCAGGACCCGGACCGCGCCGGCCCCGGCCGGCACGGTCGAGGCGCTCACCCGGATGCGGCGCACGGTGGACGAGGGCACGGCCGCCCGGGAGGTCCGCTCCGACGTGGCCGTGGACCTCGACAACATCATCACGGCGCTGACGAACGAGGTCGCCGCCGGACGGCGCGTCGACCTGCGGCAGCGGATCACGGATCTCCGCCAGAAGATCATCACGCGGCTGGGTGAGGGCGGCCTGACCCGCGGCCGCGCCGACGCGCTGCTCCGCGAACTGCCCTCCGTCTGACCTACCGGGAGGGTTCGCCGAGCCCCAGCAGGGTGTAGGCGGCCATGGTGCAGCCGTCGACGATCTCCCCGTCGCGGATCATCCGCTCCAGGTCCGGCCGGGCGACCCAGCGCTGCGTCATCTCCTGCTCCTCCGGGTCGCGGTCGGCCGCCTCTCCCGCGGTCAGGCCGGTGGCCAGGAAGACGTCGCAGCGCTGGCTCGTGAACCCCGGGCCGATGGCGAACGACCCGATCCGCTTCAGCGTCTCGGCGCGCAGGCCCGTCTCCTGGACGAGCTCGGCGCGCGCCAGCTCCTCCGTGCTCGTCTCCCGGTCGTCCGGCCAGGTGCCCTGCGGGAACTCCAGCGACCGGCGGGCGAGCGTGTAGCGGTACTGCTCGACGAGGTGGAACCCGTCGTCCTCCATCGGAATGATCAGCGCCGCGGTGGGCTTGTCCACCACGCCGTAGATCCCGGGGGAGCCGTCCGGATGACGGATGTCGTCCTCGCGGACCGTCATCCACCGGTTCTGATAGACCACGCGACTGGAGACCTGGATCATGCGGTTCAGCGTCCCACAGGGATCCTCACAGGTCGCGGATCAGGTCGATGGTGGCGGTCTCCTCGGGGTCCTCGTGCTCGGTCTCGAGGAACGCCGTGACGCACTCGACCGCGACGTCCGGGGCGAGGCGTTTCAGGCTGAGCGCGAGGACGTTCGCGTCGTTCCACAGCCGGGCGTTCCGCGCGATCCAGGGCTCCCAGGCGAGCGCGGCGCGCACGCCGGGGACCTTGTTCGCCGCGATCGACGTGCCGGTGCCGGTCCAGCACATGAGCACGCCGAAGTCGGCCTCGCCGCTCGCCACCGCCCGGCCCGCCTCCCGCGAGAAGTCGGGCCACGCCGGGAGACCGTCGATGACCCGCAGATCCGCGACCTTGCCCAGGTGCTCCAGCACCGCCCGCGTGCAGTCGTTCTCGTCGTCCGCGCCGAACACCACCCTCATGGGCCCACCCTGCCACGCCGGCGCGGCGGGGCGCGAGGTGGCGGACGGCCCGGATCGCGGGGCTGGTAGACATTGGGACGTGACCGACGAACCCGAGGAGCCCGCCTGGGCCATGCAGCTCGCCCTGCGCATCGAGAAGGCCGCGCCGCCGTCGCACCTGGCGGTCTGCGAGGCGGCCGCCATGGCCGTCGTCCGGCTGCTCACCGATCCGCGCTCCGCTCCCGGCGGGGAGTGGCACGACGCGGTGGCGGCATGGGAGTCGCGGCGTATCCGCAAGGTGGCGCGGCGGGCGCGGGGCGCGCGCTGGGAGGCCCTCGCGGCCCTGCCCGGGGTGCTGGTGGACCACGACGGCGCGCCGGCGCGGGCCTTCGTGCCCGGACCGGTCACGGAGGTGCCGCCCGAGATCTCCAAGCTGCAGGTCGGCGGCACCGACCTGCCGCGCGACGACGAGCCGAAACCGCCGCCCGAGGCGCCGTACGCCCTGGTCACCCTCGACCCCGGCGTCGCCATGACCACTGGGAAGTCCGCCGCGCAGTCCGGCCACGCCGCGCAGCTGCTGCTGCGCGCCAAGGGCGAGTGGCCGGGGCTGCGGGTCCGGGTCGTCGAGGCGGACGACTGGGCCCGCAGCGTCGCCGAGGCCGACGTGGCCGTACGGGACGGCGGCTTCACCGAGGTCGCCCCCGGCACGATGACCGCCGTCGCCCGCCTCGTCTCTTAGTCTCCGGCCGGTCTTAGCCTCCGGCCGGCTCCGCGCTCTCTTCCGAAGAGCGGAGCAGCGCGAACGCGATCAGACCTCCGGCGGCCGAGAGAAAGGCCAGGACGACCAGGGACAGGCGGAACCCTGCCGTGAGCGCCGCCTCCCGGCTCGGCGCGTGCGCGTGGCCGAGCAGCGCGGCGGTGTGACTCGCCGCCAGGGAGACGAAGACCGCCACGCCCAGGGCGACGCCCAGCTGGAACGCAGTCTGACGCAGGGCGGCGGCCATCCCCTGCTCACCGCGCGCGACACCGGTCGAGACCGCGACCGTCGTCGCGACCGCGGCGGTGGTGAACGAGACCCCGATCACCACGAGCCACGGGAGCAGCGGCGGATAGTACGGCGCGTGACCGGGGAGGCGGCTCAGCCCGGCGATCGCGACCGCGGAGATCAGCGGCATCCAGGTCAGCACCGAGCGGACGCCCAGCCGGGTGACCAGAGGCCCCGCCAGGCGGACTCCGGCGACGAGGCCGGCCACGCCGGTCGGCGCGAACGCCAGACCCGCGCGGAGCGGGCTGTAGTGGTGCGCCTGCTGGAGGAAGAGGCTGCACAGCAGGACGACCGCGCCGTTGAGCGCGCCGGTGACCGCGGTCGCGAGATTCGTGCCGAGCAGCCACCTGGAACGCAGCAGCGACAAGCGGATGAGCGGATCGCGCCGGGATCTCTCGATCAGCACGAAGATCCCCGCAAGGACGATCGAGGCCACCACGACGCCGAGGAAGCCGCTTGAGGTCCAACCGTGGCCCGACCCGTACGTCGGCGCCCACACCAGCAGAGCGGCGGCGGACGTGATGAGGACGGCCCCGAGGACGTCGGGCGTCCGACGGCCGCCCGACGGGGTGAAGCCGGCGATCACCCGTACGGTCAGCGCGGCGGCGAGGGCCGCGATCGGCACGTTGATGAGGAAGACGCTGCGCCACCCCACGGTCTGCGCGAGCACCCCGCCGAGGATCTGCCCGGCGACGAAGCCCAGCGACGTGGCGGCGCCGAAGACGCCCAGGGCCCGGTTGCGCGCGGCGCCTTCGGGGAAGGTCGTGGTCAGCAGCGCCAGGGCCGAGGGCGCCAGGAGGGCGGCGCTCGCACCCTGCGCGACACGGGCGATGACCAGGAACGCCGGGGAGATCGCCAGACCGCAGGCCAGCGAGGTCACGCCGAAGGCGAGCAGGCCGGTGACGAAGATCCGGCGGTGGCCGAACAGGTCACAGAGCCTGCCTCCCAGGATCAGCAGACCGCCGAAGGCGGTGGCGTAGGCGGTGATCACGCCCTCGGCGCCGAGGGCGGTGAAGCCCAGTGATCGCTGGATTGTCGGCAGCGCCACGTTGATGATCGAAGAATCGAGGATCACCATGAACTGGGCCGTCACCATGAGCGCGAGCGCGAGACCCGTGCCCCCCTCGCGGGAAGGGGTGGTACGCGCCGGATCGGTGGCGGACAGGTGCGGCGAGATCTTTTCCTCGGAGGTGCTCACCGCGCGTTCCCCTCCCGGCGGTAGTCCGGAGGGGGCGGGAGCGGGTGGCCGTCGCGAAGAGCCTCGACCACCTGCCGCGCCTCGGTGGGCCGGTACTCCCCTAAGGCCGCGGCCTTCTCGCGCAGGCGCACCGGGTCATGGCTGAAGGAGAGGAGCACGTCATGCCCTGCGGCGGCGAACAGCTTCGCGGCGTTGCCGCCGATCCGGCCGGCACCGATGACACCGATCTTCATAAAGCCTCACTTGGGGGGAACGCTTGGGCCAAAGCTTTTTCGCCGAGCGTACACTACGGCCATGTCAGAATCGGCCCCGATGATGCGCGGTCCGCACGACTCGGTGGACCGGCTGCTGGCGGGCTGGGCGGCGGTGCGGCCCGACCTCGACCTCTCGCCCGTGGCGGTCGTCGCACGGCTCGGACGGCTCCGCCAGATCTTCGACACCGAGCTCGCGGCGACCTACTCCGAGTTCGATCTCAACGGCGCGGACTTCTACGCGCTGGTGACGCTCCGCCGGCTCGATCGACCCGGCGGCGTCTCCCAGCGCCGGTTGATGCGGGAGCTGAACCTCAGTTCCGGCACGGTCAGCGTTCGCGTGGAGCGCCTGGCAGAGCGAGGACTCGTCACCCGGTCACCGGACACGACGGACCGGCGCAACAGCCTCGTCAGGCTCACCGACGCGGGCCGGTCGCTGTTCGAGCGCGTCACTCCGGCGCACGTCGCGACCGAGAACCGCCTTCTCGCCGCGCTCGACGAGGAGGAGCGGGACGCGCTCGCCACACTCCTGCGACGGCTCCTCATCTCCTTCGAGGGCTGGACGACCGACGAGACCTTCCCCCACCTGGGGCTGACCCTCGCTCCCGCCCACGTCACGGTGAAGATCCGCCGTAGTGTGGGGCTGCCCGAGACCATCGGACTCCTCGTCCGCGTGGTCGAGCCGGAGAGCCGTGCCGACCGCGCCGGTCTCAGAACCGGGGACGTCCTCGTCCGCGCCGACGGCCGGCCGCTGCGGTCGGTCACCACGCTGTACACGGCCGTCAGCCGGGGCCGGGACTCCGGGAAGCTGACGCTCTCGGCCGTACGCGGTGCCGATGCCGAGTTCGACGCGGTCCTGGATCTGCATCCCGGATCCACCGACGAGAGGCCGCCGGGCCGCGCCATCGGCGGCGAGGCGACCTATCTCGTCTGATCTCCTCCTGCGGAGCGGCGGCCGGCCTCGGCCGCGCGTTTCTCAGGCGCCGACCTTCTCCGGCTCCTCCTGGGCGGACAGCGGCGCCGCGACCTCCTCGAGCGAGCGGTTGGCGGCCTCGACCCCGACGAAGATCTCCACGATGCCCGCGGCGATCATCAGGACGGCGCCGAGCAGGTAGCCGTCGCTCACCGCCGACTCCTTGCCGGTGTCCACGAGCCTCCCGAACAGGGCCGGGCCGATGATGCCGCCCAGCGCCGTGCCGACCGCGTAGAACGACGCGATCGCCATGGCGCGGGTCTCCATCGGGAAGATCTCCGACCCGGTGAGGTACGCGGAGCTGGCACCCGCCGAGGCGAAGAAGAACACGATCACCCAGCAGATCGTCAGGGTCGTGGCGGACAGGTGCCCGCCGCGGAAGAGGAGCGCGGTGCCGATCAGCAGCAGCCCGGAGAGGATGTACGTTCCCGAGATCATGATCTTGCGGCCCAGGCGGTCGAACAGCCGGCTCAGGACGAACGCGCCGAAGAAGTTGCCCAGCCCGATCGGCACGAGGTACCAGCCGGTCCGGTCGTCCGGCACCTTGAAGAACTTCGACAGCACCAGCGCGTACGTGAAGAAGACGGCGTTGTACAGGAACGCCTGCCCGATGAACAGGGCCAGCCCCAGGACCGTCCGTCGGGGGTACAGCTTCACGGCCGTCCGGACGATCTCGCCGAAGCCCACCGTCCGCCGCTGCCGGATCTCGATCGTCTCCTCCGGCTCGTCGAGCCGTTCGCCGCTCTCCTCCGAGACGGTCCCCTCGATGCCGCGGACGATCCTCTCGGCCTCCTCGTCCCGGCCGTGGATGAACAGCCAGCGCGGGCTCTCCGGCACCATCCGCCGTACGAACAGGATGCCGACGCCGAGCAGCGCGCCGATCCCGAACAGCAGCCGCCAGCCCACGTCCTTCGGTAGCACCGAGGCGTTCAGTACGGGCACGGACATGAGCGCGGCGAACGTCGTCCCCAGCCAGAACGAGCCGTTGACCACCACGTCGACGGTGCCGCGCAGCCGCGCGGGGATCAGCTCGTCGACGGCGGAGTTCACCGCGGCGTACTCGCCGCCGATGCCGGTTCCGGTGACGAACCGGCAGGCGTAGAACCAGATCGGATTGAACGAGAAGGCGGTCGCCACGGTGGCCAGCAGATAGACCGCGAGCGTTATCAGGAACAGCTTCTTGCGCCCGAACCGGTCCGTCAGATAGCCGAAGAACAACGCGCCGGCGCAGGCCCCCGCGACGTAGCACGCGGCACCGAGCCCGACCTGGGAGTCGGTCAGCCCGAGGCCGCCGGCCTTGTCCGTCAGCCGGGGCCCGATGACGCCCACCACGTTCACCTCGAGGCCGTCGAGGATCCAAACGGTCCCCAGCCCGAGGAGGATCAGCCAGTGCCAGCGTGCCCAGGGAAGTCGATCGAGCCGTGCGGGGATGTTCGTCTCGATCGTTCTGCCGTTTTTCATGGGGGGCTTTCTCCCCTATAGAGCGATTTCATGCGCGAACATGTCGCGACCAGCGCCGATGCGGCGACGGATTAGGCCGGGCCCGGCCGGGTAGCGCTTGGACATGCGCATCGTGGTGACCGGGGCGACCGGGAATGTCGGGACGAGCGTCGTCGAGGCGCTCGGCCGGGACGCGGACGTCGACTCGGTGCTGGGGCTGGCCCGGCGCGAGCCCGACTGGACGGCTCCGAAGACCGAATGGGCGGCCGCCGACGTCGTGACGGCCGACCTCGTGCCGCTGTTCCGCGGCGCGGACGCGGTGATCCACCTGGCGTGGGCGTTCCACCCGACCCATGACTCCGCGGCGACCTGGCGGACCAACGTCATCGGGAGCACGCGCGTCTTCGACGCCGTCGCCGCGGCGGGCGTCCCCGCCCTGGTGCACGCCTCGTCGGTGGGCGCGTACTCCCCGGGTCCCAAGGACCGCGCCGTCGACGAGTCCTGGCCCACCCACGGCTGGCCCGGCGCCTCGTACACGCGCGAGAAGGCCTACCTCGAGCGCGTCCTCGACGCCTTCGAGGGCGCCCACCCCGACCGCCGGGTCGTACGCCTGCGCCCGGGGTTCATCTTCAAGCGGGAGGCCGCACAGGAACAGCGCAGGATCTTCGGCGGGCCGCTGGTGCCGAACGTCTCGGCGGGGCTGCTGCCGGTCCTGCCCGACATCCCGGGCCTGCGCTTCCAGACGCTGCACACCTCCGACGTCGCCGAGGCCTACCGCCTGGCCGTGCTGGGCGACGCGCGGGGAGCGTTCAACCTCGCCGCCGACCCCGTCGTGGGCACCGCGGAACTGGCCGACCTGCTCGGCGCCCGGCGGATCCGGGTCCCGGCCACGGTCGTACGCGGGCTGATCTGGGCGGGCTGGCAGCTCAACCTGGTGCCGGCCTCACCCGGCCTGTTCGACGCCGTGATCCGGCTGCCGATCATGGACACCGGGCGGGCACGCCGTGACCTGGGCTGGACGCCGCGTCATTCGTCGCTGGACGCGCTGCGCGAGTTCTTCGAGGGACTCCGCGAGGGCGCCGGCTTCTCCACGCCGCCCCTGACGCCTCGCCCGTCCGGCGGCCGCCTCCGCGAACTCCTCACCAGCCGCCGCTGACGGCGCCGCTGGGAGTTCGTCGTTGCGCCTCCCCTGACTAGGCCGGTCCGGGGGCGTGGGAGGCGGACAGGGCCTCGATGAGACGGCCGAGCGCGGCCGGAGGGGCGGTCGCGCGGTCACGGGCGGCCCGCCGTCCCTCCTCGGAGAGGCACCACGCCCAGGCCGCGTCGAACTCCGTCACGTCCGCGTCCGCGGGCAGCACGGGCCACTCCCAGACGCCGGCCTGCGCCGACACCTTGCCGCCGCCGTCGACCGGATCGACGGCCAGCGGCGGGACCCCCGCGCGCAGCGCCAGGACCAGCCCGTGCAGCCGGGTGGTCACCACGACGTCGAGCCGCCGTACGACCGCGACGAACTGATCGGCGGTGGAGCACAGCCGCCAGTCGCGCCGATCGAGCCGAGTATCCAGGGGGAGTGCCGCGCAGTCGCGCTCGCCGAGCCAACCGGTCAGCCGCGCGGCGACGTCGTCATGGCGGCGGCGGGCGCCGTACTCTCCCTGCCCCTGCGCCAGGACGACCCCGGCGACCGGCGGGGCGCCCACCGGCAGGCCCGCCAGGTCGCGGTCCGGCTCGCCCAGGCCGTCCCGGGCCAGTACGCGGTGGAAGCCGGTGACGGCCGGGTCGGCCGGATCGATCACCGACACGCCGACCGCCACCCGGTGGCAGTCGGGGAACCGCTCGTGCAGGTCCCGGACCTGTTCGCCGTGGACGGGCCCGCACACGAAGACGAGGTGCGTGTAACGCGCCGGGTCGGCCTCCTCGAGGGACATCGCGTCCGGCCGGAAGACCGGACTCCACGCCTCGTCGTACGGCATGCCGGCCCGCGCCAGCGCGGAGGCCACGGTGTCCAGAGCCAGGGCGTCCCCGGCTGTCACCTCACCATGGACGAAGCTGAACCACCCGGTCACCAGCACGCGCATGAGTCACCCCTGCCCCGCCGCGCCAGGGTCGAGTCCGGCGCCGGCCACGAATTCTCGGCGGTCCTCCGGCGGACGCCGGCGGGCGGGCGCGGGCCGTGGCGGGATCCGTCAGCCCTCCCGGTCGAGCATCGTCTCGTCCGCGCTCCCGTCCGCGCCCTCGTCCGTGGCGGCCGACGGGGCGGTGCCGCGCGGGCGCATGGGCGTGTCGCGGGGGTCGATGGGGACGTCGCTCCTCGTCGACCCGCTGTCGTCCGCGGCTCGTTCCTCGTCGGCGGACGCCTGGTCACCGGGCGTGTCCTCCTCCATCCGGAGGTCCCGCCGGGTGGTGTCGCTCGGGATCCGGTAGCCGTCCCGGCGCGTGACGTCGCTCTCCGGCACCTTCGCCTTCGGGGGACGGGTGCCGGCGGGCTTCCCGGTCTGCTCGCCGTCGGCGCCCGGCCGTTGCAGCCTGAGGTCCCGCCGGGTGACGTCACCGCTCGGGGACCCGGACACCGGCTGCGGCGTGGGCGCCGGCTCCGCCCGGGTCGCGGACGGGTCCTCCGGCGCGCGGCCGGCCGGCGGTTCCTGCGACGAGGCGGAGCCGTCGGGGGAGTCCGGCGGCGACACGATGGTGGCCGAGGGGTCCGTCGGTGCGCCGGGGCCGTCCGGCGCATCCGACGGGGACACGAGGGTGGCCGTGCGGGCAGGTGACGCGGTGCGATCGACCGGGAGGTCCGGCGGTGACGCGAGGGTGGCCGGGGGGTTCGGTGGCGCGGCGGCCGAGAACTCCGGCGACCGTCCCGGGGCCGGGGCGGAGGCCGGGGTGGAGGCCGGCGCGGGGGTCAGGGGCGCGAGCATGCGCTGCGCGGGCGAGGACACCGCCGCGTCCGTCGTGCCGGGCCCGTCGGAGGCGCGCGTGGCCGCGTTCCACCGGTAGGTCGCCGCCAGTAGCCCGGCGAAGACCAGGAGGAACACGCCGTGCTCGACGAGCCGGGAGGTGTCACCGGCGACGCCGGCCACCACGGCCAGCGCCAGGGACTCCACCGACCACCCGGCGAGGGCGACCAGCAGCCACACGCCACGGCGGCGGCTCACGGCGAGGAGCGCCGCGATGGTGAGGAGGAACTCGCCGGCGGCGGACGCGCCCAGGAGGGCCGTGACCGTGCCGCCGCCCGCTTCGAGGAGCCGGGCGGCGTCGCGGTGGCGGCCGCTCCAGTCGAGCAGCGACGCGATCCGGGTGGCGCCGAAGACGATCACGAATACGGCCACCGGATAGTGCAGGCGGTGCCATCCGGCCGCCTTGGCCGGTGACCGTGGTCCCGCGTCGAGTTCCATCTTTTCCCCTCTCCTCTACCGCCGTCTATGACGTGCGCGCGGCCCGTGGAGTTGGCGGCACGACGGAACATCCCGGCGAAAAGCTTTCTACCGGGAGCATGCCGGTCGGGATGGGAAACCTGCCACCTGAACGGACCTTCCTCACCCCTTGCGGGTTTGCGTTCGGCAAGTTCATGCGTGTTCGGTGCTGCGGATTGCGCGCCGAGGCACCACGTGGGAATGCTGACCCTCGGTCGGAACGAATTCGTCGTTCCAGGAGGGATGAGCCCAGCGTGTCGAATGAGACCGCCGCCTTAGCGCGGACACGCATCCAATATCTCGAACGCCTCGGCGACGAGCTCCGCGGGCGGGGCTTCGCCGTACGGCTGACGGTTCCACGAGTCGGACCACCGAGCCTGCATGTGGTGAACCCACAGGTGTCGGTTCTCGCCGAGCACATCCTCGCCGAGAGCTCAGACGACGGATGGTGGTACTGGTGGTCGTGGGCCGAGCGGATCGCACGCGTCGATGATCTCGACGACACCGTCGAACGCGTACTGCGGGTGCTCGCGACAACGGGCGAGCATGACTGAGGGAAGACAGACGGTGCTGGAGGCGATGAACCCCCTCCAGCACCGGCCGTTCAGGCGCGGGGCAGGCCGAGGGTGCGCTCGGCGATGATGTTCCGCTGGATCTCGCTGGACCCGGCGTAGATCGTGTCAGCGCGGCTGAAGAGGTAGAGCCGCTGCAGGTCCGACAGCTCGTACGGTCCGGCCTCCGCGATCAGGGCCTCGTCGCCGAGGGCGGCCATGGCCAGCTCGCCGAGCCGCCGGTGCCACTCCGACCAGTACAGCTTGGTGATCGACGCCTCCGGGCCCGGCTCGCCGGCCGCGAGGGACGACAGGGTGCGCAGCGCGTTGAGACGCATGATCTCCAGCTCGATCCACGACTGGACGAGCCGGTCCCGCAGCACGGGGTCGGCGGCCGCGCCGGTACGCCGGGCCGCCGCGACCACCTGCTCGAACTCCCGCCGGAAGCCGATCTGCCGGCCGAGCGTCGAGGCGCCGCGCTCGTAGCCGAGGGTGGCGAGGGCGACGCGCCAGCCGTCGCCGGGGGCGCCGAGGACGCAGGCCGCGTCCGTGCGGGCGCCGTCGAAGAACACCTCGTTGAACTCGCCGGTCCCGGTGAGCTGGACGATGGGGCGCACCTCGACCCCCGGCTGGCGCATCGGCACGAGCAGGTACGACAGGCCGTGATGGCGCTTCGAACCCGCCTCCGTGCGACAGAGGACGAAGCACCAGTCGGCCAGGTGCGCGAGGGAGGTCCAGACCTTCTGCCCGGTGATCACCCACTCGCCGCCGCGCGGTTCCGCGCGCGTCTGCACGTTGGCCAGGTCGGAGCCCGCCTCGGGTTCGGAGTAGCCCTGGCACCAGAGCTCGTCGCCGTACCGGATCGGCGGCAGGAACCGGCGCCGCTGCTCCTCGGTGCCGAAGTCGATGATCGTGGGCCCGATCAGGCCCTCGCCGATGTCGCCGACGCGGTGGGGGGCGTTCGCGCGGGCGTACTCCTCGTGGAAGACGACCTGCTGCTCGAGTGTCGCGTCGCGTCCGCCGTACGCCTTCGGCCAGCCGAGGCAGGTCCAGCCCGCCTCGCCGAGCCTCCGCTCCCAGGCACGGCGCAGGGCGAAGCCCTCGTGTTCGCGGCCGGGTCCGCCCAGCCCGCGGGCGCCGGCGAACTCGCCGGTGAGATTCGCCTCGAGCCAGGCCCGCACCTCGGCGCGGAAGGCGGAGTCCATCAGCCGTCGAAGCGGCCGTAGGAGCCCTTGTAGAAGACGAGCGGATCGCCGTCGTGGTGCTTGTCGAGGTGGTGCACCTGGGCGACGACGATGACGTGGTCGCCGGCGACGTACTCCGCCTCGACGGAGCACTCCAGCCAGGCGAGCGCGCCGTCGATGACGGGGCTGCCGCCGGGGGACTCGGTCCATTCGAGCCCGGCGAACTTGTCCGCGCCCTTCGTGGCCAGCTGCAGGCAGACCTCGCGCTGGGGCGCGGAGAGGATGTTGACGCAGTGCCGGCCGGCGCCGCGGAGCCTGGGCCAGGTGGAGCTGGTGTGGGCGACGCAGAAGGAGACGAGGGCGGGGTCCAGCGACACGGAGGTGAACGAGTTGGCGGCCAGGCCGGTGGGCCGGCCGCTCTCGGGGTCGATCGCGGTGATGGCGACCACGCCGGTGGCGAACCGGCCGAGGATGTTGCGGAAACGCATCTTGTCGATGTCGGCGACCTGCTCGGCCGTGGCCGGGCGGGCCGCTCCATCGGGCGGGCCGGGTGCGCGCCGTGGCGTGTTCTGGCCGGAGGATCGCGCGGCCGGACCCCGGGGGATCGGCGTGGCGGCGGTCGCGCCGTCGGGCATGACCGGATCCTTTCTCTTAGCCAAGCGCTTGCTTGGACGATAGGTGGCGGCCTGATGAAGTGTCAAGTTGACCGGCCACCGCCCGTGGTCCGCCTCAATCAGTAAAACGCCGCTACCTCAGTCTCATTCCGGGCGAGGCCGAAAATCCGCCCAAAGTCCTAGGCCTCAAGTGTGGGCCGGTGAACCGGTCATCGCCTCGGTCATTCCGGTCGGAACGGGCGATGACCTGCGAGTTCCGGCGCCGATCATTGACAGGGCGGCCGGGCGGGCTCTACCGTCCAATGGTCTTGACCGAGCGCTTGGTGGGTGGAAGGCGGCGCATGGGACTGCGGGACCGGGCGGCGATCGCCGGAGTCGGGTACACGCCGTTCAGCAAGGACTCCGGCGTCTCCACGCTCACCCTCGCCATCGACGCGATCCTCGCCGCCCTGGACGACGCGGGGCTCGGCGTCGACGACGTCGACGCGCTGGCCACCCACCGCGTCGGCGACTCGACGCCGCCCTGGGTGGTGGCCCCGGCGCTCGGCGTCCCGGAGGTGCACTGGTACCTCGACCAGTTCGGCGGGGGCAGCGTCTCGCACGCGGTGATCGGGCAGGCCGCCATGGCGGTCGCCGCCGGCGTCGCCCGCACCGTCGTCTGCTACCGCGCGATCAACGCCCGCTCGGAGTTCCGCATGGGCGGCACCGGGCGCGGCGTCGCGCCGGTGTTCGACGCGCAGTACCAGGCGCCGTACGGCCACTTCGCGCCGCCGCAGCAGTTCGCGATGTTCACCCGCGCGCACATGATCAAGTACGGGACGACGCACGAGCAGCTCGGCGCCATCGCCGTCACCCAGCGGGCCCACGCCGCCGGGAACCCGCGGGCGCTCAAACGCGACCCGATCACCATGGAGGACTACCTGGCCTCGCGGTGGATCGCCGAGCCCCTGCGCCTGCTCGACTGCTGCCTGGAGACGGACGGGGCCTGCGCGGTCGTCGTCACCTCCGCCGAGCGCGCCCGAGACCTCGCCGCCCCGCCGGTCCTGATCTCCGGCGCCGTCTGGGGCGGCGGCGACAGTCTCCTCTCCGGCCAGGGCGGCGACTTCACCGTCTCGGAGGCCGCGCGGATCGCCCCGCGGCTGTACGCCATGGCGGGCGCCGGCCCGGAGGACGTCGACGTCGCCGAGCTGTACGACTGCTTCACCTACTCGGTGCTCGTCCAGCTGGAGGACTACGGGTTCTGCGCCAAGGGGGAGGGCGGGCCGTACGCCGCCTCCGGCGCGACCCGGCTGGGCGGCCCGCTGCCGGTCAACACCCACGGCGGCTTCCTCTCGGAGGGCTACGTGCACGGCATCAACCACGTCGCCGAGGCCGTCGCGCAGCTGCGCGGCACCGCCGGCGACCGCCAGGTGAGAGGCGCCGAGGTGGCGTTGTCCACGGCCCAGCCCGGCTACGTCCTGGCCGGCACCTCCGCGCTGATCCTCCGGGCCGATCGATGAGTCTCGGCGGGCGGCCGAGGCCGCAGCCCGATCGCGACTCCGCGCCGTGGTGGGAGGCGGTCCGCCGGCACGAGCTGCTGGTCCAGGAGTGCGGCGACTGCGGAACGCTCCGCTTCCCGCCCCGGGCGATCTGCGGCCGCTGCCGGTCCCGGCGGAGCGCCTGGGCGCCGGTGCGCGGGACCGGCCGCGTCGCGAGCTGGGTCGTGAACCACCAGGTATTCCTGCGCGCCTTCGCGGACGAGGTGCCCTACGCCGTGCTGCACGTGCGGCTCGACGAGGCCGACGACCTGTTCATGTACGGCGACCTGACCGGCGCGGACCCCGCCGACGTGACGCCGGGCATGCCGGTCCGGGCGGTCTTCACGGACGTCGACGACGATCTGACGCTCGTCCGCTGGCGCCCCCGCTGAGACGTCCCCACCGGCCCGCGGCGCCATCGCCGCCGGTTCCACCGCGGCGTCGCAGCCGGTTTCGCCGCGGCTCCCCGCCACGCCGAGGTGACGGTTTTCGCCGGGTCGGTGTGTCGCATTGAGGCTGATCCGGTATTTTCGTCAACGGCCTGTGCCACCGCACGCCTCCGCAGCTCGCAGGCGTCAGCCGACCGCGACGCTCTTCATATCGCCCCGCTTTCCCGTAGCCCAGGAGGCTGCTTGTTCTTCGGCATCATCCTCGCGTTGATCGCGACGGTCCTGTACAACGCCGGCTTCGTCCTCGAGAAGCGGGCGTTGCGCGACCTGCCCAAGATCAGCGCGCACCGGGTGGGCCATCTCGTCCGTGTCCTGTGCGGCAGCCGGGCCTGGGTGACCGGCTTCCTCGTCATGGGGATGGGGCTGCTCTGCCAGCTCGGGGTGATGTCGCTGGTCCCGCTCAGCGTGGGACAGCCGATCCAGCTCGCCGGCCTCGCGCTCCTGGTGGTCTTCTCCGCGGTGTTCCTGGGGGAGCGCACCACGCCGCGCGAGTGGACCGGGCTCGGCGTGCTCGCGCTGTCGCTGCTGCTGGTCTGCCTGTCGATGGAGCCCACCCGCCTCGGCCTGCACGCGGGCACGGGCGTGCTCCTCGCCGTGTCCGCCGGGACGGTCGTCGTCGCCATGGGCGCGTTCCTCGCCGCGATCCGCTCGGGGCGGCGCACCGGCCGCCCGGTGCCCGGAGTGCTGTACGGCGCCGCCTCCGGCCTGCTGTACGGCGCGGGCGCGCTGCAGACCAAGGGTGTCGCCGGCTTCCTCGCCGACCACGCCGGCGGCGTCATCGGCCGCACGCTCGCCTCGCCCTACCCCTACCTGTACGTCCTGATGTCGGGCGCGGGCCTGCTGCTGTTCCAGACCGGGCTGCAGCGCGGCCGCGCCTCGATCGTGGTGCCCGTCTCCAGCGTCGTCGGCAGCGTGTACACCGTCATGGCCGGCACGGCGGTGTTCGGCGAGCCGCTGCCGGAGGATCCCGTCCGCCTCGTGCTGCGGTCGGCCGGGTTCGCGGCGTCGATCGTCGTCGTCGTGCTGATGCCCCGGCACGACGAGGAGCCCGTCGAGGTGCTCGGCGCCCCGGCCCTCGTGACCTCCGACCAGGCGGGCTGAGACCCAGGGCCCATCTCGAAGCCCACTGTCCTACCCAGGTCCTAGCGGATCCGGGCGCGGAGCGCCCGCTTGTCGACCTTGCCGTTGGCGTTCGCGGGCAGGGCGTCGACGATCGTGACGCGCCGGGGAACCTTGTAGTTGGACAGGTGCTCGCGCGCCCAGGCGACGATCTCGGCCGGTTCGACCGGGGCCGAGGGGACCACGAAGGCCCATCCGACCTCGCCCAGCGTCTCGTCGGGCACCGCGACCACCGCCGCCTGGGCGACGGCGGGATGGTGCAGGAGCAGCGCCTCGATCTCCGCCGGGTACGCGTTGAACCCCCCGACGATGAACATGTCCTTCTTCCGGTCGACGACCGCGAGGTTTCCTTGCGCGTCGAGCGCGCCGACGTCCCCGGTGTGCAGCCACCCGTCGGCGTCGACGGCCTCGGCCGTCCGCGCGGGGTCGTCCCAGTAGCCGCGCATCACGCCGTACCCGCCGACGAGGATCTCTCCGCGCTCCCCGGCCGGCAGGTCCTTCCCGTCGTCGTCGACGATCCGGACCGTCACGCCCGGCACGGGACGCCCGGTGGTGGCGGCGATCACCTCGACCGGGTCCCCGGCGCGTGTCATCGACACGACGGTGCCCTCCATCAGGCCGTATGCGTTGATCACCCGGTCCAGGCCGACCCGTTCGACCAGCCGCCGGATGAGCTCCGGAGGCACCGCCGTCGCCCCGCAGATCGCCACCCGCAGGGACGACACGTCCCGGCCGTCGGCCTCCTTCAGGATCCGGTGGAACAGTGTCGGCGGCCCCGCCAGGACGCTGATCCGGTCCCGTTCGATCAAGTCCAGCAGCGGGTCCGGCGCGAACACCGAGATCGGCGTCATCGTCGCGCGCCTCAGCAGGCAGGCCAGCAGCCCGGCGTTGATCCCGAACCCGTGCGAGAACGGCGCGATGATCGGATACCGGTCGCCCGCGCGCAGCGTGACGATCGACGCCCAGTCCCAGTAGCCGCGCAGCAGTTGCGCGTGGTGCAGCATGACGCCCTTCGGCGTGCCCGTCGTGCCGGACGTGGCCATGATCTCGGCGAGGTCGTCCGGGCCGACCGCCAGCGCGCGCTCCTCGGCGTCCGTGACCCTCTCGCCGCCCGCGAGCAGGTCCTCGTACGCGAGGGCGGGCGGGGGCGCGCCGGTCCCGGGGAGCGTGACGACGTGCCGCAACTCCGGCAGGTCGCCGTACGGCCGCTGGCCGACCGGCCCGCCGCAGACCTCTCTCAGCGCGCCGGCGTAGGAGAACCCGAGGAATCCCTCGTCGATGAACAGGACCCGCGCGCCGGTCCGCCGCAGCAGGGCGGCGGCCTCGATCCCGCGGAACCGGGTCGACAACGGCGTGACGATCGCCCCGGCGTCCCAGACGCCGCAGGCGATGACCACCCAGGAGGCGGAGTTCGGCGCCCACACGGCGACGCGGTCGCCGGGCCCGACGCCGAGGGCGGCCAGCCCGCGGGCCACCCGCGCGGCCTCCTCCCGGAGCGCGCGCAGCGTCAGCGTCGCGGCGCCGTCCACGACGACGACGTCACCGGGATGGCGTGCCGCCTGGTCGCGCAGCATCCGCGGGATGGTCTCCCAGTCCGGTACCGGTTCCATGGCACACGCCTCCGCTCCTGTGGGTGGGGAACGGCCCGCCGTCACTCCGAGACGGCCGCCCTGTCCCGGCCCAGGTGGTGTCCGCGCAGATCGGTCACGGTTCCGGGCCGGGCCTGCTCCGCGACGTCGTCCTCGACGACGACCTCGACGGCGATCGGGGTGATCGCGACGAGGGCCTGGTGGATGCGCGACCGCCACATCGGGTTCTTCACGAGCGTCGTGCGGTTGAAGGTGACGTGCAGCGCCGCGGCGTCGAGGGTGCCCGCGCGGGACACGCGCAGGTCCCAGCGGGCGATGCCGTCGATCCGGGCCAGGGCCGCCGCCACCCGCGGGATCGAGAGCCACCGTCCCCGCACGAGGATGTGCTCGCCCACCGTATGGCCCGGCGGGGGGACACCCGCGCCCCCGGTCAGGCGCACGACCTGCCCGGTGCGCAGCGTCGCGCCGGCCAGCGTGGAGTGCCAGGCGGGCGTGATCACGATCTCCGCCGCCCCGGCCTCGTACGGCGGTTCGAGCAGCACGTCCTTGCCGATCGGCGCCACGCCCAGTAGCCCCTCGCGGGCCGGGGTGTACGCCGCGTCGCGCGCGGTCCGGTGGGCCACCGGCAGGCCGAAGAACGGATCGGCGTACAGCTCGCCGACCTCGGCCCCGAACTCCGACGCCAGTTGCGCGTACGTGCCCGGCGAGGGGATCTCCCCGGTGAGCAGGATGTGGCGCAGACCGAGGTCCAGCGGGTCGAGGAGGAACTCCAGATGCAGGCGAGCGAGCAGGTCCATCGCGCCCGCGGGCGTCGCGAGCAGCGTGGTCGCCCGTACCGCCTCCAGGGCGTGGTGCAGGCGGAGACGGCCGCGCGGCCCGGGCGCGGCGGTGGCCCGGGCGACCTCGGCGCACGCCTGCGCGATCAGGGTCCCGGTCGCCTCGCCGTCGTTGTTCAGCGCGACCACGACCCGGTCGCCGGGGCCGACGCCGGCGGCGCGCAGCGTCGTCGCCGCGAGGTCCAGCGCGGCCGCGCGGTCCTCGGCGGTCAGCGGCAGGACCACGTCGGCCTCGGGGGAGACGAGGAGCAGCCCCGCCGCGTCACGGCCGGCCGGGAGGGCGTCGCGGGAGAGCCAGGTCACCCCATCACCTCGTCCATGAACAGCCGCATCGACGCGGTCACGTGCTCGCCCGCCAGGCCGCCGACCTGGGCCTGGAGGATCAGGTCGGTGGCCCCGGCGGCCTGGACGCGCTCGACGGCCTTGCGGGAGCCCTCGACGTCGTCCACGACCACCATGTGGTGCTCGCGGAGGGTCTCCATGGCATCCTCGGGCGGCAGGCCGGCGGCGAGCTGGCCCAGCACCCGGTGGGTGGCGTGCCGGGCGTCGTAGTAGTCGGGGGGAGTGACGAGGTTCACCTGGCGCCGGATGTACCAGAGGACGGCGTCGGCGGCCGCGGAGACGGCCTCGTCCTTCGACTGCGCGACGTGCCAGGGGATCATCAGCGCGATCCGCCGGGTCTCCGGGTCGAATCCGCTGCTCGCCAGGCACTTCTTGTACTCGGCGATGTCCTCGGCGACGTCGTCGAGGCCCTTGAGCATGGTCATGCCGAGCAGGTTGTAGCCCTTGCGGGCCGCCGCGAGGTAGCCGTCCAGCGAGGTCGAGGCGACCCAGACCGGGGGGTGGGGCTCCTGCGCCGGACGCGGGTAGACCGCGACGTCCGGCACCTCGAAGAACTCGTTGGACCTGGTCACCGGCTCGCCGTCGGCGGTCCAGATCGCCAGCACCGCCTCGAGGGTGTCCTCCCAGATCCGCCGGGACCGCTCGAAGGGCCGCTGGAACGCCTGGTACTCCAGCGGGGACGCTCCGCGCCCGGTGCCGAACTCCACGCGCCCGCCGCTGAGGACGTCGAGGGTGGCGACCCGTTCGGCCGTGCGCACCGGGTGCTGGAACGGCAGCAGGACGACGCCCAGGCCGAGGTGGATGCGCTCGGTCCGCTGGGAGCAGGCCGCCAGGACGAGGTCGGGGGCGGAGGAGTGGGAGAACCCGCGCGTGAAGTGGTGCTCCACGAACCACGCCGTGTCGTAGCCGAGGCGGTCGGCCAGGACGACCTGGTCGATGACGTTCTGGAAGGCCCGCTGCTCGACGTCGCGGGTGCGCCCGCGCACCTCGAGTTCGTAACCCACGCTGACCCGTAGGGACATCACGCCTCCGGCAGTCTGTTCGACCAAGCGCTCGCTTGGGAAGCGTAGCAGCGAGATCGTACGGCAACAAGGCGGGTGCGACGGGTCAGGCGGACTCGGCGGACTCCGGCGCCCGGGCGGCCCGCGCCGCACCGGCCGCCATGAGCGCGCCGGCCGGCGGCGTCTCCACGCCGTCGAGCGCCCGGCGACCCCGGATCCAGGACAGGTCCTCGTCGCCCATCTTGATCGCGAGCCAGGCGAGCCAGCCGGCGCCGATGACGGCCCAGAAGGCCGCGAGCCGGTAGAGCGCCACCGCCGCCCCCGCCGGAACGGCCCGCGCGCCGAACGCGACCAGCGACGCGGTCAGGCTCGCCTCGATCGCGCCGAGGCCGCCCGGCAGCAGGGGAACCATGCTGCCGGCGGCCTGGGCGGCGTAGTAGGCGAGCGCCGCGGCGTACAGCGACGTGTGCACGCCCACCGCGCGCCCGGCGGCCACGAGGGAGAGGATGTCGAAGGACCAGTTCAGGACGGCCATCAGGCCGAGGACGCCCCAGTCGAGGGTGCTCAGGCGCAGCGCGCCCCGGCCCTGCCACATCTCGGTGAGCGGTGCGGCGAACCGGTGCCGCAGCAGCGGCCCGAACACGCGCAGCGCCAGGCCGTTCATCGCGGCCCGCCGCCACCTCCACAGCAGGGCGGTGGCGCACAGCGCGGCGGCCAGGGCCACCAGGCCGGTGACCGCCGTGGACCGGGAGTGCGGCTCGGCCACCAGGGCCGTGAGACCCACGACGGCGTACCCGAGGTTCATCACCACGCCGCCCACGACGATCACGGCCGTCGCCAGCCGTGGCGTCGCCCCGGCCCGCCGGAACCGGCCGAACGTGAACGCCACGCTGACCGCCGGGCCGACCGGAAGTGTGGTCGACAGCGCGTTCCCCGCGTAGGTGATCTGCAGCGCCCGGGGCAGCGGCAACCGGACCCCGCCCGCCCGCAGCAACCGCCGCTGCACCCGTGCGAACATCGCCATCGACGCCAGTTGCGCGAGCACCATCACGACCAGCCACCAGGGATCGGCGCCCGTCGCGACGGACCACAGTGCACCCGCGTCGGGCAGGCTCCCGCGGAACGCCCAGGCCGAGACGCCGACCGCCCCGAGCATCGCCGCGCGTCCCGTCCGGCGCGGCCATCGACGGCGCGCCGGCGGGCGCGGCCCGGGCGGGGGATCGCCGGGCCTCGGGGGGATATCGCTCACAGGGGGCACCTCACGGGGGGATCCATGGAGCCAACGAGCCGCGCGCGGGCCGGCATTCCCCGGCGTCGGTTCCGCAGGGGGGCGGAAGTGTCTCAGGTCACCGGCCGGCGGCCCGCGGCATGATCTCGTCGAGGTGCCGGCGCAGCGCGGCCCGCAGACCCTCCGCGTCGAGACGGCCGGGCTGCAGGACGGAGTGCAGCGCGAGCCCGTCGACCAGCGCGTACAGGCGCTCGGTCTCGGTGTCCGCGTCGACGCCGTCCCGCAGGACGCCGGTCCGCTCCGCCGCCGTGAGCACCTTGTGGACGAGTTCGCGGGTCTGGTCGTACAGCCGCTCGGCGTACGGCCGCAGTTCCTCGCGGGTGCGGGCGCTCACGGTGAAGGCCAGCCACACCTCGGTCTCCTCGCGCCGCTCCGCGTCGAGGGGCAGCAGCTCGGCGAGCGCCGCCTCGAAGGCGGCGACGTGCCGGTCGGCGGAGGCGCCGGGGCCGGGCCTGTCGCGCACATGCTCCAGCAGGCGCGCGCCGACGCGATCCACGAAGTGCCGCATCGCGAAGATCATGATGTCGGTCTGGCCCTCGAAGTAGTGCCGTACCGAGCCGACGGCCAGACCGGCCTCGGCGGCGACGTTGCGCAGGGACGCGTGCTCCAGCCCGTCCCGGCGGGTGACGCGGAACACGGCCTCGGCCACCTCGTGGCGGCGGGCCTCTGGATCGACCTTCTTCGGCATGACGCCTTTGTAGCACCACCGTGCTAAATTCTTTGTAGCAAGGTCGTGCTAAATAAGCTCGGCCGGAGAGGACGCGTCATGGGGACCGTCATGCATCTGCTGATGATCAGATTCGCGCTCGTCGTGGGAGGAGTCGTGCTGCTGGTCATCGCCGGATTCACCGTCGCGGTGACCATCGAACGCCGCGGCAGGTGGCAGGAGGCGCGTCGGTACGTCGAGCCGCTCCTCCGGGCGCTCGCGCGGGAGGATCGGGACGGCCGTCCGGCCGGGGTTCCTCCAGGCCGGCGGAGCGCGCGCGGCGGCGCCCGCCGCGCGGCGGCCCGCACCCTCCTGGGATACCTCGAAGACCGTCCGGCGCGGGACGGGAAGGGGACGGGCCGGTGAGCCGGGGCCTGCCGGTCCTGTCGTCCGGAGGCACCCGGGCCGTCGCGGACGGAGACGGAGACCGGGTCCTCCACGAGCTCGCGATGGACTACCTGATCAAAGGCGTGATCGTCATCGTCGCCCTGGTCGTCCTCTGCCTCGTGCTGGTGATCGTCTACCGGAGGGTCGGCAGGTAGTCACAGCGCCAGCGCGGCGGCGAGCCGGGCGCGGTGCGCCTCGGGCGTGCCGAAGAGCCGGGCGGACGCGGTCGCCCGCTTGAGGTGCAGGTGGGCGTCGTGCTCCCAGGTGACGCCGATGCCGCCCAGGATCTGGATCGTCTCGCCCGCCGCGTGCAGGTACGCCTCGGCGCAGTACGACCCGGCGAGCGCGGCGTACACCGGGAGGCGGTCCGGCTCCTGATCGGCGACCCGCGCCGCCTCGTACGCCGCGGACCGCGCGGACTCGACGCGCAGGAGCATGTCCGCCAGCTTGTGCTTGATCGCCTGGAACGAGCCGATCGGCCGGCCGAACTGGACCCGCGTCCGCGCGTGCGCGACGGCCGTCTCCAGGCAGCGCCGGGCGCCACCGGCCTGCTCGGCGGCGAGCGCGCTCAGGGCGACGTCGCGTACCCGGCTCAGGTCGCCGTCGATCCGCTCGGCCGGAGTGCCGTCGAACCGCAGGCGCGCCAGCCGCCGCGTCTGGTCGAGGGTCACGTGCGGCGTCCGCGCGACGTCCGCGCCACGCACCGCGTACACCCGGCCGGCGACCGCGCAGACGATGACCTCGGCGAGGTGCCCGTCGAGGACGTACGGGGCGGTGCCGGTCAGCCGGTCGTCCTCCGCCGTCAGGTCCCCGTCCAGGACGACGGTCCCGATCACGGAACCGTCGGCGATCCCGGCGAGCAGACACCCGTCCCGCACGGCGTACGCGGTGAGCACCGCGGCGGCGAGATAGGGGACGGGGGTCAGCGCCCGGCCCAGCTCCTCGCAGACGACGGCGAGTTCGGTGAGCCCGCGACCCGCTCCGCCGTGCTCCTCCGGGACGGCCAGGCCCGTGAGCCCGAGCTCCCCCGAGAGCCGCCGCCACAGCGCCGCGTCGTGCGCGGCCGGGTCGGCCATGAGTCTTCGGACGGCAGGAGGCGGGCACTCTTCGCCCAGGAACGCGCGGACGGCCGCCCGCAGGTCGTCGAGTTCGTCGCTCACGAAACGATGATAACCAAACGCTTGCTAGGTGGTCGACGGTCAGTAGCCGCGGGTGCGGCGGGCAGCCGGGCGGGCGCCGCGACCGGAGACCCCGAGACCCACCCGCTGGAACGCGCGCACGAACTCACCGCCGAGGTTGACGCCCGCCCCGAGGGCCAGCGCCACGGAGATCCCGCCGATCAGGCTCAGCACGCCGTCCTGGGGGAGCCCGAGGTTCAGTTCGATCATCCCGCGGTACAACGCCGTGCCCGGCAGCAGCGGCGCGATCGCGGGCACGATGTACGGGAGCGCCGGCTCGTGACGGCGGCGGGCCAGGAGGTTCCCGAGGAGTCCCACGATCACCGCGCCGATCGCCGAGGCGAGCACCGGCGTCACGCCGGCCCCGCGCGCCAGGACGTACACCACCCAGATCAGCGCGCCACCCAGCGCGGCGGCGGCGAGCGCGGCGCGCGGTACGGCGAGGGACAGCGCGAACGTCAGCGACACCGCCGCCGCGGCGATCACCGTGACCGGCAGCAGAGACGCCGGCGCGGCGGGCAGGTCGCCCACGTCCACCGGGATCCCCAGGCGCACGGCGGCGTACACGACCACGCCGAGACCCGAGACGATCGCCGCAACGATGAAGAAGACCTCGAGCAGCCGGGCGCCCGCGCTGATGAGGTCGCCCGTGATGCCGTCCTGGATGCTCGCGACGAGGGGCCGCCCCGGCAGCAGAGCCAGGACGGCGCCGGTCACGATCGCCGAGGCGTGGGCCGGGGCGCCGACCGCGATCACCAGCGACGCGGCCGCCGCGCCGATCCCGGCGGCCACCGTGAACTGGAAGAACTCCGCGACACCGCGACGCGCCAGGGCCGCGGCCGTACGGTCGCCGAGGATCGTCGCCACGAAGGCCGTGCCCGCGCCGAGCGGCCCACCGCCCACCATGACGTTGGCGGACGCGGCGATCAGCCCCAGGCCCACGACCATCAGCCACGGCGGGTACGGCGGCGGCATCCGCTTGATCTCCGCGAGCCGGCGGTGCGCCTCCTCGACGTCGAGCATGCCCAGGGACGCCTCCTGTACGAGCGCGTGCAGGGCGACCAGCCGCCAGTAGGCGGGGAAGCGGCGCCGGATCGCGCGCCCGCCGGTCACCGGCATCGCGCCGTTACCGGGGTGGACGTTCACGGTGATGACGGTGAATGTCACCGCGACGTCCGGGCGTGGCAGTTCGTACGCGACCGCGAGGCTCAGCATCGACTCGTTGACGCGCTCGGTGGCCTCACCGCTGGCCAGCAGCAGCTCGCCGACGCGCAGGACGAGGTCGAGGGCACGGGGGGAGACGGAGTCACCGGGTTCCTCTTCGAGCGGTTCGGCGGGGATCTCGCCCATCAACGTCCGCCACGTCTCTCGCAGTCGATTGCCCGAAACGCCCATGAGTCGGCCTGTAACCCCCAATATCGGTCGTCCGGGGAAGGCTATCCGTACGCGCGGAACGGTCCGCACGCCCCCGACGGGCGGCGCCGAACGGACGGCCGGTCCTCCCGCAGGCCCGGACCGCCGGCCCGGTCCAGCGGTTCGGCGAGAGCCCGCAGGCTCGCGGGGCGGCCGGTCCAAAGGTTCGGCGAGAGCCCCCGGGCTTGCGAGGCGGCCGGTCCTGCCTTCGGCGAGAGCCCGCCGGCTCGTCGCGGGCGGTCGATCCTCCGCCTCGGCCGGTGCCGTTGGACTCGCGAGGCCCCGGCCCCCGGCGCGGTGGGCGGTCAGCCCTCCGGTTTGGGAGACAGGGTGCCCGCCGGGAGACCCGGGAACGCCTGCGCCGGCGACGCGCCCCGCCAGCGGACCGCGCGCACCGTGGCCTCCTGCATCGCCTGGGCGGCGTAGCGGCGGAGATTCGGGTCGCTCACCCCCGCCAGCACCGCGTAACCCGCGATCACGCCGTCCTCCAGCGTGGCGGCGAGCCGCGCGGCGGTGCTCGCCGAAGTGACCTTGAACGGCAGCCGGTAGGCGGCGGCCGCGGCCACCGGACGGCCGCCGGCCGCCTGGACGTAATCACGCAGGCGATCGCGCCGGCTCCGGTGGGCGTTCCAGATCGACTTGACGTTCTGCTGCTGCGCCGGAGAGACGTGACCGCCGAGAACGCCGTACCCGAAGACCGCGACGTGCTCGGCGGCGAGCGCCGCCTGCAGCGCCGCGACCGTCTCCGCGGTCACGGGCCCTCCTTCGTCGGGGAGGTGACCAAGGGTGCTGTGCCGCCGGTTCCCTCGCTGCGTTCGGTCACGGGCCCTCCTTCGTCGGGGAGGTGACCAGGAGGGCTGCGCTCATGGTTCGTTCGCTCATGAGGTGGCTCCGGTGAGGGACTGGGCGTGGCCGGCCTCGCAGGCGCCGATGCAGGCGAGCAGCTGGGCGAGGCCCGGGGTGGCCCGCCGGACGTCGTCGGCGCGGGCGCTCGCGGCCTTGCGCTCGGCCGCTCGCAGGGCCGCGAGCGCGCGGGACTCGCTGTCCGGCGCCGTCGCGGTCGCCCGTGGGCTCGGCGTGGTGGTGCCGGTCGTCGTGCCGGGGACATAGTGACGCCGCAGGACCGCCAGGTGCTGAGTGTGGTGATCGTGGAGCGGTCTCAGCCGCTCGGCCAGCGACCGGTGCGCGCCGAGCACCGCCTCGTACAGGGCGATGAGGGCCGCCTCGTTCTCGATCGCTGCGGTGAGGACGGACACGTCGGGGCCCGGCGGGGGCGCCTCCGCCCGGCCCACGGTGGTGCATCCGGTGACCGTCGCCAGCACCGCGGCGGAGCCGCCGAGCATCGCCGCGCGCCGCGTGGGAGCCGGGAACCGCAGCGCGTCCAAGCGTGCCTCCAGTTCGTGATCTCTTGCACTCCGCTGCGCAAGCATTCCACAAGCGTGTACCCGCCTGCTGGCGATGCGGGCACCTGGCCCCTCCGGCTGTGGATAGTCTTGGGTGCGGAGTGGACGCATCGGGCGGCCACCATTCCATCAGGCATGAAGGAGGCCCACATGAGCGTGGACGGCCGCCGTGGCAGCGCTCAGGCGGGCCGGCGCGGGTCCGGGCACGATGCACGGGCCGCGTTGATGCGACTGCTCGATCCTGTGGTCGCCGGTGCCGGGTTCGACCTGGAGGACGTCATCGTGACCCCCGCCGGCAAGCGCCGGCAGGTGCGGGTCATCGTCGACGCCGACGGCGGAGTGAGCCTCGACGACGTCGCGGATGTCAGCCAGGAGATTTCGAGGACCCTCGACGAAAGCGACGCGATGGGCTCCGCGCCCTACGTCCTCGAGGTGACCTCGCCGGGCGTCGACCGGCCGCTCACCCAGCCGCGGCACTGGCGGCGCGCGGCCGGCCGTCTCGTCCGCGCGGTGCTCTCCGAGGGCGGAGAGATCACCGGCCGGGTCATGAGCGCCGACGACACGGCCGTCGTACTGGACAGTGACGGCCGCGAGCGCCGGTTGGGCTACGACGAGCTCACCCGCGGACTGGTCCAGGTGGAGTTCAACCGCCGGGGCGACGACGCCGCCGCCGGCGACGAGGACTAGGGGGGAGGCCTCGTGGACATCGACATGACCGCCCTGCGGAGTCTCGAGAGTGAGAAGGACATCTCTCTCGACCTCGTGGTCAAGGCCATCGAGGAAGCACTGCTGATCGCGTACCACCGGACCGAGGGTGCGGCGCCCAAGGCGCGCGTCGAGCTCGACCGGAAGACCGGTCACGTCACCGTCTGGGCGACGGAGACCGATGAAGAGGGCGTCGGCGTCCGGGAGTACGACGACACGCCGACCAATTTCAGCCGGATCGCGGCGACCACCGCGAAGCAGGTCATCCTGCAGCACTTGCGCAACGCCGAGGACGAGCTGACGTTCGGCGAGTACGCCGGGCGTGAGGGCGACATCGTGGCGGGCGTGATCCAGCAGGGCAAGGACCCGCGCAACGTCCTGGTCGATCTCGGCAAGCTGGAGGGTGTGCTCCCGCCCGAGGAGCAGGTTCCCGGGGAGAACTACGACCACGGCGAGCGGATCCGCTCCTACGTCGTCCAGGTCAAGAAGGGCCACCGTGGCCCGATGGTCAAGCTGTCCCGGACCCATCCGAACCTCGTCAAGAAGCTCTTCGCGCTCGAGGTTCCGGAGATCGCCGACGGCACCGTGGAGATCGCGGCCATCGCGCGGGAGGCCGGCCACCGTACGAAGATCGCCGTACGGTCCCGGAAGGCCGGGGTGAACGCCAAGGGAGCGTGCATCGGGCCGATGGGCAGCCGGGTCCGGAACGTCATGCACGAGTTGCACGGCGAGAAGATCGATATCGTCGACTGGTCGGACGATCCCGCCGAGTTCGTCGGGAATGCCCTGTCCCCGGCGCGGGTTAACCATGTCGAGGTCGTCGACGCGGAGGGCCGGATGGCTCGGGTCGTGGTGCCCGACTACCAACTGTCCCTGGCCATCGGCAAAGAGGGGCAGAACGCCCGTCTCGCCGCACGGCTCACCGGCTGGCGGATCGACATCCGTCCCGACACGGAGTCGGGGTCTTCCACCGAAGGGGAGCATGCGGCAGGTTCCGCCGACGCCTCGACGCGGTAGACTCATGAATCGTGGCCGAGCGGCCCCACAGCGCACATGTGTGGGCTGCCGGGTCTGCACGGCCAAGTCCGACCTGCTGCGCCTGGTCGTGATCGAGGGCTTCATCGTCCCCGATCCGCACGGGCGACTGCCGGGAAGGGGTGCCTCCCTGCACCCTGACCTGGCATGTCTTGAGCTGGCCGAGCGTCGTCGGGCGTTCTCGCGGGCATTTCGCCTGTCGGGTCCGCTTGACGCCAGTGCGCTTCGGCGGCGGCTCGAGGCAGAGCGGGGCGGTTCGTAAGCGACGTCTAGTCGGAAGCAGGTCGAGATTGCTATGAGCGCTCGATGAGCACGCAGCGATGATTACCGCAAGGTAGCGACGGTCCGAGGACGTTTCCCCGGACCGAGTAGGGAGTGCAGTGGCAAAGGTCCGGGTGTACGAGCTCGCCAAGGAGTTCGGTGTCGAGAGCAAGGCCGTCATGGCCAAGCTCAATGAAATGGGCGAGTTCGTCCGTTCGGCGTCCTCGACGATCGAGGCGCCGGTAGTACGCAGACTTAAGGAAGCATTCGGCGGTGGGTCGGCGAAGCCGTCCGCCGACAGAAGAGGATCGGCTCCGGTTCCGAAGCCGGGTCCGCGGCGGCCCGTTCCGGGCCCGAAGCCTGCCGCGCCGCGGCAGGAGCAGCCGCAACAGCCGCAGCCGCAGCAACAGCAGCAGCCGCTACAGCAGCCGCTACAGCAGCCCAAGCAGGACCTGCGGCCTGAGTTCAAGCCGGAGCCGGCGCGCTCCGAGGCGCCGTCCGCGCCGCAGGCTCCGAATCAGGCCCCGAGGCCGGGTCCCCGTCAGCCCGCGCCGCGTCCCGCGGCGCCCCGCCCCGGTCCCGCCCAGCAGGGCGGCGGCGGTGCCTCGGCGCCCAGGCCCGGTCCCCGTCCGGGGCCCGCGGCGGGCCGTCCCGGTTCCGCGCCGAAGCCGGGCCCGGGTCCGCGTCCCGGTGCCGGTGGTTCCGGTGGTGCGGGCGGCCCCGGTGGGCCGCGTCCGGCCGCTCCGGGCCAGCGTTCCGGCGGGGGTCGTCCCCGCCCGGGCAACAACCCCTTCTCTTCCACCAACACCGGCATGGGTTCGGCCAAGCCGGGTCCGCGTCCGGGTCCGCCCGGTCAGCGTGGCGACCGCCCCGCGGGGCCGCGCGGCGACCGCCCGGGCGGCGCACCGCGTGGTGACCGTCCCGGCGCGCCTCGTGGCGACCGTCCGGCGGGCGCCCCGCCGCGTCCGGCGCCGCCCGGTGGCCGTCCGGGTGCTCCGGGTGCCGGTGGTCCCCGTCCGAATCCGGGCAGCATGCCGCCTCGGCCCGGAGGCCCGCGGCCGAGCCCGATGAACATGCCGTCCCGTCCGCAGCGTGACACCGGTGGCCCTGGTGGCGCGGGTGGTCGCGGTCGTCCCGGCGGCGGTGGCCGTCCGGGTGGTGGCGGCGGCGGTGGCCGTCCCGGCGGCGGTGGTCGTCCCGGTGGCGGCGGCGGCTTCGGCCGTCCGGCCGGTGCCGGCGGCGGTGCCGGTCGTCCCGGTGGCGGCGGCGGCTTCGGCGGTCCCCGTCCTGGTGGCGGCGGCCGTGGCCGTGGTGGCACGCAGGGTGCGTTCGGCCGTCCGGGCGGGCGTCCCGCGCGGGGCCGCAAGTCCAAGAAGCAGCGGCGTCAAGAGTTCGACAACATGCAGGCGCCGGCGATCGGCGGCGTCCGCGTCCCCCGCGGCAACGGCAAGACCGTCCGGCTGCCGCAGGGCGCGTCGCTGACCGACTTCGCCGAGAAGATCGGCGCCAACCCGGCGTCGCTCGTCGAGGTGATGCTGCACCTCGGTGAGATGGTGACGGCGACGCAGTCGGTCAGCGAGGAGACGCTGCAGCTGCTCGGCGCCGAGCTGGACTACGACGTCCAGGTCGTCAGCCCCGAGGACGAGGACCGCGAGCTGCTCGAGTCCTTCGACATCGAGTTCGGCGAGGACGAGGGCGGCGAGGAGCTTCTCGTCTCCCGTCCGCCGGTGGTCACCGTCATGGGCCACGTCGACCACGGTAAGACGAAGCTGCTCGACGCGATCCGCAACGCCAACGTGGTGGCCGGCGAGGCCGGCGGCATCACCCAGCACATCGGCGCCTACCAGGTCGCGACCGAGGTCGACGGCCAGGAGCGCAAGATCACCTTCATCGACACCCCGGGTCACGAGGCGTTCACCGCCATGCGTGCCCGTGGTGCCGAGACGACCGACCTGGTCGTCCTGGTGGTCGCCGCCGACGACGGGGTGAAGCCGCAGACCACCGAGGCCATCGACCACGCCAACGCGGCCGGTGTGCCGATCGTCGTCGCGGTCAACAAGGTGGACAAGGAGGGGGCGGACCCGCAGCGGGTGCGCGCCCAGCTCACCGAGTACGGCCTCGTCGCCGAGGAGTTCGGTGGCCAGACGCAGTTCGTCGACATCTCGGCGAAGCAGCGGATGGGCATCGAGGACCTGCTCGAGGCGATCGTGCTGACCGCCGACGCCGAGCTCGACCTGCGGGCTAACCCGGCCCAGGACGCGCAGGGCGTCGCGATCGAGGCGCACCTCGACAAGGGCCGTGGTTCCGTGGCGACCGTGCTGGTTCAGCGCGGCACGCTCCGGGTCGGCGACTCGATCGTCTGTGGCGAGGCCTTCGGCCGCGTCCGGGCGATGCTCGACGAGAACGGCAACAACGTCGAGGAGGCGTTGCCGTCCCGTCCGGTCCTGGTGCTGGGCCTGTCGGCCACGCCGGGCGCCGGCGACAACTTCATCGTCGTCGACGACGACCGGATGGCCCGGCAGATCGCCGACCGCCGTCAGGCCCGCAAGCGCAACGCCGAGCTGCTCCGCAGCCGCGGCCGTCGCACGCTCGAGGAGCTGTTCAAGGACCTCGAGAAGGGCGAGGTGCAGGAGCTGCTCCTCGTCATCAAGGGTGACGTGTCCGGTTCGGTGGAGGCCCTGGAGGACGCGCTCCTCAAGATCGACGTCGGCGAAGAGGTCGGTCTGCGCGTCATCCGCCGCGGTGTCGGTGCGATCACCCAGGACGACGTGAACCTCGCGCTCACGTCCCAGGGCACGGTCATCATCGGCTTCAACGTCCGTCCCGAGCGCAACGCGCAGGAGCTGGCGGACCGCGAGGGCGTCGACATCCGCTACTACTCGGTCATCTACCAGGCGATCGAAGAGGTCGAGGCGGCCCTCAAGGGCATGCTCAAGCCCGAGTTCGAGGAGGCCCAGCTCGGCACGGCGGAGATCCGCGAGATCTTCAAGGTGCCGCGCATCGGCAACGTCGCGGGCTCGATGGTCCAGTCCGGCACGATCAAGCGCAACAGCAAGGCGCGCCTGATCCGCGACGGCGTGGTGGTCTCCGACAACCTCACGGTGTCCTCGCTCCGCCGGTTCAAGGACGACGCGACCGAGGTCCGCGAGGGCTTCGAGTGCGGTATCGGGATCGGCTACGCCGACCTCAAGATCGGCGATGTCATCGAGACCTTCGAGATGCGGGAGAAGCCGCGCGTCTGATCTCGATCCGAAGGCCCTGAGGCGGCCGACCAGGCGTAGGTGGCGTGCGGCTTCGTCGCACGCCACCTCGCTGTCGGCCCGTTCCCTTAGAGTTGCTCATTGCGGATGACCGGAACGGATCGGGCGGGGTGACCGTTTGTGTATGTGGGATCGCTGACCCTGGACCTCCTGCTCGGCGACGTACGCTCGCTGAAGCAGAAGCGCTCCGTCGTCCGCCCGATCGTCGCCGATGTACGGCGCCGGTTCCCGGCGGTCGCGGCGGCCGAGACCGGCCATCTCGACCTGCACCGGCGGGCGGAGATCGGGATCGCGGTGGTGTCCGCCACGGCGGGCAACTGCGTCGAGGTCCTCGAGGCCTGCGAGCGTCTCGTCGCCGGGCGGCCGGAGGTCGAGCTCCTGGGCGCCAGGCAGCGGCTCTTCAACGAGGAGGAGTCCTGACCGGGGTTTTTGAGGCCTCGGTGAGCGCACGTCCCGGCCGCCTCCGCGGCCGAACGACAATGGAGGAACTGTGACCGACCCCGCGCGGGCTCGAAAGCTCGCCGATCGCATTCAGCAGATCGTCGCGGAGATGCTGGAGCGGCGGATCAAGGATCCGCGGCTCGGCTTCGTCACCGTGACGGACACCCGGCTGACCAACGACCTGCGGGACGCGACGGTCTACTACACCGTGTACGGCAGCGACGCCGAGCGCGCCGACAGCGCCGCGGCGCTGGAGAGCGCCAAGGGCGTCATCCGTTCGGAGGTGGGCAAGCGCACCGGAGTGCGGCACACGCCCAGCCTGACCTTCGTTCCCGACGCCCTGCCGGAGAACGCCCGGCAGATCGACGACCTGCTCGCCAAGGCGCGCGCCGCCGACGAGCGGGTCGCCAAGGCCGCCGAGAACGCCCGGCCCGCGGGCGACGCCAATCCGTACCGCGAGCCGGTGATCTCCGGCGAGGTTGACGAAACCGACGGCGACGGCGGCGACGACGCGGGATACTCCCGGTCGTGAACTCCGCGCCGGGTAAGGTCCCAGCCATCGCCGCCGACGAGTGGGCGAGGGCGGTCGACGCGATCCAGCGGACCGACGAGGTGTGCCTGGCCTGCCACGTCTGCCCGGACGGTGACGCCCTGGGGTCGATGCTGGCGTTCGCGCAGGCGCTGCGCGCGCTGGGCAAGCCGTTCACGGCCTCGTTCGGCGACGCGTTCGTCGTGCCGCGGATCCTGCGGTTCCTGCCCGGCCTGGACCTGCTCACCGACCCGGCCGACTTCCCCGCCGAGCCGGACGTGATGGTCACGTTCGACGCGGCCGGCGGCGAACGGCTCGGCACGCTCGCCGCCAACGCGGGCAAGGCCGGAGAGCTGATCGTCGTGGACCACCACGCGTCCAACACGCGGTTCGGCACGACGCACCTGGTCGACCCCGGCGCGGCGGCCACCGCCGTGCTGGTCGAGCGTTTCATCGACCTGCTGGGCGTGCCGCTCACGCACGACATCGCGCTCGACCTGTACGTCGGGCTGGTCACCGACACCGGCTCGTTCAAGTACCGCTCCACGACGCCGGAGGTCCACGCCCTCGCGCAGCGGCTGCTGGCTATGGGCGTGCGGCCCGAGCAGGTAGCCCGCGAGGTGTGGGACCGCGCCCCCTTCGGTTACCTGCCGGTCCTGGCCGCCGCGCTGGGCCGGGCCCGGCTGGAGCGGGACGTCGCGAACGGCCTCGGCCTGGTCTGGACGACCGTGACCCGTGCCGACCGCGCCGCCCACGATCTCCCGTACGACCTGCTCGAAGGCGTCATCGACGTCGTCCGCCGCACCGACGAGGCGGAGGTCGCCGTCGTGTTCAAGGAGGACGACGAGGGCGCCTGGCAGGTCTCCACGCGGTCCAAGGGCCGCGTCGACGTCGGACGGGCCTGCGTGGCTCTCGGCGGTGGCGGCCACCCGACGGCCGCCGGATTCACCCTGCACGGCGATGTGGAGCCGGCCGTCGCGCGGCTGCGCGGGCTCCTGACCGAGATCGAGGTATCCACGCGCTGATGAATGGACTTGTCATCGTCGACAAGCCGGCCGGCTGGACCTCCCACGACGTCGTGGGCAGGCTGCGCCGGCTGGCGGGCACCCGCCGCGTGGGGCACGCGGGCACGCTCGACCCGATGGCGACCGGTGTCCTGGTCATCGGGGTGGAGAAGGCCACCCGGCTGCTCGGGCACCTGGCGCTGACCGAGAAGACCTACGAGGCGGTCATCCGCCTCGGGCAGTCCACCAACACCGACGACGCCGAGGGCGAGCCCACCGCCGCCGTCTCCGCGGCGGAGGTGACCGAGGACGCCGTGCGCAACGCCGTCGTCGACCTGACCGGGCCGATCGAGCAGATCCCCCCGCAGGTCAGCGCGATCAAGGTGAACGGCGAGCGGGCGTACAAGCGGGCCCGGGCCGGCGAGGAGGTCGAGCTCAAGGCGCGGCCCGTCACCGTGTACGAGTTCGGGCTCGGCGAGTTCCGCCGCGAGGGCGACCTGCTCGACGTCGCCGCGACGATCACCTGCTCCAGCGGCACCTACATCCGGGCGCTCGCCCGCGACCTCGGAACGGCCCTGGGCGTCGGCGGGCACCTGACCGCGCTGCGCCGCACCCGCGTCGGCCCGTACGACCTGTCGATGGCGCACACGGTGGAGCAGCTCGGCGAGGAGCTCACCGTGCTGCCGATGGAGGAGGCCGTGGCCGCCGCGTTCCCCCGGATGAACGTCTCGGAGAACGACGCGCGCAAGGTCGCGCACGGTGGCGTGCTGGCCGCCATGGGGCTCGGTCAGGGCCCGATCGGGGTCTTCGCCCCCGACGGCACGCTGCTGGCCCTCGTCGAGGAGCACGGGCCGGTCGCCAAGCCCCTCGCCGTCTTCGTCTCCTGAGCCCTCAGGGGTCCCGAGCCCCCGCCGTGTTCTGAGCCCTTACGCTCCCTGGGCCCTCACGGCGCGGCGCGGCGGCGGGCGCGGTGGGCGGCGACATTCGTACGGTTGGCGCAGGCGTCGGAGCAGAAGCGCCGCCGTCCGCCCCGTGAGTCGTCGGCGTAGACCCGGTCGCAGCCGGCGGCGGCGCACACGCCGATCCGGTCGAGGCCGTGATCGCACAGCAGCTCGGCGAGGTTCATCAGCGTCGTCGCGCGGACCCGGTGCGCCAGCTCGACCTCGGGCGGTGCGTAGTGGACGTGCAGCCCCAGCTCGTCGTGGTCGGCCAGGTGCGGATGCATCGGCACGTCGGCCAGCAGGCGGTTGAGCAGCGTCACGGCCGTGTCGAGGCTCTCGGCCTCGAAGAACGGACGCAGCGTCCGGGCCCAGGGCCGCAGCTCCGCCGCGGTCGCCGGGGTGAAGCGCTGCACGAAAAATCCGTGCTCGGCGAGGACCGCCCGCAGCGCGTCGTCGCCGTCGTCCCCGTCACGGCTCGTGACCGCGTTGACGAGCGCGGCGGCGGCCCCCACGCCATGGCTCTTGTAGCCGGTAATCCGCATTGCCGCATCTTCCCGTATGTGAGAGCCTGTAAGTGTCATCTCAATCTAAAGGCTTACACGACGCGACGCATAGGCGGAATCCCGGTGAGTGACTGCTCCACCTGCGGCTGGCCCGACTCCGATGTCCACGAGGTGCTGTCCCGGCACTTCACCTCCGAAGGAGTGGTGACCTACAGCCGGTGCGTCTGCGGCGAGATCCGGGTCCGCCTGCGCCCGTACGCCGCGGACCGCCCGCTGTAGGAGCGGCGGCGCGTTCTCAGGAGAGCCGTTTCAACTCCGGCCACAGGCGGGCCCACGGCAGGCGCGGACCCCGGCAGATCCAGATCGGCTGCCCCTGCTCCTCGTTGTCGATCCGTACGCCGTCGTCGACCCGCCCGGCGACCCGGACGTCCGACCAGTACCGGGTGAGCTGATCCCGTTCGGCCGGCAGGACGATGACCGGAGCGCCGTCGTCCGCGGGCGGGCCGAGGTACCACAGGCCGTTGTGGCCGCTGTAGGCCTTCGGCAGGCCGTACGCCCCGCCGTACCGGTCGATCGCCCCGGCGACGCCGTAGTCCCCGGCCAGGATCACGTACCCGGGGCGGTAGACCTTCGCCACCGCCGCCGTGAGCGCCGGCCAGCCGACGGTCTCCCGGGCGTCGTAGCCGATCGCCGCCTCCGGGGTCGCGTGCAGGGTCCGGAGCGGATAGACCGGCAGCAGCAGGCCGACGGTCGTGAGCGCCACGACGCCGAACATCACCCACCGCAGGCGCCACCGCTCCACCACCTGGGCGCCGGCCGCCCACAGCGCCGGATACGCGCCCATCATGTAGTAGTGCTTCCCGCCTGTGATCAGGAAGACGACCAGGAGGAAGGCGTACGCCCAGACGAACAGCCGCCACGGACCGCGCCACAGCCGCACGAGCCCGGCGATCCAGATCGGCGCCGTGAAGATCCCCGTGTCGATCAGCTGCCAGGGCACGAAGCCCAGCCGGCCGCCGTCGGTGCCCTTGGCCGCGATCGCCCGCCCCATCCCCAGCTGCGGCCAGCCGTGCCGGGCCTGCCACCACAGGCCCGGCAGCGCGGCGAGCACGGCCACCGCCGCGCCGGCGTAGAGCAGTGGGCGCCGCAGCATCGCGCGGGGACCGGCCAGCAGCACCCCGACGGTCAGCGCGGCGAGGAAGAACACGATCAGGAACTTGACCTGCAGCGCGACGGCGGTGACGAGGCCGACGCCGAGCAGGAGACGGTCGTCGCGGACCCGTACCCAGCGGGTCACCAGGAACGTCACCGCCGTCCAGGCCACGACGTCGAAGATGGTGGGCTGCATGAGGTGCCCGCCGACCGCCAGGGCGGGCGTGACCGCCCAGGCCAGCGCGGCGACCGTCTGGGCGCGCGGGCCACCGCCCATCTCGCGGGCGATGAGCGCGGTCAGCACGACACCCGCCATGAACGCCAGCGCCGAGGGCAGACGCAGCAGCACCAGCGATCCACCGGCGGCCGCCGCGTACAGCGGCACCAGGGGCGGCTGATCGGGATACCCCCACGCCGGATGGGCGCCGACGACGCGGAAGTAGAGTTCGTCGCGGTGATATCCGTATCGGCCGCTCAGCGCGGTCAGCACGACTCCGGCCACGACACTGACGGCGAGTACGGGTCTCCAGGCGATGGGCATGGCCCGATCATGAGCCGGAACCGAGCCGGTGTCACCGGTGTGGCAGGCTTTAGAGGACCGTGAAAAGGGGTGGACAGGTGCGACGCTGGCATGGCCTCGACGAGGTTCCCGCCGACTGGGGCAGGTCCGTCGTCACCATCGGGGTGTTCGACGGGGTGCACCGGGGGCACCAGCGCATCGTCGCCCGGGCCGCGGAGTTCGCCCGCGAGCTGGAACTCCCGGCCGTGGTGATCACTTTCGACCCGCACCCGGACGAGGTCGTGCGCCCCGGCACGCACCCGCCGCTGCTGTGCTCGCCGAAGCGGCGCGCGGAGCTGCTGGCCGGCCTCGGGGCGGGCGCCGTGATGATCCTGCCGTTCACGCTCGAGCTGTCCCGGATGGGGCCGGACGAGTTCGTCCAGTCGGTCCTCGTCGACCGGCTGCACGCGGCCCGCGTCGTCGTGGGGGAGGACTTCCGGTTCGGCCACAAGGCGCGCGGCGACGTGGCCCTGCTGCGGGAGCTGGGCGACAAGTACGACTTCGAGGCGGAGGGCGTCCCGCTCGTCGCCAACGGCGAGCCGATCTCCTCGACGCGGATCCGCGAGCGGCTCTCGGCCGGGGACGTCGATGGCGCGGCGCAGCTCCTCGGCCGCCCGCACCGGGTGGAGGGCGTGGTCGTACGCGGCGCGCGGCGTGGCCGTGAGCTCGGCTTCCCGACCGCCAACCTGGAGCTGCCACCGCACACGGCGATCCCGAGCGACGGGGTGTACGCCGGATACCTCAACTGCGCCGGGTACGGGCAGGCCCGGGGTGACGACTCGGCCGGGTTCCCGGACGCCTGCTGGCCGGCGGCGATCTCCATCGGCACGAATCCGACGTTCGAGGGGGAGGAGCGCACGGTCGAGGCGTACGCCCTGGACCGCGACGACCTCGACCTGTACGGCGAGCACGTGAGCGTCGACTTCACGGCCCGGCTGCGCGACACGCTGAAGTTCGACTCGATCGAGTCGCTCGTCGAGCAGATGCGCGACGACGTCGACCGCGCCCGAGAGATCACCGGTTCCTGACCGGACGGGCGTACGCGGGAACAACCCGGCGGACGGCCGCGTTAGCGTGATTGACGGGCTGCCCGGCACGACGTGGTACCGTGATTTGCCGCTGGGGAAGTGACCGGTAGTAGTCGGCTGCCCCGCGCAGGGCACGATGGCTCCACCCGAGTCCGGCCCCTCCACCCGGGAGACTGTGGGTACGCATGGTTCCCGGGTGCACCTCAGATGATCGCGTACCCGAACGAAAAGGAGAGCCGTGTCGCTGGACACCGCCACCAAGAAGCAGATCATGGCCGAGTACGCCACCGCCGAGGGTGACACCGGGTCGCCCGAGGTGCAGGTCGCGCTGCTCACCAAGCGGATCAACGAGCTCACCGAGCACCTCAAGACCCACAAGCACGACCACCACAGCCGTCGTGGCCTGCTTCTGATGGTCGGCCGCCGCCGCCGTCTTCTGGGATACCTGCAGAAGAAGGACATCAACCGATACCGGCAGCTGATCGAGCGTCTCGGCCTCCGCCGATAACGTCCGGGAGGGAGCGGCGCATGCCGCTCCCTCTCTTCGTATAACTCAACAGACCCGCGGCCGCCCCGTACGGTGCGTCGGGGGCCGGTCCTCGGTAGTGGCCCTCGGATCGACACGGATCCGACGGCTTCGATCGAAGACCGGCACCTCTTACCAGAGCGCTGCACCTCCGGCCAGGCATTGCGGGTTGACCTAACCCGAGGAGGTTCACACGTGGAAGGTGTGAAGAGCGCCGAAGCCGTCATCGACA
This sequence comes from Actinoallomurus spadix, assembly GCF_024055725.1. Taxonomy (GTDB): domain Bacteria; phylum Actinomycetota; class Actinomycetes; order Streptosporangiales; family Streptosporangiaceae; genus Actinoallomurus; species Actinoallomurus spadix. Next base: position 194,132 of record NZ_JAMXMX010000009.1, on the reverse strand, counting down.
ACGGCAAGTTCGGCGAACGCAAGATTCGATTCGAGACCGGCCGGCTCGCCCGCCAGGCGTCCGGTTCGGCCGTCGCGTACCTCGACGACGAGACGATGGTGCTGTCCGCCACCACCGCGTCGAAGAAGCCGAAGGAGAACCTCGACTTCTTCCCGCTCACCGTCGACGTCGAGGAGCGCATGTACGCCGCCGGGCGCATCCCCGGCTCGTTCTTCCGCCGCGAGGGCCGGCCGAGCGAGGACGCCGTCCTCACCTGCCGGCTGATCGACCGGCCGCTGCGCCCCTCGTTCAAGAAGGGCCTGCGCAACGAGATCCAGGTCGTCGAGACGATCCTGGCCCTGCACCCGGACCACCTGTACGACGTGGTCGCGATCAACGCCGCGTCGATGTCGACGCAGCTCGCGGGCCTGCCGTTCTCCGGCCCGATCGGCGGCGTGCGCGTCGCGCTGATCGAGGGCCAGTGGGTGGCGTTCCCGACCCACCCGGAGCTGGAGAACGCCACGTTCGACATGGTCGTCGCGGGCCGCGTGCTCGAGGACGGCGACGTCGCGATCATGATGGTCGAGGCCGAGTCGACGCCCGGCACGCTCAAGCTCATCGCCGACGGTGCCGTCGCGCCGACCGAGGAGACGGTCGCGGAGGGCCTGGAGGCCGCCAAGCCGTTCATCAAGGTGCTGTGCCAGGCGCAGAGCCGGCTCGCCGAGGAGGCGGCCAAGGAGACGGCCGAGTACCCGATCTTCCTGGACTACCAGGACGACGTGTACGCCGCCGTGGAGGCCGCGGTCCGCACCGAGCTGGCCCAGGCGCTGACGATCGCCGGCAAGCAGGAGCGCGAGGCCGAGCTCGACCGCGTCAAGGCCCTGGCCGCCGAGAAGGTCGGCCCGGACTTCGTCGAGCGCGAGAAGGAGATCGGCGCCGCGTTCCGCGCGCTGACCAAGAAGCTCGTGCGTGAGCGGGTCATCACGGAGAAGGTCCGCATCGACGGCCGCGGCGTGAAGGACATCCGCCAGCTGACCGCCGAGGTCGGCGTCGTGCCGCGCGTGCACGGCTCGGCGCTGTTCGAGCGTGGTGAGACCCAGATCCTGGGCGTCACGACGCTGAACATGCTCCGCATGGAGCAGATGATCGACACGCTCAACCCCGAGCGCACCAAGCGCTACATGCACAACTACAACTTCCCGCCGTACTCCACCGGGGAGACCGGCCGCGTCGGCTCGCCGAAGCGGCGCGAGATCGGGCACGGCGCCCTCGCCGAGCGCGCCCTGATCCCGGTGCTGCCGACCCGCGAGGAGTTCCCGTACGCCATCCGGCAGGTCTCCGAGGCGGTCGGCTCGAACGGCTCCACCTCCATGGGCTCCGTCTGCGCCAGCACGATGTCGCTGCTGTCGGCCGGCGTCCCGCTCAAGCAGATGGTCGCCGGCATCGCGATGGGCCTGATCAACGAGGGCGACGAGTACGTCACGCTGACCGACATCCTCGGTGCCGAGGACGCCTTCGGCGACATGGACTTCAAGGTCGCCGGCACCCGTGACGTGATCACCGCCCTGCAGCTCGACACCAAGCTCGACGGCATCCCGGCGAACGTCCTGGCCGCCGCGCTCAAGCAGGCCAAGGGCGCCCGGCTGGCGATCCTCGACGTCATGCAGGAGGCCATCGAGGCCCCCGGCGAGATGAGCCCGAACGCGCCGCGGATCATCACGATCAAGGTTCCGGTCGACAAGATCGGCGAGGTCATCGGCCCCAAGGGCAAGATGATCAACTCGATCCAGGACGACACCGGCGCCGAGATCACCATCGAGGACGACGGCACGATCTACGTCGGCGCCACCGATGGCCCGTCCGCCGAGGCCGCGCGGCAGGCGATCAACTCGATCGCCAACCCGCACATGCCGGAGGTCGGCGAGCGCTACCTCGGCACCGTGGTGAAGACCACCACGTTCGGCGCCTTCGTGTCGCTGCTGCCCGGCAAGGACGGCCTGCTGCACGTCTCCCAGATCCGCAAGCTGCACGGCGGCGCGCGGATCGAGAACATCGACGACGTCATCAAGGTCGGCGAGAAGATCCAGGTCGAGGTCACCGAGATCGACGCCCGCGGCAAGCTGTCGCTGGTGCCGGTCGAGGTGGTCGAGCGGGAGGCCGCGGCCGCCGAGGCCGGCGGCACCGGCGACGAGGCCGCGGCCCCGTCGGCGGACGGCGGCGAGACCGCCCCGGCCGAGCGCCCGGAGCGCCGCGAGAGCCGCGACGGAGGAGAGCGCCCCCGCCGGCGCCGCACCCGGAGTGGCGGCAGCAGCAACCGTGGCGACAGCGACCGTAACTCATGACGGTCCTCGCCAGGGAACAGGAGCCCGGCTCCACGTTCGTCGTTCACCCCGGCGCCGACGGCGCCGGGGTGGTCCGGCGGACCGTCCTGCCGGGCGGCCTGCGCATCGTCACCGAGACCGTGCCCACCGTGCGTTCGGTGGCCTTCGGCATCTGGGCCGGGGTCGGGTCGCGTGACGAGTCGATCGAGGACGCCGGCGCGAGCCACTACCTCGAGCACCTGCTCTTCAAGGGCACCCGCAAGCGCACCGCGCTGGAGATCTCCTCGCTGATGGACGCGGCGGGCGGCGAGATGAACGCCTTCACCGCCAAGGAGTACACCTGCTACTACGCGCGGGTGCTCGACTCCGACATGCCGCTCGCCATCGACGTCGTCTCCGACATGGTGACGAACTCCCTCATCGAGCCGCAGGACGTCGACGCCGAGCGCGGGGTGATCCTCGAAGAGATCGCCATGCACGACGACGACCCCACCGACGCCGTGCACGACGAGTTCTCCGCCGCACTGTTCGGCGACACCCCGCTGGGCCGGCCGATCCTCGGCACGGTCGAGTCGATCAGCGGAGTCGGCCGGGACCGCATCGCGCGGTACTACCGGGAGCGCTACGTCCCCCAGAACCTCGTCGTCTCGGCCGCCGGCAACGTCGACCACGACGAGGTCGTGCGCCTGGTGCAGGCGGCGTTCGAGGGCGTCCTCGGTGATGCCGCGCAGCTGCCCACCGCACCGCGCATCGGCGGGCCGGGCGCCTCCCCGGCGGCGGGCGTGCGCTCCATCGTTCGCCCGACCGAGCAGGCCAACCTCATCCTCGGCACGGTCGGCATCACCCGCACCGACGAGCGCCGCTTCGCCCTCGGCGTGCTCAACGCCGCGCTGGGCGGCGGGATGTCCTCCCGCCTCTTCCAGGAGATCCGGGAGAAGCGCGGGCTCGCCTACTCGGTGTACAGCTACAACTCCCAGTACGCCGACACCGGCATCTTCGGGGTGTACGCCGGATGCCTGCCGGCCAAGGTCGACGAGGTCCTCGAGATCTGCCGCGACGAGGTCGCCAAGGTGGCCGAGCACGGCATCACCGAGGAGGAGCTCGAACGCGGCAAGGGCCAGCTGCGCGGATCGTTCGTGCTGGGCCTGGAGGACACCGGGTCGCGGATGAGCCGCATCGGCAAGAGCGAGCTGGTCTACGACAGCCTGCTCTCGGTCGACGACATCCTGGGCCGCATTGAGGCCGTCACGCTGGACGACGTCCGCACGGTCGGCCGCGAGATTTTGGGCCGCCCGATGACGATGACCGTCATCGGCCCGTTCGAGGGCCGCGACTTCACCCTCTGACACGCGTCTCCCAAGGGGGTTCTGCGGCCTGCCACGGCCGCGGAACCCCCTTCGGCGTCTTGCGGTGGAACGCGTGCTCGTGACCGCTCACGTGATTCATGAGACGGTAATGAGGAGTTGGTGGACGGGGTGGCCGCCGCCCTACGACTCTTACGGTCGACGGCCGCGCTCGTCCAGGAGTGACGAAAGGACGGCGCGTGGCAGGTCTGGACGAGAAGCTGCTCGGTATCTACGACGAGGTGCTGCACCGCAACCCCGGTGAGATCGAGTTCCATCAGGCGGTCCACGAGGTCCTGATGAGCCTCGGCCCGGTGGTCGCCAAGCATCCCGAGTATGCCGACTCCGCGGTGATCCGCCGGCTGTGCGAACCCGAGCGGCAGATCATCTTCCGCGTCCCGTGGGTCGACGACAACGGTGCGGTGCAGATCAACCGGGGCTTCCGCGTGGAGTTCAACTCGGCGCTCGGCCCGTACAAGGGTGGTCTGCGCTTCCACCCCAGCGTCTACCTCGGCATCATCAAGTTCCTCGGCTATGAGCAGATCTTCAAGAACGCCTTGACGGGAATGCCGATCGGCGGTGGCAAGGGAGGCTCGGACTTCGACCCGAAGGGCCGCTCCGACGGCGAGATCATGCGATTCTGCCAGGCCTTCATGACCGAGCTCTACCGGCACCTCGGTGAGTACACGGACGTGCCGGCGGGCGACATCGGCGTCGGCGGCCGCGAGATCGGTTACCTGTTCGGCCAGTACAAGCGGATCACCAACCGCTACGAGTCCGGTGTTCTGACCGGCAAGGGCCTGACCTGGGGCGGTTCCCAGGTGCGCACCGAGGCCACCGGCTACGGCACGGTCTTCTTCGTCGAGGAGATCCTCCGGACCCGCCACGACTCCTTCGACGGTAAGAGGGTGGTGGTGTCCGGCTCCGGGAACGTGGCCGTCTACGCGATCGAGAAGGTCCAGCAGCTCGGCGGCACCGTGGTCGCCTGCTCCGACTCCGGCGGCTACATCGTCGACGAGAAGGGCATCGACCTCGACCTCCTCAAGGACGTCAAGGAGGTCCGCCGCGCGCGCATCTCCGAGTACGTCGAGGCCCGGGGCGACGCCGCCACGTACGTCGCGGGCCGTTCGGTGTGGAACGTTCCGTGTGACGTCGCCCTGCCCTGCGCCACGCAGAACGAGCTCAACGGCTCCGACGCGACCACCCTGATCCGGAACGGCTGCGCCATCGTCGCGGAGGGCGCGAACATGCCCTGCACACCGGAGGCCGTCCAGTTCTTCACCGACGCGGGCGTGACCTTCGCTCCGGGCAAGGCCGCCAACGCCGGCGGCGTCGCGACCAGTGCCCTGGAGATGCAGCAGAACGCCTCACGGGACTCCTGGACCTTCGAGCACACCGAGCAGCGCCTCGCCGACATCATGCGCGGCATCCACGACCGCTGCCTGGAGACCGCCGAGGAGTACGGCAGCCCCGGCAACTATGTCGCCGGCGCCAACATCGCCGGGTTCACCCAGGTCGCCGACGCCATGCTCGCCCTCGGCGTCATCTAGAGGGCGGCGTAGCCGCTCGGCGGCGCCCGCAGCGACCCGGGGCCGGAGCCGGTGCCCCCGCTGAACAGGGCGCACGTCCGATGATTCCCAGGGGAGCGGCTTCAGTCGGCGAATACCTCGTTGAGGTCGCCGTACAGTCGCTGCTCGGTGAATACGCCGTCGTCATTCACGGTCGCGAAGACGGCGCCGGGATTGTCGAGGACCTTGCCGTTCTTCAGGTCGTAACGGATCCGAATCTCGAAATTGGCGTTGACGGACCCGTCAGGACCCGGCTCCTCGAACCAGGTGACGACGCGATGCCGGATGGCGGTGCAGCGGTCGAGCACGACCTGAATCGCCGCTTCGGCGGACTCCTGGCCGAAGATCGGGTCGGCGTTCGCGAAGGTGAACTTGACGTTCTCGGCCATCAGCCCACAGGCCTGGTGGAGGTCTCCCGAGTCGATCAAGTCGTAGTACTGCTCAACGAGTCGGCGCGTCGCGCTGTCGGCGGTCATTGCTCCTCCTTGGGGGACATGCGCACTAGAGGGGGTAGGGGATCTTCCCGCACGTCGCTGCCGCGCGTCGTACGGCGAGGCCGCCGTTCATCGGCGGACGGGCAGTCCATGACGAGCCGCCGCCACACTTTCGGCGGTTCCGCCCCCGGTCATCGCCATCCCGCGGTCGCCCCGCCGTCGACCGAGAAGTTCTGCCCGGTCACCCAGGACGACTCGTCGGAGGCCAGGAACACGGCGAGGGCCGCGATGTCGTCACCCACCCCCGCCCGCCGGATCAGGTGCATGCCGATCATGAACTCGCGGAACTCGTCGGTCACCGCCGCGTCGGTGGCGGGCGACTGCACGAAGCCCGGGGAGATGGTGTTGGCCCGGATGCCGTCCGACGCCCCCTCGGCGGCCAAGGTCTTCGTCAACCCGATGACGCCGCCCTTGGCCGCGGCGTGCGCCGCCTGCCCGAGCGGGCCGATCCCGCGGATGGCCGACATCGACGCCGTGTTGATGATCGACCCGCCGCCTGCCGCCACCAGGTGCCTCCAGGCCGGCTGCGTGGTGTGGAAGACGATGTCGAGTTCCACGCGCATCACATGCCGCCACAGCTCAATGGTCATCTCGGAGAAGGGCGCGAATCCCCAGCCGGACGCGTTGTTGTAGAGGACATCGATTCCACCCAGGCCGTCCACGGCCTCCTCGACCCACTCCCGGGCCGCGTCGGCGTCGCTCAGGTCGACCGTATGGCCGGTGACGTCGTAGCCTTCCTGGCGCGCGGCGGCCGCGGTCCGCTCCGCCCCGCCCTCCTGCACGTCGCAGCCGACGACGCGCGCGCCTTCCCTGGCGAACATCGCCTGTGCGGCCTCTCCCTGGCCGCCCGCCGTTCCGGTGATGAGTACCCTCTTGCCGGCCAGTCGCATGGCCATCTCCCTTCCTATGGATATGTGCCGGACTCACGCGGACGAGGCCGCCTTGTCGCCGTGGTGGCCGTTTCAAGAGAGCGATTGGTAATAATCAAGGGCATTCCAGAGGGAAATGCGTCAGCCCGGACGCGATATCGCGTTTTCGAGTCCGGAAATGACTCGGCTCTGAGGGTGGAGTGCCGTGCGGGGACGGGGACGGGGACGTCGTCAGGTTGGACCACATCTACTTTTGAGTCAAGACCTGAACGCGCGGTCAACCCCTACGGGATGGCTGCTGTGACACCGCGATTCGCCGGACGAGCTGCGGTAATGCCGTACGGCGGCTTCCCCGTACACGCGCACGCGCCAGGGCGTCACGCGCAATCGTCCGCACCGCGCCGTCCGACCCGTCCGGCCAGTCCGTGTTGTCCCCCGGTACCTGACCATCCGGTGCCGCGACGAGAATCTGAACGGGGCGATTGGATCCCTCGTTCCGTGCTTCCGGCCCTTTTCGACGCTCTCGAAGAACTTTTCGGTGGCAACGAAGAATCAGTGAGTATCGTGCTGTTTTTCGATCGTGGGCTCTGAGTCGTTTGAGAAGGACGGTGCTGGCGTGTCCGCTGCCGGAGGCCACTGTCACGGTGCAGGAGACCTGACGGTATATCGCCTGTCATGGCTCGAAGGACATTCTGCCCTGTCCCACCTGCAACCTGACCGTCGATATCGCTGGCTTCTCGTTCCCGACGGTCTCCATAGAGCCATCACCGATCGAATCATCGTCGACTGGATGGGCGGCAATGCCGCTTGAGTCGTGGAGAGCGGAGGTTCGGGGCTCGGCGATAGGCTCGGCTGAGCAATCGGACGGGAGGACGTCGTGATCAAAGTCGGGGTGCTGGGTGCGCGTGGGCGCGTCGGGGCGGAACTGTGCCGTGCGGTCGAGGCGGCGGAAGATCTAGAGCTGGTCGCGGCGGTGGACGCCGGCGACGACCGGGCGCCGCTGGAGGCCGCCGAGGTCGCCATCGACTTCACTCATCCCGCCGCGGTGATGGACAACCTGCGCTGGCTGATCGAGCACGGCGTGCACGCCGTCGTGGGCACGACCGGGTTCGACGAGGAGCGCCTGGCGACGGTGCGCGGGTGGCTGGCGGAGCGACCGGGCGCGAACGTCCTGATCGCCCCCAACTTCGCCGTCGGCGCGGTGCTGATGATGAGCTTCGCGCAGAAGGCCGCTCCGTTCTTCGACTCGGTGGAGATCGTCGAGCTGCACCACCCGAACAAGGCGGACGCCCCCAGCGGCACCGCCCGCCGTACCGCCGAGCTGGTCACGGCCGCGCGGGAGAAGGCCGGGGTCGGTCCCTCGCCCGACGCGACCACGACCGGCCTGGACGGCGCGCGCGGCGCCGACGTGGACGGCGTCCACGTCCACGCCGTTCGTCTCGCCGGGCTGATCGCGCACCAGGAGGTGCTACTGGGCGGCCATGGCGAGACGCTGACGATCCGGCACGACTCCCTGAGCCGCGAGTCGTTCAGCCCCGGCGTACTGCTCGCCGTCCGCCGCGTCGCCGAGCTTCCGGGCCTGACGATCGGCATCGAGTCCCTGCTGGGCCTGTAGGGCCGTCGGGCGGACAACGCCGAGGATCGTGGTGCCGCCGGCAACCAGGATCCTCGGCCGTGACGGCGACCCCCAGCCACCCACCTCCGAGCCCGGCGCGAAATCCCACCTCGCCGTCGGTGTTGCCGGGCCGAAGGCGGCGAACCGGGCACTCCGTCGCCACGCCGACGGCGACCTGGCACGGGTGACGGCGAACTGGCAGGGGCGGCGGGGAAGCGACCATGTCGATGGCAAGGCGGTACGGCACTGGTGACGGCAAGCCGGCCGCGCTGATGGCGAGTCGGCCGCGCTGATGGCGAGTCGGCTACGGCGGCGGATCCGCCTCGCCGCGGCGAACCTGCTTTGCGCTGCCTCGTTCTGGCGAATCCGTCTCGCCTCGGTGGACGCGCCTCGCTCCGGGGGTCTAGGCGTTCAGGCGGGTGAGCAGGGTGGAGACCATGGTCTGGACGGACTCGCGGGAGCCTCGGCGGAGGTAGGCGCGGACGCGGCCGAGGACGTCGACGCGGGTGCCGTGGCCCAGACCCGCGCGCAGGTGCAGTGGGCCGGAGCGGCCCGGCGGGCCGAACCACCAGGTGGCGTCGCGGGTGTGCCGCCGCAGGACCTCGCCCGCGTACGCCCCGGCGAGCACGATCAGGTCGCCGTCGCTGAACTTCTCGTCCTCGTCGTCGGCGCGCAGGCCGTGCAGGCGGCGCCGTTCCTCGAGGGCGTCGTCGACGAGCTCGAGGGACTCGACAGAGCCGTCCAGCCCGTTCGTGGCGGCGAAGGCCGCGGCGTTCGCGCTCTGCAGGGCGCCCAGGTCAGGCGTTCCGTCGAGCAGGTTGGGGTGGCGGGCGGGGCGTCCCTTGGCCGGGCGCGGGCGCGACGGGCTACCGATCGTCGCCGCTACGTCACGTTCCCACAGGAACTGCAGCACGCTCACAGGCGGTTCGCCGGTGCTGTGGACCAACACCGTGGAGCGGTTGCCTTCGTTTCCGAGCCGCTCGGCGTGGGCGAGGGCGCCGGCCACCTTGATCATGAGCTGGACGTACTCCAGGGCCTCGCGGTCGGGCGCCCAGTCGCCGGCCACGAGCCACAGTCCCTGGTCGCCGCCGGGGGGACCTGTCACAAGGTCGACGCTGTCGAGGTCGGCGAGGCCCACAGGATGAACTCCGTACGGGGGAAGTGTTCGCTGCGGCGAACATTGTCGCGCCGTTGGGCATCCGTGTGCACTTCGACCCGCCGCGCGCCGGAGACTCGCCCTGCGTGGGCTTCCGTTTACCGCGGATGGGGGCGGGGTAGGCGTTCTCCGAGATGGACAGGCTGGTGGGAGAGGTCCTCTCGCGGATACTGGTCCGGGCGCACCTGCTCCGGCCCGGCTTCGTCGCGAAGATCCTCTTCGAGGAGGCGCGTCCGCTGGGAGTCCGGGACGCCACGGTCTACCTTGCCGACCTCGAGCAGGACTACCTGCGGTCGATGCCACGTCTGGACGGCAGGGCCGTGCCGGCGCTGCGGATCGACTCGACCCTCGCCGGGCGCAGCTACCGGGCGCTCGAGATCCAGTACGGTCCGGTGGACGAGGACGCGCTCCACCACGTGTGGTTGCCGCTGATGGACGGCAGTGAGCGGCTGGGAGTGCTCGAACTCGTCGTCGGGGACGTGGACGAGGAGACGCTGAACTGGTGCCGGGCGCTCGCGTCGCTGGCGGGCCTCATGGTCGTCAGCAAGGCCCACTACAGCGACATCCACGCTCAGGTCCGGCGGAGCCAGCGGATGGCGTTGCAGGCGGAGATGGTGTGGGCGTTCATGGCGCCCCCGACGTTCGCCACCGACGAGGTTCTCGTCGCCTGCGGGATCAGGCCGATGTACGGGGTCGGCGGCGACGCCTACGACTATTCGCTGCTCGGCGACCATCTGCACGTCTCGATTCTGGACGCGGTCGGGCACGACCTCGCGTCCGGGCTGATCGCGAGCGTCGCGCTGGCCAGTTGCCGCAACACCCGCCGCGGCGGCGGGGACCTCGCCGACATGGTGACGTACGCGGACCACGCGATCGCCAGCCAGTTCGGCCGGTCCCGGTTCGCGACCGCGCTGCTGTGCGATCTCGACATCGAGACGGGCCTGTTCCGCTGGGTCCCGTGCGGGCATCCGCCACCGCTGCTGATCCGGGAGAACAAGGTCGTCAAGGAGCTCTTCCACCGGCCGCGGCTTCCCCTGGGCCTGGTGAGCGACGGGGACGGACCGAGCTTCGACGAGAGCCCGCCCGTCTATACCGAGCAGCTCCAGCCGCGTGACCGGCTGCTGCTCTACACCGACGGCGTCGTCGAGGCGCGGGCCGCCGACGGCAGCCTGTTCGGCGTGCGGCGCCTCAGCGACTTCGTCATCCGCCACAGCACGGCCGGCATCCCGGCCCCGGAGACGTTGCGCCGCCTCAACCGGGCCGTGATCGACTTCCAGCACGGCCGGCTGGGCGACGACGCCACGACCGTGCTCGTGCAGTGGCGCCCCGAGGAACTGCGGCTGAAGTTCGAGTTCTGACCCGGCTGCTCAGGGGGTCGGGAAGCCGTACTTGCGCAGGATCGCGGTTGCGGTGGGGGAGCGGAGCCAGGAGACGAACGCCCTGGCCGCCTCCTCGTGGGCGCTCGCGCGCAGCGCGGCGGCGAAGTAGGTCACGGTGACGTTCTGCTGGACCGGGATCGGCACGCTGCTCGCCGCGATGCCCGCCGACCGCATGTCGGTCACGTAGACGATGCCCGCGTCGGCCGCGCCCGTACGGACCCGGGTGAGCACGGTACGCGAGTCCGCCTCCTCTGACCGCGGCCGTACGGCGACGCCCGCCTTGGCCAGGACCTGGGTGGCGTACCGTCCCACCGGGACGATCGGGCCGCCCACGACGACGCGGAGCCGGCGGTCGGCGAGCGAGGAGAGTCCCTGGACGTGCCGGGGGTTGCCGGGCGCCACGGCGATGGTCATGGAGTTGTAGGCGAAGGCGCGCCGGCCGGTGACCTTGTCCGCGACGGTGTCCATGGACGCCTGGTCCGCGGTCGCCAGTACGTCGGCGGGCTCTCGCTCCTGGACGTCCATCGCCAGGTCCTGCGAGCCCGCGAACTCGAACCGTACGGTCGTGTTCCTGGCGGCCGCGTGGTAGGCCGTGCCGAGCTCCTCGAACGCCTCGGTCAGTGACGAGGCGGCCAGGACGTTCAGCGTGATCCGCTCGTCGCCGGAGGCGATGCCGCAGCCGGTCAGCGCCAGCGCGGCCGCGGCCAGCGCGGCGACGCGTGGCATGGGGGGCATGCGCGCTACTTTAGGGTGACCCATCCGCCATTACCCGGCACAACGCGCCGTCGGCGCAGATATCCGTGCGTCGCCGTCAGGCCGGATATGCATGGGTCTCGGCGGCCTTCACCGCCGCCCAGACACGGTCGCCCTCGGTGAGGCGAAGTTCGGCGAGTGCGGCGGGCGTCACGTCGGCGGCGGCCGGCACGGGTCCCTCCAGGTGGATCCGGATCTGGTCCGCGTGGGGTTCGATGCCGCCGACCGTCGCCTCCCAGAGGTTGCGCGGGCTGCCGTCGGGGCGCGTACGGAACAGCGCGACCGCCGATGGGGGGAAGGCCAGGAACACCTCGCCGTCGAGGGCCTCGGCGGCGTTGAAGGTGACGGTGTCCCCGGGCAGTGCGACGGAGTGGCCGCGGGCCGTGCCCCGGTAGAGGTTCAGGCCGACGAGCCGGGCGACGTAGTCGGTCCGCGGGTGCCGGGCGACGTGGGCGGGCGTCCCCTCCTGGACGACGGCGCCGTCCTCGATGACGACGAGCCGGTCGGCCAGCGCCATGGCGTCGAGGGCGTCGTGCGTGACCAGGACGGCGACGCCGTCGAAGGCGGCGAGGTGGCGGCGCAACCCGGCGCGTACGGTCAGGCGGGTGTGCGCGTCGAGCGCGGACAGGGGCTCGTCGAGCAGCAGCAGCCGTGGCCGTACGGCCAGTGCGCGGGCGAGCGCGACGCGCTGCGCCTGCCCGCCGGACAGCGTGCGGGGCCGGCGGGCCGCCTGGTCGGCGAGGCCGACCCGGTCCAGCCACTCCGCGGCGAGCCGGCGGGCCTCCCTCCGCCGGACCCCCTGGCAGCGCGGGCCGAACGCGACGTTCTCCAGGGCGGACAGGTGCGGGAAGAGCAGAAGGTCCTGGAAGACGACGCCGACGGCGCGGCGCTCGGCGGGCCGGTCGTGCCACGGCTCCCCGTCGACGTGGAGGTGGCCCTCCGACAGCGGGGTCAGGCCGGCGAGCGCGCGCAGCGCGGTGGTCTTCCCGGCACCGTTCGGTCCCAGCAGCGCCACGACCTCGCCGGGCGCGGCGGTGAGCGCCAGGTCGAGCGTGAACGCCCCGCGCCGTACGACCAGGTGAGCGTCGATCACAACACCCATCGCCCCCGTAGCCCGGCGAGCACGACGACCGAGACGGCCAGCAGGACGAGGCTGAGCACGATGGCGGCCTGCGGGTCGTTCTCCAGCGCGAGGTAGACGGCCAGGGGCATGGTCTGGGTACGGCCGGGGAAGTTGCCGGCGAACGTGATGGTGGCGCCGAACTCCCCGAGCGCCCGCGCCCAGCACAGCACCGCCCCGGCACCGACCCCGGGCGCGATCAAGGGCAGCGTGACGCGCCGGAACGTCGTCCACCGCGAGGCGCCGAGCGTGGCGGCGGCGTCCTCGTAGCGCAGGTCGGCGGCGCGTACCGCGCCCTCGACGCTGATCACGAGGAACGGCAGGGCGACGAACGCCTCCGCCAGCACCACGCCCGCGGTCGTGAAGGGCAGCGTCAGGCCGAACCAGCGGTCCAGCCAGCGTCCCACCAGGCCGTTGCGGCCCAGCGCCAGGAGCAGCGCCACGCCGCCGACCACCGGGGGGAGGACGAGGGGCACGGTGACGAGGGCGCGCACCAGCCGCCGGCCGGGGAAGTCGACCCGCGCGAGCACCCAGGCCAGCGGGACTCCGACGAGCAGGCACAGCAGGGTCGCGAGCGTCGCGCTGAGCAGTGACAGCCGGAGCGCGTCGAGGATCTCGGGCCGGGCCAGGCGCGTGCCGAGCGTGGACCACGGCGCGCGCACCAGCAGGCCGAGGAGCGGGAGGACGAGGAAGGCGAGCCCGATGAGTGCGGGCAGGACCAGCATCCAGGGCGCCCGCCGGTTCACGGCTGCTCGAATCCCGCCTGCCGCAGCGTCGCCCGGCCCTGGGGGGAGAGCACCGACCGGACGAAGTCCCCGGCGAGGCCGGGCTGCGGCGCCTTGGTGAGCGCGGCGATCGGGTAGTCGTTGACCGCCTGGGCCGCCTCGGGGAAGTCGACGCCCCGGACCTGCCCGGCGGCGGCCTTGACGTCCGTGCGGTAGACGAGGGCGGCGTCCGCCTCGTTCAGCCGGACCTTCGTGAGGGCGGCCTTGACGTCCTGCTCCTGAGAGACCGGCCGCACGGTGAGCCCGGCGGACTTGAGGGCCTTGAGCGCCGCCGCGCCGCAGGGCACCTGCGGGGCGCAGAGCACGACCTTCACCTTCGGGTTCGTCAGGTCGTTGAGCGATGTGACCGTGGCGGAGGCGCTCTTCGGGACCGCGATCTCCAGGCGGTTGCGGGCGAACACGCGCGGCGTCGACGCCCGGCCCGCGTCGGTGACCTGCTTCATCGTCGCGGGGCTGGCCGCGGCGAACACGTCCGCGGGGGCGCCCTGGTCGATCTGCTGGGCGAGGGCCGAGCTGCCGCCGAAGTTGAACTTCACCCGGGCGCCCGGATGACCCGACTCGAACGTCCTGCCCAGGGCGGTGAACGACTCGGTGAGGGAGGCCGCGGCGAAGACCACGACCGTCCGCGTGGCGGCCTTCGCGCCGGGTCCCTCCTTCACGTCGCCGCAGCCGGCCGCGAGCGCGGCCGTGAGGGCGGTGATCGAGGCGGTCCGGAGCCCGGTGCGGCGGCTTCTCACTGGGGCAGCTCCACGACGACGTTGGTGGACTTGATGACCCCCACGGCGACCACGCCGGGCTCCAGGCCGAGCTCGTCGGCCGCCTCCCGGCTCATGAGGGAGACGACGCGGAACGGCCCGGCCTGGATCTCGACCTGTGCCATGACGCCGTCGCGTACGACCTCGGTGACGATGCCGCGCAGCCGGTTGCGCGCCGAGGACGACGCCGTGCCGCCCCGGTCGGCGGGGGAGCGGACGAAGGCCGCCAGGTCCGCTCCCGAGACGATCCGGTGGCCCTGCTCGTCACGCCGGGCCGGCAGTCTCTCCGAGTCGATCCACCGGCGCACCGTGTCGGCGCTGACGCCGAGCAGGGACGCGACCTCACTGATCCGGAACGCCGTCACGCCGATCAGTGTAACCCTCGTGGATGCCACCGACTGAGGCGATTTCCGATATCGGATGCGAGGGGAAAGGCTCGTCCGGCCTCGTGATCGCGGCGTCAGACGGTGGTGACCACCTGGTCGTACTCCAGGCGCGGGTTGCGCGGGAACCAGGCGTCCGGGCCGGGCTTGCCGATGTTGACGACCGCGAGGACCTGGTGGCCGCCCTCGGGGAAGAACTCTTTGGCGACCCCTTCGGCGTCGAAGCCGGCCATCGGCCCGGCCGCCAGGCCGGCGGCGCGCACGCCGATGATGAAGTAGCCGACCTGGATGGCGCCGTTGAAGGCGGCCATCCTGGCGCGGGCCTCAGGCGCGCCGTGCAGGTCGTCCCGGGCCCCGGGGCGGTGCGGGAAGACGGTCGGCAGGTGCTCGTGGAAGTCGCCGTCGGCGGCGAGGACCGCCACCAGCGGCGCGGTGGCGGTCTTGGCCTTGTTGCCCTCGGCCATGTGCGCGACGAGGCGCTCACGGGCCTCCGGGGACCGGACCAGGACGACGCGCAGCGGCTGGGTGTTCATCGCCGTGGGCGCCCATTTGACGAGGTCGTAGATGGCGCGCATCTGCTCGTCCGACACCGGCTCGTCCGTGAAGGTGTTCGCCGTACGGGCCTCGCGGAACAGGATGTCCTGAGCGGTGGGGTCGATGCTCAGCGGGTCGCTCACGATGACTCCTCTTTCGTCGTGTCGGGTGGGCGTTCCACCGACAGAGGATGTCAACGGTGATTGAAACTTCAATCATTCCGTTCGGTCGTGTGATCCGGATCACAGGCCGAGCCGCTACAGGGCGAGGCCCAGGGTGAAGAGCGCGCCGAAGATGATCTGCAGGCGGCCGGTCTCACCCAGCACCGCGATCAGCGCCGGGCCCTTCGCGCCCCGCAGCACCCGGAGGCTCGGCGCGATCGCCCACAGCGCGGACAGCAGCGTGACCATCGCCCACGGCCGGGAGACCGCGACGACGACCACGCACAGGTAGGCCGCCACGAAGGCCCCGGTGTACAGCAGGCGCGTACGCCCGTCGCCGAGCACGACCGCGAGCGTGCGCTTGACCGCCGCGGCGTCCGTGGGAATGTCCCGCAGGTTGTTGACGACCAGCATCGAGCAGGACAGCAGCCCCACCGGCACCGCCGCCACCCACGCCGCCCACGGCAGGCTCTCCAACTGCACGTACGCCGTGCCGACCACCGAGACGAGGCCGAAGAACACGAAGACCGACAGCTCACCCAGCGCCCGGTAGCCGTACGGGCGGGACCCCCCGGTGTAGAACCAGGCGGCCGCGATCGCCACCGCGCCGATCAGCACCAGCCACCAGCTTGTCACCGCCGCGAGGACCAGACCGGCCACCGCGGCGAGCAGGAAGCAGCCGAGCGCAGCCGCCAGGACCTGCTTCGGCGGCGCGACCTTCGAGCCGACCAGCCGCATCGGGCCGACGCGGACCTCGTCGGTCCCGCGGATGCCGTCGCTGTAGTCGTTGGCGTAGTTAACGCCGATCTGCAGCAGCAGCGCGACCACCAGCGCCAGCAGCGCGCGCCACCACACGAAGTGGCCGTAGCCGATCGCCACGCCGGTGCCGACGGCGACGGGGACGATGGAGTTGGGGAGGGTCCGGGGCCGCGAGCCGGCGACCCACTGGGAGAGGGTCGCCACTATCGCCCTTCCTCGAAGCCGATGATCATGCGGGTGATTCTTCCGGACCCGTGCCGGGCCGCAGCCGGAGGGTCAGCAGCAGGCCGACGGCCAGGAGCGCGGCGGTGGCGAAGGCCGCGCGGTCGGTGGCCGCGGCGAGGCTCTCGTTCGCCGCGCGGGACAGCCGGGGATCCTCCCGGCGCAGGTCGCGGGCGAACGTCCCGGCGCTGTCGCGCAGCCGCTCGGCGTACGCCGCGCCCTGACGGGCCGGCAGGCCCGCCTCGCGCAGCCGGGTGGTCATCGCGTGACTCAGCCCCACGGCGAACACCGCGCCGATCAGCGCGATCCCCAGCGCCGAGCCGACCTGACGGGCCGTCGACTGGGTGCCGGAGGCGAGACCCGTGCTGGCGGGCGGGACGTCGCGCAGCACGATCCGGGCGAGCTGGCCGGTGGTCAGGCCCAGCCCGAGGCCGTAGAGGAGCATCCACGGGGCGAGGTCGAACCCGGTGGTGTCGGCGCGCGTGGTCAGGCCGATCAGCGCGGCGGCGATCGCCTCGAGGGCCATCCCGGCCTGCAGCATCCGGGCGGCGCCCAGGCGGCGCGACAGCCGCGCCGACATCCCGCCGGCCAGGAACGTCCCGACGGCGAGGGGCAGGATCGCGACGCTCACCTGGAGCGGGGAGTTCCCGTGCACGTCCTGGAGGAAGAGCGGCAGGACGAACATCAGCCCGAGCTCGCCGACGCTGATCAGCGAGGCCGCCGCGTTGCCGCGCCGGAAGTCGGGGATGCGGAACAGCGACAGGTCGAGGACGACCGGCCGTCCCGCCGCCGCCCGCGCCCGTTCCACGACGACCAGCGTGACCAGCATCACGACCCCGGCGGCCAGCGCCACCGGAATCGGCGACAGGCCTGCGTCCGGCCAGCGGAACGGGCCCGCGGAGAACGCGTGGGTGGCCGACCACCAGCCGTACCGCTGGCCCTCGATCAGGGCGAACACGATCGTCGCGAGACCGCCCGCGCTGAGGACCGTACCCGGCAGGTCGCCCACGCGGCGCACCGCCGGATCACGCGTCTCGGGCACCAGGAGCGCCGCGCCCGCGACGATCAGCGCGCCCAGCGGCAGGTTCACGCCGAACGCCCAGCGCCAGCCGTACGACGTCGCGAGCCAGCCGCCGAGCAGCGGGCCCAGGGCGGCCATGCCGCCGATGAGCGACCCCCAGATCCCGAACGCGACCGCGCGGTCCCGGCCGGTGAAGACGGCCGTCACCGTGGACAGCGCCCCCGGCAGGATCATCGACGCGCCGATCCCCTGCAGCGCCCGTGCCCCGACCAGCGCGGACCCGCCGCCGGACAGGGCCGCCAGCACGCTCGCCACGACGAACACGCCGGTGCCGAGCAGGATCATCCGGCGCCTGCCGTACGCGTCGGCCGCCCGCCCGAACGGGATCAGCAGCGCCGCGAAGACCAGCGAGTAGATCGACGTGACCCACTCCGCGCCGGTCGTCGTCAACCGCAGCTCGGCGACGATCCGGGGCAGCATGACGTTGACGATCGTGGCGTCGACGATGATCAGCGAGACCGCGAGGCTGATCACCACCATCCCCAGCCAGCGGCGCCGTCCGGGCGAGCCGGTCGAGGGCGCGGGCAGGGGAGGAGCCGAGCGCAAGGTCATGGAAGGGTTCCAGAGCGGTCTGTTCGATCGTGAGTCGTTCGGCGTCAAACCTACCCCCGCCCTCCCGGACCTCCGCCGGGCCCCCTCACGGTGACCTCACGGCTCGGGTCTCCCGCTGGCCCTCCACGCCCTGGGCACGGAGAATGTCTGGCGTGCGAACCTCTGAGGCCGACCTCGAACGCATGTCGCTGTCCCGCCTGCTGGCCGTCGCCGGTCACCTCGTCGCCATGCACTGGCAACGGCTCATGGGCGGCTACGGCCTGACCCCCCACGGCCTCGCCGTCCTCGCCTCCCTCGAACGGGGATCGGCGCTCACCCAGCGCGAACTCGCCAGGCGCTGCGGCGTGGCCCCCTCGACACTCAACCACACGGTCGACCACCTCGAGCGCTCGGGCTGGATCGAACGGCGCCGGGACGTCGCCGACCGCCGCCTCGTCCGCCTCGCGCTCACCGAGACCGGACGCCGTCAGCTCCGGCAGGCGCAGGACGCGGCCGGCCGCGAGATGGAGCCGATGCTCGACCACCTGCCCCCGGCCGACGAACGGATCGTCCGCGACTTCCTCCTCGCCACCGAGGAGCGCTTCCAGTCGGAGGACGACGCCCTGGCCGGCCCGGCCGGCGCCGGCACCGAACGCCTCTGACCCGCGCCGCGGGAGCACCCGCGGATGGCGTGAACACGGCAAGGAGCGGAGCGGCGGAATCTGTCCGCGCGCGATGTTAGGTTGCCGCGCATGTCCTTCGACCTGCTGGAGCTCCTTCCCGACGCCTGGCGTGAGCGCGTGGAGCCGCTGCTCGACCCCGACGCCACCCGGCGGCTGAGCGACTTCGTGGCCGCGGAGTACGCCGCGGGCACCGTCTACCCGCCGCAGTCCGACCTGTTCAGCGCCTTCCGCCTGTGCGCGCCCGACGACGCCCGGGTGCTCATCCTCGGGCAGGACCCCTACCACGGCGCGGGCCAGGCGCACGGGCTCAGTTTCAGCGTGCGGCCGGGCGTGCGGATCCCGCCGTCCCTGCGCAACGTGTTCAAGGAGCTCCACGACGACCTCGGCGTCCCCGTCCCGAAGACCGGGGACCTCACGCCGTGGGCCGAGCGGGGCGTGCTCCTGCTCAACTCGGTGCTGACCGTGCGCGCCGGAAAGGCGGGCTCCCACGCGGGCAAGGGCTGGGAGGAGTTCACCGACGCCGTGATCCGGGCCCTGGACGCCAAGAGCGACCGGGTCGTGTTCGTGCTCTGGGGCGCCTACGCCCGCAAGAAGCGCGACCTGGTCACCGGCGCGCGGCACGTGGTGTTCGAGGCCGGGCACCCCAGCCCGATGAACCCTCGCGGCTTCCTCGGCAGCCGGCCCTTCAGCGCGGTCAACAAGGCCCTGGCCGACGCCGGGGAGCCGGAGATCGACTGGACCCTCGACCGCCCGGAGTAGGGCTTCGCGGCGAGCCGGCCTCGGTCGGCGGGTGCCCTGCCTCATCGTGGCGACATCCGACCCGGCGACACGGGGTCGGCCTGGACGCGGGGCCGGCCTGCGGGTGTGGCCGCCCGGCTCCGGCCGGGCGGCGGCGCTCCGCTCAGACGAGGGCGGTGTGCAGGCGCACCATCGCGACCGGCTCGCCCATGTCGACCTTGCTGTGCGCCCCGTCCGGCGCCCAGCCCGCCGAGGACAGGAAGCCCCGGAGGACGTCGTCGGCGGCGAACACCCAGGCGACGGCCGTCGTGCAGCCGTCCTCGCGCAGGTGGTCGACGGTGGCGGCGAGCAGGCGGCTGCCGTGCCCGGCGCGCCCGTGAGCCGGGTCGACCAGCAGGGTGAGCAGCTCGCCCGTCGTCTGCGGGTCCTGATCGGGGTCCCCGGCCGGGGCGTGCGCGGCGAACCCGGTGATCACGCCCTCGTCCACGGCGACCAGGAGCCGGTGCCGCGGGCTCGGCGGCGCGGCCACGGCCTCCGTCCAGCGATCCCGCCACAGGGCGACCGCCTCCGGGGCGGTCATCTCGGCCAGCGCCGCCTCGGGGATGACGCCGGGGTACCCCTCGCGCCAGGCCCGTACCTGGATCTCCGCGACGGCGGCCACGTCTCCCGGATATGCCGCACGCACCCCCACCACGCCCACCGGTGCCTCGACCCCCGCTCCTGTCACACTTCTCCGACGCGACGACCGTATCGTCCCCGCGCCACTGAGCCTCGGTCCCGGCCGGGGGTCCTGGTCGGGTGGACGACCAGAACCCCCGGCGGTACGCGAAGCGTCAGGTGCCGGTGCCGGTGCCGGTGCCGGTGGCGGCGGCGCGGCGGCGGGCGCGGTACGCACGGGTCTTCGTGCGGTTGCCGCACATCCGCATCGAGCACCAGCTGCGGGAGCGGTTCTTCGAGGTGTCGAGGAACGCCCACCGGCACGTCGTCTCACGGCAGACCTTCAGCCGGGTCCAGTCGCCCTCGGCGACGCTCCGCATGACCGCCGCCGCGATGGCCGCGAGCCCGCCGCGGACGCCGCCCACCAGGGGGAGCAGCGCCGGGCCGGTCAGGGACACGCGCAGGGGGAGCGCGGCCAGGATCCGGTCCAGGTCGGCGGGCGGACCCGCCGCGCCCGGCTCGTGATGGCCGAGCATCGCGGCCCGGAGACCTTCGCGGAGGGCCACCGCCAGCGCCAGGTCGGAGTCGTCCGCGCGGGCGCCGGACGGCGCCAGCCCGCGCTCGACCAGCCAGTCGCCGAGGTCACAGGGCGCGCCGAAGTCGTCGATGTCGCAGTCGACGTCGTACGTGTTGACGAAGTCCCGCAGCAGCAGCGCCGAGGCGCCCTCCTTCGCCGGGGGAGCGACCAGAGGCGCCGGTCCCGTGGTTCGCTCACTCCGCTGACTCACGCGCCCTCCGTCTCGACACCAGCGTACTTCCATCACCGGTGGTGGGCGGGCGCCACGGCCGTCTCGAAGCGCCGCGTCGAGACGGGTTCTAGCGGGCCGTCGCGGCCAGGATCCGGGCGAAGCGGGCGGCGCCTTCGGCGAGTTCCGTCTCGCCGGCCGCCGTTCCGTAGCTCAGCCGCACGCGCGGCCTCGGCGATTCCGCCGGGAAGTACCGGCGTCCGGGGCTGACCAGGACGCCGGCCCGCAGCGCGGCCTCGGCGAGCGCGACGTCGTCGACGCCCTCCGGCAGGCCGACCCACAGGTGCAGGCCCCCGTGCGGCCGGACGGCGGGGCGCAGGCCGGCCGCCGCGAGCGCGGTGGTGAGCGCGTCACGCCGCCGGCGCAGCTCCTCTCCGACGGTGCGCAGGTGGCGCGGCCAGGCGGAGGAGGTGACCAGCTCCAGGGCGGTCTCCTGGAGCGGGCGGGCGACGAAGAACGACTCGACGACCTGCGCCGAACGGATGCGCTCGGCGACGGCTCCCCGGGCGATCACGGCGGCGACCCGCAGGCTCGGCGCGGTGATCTTGGTGAGTGACGCGATGTGCACGACCCGGCCGTCCCGGTCCGAGGCGACGAGGGGCGGGGGAGGCGGGTCGATCGCCAGGTGACGGCTGTAGTCGTCCTCGACCACGAACGCGCCCGCCGCGCGGGCGACGTCCAGGACCTGCTCGCGGCGCGGGCGCGACAGCACCGTGCCGGTGGGGTTGTGGAACGTCGGCTGGCAGAACAGCGCACGCGCTCCCGTCGCCGCGAACGCGTCGGCCAGCAGGTCGGTGCGCAGGCCCTGGTCGTCGATCGGCACCGGCACGGGCCGCAGTCCGGCGGCGCGTGCCGAGGCGAGCGCGCCGAGGTAGGTCGGCGACTCGACGAGGAGCGGGGCGCCGGGCGGCAGCAGGGCGCGCAGGATCAGGCCGATCGCGCTCTGCCCGCCGCTGGTGATGGTCACGTCGGCCGCGGTGACGTCGCCGCCCGCCGTACGGGCGAACCATTCGCGCAGGTCGCGCAGGCCCCAGAGGGGCGGGCGCTCCCACGCGTCCGGCCGGCGGGCCGCCCGCGCGGCCGCCGCGGCCAGCGCCCGTACGGGCTGCAGGGCGGGCGCCAGATAGCCGCCGCTGAGCGCGATCACTCCTTCGGGCGCCTGGGAGAGCAGACCCACCACGCCCTCCGCGTCGACGGTGCGGTCGCCGAGGGCCACCGCCTGCCAGTCCAGATCCGCCGGCTCGGCCGGTGCCGGCCGCGGCCGCTCGGCGACGTACGTGCCGCTGCCGGGCCGGGCGACGAGGAGGCCCTCGGCGGCGAGCAGCCGGATCGCGCGGGCGACGGTGACGGGGCTGACCTGGTGCCGGCTCATCAGCGACCGGCTGGAGGGCAGCCGGTCGCCAGGGCGCAGTCTCGCGATCTCGGCCCGCAGCTCCTGGGCGAGACCGGCGATACTGCTATCGTTGTTCATGAGAAATCAGGATAACGCTACGCTCCGGAGCGCGGTAGCGCTGCCCGCGGGGTTCGGCGCCGCGGCGCTCGGCGTCCTCGCCTTCTCCTTCACGCTTCCGGCCACCGAGTTCGCCCTGCGCGGCCTCGACCCGTACCTGATCGGCATCGGGCGGGCCGGGATCGCCGCGGTCCTCGCCGCCGTCGCGCTGCGGCTGATGCGGGCCCGGCGGCTACGGGGACGTCAGTGGGCCTCCCTGGCCGTGGTCGCCCTCGGCATCGTGTTCGGGTTCCCGGTCCTGTCCACGCTCGCCCTGGCCCACGGGTCCTCCTCGTCCCACGCCGCCGTGGTGGTCGGCCTGCTCCCCGTGGCGACCGCCGTCTTCGCCGTCGTGCGGGCGGGTGAGCGTCCCTCTCCCGTCTTCTGGGCGGCGAGCCTGGCGGGTGCGGCGTTCGTCGTGGCGTTCACCCTCCGGAACGGGGTGGGGCGCTTCTCACTCGCCGACGCGCTGCTGTTCGGCGCGCTGGTGACCTGCGGCCTGGGATACGCCGAGGGCGGCCGGCTGGCCCGTGAGATGCCCGGCCCGCAGGTGGTGTCGTGGGCGCTCGTCCTCGTGGCCCCGATCACGGTGCCGGTCACGGTGGTGCTGTTCGCGGAGACCACGGCGCACTGGAGTGGCGCGGTGGTGGCCGGTCTGGCGTACGTGTCGGGTGTGTCGATGTTCCTCGGGTTCTTCGCCTGGTACGCCGGGCTCGCGAAGGCCGGGGTGGCGCGGGCGAGTCAGGTGCAGCTCGCCCAGCCGCTGCTCACCCTCCTCTGGTCGTGGCTGCTGCTCGGCGAGGCCGCCGGTGTGAGCACGGTCGCCGCGGCGGCCGGGGTGCTGGTCTGCGTCCTCGTCGCCCAGCGGGCCCGTGTCGCGCGCGCCGCCGCCCCGGCCCGCCCGGCGGGCGCCTCCGAGGCGGTGCCGCACGGCGCGGCCGGGAAGGGCTGACGGCGAACCCACCGGAACGCTCGGCAAAGGTTCCCGCGGAAGGCGGCAAACCGCGCCGAAAGGGACGGGATCGCGAGTTTTTACCGAGCGTCGTGCCCGCCGCCGTACGCGGGAGCGCTCATCCGCGGTCGGTGAGGACCTCGTGGAGGCGGGCGGCGAACGCCTTCGGGTGGGTGGAGAGGGTGTGGCCGCCGGGGAACTCGACGATCTCGGTTCCGAGGAGGGCGGCCAGCGCCTGGGCGCAGTCGTAGTTCCAGATGCGCCGGGAGGCGCGGCCGGCGGCCGTGACGACCCGCACCGGCGACTCCTTCAGCGCGGTGGCGTCGGCCGGGTAGAACGGTGCCTCGACCATCGCGGTGACGTCGCGGGAGAAGAAGAACTCCAGGTTGGCGAGGCGCTGGGCGTCGGGCGGCTCGGGGAGGCCCGCGTCGGGCTCGCGGTCGGTGAAGTCGGCGGCGACGATCTCGCCGAGGCGCTTCAGCGCGGCGAGGACGCCGTCGCGGCGGTAGATCTCGTCGAGGTCGGCGAGCTCCCCGGTGATCCGGGCCACTCCGGCGTCGTCCAGGAGGCGGGCGGTGGCCGGGTCGTGGGCCACCAGCGTGTCGACCTGCTCGGGGTGGCGGCGCGCCAGCATGAGGCCGGCGAGGGCGCCGAAGCTGGAGCCGAACAGCAGGGCCGGGCGGTCGGTGAGCTCGGCGAGGAGGCGGTGGGCGTCGTCGGCGTGGGTCTCCAGCGTCACCGGTGCCTCGGGGTCGTCGAGGCGGCTGCGGGACAGCCCCCGGCGGTCGTAGGTGACCACGGTGTAGTCGTCGGCGAGCCGGCGGACGAGGTCGGCGTTGCGCCCCGCGTCGCCGTCGCCGCCCTGGAGGACGAGCAGCAGCGGGCCGGCGCCGCGGATCTCGTAGTACAGCGTGGCTCCCGGAACGGCGGAGGTGGCGGTCTTCATGTGCGCTCCTTCGATCAGGTCGATGATCACGACCGTAAACCATCGAAACAGATGTATCAAGATAGATGCATCTTTTCCGATGTATTCTCGCCGGGTGAACGGAGTTGAGTTGTTCCTGCTGGGCAGGACGCTGATGAAGATCGGCGAAGAGGCCATGCCGACCGAGGGGCTGCCGGAGTACTCGACCAGCGTCCGGACGGTCCTGATCGTGGCGAGCGACATCCTGGCGCACCCCGGCAGCGCGATCGGCGAGATCGCCGCCCGCACGGGCCTGCCGCAGAGCCAGGTCTCAGGCTCCGTCGCCCGCCTGCGCGAGGCCGGGTCCGTCGTGACGGAGCCCGACCCCCGGGACCGGCGGCGGATGCTCGTCCGGCAGGCGCCCCAGGCGTCCGAACGGGTGTCGGTGGTCCGCGCGACGACCATCGACGGCGCCCTCGCCGCCGCCCTCGGCACCGACGAACCCGAGGAGGTCGCCGAGGTCACCGCCCTGCTCGAGACGCTGGCCCGGCGGCTGACGCCGGAGACGCTCGCCCGCCTGCGGTCCGAGCCGAGCTGACCTCGGCCGGCGCCGACCGTACGTGCCGGGCCGGCGCCGCCGAACGCTGATCACGCGCCTCGGCGAACCCGCGGGCGGTCCAGGGCGTCCGAACTCCTGATCAAGGAGGGGCATGACGCGGCGACTCGTCCGCGCGGTGGCGTGGGTCTGCGCGACCCTGCTCGGCGCATCGGTGATCTTCTTCGGGTACGCCTGGTTCCGCTGGCAGCCGGAACCGCCGGTGTACGGCGGCACCGCCAACGCGCTGTGGGCCCGGCACCAGTGGGCGGGGGACGCGCACACCGAGGGCGAGTATCGCGCGCTCGCCGGCACCCTCGCCCGGGGCCGGATCACCGACGTCTTCTTCCACGTCGGCCCGCTGACCGGGGACGGGAGGATCCCGCCGGCGCGGTACGCCCACGCGGGAGAACTGCTCGCGGCGCTGCGCCGGCTCGCGCCGGGCGTGCGCGCCCAGGCGTACGTCGGGCAGGTCGAGCGTTCCGGCGGCGGCCCCCTGAACCTGCGCGCGGCGGCGACGCGGGCGAACATCCTGGACACCGACCGCGCCCTCCTGGACACGGGCTTCGCCGGCATCCACTACGACATCGAGCCGGTCTACCCCGGTGACCGGGACTTCCTCGACCTCCTGACGCGCACCCGGGAGCTCACCCGGGCCCGCGGGCGGCTGCTGTCGGTCGCGCTGGAGCAGCCGGGGCTCACCGACCGGACAGAGCCGCTGTTCCGCCTCGTGCTGCCGCGCGGGGCGGCCCACTATCCGCCGCGCCCGACGGCGGCGTACCTGACGGCGGTCGCGGACCGCGTCGACCAGGTGGCGATCATGACGTACGACTCGGAGGCGCCGACCCGGGCGCTCGCCGGATGGCACTTCGCCCACCACACCGAGCGGACGCTCTCGCTGATCGGGGACCGCGTGACCGTGTTCATGGGGGTGCCCACCTACCGGTCGCCGACCCCGTGGGCCGAGGACCTGCCCACCGCGCTGCGCGGTGTGCGGCAGGGCGTCGCGCGGCTGCGCCGCCCGCCCCGGCGGCCGTACGGAGTCGCGATCTACGCCGACTGGACGACGGACGACCGGGAGTGGGCGGCGTACCGCGCCGGGTGGCTGGGTGAACCGCGCCGACCCGGATGAGGGGAGGCGCGCCGGGCGCCCGGGTGGACCGCGCTGACTCTTGTCCGGGCGAGAACGCGCAGGCGGACGTACGGCCACTTCCCACCGTACGCGCGCGGCAACCGTCCGTCAGTGCGGGCGGGACGCCGGCGGACAACTAAATCTGACCCTTGCGATACATGCCGCAAAAGCTGATTAAATGACTCGTCTTCGCAGGTGAAGCACCTTCCCCGCAGGCCTCCTGACCGCTCGCGGCCATGTGGTCGATTCGTCCTCACGCGGGGAAGGATTTCCGGCGACCGTGGCGCGGATCGCCTCGGCTGGCGGTGTGGGAGGTTCGGGAGAGATGCACATGGAGGACACTGTCCAGGGGACGGCCCTTCAGCTGCAGCAGCTGACGGCCGTTTACTCCGGTTGGCGGTTCGGGCTCGGGGGTTCAGGGCACTGGTGGGCGGTACGCCGCAACGAGTGCCTGCGCGCGCCGAGCAGGGAAGAGCTCGAGCTGAAGCTGCGTGAGCATCTCGACGCCCGGCAGGACGCCTGACGGGCGGGCGAAGGCGCGGATGCGCGCGCCTCGGTGGCCGGTGCGCCGGTCGGGTGGGTGACCGGCGCGGAGAGCCCCAGACCCCTGCCACCGAGGCGCGCATCCTCCGCCGGGAGGAGCTCCGCCAGCCCCGCCAGACCCCGGCGGAACCCCGTCCCAATCACTCCAACGTACGAGAGGCCGTCAAGGTTCTCCGGTAACGCCGGTTTTCTGAATTCCGATGCTGAAGGTGACGTCGTCAGAACGCGTACCCCCGAGCGTGTTCTGGCGGCGTCTTCCTCGTCACGGCCGTACCGGCGGGTCCGAGGGCCCGCCGGCACGGGCCGTCCCGCGCTCCGGGACGAGGGCCGGGCGGGGCGACACGGAGGTCCCCGCGGCTCCCGGCCACCGCCGATGCCCGGTAAGTTCGGAACATGGCACCCAGCACGAACGCCCTGCCGCAGGGACGTGACGAATCCGCGCCCTTCGGGCGGATGCTGACCGCGATGGTCACCCCCATGGCCGCCGACGGCACCATCGACTACGACGGGGCGGCGCGTCTGGCCGCGTACCTGGTGGACGAGCAGCGCAACGACGGCCTCGTCATCAGCGGGACGACGGGGGAGTCGCCGACGACGAGCGACGAGGAGGACGACCGCCTGCTGCGCACGGTCCTCGAGGCGGTCGGCGACCGCGCGACGATCGTCGCCGGCGTCGGCACGAACCACACCGAGCACACGCTGCGCCTGGCGCGCCAGGCCGAGCAGGCCGGCGCCCACGGCCTCCTGGTCGTCACCCCGTACTACAACAAGCCGCCGCAGGAAGGACTCGCGCGCCACTTCGCCACCGTGGCCGACGCGACCGGCCTGCCGGTGATGCTCTATGACATCCCCGGCCGTACCGGTACGGCCATCGCGCCCGAGACGCTGCTGCGGCTCGCCGGCCACCCGCGCATCGTCGCGGTGAAGGAGGCGAAGGGCGACCTGTTCGGGGCCTCCAGGCTGATGACCGAGACGGACCTGGCCTTCTACTCCGGTGACGACGCGCTGAACCTGCCGTGGCTGTCGGTCGGCGCCGTCGGGTTCGTGAGCGTGGTCGGCCACGTCGTCGGCGCCGACCTGCGCGAGATGATCGACGCGTTCCTCGGCGGCGACGTCCGGCGCGCCACGGAGATCCACCGCAGGCTCGTGCCCGTCATCACCGCCATCATGACCCGCACCCAGGGCGTCATCGCCACCAAGGCCGCGCTGTCCCTGCTCGGGCTGCCCGGCGGCACCGTCCGCCCGCCCTTGGTGGACGCGACGCCGGAGTTCACCGCCGCGCTGCGCGAGGACCTCATCGCCGGCGGCGTCAAGATCGTGGAGGGTCCGTGAGCGGACCACAGGTTCCCCAGGCATCGCCGGAGAGGCGAGCCGCTGAATAGGTAGGAGGGCGCGTGACCAACGCGCATGACCACGCCCCCGTGCGAACCCGCGAAGGGGCGTGGCGATGAGTCATCCGCATCCCGGTCTCGGTGCGCCGCGACCGCTCGTCCAGGGCGGCCTGCGCATCGTGCCGCTCGGCGGCCTCGGCGAGATCGGCCGCAACATGACGGTCTTCGAGTACGACGGCCGGTTGCTGATCGTCGACTGCGGCGTGCTGTTCCCCGAGACCGAGCAGCCCGGCGTCGACCTGATCCTGCCGGACTTCGACTACATCCGGGACCGTCTCGACGACGTCGACGCGGTGGTCCTCACCCACGGACACGAGGACCACATCGGCGCCGTGCCGTACCTGCTGCGCGAGCGGCCGGACATCCCCGTCGTGGGCTCGCGGCTGACCCTCGCGCTGCTGGAGGCCAAGCTCGCCGAGCATCGCATCAAGCCGGTCCTGGTCCGCGTCGCCGAGGGCGACCAGCGGTCCTTTGGACCGTTCGACTGCGAGTTCCTCTCGGTCAACCACTCCATCCCCGACGCCCTCGCGGTCGCGATCCGTACGCCGGCGGGCCTGGTCCTGGCCACCGGCGACTTCAAGATGGATCAGTTGCCGCTGGACGGCCGGCTCACCGACCTCGGCGGGTTCGCCCGCCTCGGCGCCGAGGGCATCGACCTTCTCCTGTCGGACTCCACCAACGCCGAGGTCCCCGGCTTCGTCACCAGCGAGCGCGACATCGGCGTCGTCCTGAGCGACGTGATCCGCGTGGCGGAGAAGCGCGTCATCGTCGCCTGCTTCGCCTCGCACGTCCACCGTGTCCAGCAGGTCCTGGACGCCGCGCACGCCTGCGGCCGCAAGGTCTGCCTCGTCGGCCGGTCGATGGTGCGCAACATGGGCGTCGCCCGGGACCTGGGCTACCTCAACGTGCCCGGCGGGATCATGGTCGACCAGAAGGAGATCGACAACCTGCCCGCGGACAAGGTGGTGCTGGTCTGCACCGGCTCACAGGGCGAGCCGATGTCGGCGCTGTCGCGGATGGCCAACCGGGACCACCAGATCCGGATCGAGGAGGGCGACACGGTGATCCTCGCGTCGTCCCTCATCCCCGGTAACGAGAACGCCGTCAACCGCGTCATCAACGGCCTCACCCGCTGGGGCGCGCGGGTCGTGCACAAGGGCAACGCGCTCGTGCACGTCTCCGGCCACTCCCCGGCCGGTGAGCTGCTGTACGTCCTGAACATGACCCGGCCGAGCAACTTCATGCCGGTCCACGGCGAGTGGCGTCACCTGCGCGCGCACGCCCGGCTGGCCGAGCTCACCGGCGTCCCCCACGAGAACATCATCATCGCCGAGGACGGCGTGGTGGTCGACCTGGTGGACGGCAAGGCGCAGGTCGCCGGAGCCGTCCGCGCCGGGTACGTCTACGTCGACGGCCTGTCGGTCGGTGAGATCACCGAGACGTCGCTGAAGGACCGCCGCATCCTCGGCGACGAGGGCTTCGTCTCCATCGTCGTCGTGGTCGACTCCGAGAGCGGCAAGCCCCTCGGCGGCCCGGAGATCCACGCGCGTGGGGCCGGCATCGACAGCTTCGAGCCGGTCATCCCGCGCATCGAGGATGTCCTGGACACCGCGGCCGCCGACGGCATCAACGACATCCACCAGCTCCGGCAGCTCGTACGCCGCGCGGTGGGCCGCTGGGTCAACGAGACCTTCGGCCGCCGCCCGATGATCATCCCGGTGATCGTCGAGGTCTGATCGCGCCCGCGAACCGGTCCGGTCCACACGGACCGGACCGGTTCGGCAGGTGGGGCCTGGACGGGACCGGGCGGTTCGGCAGGTGGGGCGGGGACGGGACGGGGCGGTTCGGTTCGCCCGACCGCCGGCCGGCGACACGCCGTACGGCGAGGTTCACCGGCGAGCGGGCGGGCCGCCGCTAGTCTCGCCATCATGGCCACACGTACGCCCGGAGGTGCGAAGGGCTCCTCCTCAGGTAC
This sequence comes from Actinoallomurus spadix, assembly GCF_024055725.1. GTDB lineage: Bacteria > Actinomycetota > Actinomycetes > Streptosporangiales > Streptosporangiaceae > Actinoallomurus > Actinoallomurus spadix. Next base: position 164,459 of record NZ_JAMXMX010000009.1, on the reverse strand, counting down.
GCGTGGCGGCACGGCGCGAAGGCCCGCCGCCCGTAAACCGGCGGCCGGGGGCAGGGCATCGGCCGCGAAGACCCCGGCGCGCTCGTCCAACGCGCGCAAGCGCGCACCGGCCGCGTCCCGGCCGGCGGCGCGTTCCCGCGCCCCGCAGCGGCCCGACCCGATCAGCACCCTGTTCCTCGGCTTCTGGCAGTTCGTGGCCCAGGTGTGGCTGCTTCTGGCGCGGGGCGTCGGCGGGCTGGCGCGGGCCTTCGGGCGCGGCGCCCGCGAGCTGGACGTGGAGCACCGCAGGGACGGACAGGGCCTCGCCTTCCTCGGCCTGGCCATCGTCCTGGCCGCGGCGACCTGGTTCGACCCGCAGACGTGGGTGCTGAAGAACCTCGGCCGGCTGATCCGCGACTGCCTGGGCTCGCTGGCCATGGTGCTGCCGCTGATCTGCCTGCTGCCGGCCTGGCGGCTGCTGCGCCACCCCGAGCGCAACGGCGACGTCGGCCGCATCCTCATCGGCTGCGCGGCCCTGGTCGGCGGAATCGTCGGCATCGTGCACATCGCGCACGGCACGCCGTACCCCAGCGCGGGCGAGCACGCCTTGCAAGGCAGCGGCGGCCTGTTCGGCTGGCTGCTGTCCGCGCCCCTCACCAGCACCGTCACCGCCTTCGTCGCGGTCCCGCTGCAGTTGCTGCTGGTCGGCTTCGGCGTTCTCGTGGTGACCGCGACGCCCGTGCACCGGGTGCCGGACCGGCTCATGGAGCTGCGCGACCGGATGCTGCTGCGCGAGGCGGAGGCGCTGGATCTCGAGCCGGAGCCGGGGCGAAAGACCGCAAAGAATGGGAAACGGTCCCGCAAGACCGAGGTCGAGGTCGGCGAGCACCACCAGCCGTACGACACGCCGGTCATGGCCGAGACCAAGGTCGTCCGGGCCGACGAGATCTTCGAGGAGGACGACCGGCCGAGCCTCGCCGACGAGCTGCTGGAGCCTCCGGAGCCGCCGGCCATCCCGGCGCCGCCGGACCCGACGCCGGCGCCGCGGATCACCGAGCAGCTCACCCTGTCGACGTCGCCGCCGGGCGACGGGTCCTACACGCTGCCGGCACCCGGTGTTCTGAAGGCCGGATCGGTCGTCAAACCGCGTACCAAGGCCAACGACGTCGTCGTGAACGCCCTGTCCGAGGTGCTCGACCAGTTCAACATCGACGCCCAGGTCACCGGCTTCACGCGGGGCCCGACGATCACCCGGTACGAGATCGAGCTCGGCCCCGCCGTCAAGGTCGAGCGGATCACCGCGCTGGCCAAGAACATCGCGCTCGCCGTGAAGAGCGCCGACGTGCGGATCATCTCCCCGATCCCCGGCAAGTCCGCGATCGGCGTCGAGATCCCCAACACCGACAAGGACATCGTCAGCCTGGGCGACATCCTGCGGTCCCCGGTGGCGGCGAACGACCACCACCCGATGGTCGTCGGCCTCGGCAAGGACGTCGAGGGCCGCACCGTCGTGGCCAACCTCGCCAAGATGCCGCACATGCTCATCGCGGGCGCCACCGGCGCCGGTAAGTCGACGTGCATCAACGGCCTGATCACCTCGATCCTCATGCGGTCGACGCCGGACGAGGTCCGCATGGTCCTCGTCGATCCCAAGCGCGTCGAGCTCACCTCGTACGCCGGCATCCCGCACCTGATCACGCCGATCATCACCAACCCCAAGAAGGCCGCCGAGGCGCTGCAGTGGGTGGTCGGCGAGATGGATCGCCGCTACGACGACCTCGCCGCCTCCGGGTACCGCCACATCGACGACTTCAACAAGGCCGTCGTCGCGGGTAAGCTCACCGCGCCGCCGGGCAGCGAGCGCGTCTACCAGCCGTACCCCTATCTCCTCGTGATCGTCGACGAGCTGGCCGACCTGATGATGGTCGCGCCCCGTGACGTCGAGGACTCGGTCGTGCGCATCACCCAGCTGGCCCGCGCGGCGGGGATCCACCTGGTGCTGGCCACGCAGCGGCCCAGCGTCGACGTCGTCACCGGCCTGATCAAGGCGAACGTCCCGTCGCGGCTGGCGTTCGCGACCTCCAGCCTCGCCGACAGCCGCGTCATCCTCGACCAGCCGGGCGCCGAGAAGCTGGTCGGCCAGGGTGACGCGCTGTTCCTGCCGATGGGCGCGAGCAAGCCCATGCGCCTGCAGAACGCCTACGTCTCCGAGAAGGAGATCCACGAGGTCGTCGAGCACTGCAAGAAGCAGGCCGAGCCCGACTACCGCGAGGACGTCGCCGCCGGGGAGACGCGCAAGAAGGAGATCGACGAGGACATCGGCGACGACCTGGAGCTGCTGATCCAGGCGGCCGAGTTGATCGTCTCGACGCAGTTCGGCTCGACCTCGATGTTGCAGCGGAAGCTGCGCGTCGGCTTCGCGAAGGCCGGACGCCTCATGGACCTGCTGGAAAGCCGGGACATAGTGGGGCCCAGCGAGGGGTCGAAGGCACGTGACGTCCTGGTCAAACCCGACGATCTACCCGGTGTGCTGGCATCCCTGCGCGGAGAGTAGCGATCGAGATCTTGGGGTAGCTGACTTATTGCGCGTTGCACATCGCTTCTCACGCCCCGTCTTCATAGACTGATCACGGATCGGGGAGGCGACTCGGCGGCGTGGACCTGAACACCGCCACGAGGTTCCCAGGAGGCGTGTCGTGACGATCGGTGGCACCCTCGCGAAGGCCCGCCAGGAGGCGGGCCTCAGCGTCCCGCAGGTCGCCGGCCGGACCCGGATCCGCGAGACGGTGATCCAGGCCATCGAGCGCGACGACTACAGCATGTGCGGCGGGGACTTCTACGCCCGCGGCCACATCCGCAGCATCGCGCGCGCCACGGGGATCGACCCCGAGCCGCTGGTCCAGGAGTACGACGACGCGCACGGGGGCGCGCCGCAGGCCATCTCGGCCCGGCTGGCCTTCGAGGCGAAGACCCCGGTCAAGATCCTGGAGCGGCGCTCGCCGAACTGGAGCGCCGCCATGGCCGCCGCCCTGGTCCTCATCGTGGCGTACGGGATCTTCCGGGTCGTCACGGGACCGGACCGGCACAAGACCGCCGAACGGGCCGCCGCGCCCGCCGCGACCCCGTCGGCGACCGTCCGCCCCTCGCACACCGCAGCCGTGGCCCAGGCGCCCCGCAAAGAGGTCACCGTACGCCTCAAGGCGAAGCGGGCGAGCTGGCTCAGCGTCCAGGACGACAAGGGCAAGCAGCTGTTCAGCGGCGTCATCCGCCCCGGTCAGTCCCAGGAGTGGACGGCCAAGAAGCACATCCGCCTGGTCATCGGCAACGGCGGCGGAGTGCGCCTCACCGTGAACGGCAAGGACGTCGGCTCGCCCGGTCAGGACGGCCAGGTCGTCCGGCTCGACCTCGGCCCGAAAGATCCGCAGAAAGGCTGAGGGCCACCCGTCTTCCGCGGGCCAGTACCGTATGGGGCATGTCCACCCCGCGTACTGAGCCCGCGGTCGCGCCCCGCACGCGCCCCGCGAGAGGGGAGCGCCGCGCGTGACCACCGCCGACCATTCCACCGACTCGGCGGATCGCCGGACCGTCTCCCTCGTCACCCTCGGCTGCGCCCGCAACGAGGTCGACTCCGAGGAGCTCGCGGCACGCCTGGAGAGCGCGGGCTGGACGCTCGACGACTCCGGTGACGCCTCGGTCGTCCTCGTCAACACCTGCGGCTTCATCGACGCCGCGAAGAAGGACTCGATCGACACCCTGCTGGCGGCGTCCGACTCCGGCGCCCGCGTCGTGGCGGCCGGGTGCCTCGCCGAGCGGTACGGCGCGGAGCTGGCCGAGTCGCTGCCCGAGGCCGACGCGGTGCTGAGCTTCGACGACTACGCCGCCATCGGCGAACGCCTCGACGACGTGCTCGCCGGCCGGCCGCACCGGGCCCACACGCCGCAGGACCGGCGCAAGCTGCTGCCGCTCAGCCCGGTGCAGCGGTCCGGGGCCGACGTCCACGTCCCGGGCCACGGTGATCCGCCGGCCGCCCTCGACGCGCCGGACCTGCCCGAGGGCGTCGCCCCGGCGAGCGGCCCGCGCGTGCTGCGCCGGCGCCTCGGCGGTGGCCCCGCCGCCCCGCTCAAGCTCGCCTCCGGCTGCGACCGGCGATGTACGTTCTGCGCCATCCCGGCCTTCCGCGGCGCGTACGTCTCGCGCCGGCCCACCGACGTCCTGGACGAGGCCCACTGGCTGGCCGGTCAGGGCGTCCGCGAGATCGTCCTGGTCAGCGAGAATTCCACCTCGTACGGCAAGGACCTCGGCGACCTCCGCCTGCTGGAGACGCTGCTGCCCGAGCTCGCCGCCGTTCCCGGGATCGAGCGGGTCCGGGTCAGCTACCTGCAGCCCGCCGAGCTGCGGCCCGGGCTGATCGAGGCCATCGCGACGACGCCCGGCGTCGCGCCGTACTTCGACCTGTCGTTCCAGCACGCCAGCGGGCCGCTGCTGCGCCGGATGAAGCGGTTCGGCGACCGCGAGCGGTTCCTGGGGCTGCTCGAGCAGATCCGCGCCCTGGCCCCCGAGGCCGGCGTGCGCTCCAACTTCATCGTCGGCTTCCCCGGCGAGACCGAGGAGGACGTCGAGGAGCTGGCGCAGTTCCTCACCGCCGCCCGCCTCGACGCGATCGGCGTGTTCGGTTACTCCGACGAGGAGGGCACCGAGGCGGTCGGTTTCGACGGCAAGCTCGACGCGGCCGAGATCGACGTCCGTGTCGCGGACCTGTCCTCGCTCGCGGAGGAGCTCACCGCCCAGCGCGCCGAGGAGCGCATCGGCTCGACGGTGGAGGTGCTGGTCGAGGAGCCCGGCGAGGGGCGGGCCGCGCACCAGGCGCCCGAGATCGACGGCGTGGTGACGCTCAAGGGCGACGCGCCGGTGGGGCGGATCGTCCGCGCGCGTGTGGTCGAGGCGATGGGCGTCGACCTCCTCGCCGTCGTGGAAGGCGCATGACGGCCTCCGCCGGCGACGACCCGCTCCCCCCGCCGGCGGCCCCGCAGGCGGGCGTGCTCAACGTCGCGAACCTGCTGACCGTCGTCCGCCTGGTGCTCGTCCCATTCTTCGTCTGGCTGCTGTTCCTCGACGGCACGTGGTGGCGGGTCGCCGCGCTGGGGATGTTCGTCGTGGCGTCGCTCACCGACCGCGTCGACGGGGAGCTCGCCCGCCGGCGCAACCTCATCACCGACTTCGGCAAGATCGCCGACCCGATCGCCGACAAGGCGCTCGTCGGGTCGGCGCTCGTCGCGCTCTCGCTGCTCGGCCGGCTGTGGTGGTGGGTGACCATCGCGATCCTCGTCCGCGAGCTGGGCATCACGGTGCTGCGGTTCGTCGTCATCCGGTACGGCGTGATGGCCGCCAGCCGCGGCGGGAAACTCAAGACCATGCTGCAGGTGATCGCGATCGGGCTGTACGTCATGCCCGGCCCGATCGATCCGCTGCGCTGGGTCGTCATGGGGGCCGCGACGGTGGTCACCGTGGTGACGGGCCTGGACTACCTCGTCAAGGCATGGAGACTCTGGAGGGACGGGCGTGCGAGTCGAGCTGCTGAACGTCGGTGACGAGATCCTGCGCGGCGACATCTCCAACGGGAACGCCGGGTGGCTCGGCAGGCGCCTCACGGAGGCGGGCGTGGAGGTCGTCCGGGACGTCGTCGTCCCCGACGACACCGAGACGATCGTCGCGGCGCTGCGGGAGGCCCTGGAGCGCGCGGACGCCGTCATCGTCACGGGCGGTCTCGGCGGCACCTCCGACGACGTGACGCGGGACGCGCTCGCCCGCGCCGCGGGGGTCGCCCTGCGCCGCGATCCGGCGCTGGAGGCCCGGATCCGCGAGCGGGCCGTCACGCGCGGCGTGCCGATGGGGGAGTCGGCGCTGCGGATGGCCGACGTCCCCGAGGGCGCCCGGCGGCTGCCCAACCCGGCCGGGACCGCGCCGGGCCTGCGCGTGGAGCTCCACGGCGGCGTGGCGTACGCCGTGCCCGGCGTGCCGGAGGAGATGCGCGCCATCGTCGACGAGCAGGTGCTGCCCGAGCTGACCGGAACCCCGGTGGCGGCGCGCGTGCTGCGCACGGCCACGGTGTGGGAGTCGGTGGTCGCCGCGCGGCTCGCGCCGGTCGAGGCGCTCCCCGGCGTGCGGCTGGCTTATTACCCGTCGCCGGGCGAGGTCCGGGTGCGGATCACGGCCGCCGGGGAGGAACGGGTCACCGAGGCCGCCGCGATGGCACGCGACCTGCTCGGCGGCGCGGTGTACGCCGAGGAGGACCTCGACCTCGACCGCGTCGTCCATCGCCTGCTGGCGGCGCGGAACGCCACCGTCGCGGTGGCCGAGTCGCTCACGGGCGGCCTGCTCGGCGCGGAGCTCACGGGAATGCCCGGGTCGTCCGCGACGTTCCTAGGAGGTGTGGTCGCGTACGCGACTCCTCTCAAACATTCGCTTCTCGGCGTTCCCGCGGACCTGCTGGCCGCGCACGGCGCCATCCATCCGGACGTCGCCGCCGCCATGGCCACCGGGGTCCGTGAGCGTCTGGGCGCCTCCTACGGCCTTGCCGTGACCGGCGTGGCCGGGCCGGACCCGCAGGACGGGCAGCCGGTCGGCACGGTGCACATCGGGGTGGCCGAGGCCGGTGGTCCGCCGGTGGTCCGCTCGGTCCGGCTGCCGGTCGCCGGCGATGGTGAGCGCGCCCGCGGCCCGATTCGGCGGATGACGGTCGTCCACGCACTTGACCTGCTGCGGCGTCATCTGCTCACACTGGAAGCCAGTGATGGTTGGGTCGTCACGGCGGGCAACCGGGAAGAACCGGGGTGATTACAGCGTTACGTCCGAAGCGAACATGAAAGTTTCGGTCTGCCACGTGCATCGTGAAGACAGGTACGGTGGAACCGGTAGATGAGTCAGGACACACGGAGGGAGCGAGACATGGTCCTGCTTCGTCAGCTGCTCGGCGACGTACTCCGGCAGCTGCGGCTGCGCCAAGGCCGTACCCTCCGGGAAGTTTCCGCGGCGGCACGCGTGTCGCTGGGTTATCTGTCCGAGGTTGAGCGGGGACAGAAGGAAGCCTCCTCGGAGCTGCTCGCCTCGATCTGCAAAGCCCTCGGCGTGCCCCTCTCGCACGTGCTGCGCGACGTCTCCGATCAGCTGGCGCTGGCCGAGCTGCAGCAGGAGCCGGTGATGGCCGGTGCGCCGCCGGAGCACGAGCGGCTCGACGGCGAGGCGATCTCGGCCGACGCCATTCCCGCCACCCCCGAGACGATCGAGAGCGCGCTTCGCGCCGACATGGTCGCGGCCTGACGGCCGTCCCGAACGCACGCAGCGCCCCGGTCGCGGAAGCCCGCGGCCGGGGCTTTGGCGTCCACGGGCCCGTCCGCCGGCGTGTGCCGTCTACCGGGCCTGTCCGCCGGCGTGTGCCGTCTACGGGCCCGTCCGCCGGTGGGCGGGCCGACGGGAGCCGGGTCACACGGTTACCGGGTGCCTTCCCGGGAAGGGTCGCCCCTGACAAGGGGATATCGACCTGTACTGGAGAAGGAGACTCGGCGATGTCGACCGTGAAGAGCCCGCTTTCCGACGACGCGCGCAAGGTCACCGGTGCCGTTCTGCAGGAGTCGCTGGTGGATCTCGTCGATCTGCACCTGCTGGGCAAGCAGGCGCACTGGAATTTGACCGGGCGCAACTTCCGCTCGCTCCACCTGCAGCTCGACGAGCTCGTCGAGGTGGCCCGTACGCACGCGGACACGGTGGCCGAGCGGGCGGTGGCGATCGGGGTGCACCCGGACGGCCGGGCGCGGACGGTCGCCGACACGACCAAGGTCCACCAGCTGGACGCCGGCCATCTGCAGGACGACAAGGTGATCGCGGCGATCACGGACCTGCTCGCCCAGATGATCCAGCGGTTCCGCGACCGCATTGAGACGACGGACGACTCGGACCTGGTCTCCCAGGACCTGCTCATCGACATCGCGCAGGACCTGGAGAAGCAGCACTGGATGTTCGAGGCCCAGCGCTGAGCGCGCGACGCGGCGGGCGAGGAACCCGCCACATCGAATGGCGGCGGAGCGTCTCCGCCGCCATGGTCGTTCAGGACGGCGCGCCCGGCCCCGGCTGGCAGGAGGGGCACCAGTAGGTGATCCGCTCCTCGGGCCGGTCGCCCTGGTCGGCCCGCCGGATGGGCGTGCCGCAGCGCCGGCAGGGGCGGCGGGCCCGGCCGTACACCCAGTGCTGCGCGCCCGGCCGGCGTTCGCCCGTGGTGATCTGGTCGGGGTGATCCTTGTTGAGGTCGAGCAGCCGCCGGGCGAGCTCGACGAGCGCGTCCAGGCCGGGCACCTCGCCGACGGGGCGCCACGGGTCCACGCCCCGCAGGAACAGCACCTCCGCCTTGTAGACGTTGCCGATGCCCGCCAGGCGGGTCTGGTCGAGCAGCGCCTCGCCGATCGCCCGCTCCGGGCGCTCCAGCAGGCGGCGCACCGCCTCGGCCGCGTCCCAGTCCGGGCCGAGCAGGTCCGGCCCGAGGTGGCCGACGACGCGGTCCTCGTGCGAGGTGCGCACGACCTCGACCACGCCGAGGGAGTACCCGAGCGCCTGCCACTCGGTGTTCGCCAGGACGAGCCGGAGACGGTGGTTCCGCGGGGGCGGCGGGCCGGCCCGCCGGATCCGCCAGGTCCCCTCCATCCGCAGGTGCGTGTGCACGGTCACGTCGCCCTCGACCCGGGTGAGCAGGTGCTTGCCGCGGGAGACCGTCTCGAGGACCGAACGGCCGGTCAGGTCGGTGGTGGCGTAGCGCGGCACCCGGAAGTCGCTGCGGGTGAGGACACGCCCGGAGAGCGCCGCGTGCAGCCGCTTGGCGGCCGCCCAGACGACGTCTCCCTCGGGCACCCGGATTAACTCCGGAAGGCGGGGGAGTCCCAGGCGGCCGGGTCCTCGGTCAGCTTCTGCACGGCGGGCGGCAGCTCGCCGGAGGCCACGTCGGCGAGGGTCACCTGCTCGAGGATCGCCCGCTCGCTGGCGCGCAGGGCGATCCAGACGGTCTGCAGCGCGCGGGCCGGTCCTTCGTACCCCAGGTGCTCCGGTCGCTCCCCGCGCACGCCGACCAGCGGGCCGTCGATGGCCCGGATGATGTCGGCCAGCGAGATCTGGTCCGCCGGGCGGGCGAGCCAGTAGCCGCCCTCCGGACCGCGCTGGCTACGGACCAGACCCGAACGGCGCAGCTGGCTGAGGATGTTCTCCAGGAACTTCGGGGGGATCTGTTGTGCCTCAGCCAGCTGGACGGCCGTCACGGGGCGTTCGCCGCCGACGGCCAGCTCGGCGGACGCGCGGAGCGCGTAATCGACCCGGGCGGACAATCGCATGGTCCGATTATCCCGCCTCGACGGAGCTGATCACGCCACGCATCCCCGTTTTCCGATCGGCGTTCGGGAATTCTCTCCCGTTTCGGGGCCCTGTTTCGGGCCGGTTCCTACGTCAGGGCGTCACCGGTCACCGGTTCGAGCAGGCCGATCGCCTCGGCGGCGGCCCGGGCGTTGGCGCGCGTGGCCCCGTACGTCGCGACGTAGGGGACCGCCTCCGGCCGCCAGACCGGTAGCCCCATCTCGACCAGGACGGCGTCCGGGCGCGCGGCCAGCAGTGCCGTGACCAGATCGCGGTGCCCGGCGTACCGGTGCGCGTCACGGACGACGAGGACGAGCGAGCGCCCGTGGGCACGTTCCAGGAGTTCCCGGGCGTCGGCCTGGTCGGCGTCGACGCGCAGAACGTCCGGCACCCAGGGACCGAAACCCCACGGGACCGGCCCGACCGCGATGTTCGACGGCGCCTGGAACTCGACGACGAGGGGCTTCGGGGCGAGCGACGGGGTGCCGGTGACGCGGACGGCACGGCGGGCGGCCGCCAGCCCGGCCACGCGGTCGACCTCGGCGCTCCCGGCCTTGGTGAGCCACGCCTTCAGGCCGTCGACCCGCGACGCGGCCTCTTCGAGCCGCTCGCCGGGCAGCCGGCCCTGGCGTACGGCCTCGACGATGTGCTCGCGGATGGCGCGCACGCTGTCCTCGAACTCCTTCGAGCCCAGGCAGAGCAGGTCCGAGCCCGCCAGGAGGGCGCGGACGGACGCCTCGGGGATGCCGATCGCGTCGCTGGCGGCGCGCATGTCCAGGGCGTCGGTGACGACCACCCCCGTGTACCCGAGGGCGCCGCGCAGCAGCCCGGTGACCGCGGCGTGGGAGAGGGTCGCGGGCGTGTCGCCGGTGAGGGCCGGGACGCGCAGGTGACCCGTCATGACGGAGGCGACCCCGGCCTCGATGGCGGCGCGGAACGGGACGAGCTCGCGGCGTTCCAGCAGCGGCAGGTCGGCGTCCACGGTCGGGATCTCCAGGTGGGAGTCCTGGGAGGTCGCGCCGTGGCCGGGGAAGTGCTTGGCGCAGGCGGCGACCCCGGCCTCCTGCAGCCCGGCGACCGCGGCGGCGACGTGCCGCGCGACGGTCTCCGGGTCGGAGCCGAACGCCCGCGTGCCGATGATCGGATTGTCGTCGGCGGTGTTGACGTCCGCGGACGGCGCGAAGTCCAGGTTGACGCCCACCTCCCGCAGCTCGGCGCCGAGCGAGCGGTGCACGCGCCGGGTGACGGCGGGGTCGTCCAAGGCGCCGAGCGCGGCGCTGCCCGGGTACGGGCTGCCGGTGTCATGGGCGAGCCGCGTGACGTCGCCGCCCTCCTCGTCGATGGAGATGAGCGGATCGGCGTACCGCCGCAGCTCGCCGGTGAGCCCGGCCAGCTCGCCGGCGCCCGGCACGTTGCCGTTGATGGCGAAGAGGGTCACACCGGTCATGCCCCGCTCCAGGCCCTCCAGGATCCAGCGCGGCGGAACGGCACCGGGGAAAGGGGCGAGCAGCGTGGCGTTGGCGAGGCGCTCGAGGGACGGGTCGCTCATCAGCCCTTCACCGCCCCGGCCACCAGGCCGGACACCATCCGGCGCTGGACGAGGAGGAAGAACGCGATGACGGGCAGGGTGAGCAGCGTGGACGCCGCCATGATCGGGCCCCAATCGTTTCCGGAACGGCCGAAGAAGAACTGCAGCATGATGGGCAAGGTGGCTTTGTCCTGGTCCTTGAGGAACGTGTAGGCGAAAAGGAACTCGTTCCAGGCGGTGATGAAGGAGAAGACGCTCGTCGCCACGAGACCGGGCGCGACGAGGGGGAGCAGGACGCGGAAGAAGATCCGCAGGGGGCCGGCGCCGTCGAGCGCCGCGGCCTCCTCCAGCTCCTTCGGCACGGCCGCGACGAAACCGCGCAGCATCCAGACGCCGAACGGCAGCGCGAACCCGACGTACACGGCGATCAGGCCGACGAGGCTGTTCAGCATCTCCATCCGCTTGAGGTCGATGAACAGCGGGATGACCAGCGCCTCGCACGGGACCATCTGCACGACGAGCAGCAGGACCAGGAAGGTCGTGCGGAAGCGGAACCGGAAGCGTGCCACCGCCGTCGCGGCCAGGAGCGCGAGCAGCCCGGAGATCACCACGGTCGCGATCGCCACGGCCGCGCTGTTGGCGAAGTAGCTCCAGAAGGAGACGCCGGCGACGCTGCCGTCCACCACGGAGCCGAAGTGCCGCAGGGTCGGATGCTCCGGCAGCGGGTGCGGCGTGGAGCTGAAGATCTCCCCGTTCGGCTTGAACGCCGTGGAGATCATCCAGAACACCGGGAAGGCCGACACGAGGAACACGCCGACGCCGGCGGCGTTCAGCGCGACACGGCGCCACAGCGGGGCCCTCATGACGTCCCCTCCTGACGGATGACCATCCGCGCGTACATCGCGGTGACGAGCAGGACGATGAGGGTGAGGACCACGGCGATCGCCGAGCCGAGGCCGTACCTCGCGTTGAGCGACCCGAACGCCTCGGAGTAGCCGTACAGCGACAGGTTGAACGCGTCGCGGTTGGCCAGTCCCGACATGACGAACAGCTGGGTGAACACGCGGAAGTCCCAGATCACCGAGAGCACCAGCAGCACGCCGAAGATCGGGCGCAGCAGCGGGAAGGTGATGCCCCAGAAGCTCTGCCAGGCGCTGGAACCGTCCACCCGGGCGGCCTCGTACAGCTCGCGCGGCACCGTCCGCAGCCCGGCGAGCACCGAGACCGCGACGAACGGGAACGACATCCACACGACGCAGATCGTCAGGACGGTGTACGTCGGCAGCGGCGTGCCGAACCAGTTGTAGTTCGCCCAGCCCGATCCCACGAGCGCGTCCGGCAGGGCGTCGAGGAACCAGTTCACCAGGCCGCCGGTGGTGCCGAACAGCCAGGAGAAGATGATCGCGGCGGTGATCGGCGGGGTCGCCCACGCGACCAGCACGCCTCCCGCGACGAAGGCCGACATCTTCGTGCCGAGCCGGTTGATCAGCAGGCCGACGAGCGTCCCGACCAGCAGCGTCGCGGCGACCGCCACGACCGCGAACAGGACCGTGTGGCGGAACGTCGTCCAGAAGAACCCGTCGCCGAGGATCTGCCGGTAGTTGGCGAGGCCGACGTTCTCGGCCGGCTCACCGCGGAGCTGGCGCACGCCGACCTTCTCGAACGACATCCGGCCGATCTGGACGACGGGCCAGATGAGCAGCACGCCGATGACCACGAGCGCCGGGAGGATGAGGAGGTACGGCCCGGAGCGGGGGCGGCGACGACGCCGGGCCGGGCGGGTGGTGTCCCGGCCCGGCGTCCGCCGCACCGGCTGAGCGGTGTCGAGCATGGAGGCGGTCCCTCTACTGGTTGAGCAGGGAGCCGGCCTGCTCGTCGGCCTTCCTCAGTTCATCGTCGGGGGACTTACCCTGCATGACGGCCTTGACGGCGTTGGGCAGCACCTTCTTGGCGCCCTCGTAGTCGGCCCAGCCCTTGCTCGTGGGCGTGAACCGGACGCCACTGGCGGCGGCCTGTGCGAACGGGCCCATGATCGGGTCGTTCTTGTACGTCGCGCTCTGCAGGACGTCGGTGAACTGCGGGAGGAACTTGAGGGTCGAGGCGAAGGCCTGGGCGTTCTTCTTGCTGTCCAGCACGGTCAGGTAGTCGAACGCGACGTCCTTGTACTTGCTGTCCTTCCAGACCGCCAGGTCGGAGCCGCCGGAGAAGACCGGGGCGAGCCCGCCGTCCTTGCCGGGGATCGGGAAGACGCCCCAGTTCTTGGCGTCCTTACCGTTGATCTTCTCCAGCTGGGGGAGGGCCCAGCTGCCGTCCATGTACATGCCGACCTTGCCGAGCGCGAAGTCCTGCTGGGGGCCCTGCAGCTCGTTCTTGCCGACGTACTTGTCCGGGGCGACCTTGTCCTTGGTGACGAGGCCCGCGTAGAACTGGACGGCCTCCTTGGCCTGGGGCTGCGCGAGGGTGCCCGTCCACTTGCCGCCCTGCTTGACGGCGACGTCACCGCCGCCCGCCCAGACGAAGCTGAGGATGCCGTTCGTCCAGTCGCTCGGCGCGGCGATGCCCGGCACGTTCTTCTTGTCCTGGATCTTCTTGGCCGCCTCGACGAGGCCGGCCCAGGAGGTCGGCGGCTGGATGCCCAGCGCCTGGAACCAGTCCTTGTGGTACCAGACGGCCCGGACGCCGCCGTACCAGGGAGCGGCGTAGGTCTTGCCGTCCGCCTGGTCGTTGGCGAGGGCGCCCTTGTTGAGGTCCTTGCCCTCGGCCCAGCCCTTCAGCTTGTCGCTGATGTCGGCGAACGCGCCCTGCTCGATCCAGGACTGCACGTCGGTGTTGCCGACCTCGGTCACGTCGGGGCCGGAGCCGCCGGCGATCGCGGTCTGGAACTTCTGGGTGGCCTGCGGCCAGGGGATGTACTGCACCTGGACGTCGGTCTTGGGGTGCTTCTGCTGGAACTCGGCCTTCACGCCGTCGAGGAACTTCGTCTGCTCGGGGCTGCCGTCGCCCATCTGCCAAACGACGATCTTCGCTGGGTCCTTCCCTCCGGCCGAGGCGTCCTTCTTGTCGTTGCCGCCGCAGCCCGCGACGGCGACCGTGAGGACGGCGGCTGTGGCGGCGGCCTTGGTGAACCGCATAATGGAACTCCCTTCGGTCACGCCACCGGCGCGAACGCCGCCGCGGGGCATTGGAATCGTGCGGCGGTCGTATGCACTGGTGGTGGAGCACTCCTGCGGGCGGCGCGGGAGGAGCTCGTGCCCTGGCTCGAGATACGGGGTTGCTTGTGCTGTAAACTAACAAGAAACTTTCCTAAGTAATAGGCCGTCACCAAATCGATACGGAAGGGGGCCCGGATGCCGAGTCGCCCGGGGACACCGAGGCTGCTGCGCGAGCTCAACGACCGATCCGCCCTGGATCTCCTCGTGAGCTCGGGCCCGCTCACCCGGGCGCAGATCGGGCAGAACACGGGTCTGTCCAAGGTCACCGCCTCCCAGCTGCTCTCCCGGCTCCAGGAGCGCGGCCTCGTGGCCGTCGTCGGCGAGCAGGCCGGCGGCCGGGGGCCCAACGCGGCGCTGTACGCCGTCGTGCCCTCCAGCGCGTACGTCGCCGGCCTCGAGGTCGGCCCCAACCGCGTGACGGCCGGCATCGCCGACATCACCGGGGAGGTCACCGCGGAAGTGGCCGTCGACCCGAACGGCGCCGACGACCCGGTGTCCGTGATCCACGACGCCGTCGTCAAGGCGTGCCGCTCGGCCCGGATCCCCCTCGGCAGACTCCACGCCCTCGTCATCGGCACCCCCGGCGTCGTCGACCCGCGCACCGGGGACGTGCAGTTCGTCTTCGACCTGCCGCACTGGCACGCGGGCATCCTCGAGGCCCTCCGCCGCGACCTGCGCCTCGAGGTCACCATCGAGAACGACGTGAACCTCGCCGCGCTCGCCGAGCGCGCCGACGGCGCGGCCCGCGACACCGGCGACTTCGCCCTGCTGTGGGCCGCCCGCGGCATCGGGCTCGCCGTCATGCTCGGCGGCCGGCTGCACCGCGGCGTCTCCGGCGGCGCCGGGGAGATCGGCTACCTGCCCGTCCCGGGCATGCCGCTGCCCGAGCGGGACACCGAGTCCGTGACCTGGGGCATGAAAGCCCTCGGCGGCGGCCTCGGCGCGCTCGTCGGTGCCGACGCGATCCGCGAACTCGCCGGCCGGCACGGCTTCGCCGCCCCGACCGCGACCGAGTGCGTGCGGACGGCGGCCGAGGCCGGAGCGGCCGGCGACCCCTTCATGCATGAGCTCGCCGCGCGCCTGGCGTACGGCGTCGCCTCCGTGACGATCGTGCTGGACCCCGGGCTGGTCGTGATGGCCGGCGACATCGGGCGGGCCGGCGGGGAACGCCTCGCCGGGCTCGTGGAGGAGGCCGTCGGCCGGATCTGCCCGACCCGCCCCCGCGTGGTCCTCACCGAGGTGGAGGGCAACCCCGTCCTGCGCGGCGCGCTGTTCGCCGCGGTCGACCGCGCCCGCGACGACGTCTTCTCCGCCTCCGCCTGACGGGAGCGGCCTCCCGGCAGAGCCGAACGGCGCGGACCGATCACCGAGCGTCAGCAGGCGTACGTTCTGCGCAGTCGCGTACGGATCGCGCGGACGGCGTTGATAGGTTCTGCGGCGGTGATCGTGATCAATCGGGAGGCGCCGTGCCGAATGTCCAGCCGCTGACGAACGGGGATCCCCGGCGGCTGGGGGAGTACGAGGTCATCGGGCGGCTCGGCGAGGGCGGTCAGGGCATCGTCTACCTCGGCCGCAGCGCCACCGGGTCCGTCGCGATCAAGGTCATGCAGGCGCAGCTGATGGAGGACGCCGGGGCCAAGTCCCGGTTCGTCCGCGAGGTCGAGACCACCAAGCGGGTCGCCCGCTTCTGCACCGCCCAGGTCCTGCACGTCGGCATGGCCGACGACCGCCCCTACATCGTCAGCGAGTACGTTCCCGGTCCCTCACTGCAGGAGCAGCTCCGGCAGGAGGGCCCGCGCCAGGGCGCCGCCCTCGACCGGCTCGCCGTCAACACGGCCACCGCGCTCGCGGCCATCCACCAGGCCGGCGTGGTCCACCGCGATTTCAAGCCCGGTAACGTCCTCATGGGCCCCGACGGCCCCGTGGTGATCGACTTCGGCATCGCCCGCGCGCTCGACGCGACCGGCATGACCGCCGCCAGCCAGGTCGTCGGCACGCCCGCCTTCATGGCGCCCGAGCAGCTGGCCGACGGGCGCGTCGGCCCGGCGACCGACATCTTCGCCTGGGGCGTCACAATGGTCTGCGCCGCGACGGGAACCCCTCCGTTCGGCAACAAGTCCATCCCGACGGTGATCCACCGGATCCTCCACGAGGAACCCGACCTCGGCGCCCTCGACGGACGGCTGCGGGGCATCGTCGCGGCCTGCCTCGTGAAGGACCCGGCGCGGCGGCCCACCGCCCGGCAGCTCATGGACGCCCTGATGGGCCAGCAGGGCGCCACCGGGCTCCTCGACCTCTCCGGCGCGCCTGGAACTCCGATGCCCGGAATGGGCTCGGTCCCGCCCGCCGGTGCGACGGGCGGCGCGACCGAGGTGCTGCCGCCGGGCGGCCGGCCCGGAGGCGCCACCGAGGTGCTCCCGCCCGCCGGCCCGCAGGGCGCCGGGACCAGGGTGCTGCCCCCGACCGGCCCGCAGGGCGCCGGCACGATGCGGATGCCCCCGGCCGGCCCGCCCACGGCGGGCACCCGGCGGATGCCCCCGTACGGCCCGGGCTCCGCCGGCCATCACCCGTCCGACGGCGGCACGTACAACCTTCCGCCCGTGACACCGCCGCCGCCCGCGTACGGCGGGGAGCCGGCGCGGAGACGAGGCGGCACGAGCGGCGTCGTCGCCGCGGTCATCGCCGGCGTCATCCTGCTGGCCGGCGGCGGCGTCGTGTACGCGGCGATGAACAACGGCGGGGACGACCAGAACGCCGCCGAGCCCAGCCCCAGCACCAAGAAGCACAAGGCGAAGCGGCACACCCCCACCCACCGGCCGACGCGGAAGAAGACGCCGTCGCACTCGCCGACCCCGAAGAAGACCGCGAAGGCCAACCCGTACACCCCCGAGCGCCTGTGCGGCCCCGGCTTCCACACGATCGACAGTCACGGGCTCGGCGGGGCGACCGTTCACCTGCTCTACAACGACGGCAGCGGCGTGAACTGCGTCGTCACGATGGTCCCGAAGTCGAACGGCGACAGGCCCCGGATGAGCGCGTCGCTGGCGGTCAAGGGCGGCGGGCAGGGCTCCCGGTCGGCGACCAGCCCGTTCTTCGCCGGCCCGGTACGCCTGGCCGCCAAGGGCAAGTGCGTACGCTGGGGCGGCTCCTCGCCGACGGGCGCCTGGAACAGCGGCTGGACCCACTGCACCTGACGAGGGGTACGGCCGCCCGGCCGTCCTCGTCGCCTGTTCCCGCCGCGGGACTCAGGCGCGGGGTGGCGCGTGGTCGAGGAGGGTCTCAGCGGCCGCGCGGGCATGGCGGCCATGGTCAGGGTCGTTGAGCACCATCGCGCGGCTCGCGGCGCCGTCGGAGAGGGTGACCAACTGCTCGGCGAGTGGTTCCGGCTCGTCGATGCCCAGCTCGGCCACGAGCCCGGTCACCAGCGCGAGCATGACGAGCTTCTGCTCGCGGGCGAAGGCGCGCACGCGGCCGGCGGGATCGGGATGCTCCGCCGCGGCGTGGATGAACGGGCAACCGTGCACGACTCCCTCAGGCCAGGGCTGCACGGTGCCGTCGGTCGACGAGGGGGCCGCCGGCTCTAGCAAGCCCAGGCGGTGAGGCCGATGCAGACGGTGGCAGGCTTCATGCTGGACCGTAAGCTGCCTGCGCGATCCGTTCGTGAGCGGGTGGGCGTCGGTCGGTGACGTTGCCGCCGAGAAGCCGCCGATGATCGTGCTGATCGGTGTTGAGATTCAGGGCCATTCGATGCGGAGTAGATACACCTCGCGATGTTCTTCTAACACGAGATAGGTCGCCAGGCCGAGCTCTCCGAAGGCGTGGGTGAGCATGTTGCCCCGAGGGTTGGCCGGGTTGAACGGTTGTCCGCTCCAGGGTGCCGTCTCGAGCAGGGTGAACAGCTCGGCGAGTGGACCCAGAGCTTCCTGCGGGACGGCGTTGATCTGCTCCTCGGCGAGCGAATCCAGGTCGAGTCGATACACCTACCGGCTGCCTTCGCGTTCGGCGAGGATCTCGCGCCACGGCTTCGTCTGCGGTGTCGGCTCCCCGGCAAGGATTCGGTCAGCACGGGCGTGCATGCGCCGTCGACCTTCGGGGTCTCGAGTCGAGTCGCAGGCTGAGATCCACCAGCGATGCACGAAGTCGCTCAGCACGCCGAGGTCGAGGTTGACTCGCACCTCATCAAGTACCGCTTTGAGCCCAGCATCGAACGCCTCACGGTCTTGAGGTACGACCAGGGCGGCCCTGATGGCACGCAGAGTCTTAGCTGGGTCGGGCGCACCGGCAGGGACGGGATCGTGTGATTGCGCGGTCATCCTTGCCTCCTCTCCCTGCCGCAGAGCTTACAGAGTTCGCCTCGATGGCGGCTGGACCTGGGAGATCATCCCCTCCGTAGGGCTGGGAGGAAGCCAGAGCCGCAGCGTGACAGAGCCGCAGCGTGACAATGAGGAGGAAGGGGCAGGGGCAGGCCGTCGGCTGTGGTGGATAGGGGCGGCTGGGCCCGCTGGCTTCGCCCCAGCGGGGGGCTGGTGGCCTAGCGGTGCCCGCTTGCAGCAGCCAACGGAAGCCTCCCGGTCGACCGTACGCCGAGATACCGCGGGTGGTCAGCGGCCGGTGCGCCGATGGTCAGCGGGCGCGGACAGAGTGCCGTTCATCGAGACGGAAACCCGATGGAGGTTCGATCATGAACGGCACCAGCGTCACCGGAATCCGCGGCGAGCTCGACCTCGACGGCCGCCGACTGTCCTACCTGGACTTCGGCGGGACCGGCCGGCCGCTGCTGGCCCTGCACGGCCACCTGTACGAGGGGCGGACCTGGGCGCCGCTGGCCGAGGCGCTCGCGCCGCGGTGGCGGATCATCGCACCGGACCAGCGCGGGCACGGTGACTCCGACCGCGCCGCCTCCTACACCCGCGAGGACTACGTCGCCGACGCGATCGCCCTCCTGGACCACCTCGGCATCGATCAGGCCGTGACGCTCGGCCACTCCGGCGGCGGCATCACCGCCTACCAGATCGCCGCCCGGCATCCCGAGCGCGTGCCGGCGATCGTCAACGTCGAGGGCCCGGTCCGCGACCTCGACGAGGGCCCCAGTCCGCTGTCGTTCGTCCTGTCGATGCCCTACACGGCGCCCGACCGGCAGGCGCTCCTGGGCGCCATGGGCCCGCTGGCCCCGATGCTGGGGGACAAGCTGCGCCCCACCGCCGACGGCGGCTGGCGCCTGCCGTTCCATCCCCAGGACACCATCGCCTCGGAGCAGGGAACGCGCGGCGACCACTGGGCCGACTGGACCGCCACCGGCTGCCCTGCCCTGTTCGTGCACGCCCGCAGCAGCCAGGTCATCACTCCCGAGGAGGCCCGGCAGATCGTCGGCCGCCGCGCCGGCACCCGGCTCTCGGAACTCGACGGCGACCACTTCGCCCACACCACCGACCCGGACGGTTTCGCCACCGCCGTCAGGGATTTCCTGGAAACCCTCGGCTGAGGCTCACGGTCGAACCCGCGGAGACCGCAGGTCTGGGCCGGCCGATGAACAGGACCGACCCGCAGTGGTACAGACTTCGCCGGCGGCCATGACACGCCAGAAGCGACAGGGCGGTGTCGGCCTTCGGCGAACTGCGCGGAAAATGGTGGTCATGCGGCGTAAACCCTCCTGTATATGTCCACGTCCTATTTCCTGAAGGCTACGGAGGCTTTGGAAGGAGCCGTAATGTTCAAGCGAGTGATCGCGGCCGGATTGGCCGCAGCGGGTCTCGCCGCCTTGTCGGCGGGGATGGTCGGCTCCCCGGCGCACGCGGACGTCAACTGCACTCCCGACACGTTCTTCGTCCTGCACGCCTCGACCACCAACGGCGGCACGCCCCTGAGCGAGTGCCTCGAGGGACACGACATCACGTACGACATGGGCTTCGCCGTCGACCTGATCCGGGCCGGGAACACCAGCGGATACCTCATCCGGGGGAGTGACGGCAGGCACGTGCGCTTCGGGAACCACCAGGAAATGTACTTCGGTCCGGCCGGAGTCGTGTTCGAAGCAATCCACTTCAACTGATTCTCGCGTGGCGGCGCTCCGCGTGCTCCCGCCGCCACGTATCTTTTCCTGTCGCGCACCTGAATCCTCAGGGGCACCGTATCGACTTCCCGAGATCGGTCGGGCGTCGATACCCGGCCCTTGCAGATCATGTCGCGTATTGGTATTCGAAATTCCCGCCGTCGGGCTCATTCTCTCGGGCGGGCGGTCAGGCGCGGAGGCGGAGGCCGCGGGGGGTGGGATGGAAGCCGGCGGCCTCCAGGGCGGCCGCGAGCGGGGAGTCGACGATCGACGTGCCGTCGGCGCGTTCGACGGTGAGCTTGCCCAGCGCGCCCTCGCGTACGGCCAGGGCGAGGGCGTCCACGGCGGGCTGCAGGCCCTCCTCGTCCCAGGACAGCAGGGTCTTGCCGCCGCGCTCGACGTACAGCGTGAGCCGGCCGTCGACCAGCACGACGAGCGCGCCCGCCTTACGCCCGGGCTTGTGCCCGCTCGCCACCTCACCGGACCGCTCCGGCCAGGTCAGCGCCGCGCCGTACGGGTTGGCCGGGTCGGTCGCGGCGAGCACCACCGCGCGCGGCGCGTCGGCGTCGGGGCGTGTCGCCCGCAGCCGGTCCACGGCCCCGGGCAGCGCGAACTGCGCCGCGCCCAGGCCCTCGACGAAGTAGCCGCGCCGGGCCCGGCCGGACTCCTCGAACGCCTTGAGCACGGGGTACACCGCCGCGAAGCCGCCGGGTGTCCGCTCGGCCATGACGGCCCCGCGGATGACGACGCCGTAGCGGTCGAGGAGGGTCTCGGCCAGTGCGTGGCCGCGTCGTGTCGTGTCGGTCTCCGCCTCGGGCAGCAGCCACCAGCGGCCCGCCGCGGCCGGCGGGCCGGTGCGTGACGGCAGGGCAGGCCGTCGCCGGGTCCGGGACCGGTGCGTCGTACGGGTGGAGCCGAGCCGGGCGCGCAGCGGCGCGAGGGTGTCGTTGGTGAGCCGGCCGGCCCACACCAGGTCCCACAGCGCGGTGACGAGCTCGGTGTCGTTCAGCGACCCGACGCGGTCGGACAGCGTGCGGAAGAACACCGCGCCGCCGTCGGAGAGGGACTCCAGCACGCGCTCGTGCAGCGGCGTCAGCGTGATCTCGGCGGCCTCGGGCATCAGCAGCGGCGCGGTGTCCGCGAGGTACAGGGACACCCAGCCGTCACCGCCCGGCAGGCCGCCCTGCCCGACCCACACGACCTCGCCGGAGGCGGTGAGCTCGTCGAGCATCGTTGGGGAGTAGCCGGGCACGCGCGCGGGCAGGACCAGCGACTCCAGGGCGGAGGCGGGCACCGCCGCGCCCTGCAGCTGCTCGATCGCGTGGACGAGGGCGTCGATGCCCCGCAGCGAGCCGCGCGATGTGATCCCGTGCCAGGCGGGCAGGAACCGGGCGAGCGCCTCCGGCGGCGACGGCTCCACCTCGGCCCGCAGCCGGGCGAGGGACCGGCGGCGCAGCATCCGCAGCACACCCGCGTCGCACCACTCCGTGCCGCGCTCGCCGGGCGTGAAGTCGCCCTCGGCGACCCGGCCCGCCGCGGCGAGCCGCCGCAGCCCGTCGGTGACCACCGCGACGCCCAGCCCGAACCGTGCCGCCACGTCGGCCGCGTGGAACGGCCCGTGCGTACGGGCGTACCGGCTGAGCAGGTCGGCGAGGGGATCGGCGACCGGCTCCAGGAACGCCTCCGGGATGCCCACCGGCAGCGGGACGCCGAGCGCGTCGCGCAGCCGGGCGGCGTCCTCGATCGCGGCCCACCGCTCGACGCCGCCGATCCGCACCCGGATGGCCCGGCGCGCCTCTTCCAGCTCGGCCGGCCAGTGCGGGTCGACGCCCCGCTCGATCAGTTCGCCGGTGCTCAGCGGGCCGAGCTCCCGCAGCAGGTCGGCGGTGCCCTCCCGGTCCCGGGCGCGCCGCTCGGGCGTCAGCCGCCGCAGCTCACGGTCGGCCTCCGCGACCACCTCCGGGTCGAGCAGCTCCCGCAGGTCGGCCTGGCCCAGCAGCTCCGCCAGCAGCGTCGAGTCCAGGGCGAGGGCCTGCGCGCGCCGCTCCGCCAGGGGCGCGTCGCCCTCGTACATGAACGCGCCGATGTAGGCGAACAGCAGCGACCGGGCGTACGGCGACGGCACCGGCGTCTCGACCTCGACGAGCCGCGCCTTGCGGCTCGCCAGCTCACGCATCAGCGCGACCAGGCCCGGCACGTCGAAGACGTCCTGCAGGCACTCGCGCACCGTCTCCAGCACGATCGGGAACGAGGGGTACCGGCTCGCGACCGACAGCAGCTGTGCGGCCCGCTGCCGCTGCTGCCACAGCGGCATCCGTTTGCCCGGATTGCGGCGCGGCAGCAGCAGCGCCCGCGCCGCGCACTCCCGGAACCGCGACGCGAACAGCGCGGAGTTGCCCAGCTCGTCGGTGACGATCCGCTCGATCTCCTCCGGATCGAACACCGCCAGGTCGCCCGCCGGCGGGGCCGCGCCGGTCTCGTCGAACGCGGCGCCCGTGTCGGGGATGCGCAGCACGATGCCGTCGTCGGAGTGCGCGGCCTGCGCGTCCACGCCGTACCGCTCCCGCAGCCGCGCGGCCATGGCCAGGGCCCACGGCGCGTGCACCCGCGCGCCGAACGGCGAGTGCACCACCACCCGCCAGTCGCCGAGCTCGTCGCGGAACCGCTCGACCACCAGGGTCCGGTCGTCGGGGACGTAGCCGGTGGCGTCCCGCTGCTCGGCGAGGTACGCCACGAGGTTCCCGGCCGCCCAGTCGTCCAGGCCGCTCGCCCGCAGCCGCTCGCGCGCCCGGTCCGGCTCCAGCGCCGACAGCTCGCGGCTGAACGCGCCCAGCGCCCGGCCCAGCTCCGCCGGACGTCCCGGCGCGTCGCCGTGCCAGAACGGCAGCTTCCCCGGATGCCCCGGCGCCGGGGAGACCAGCACCCGGTCCGGGGTGATGTCCTCGATCCGCCACGAGCTGGCGCCCAGGACGAACACGTCGCCGACCCGCGATTCGTACACCATCTCCTCGTCGAGCTCACCGACCCGCGAGGCCTTCTCGCCGACGAGGAACACGCCGAACAGACCGCGGTCGGGGATCGTGCCGCCGCTGGTCACCGCCAGCCGCTGCGCCCCGGGACGGCCGCGCAGCACGCCGGCGACGCGGTCCCAGACCAGGCGGGGGCGCAGCTCGCCGAACTCGTCGCTGGGGTAGCGGCCCGCGAGCATGTCGAGGGTCGCCTCCAGCACCGACCGGGGCAGCGTCGCGAACGGCGCCGCCCGGCGTACGAGCGTCTCCAGCTCGTCCACCGGCCACTCGTCCATCGCGGTCATCGCCACGATCTGCTGGGCCAGCACGTCGAGGGGGTTGCGCGGATACCGCAGCTCCTCGATCCGCCCGTCGCGCATCCGCTCGGCCACGACGGCCGTCTGCACGAGGTCGCCGCGGTACTTCGGGAAGATCACGCCCTTGGAGACGGCCCCGACCTGATGCCCGGCCCGGCCGATCCGCTGCAGTCCGGCCGCCACGGACGGCGGCGACTCCACCTGCACGACCAGGTCGACCGCGCCCATGTCGATGCCCAGCTCCAGGCTGGAGGTCGCCACCACGGCCGGCAGCCGGCCGGCCTTCAGCGACTCCTCGATGCCGGCCCGCTCCTCCTTGGAGACCGAGCCGTGGTGCGCGCGCACGACGTCGGCGGGCGCCCCGCGCGCCGCCCCCGCCTGCGCCATCATCTCCGCCGGCGAGGAGTCCTGCGGCCGCGCCTCGCCGTTCCGCCGTTCCCAGGAAAGCTCGTTCAGCCGGCCGCTCAGGCGCTCGGCCAGGCGCCGGGAGTTGGCGAACACGATCGTCGACCGGTGCTCCTCGATGAGAGTGAGCACGGCGTCCTCGACGTGCGGCCACAGGTTGCGGCCCCGCAGCGGGGAGCCGTCCTCGGCGCCGGGGTCGGGCGGAAGCTCGGTCATGTCCTCCACCGGCACCGAGATCCGCAGGTCGACCTCCTTCTCGTGCGGCGGCTGCACCACCGTCGCGGGCCGCGTCCCGCCGAGGAACGTCGCCACCTCCGTCACCGGGCGCACCGTCGCCGACAGCCCGATCCGCTGCGCGGGGCGCTCCAGCAGCGCGTCCAGCCGTTCGAGGGACAGCGCGAGATGCGCGCCGCGCTTGGTGCCCGCCACGGCGTGCACCTCGTCGACGATCACCGTCTCCACGCCGCGCAGCGCGTCACGGGCCTGCGAGGTCAGGATCAGGAACAAGGACTCCGGCGTCGTGATCAGGATGTCGGACGGCTTCGTCGCGAAGCGGCGGCGCTCGTCGGCCGGTGTGTCCCCGGAGCGCAGCGAGACGCCGATGTCCGGCTCGTCCAGCCCGAGCCGCCGCGCCGTCTGCCGCAGGCCGGTCAGCGGAGCGCGGAGGTTCCGCTCGATGTCCACGGCCAGGGCCTTGAGCGGCGAGACGTACACGACCCGGCAGCGCCGCTTCGGGTCCTCCGGCGGGGGGATCGAGGCCAGCCGGTCCAGCGACCACAGGAACGCGGCGAGGGTCTTGCCGGACCCGGTCGGCGCCACGACGAGGGTGTTGTCACCCCGGGCGATCGACTCCCAGGCGCCCGTCTGGGCCGCCGTGGGCGCGGCGAAGGCCCCGGTGAACCAGGCCCGGGTCGGGGCCGAGAAACGGTCGACGGGGTTCATGCTGCCAGTGTGCACGGCCCCACCGACCGAATCGGCCGCGGCGAGACCGGAACGGTAGCGTGGGGACCGTGCGACTCACGGTGTTCTGGGATCGGATGAACCAGCAGTTCGGCGCGGGCTACGCCGAGAGCGTGGCCAAGGACTACGTCCTGTCCGAACTCGGCGGTCGCACCGTCGAGCAGGCGCTGGCCGACGGCGAGGACGCCAAGAACGTCTGGCGGGCCGTCTGCGCCACCTTCGACGTGCCGCAACGGCTCCGGTGAGCGTCGACCGGCTGCTCGGCGAGGCGCGTGCGCGGCTGGTCCGGCTCAAGCCGCTGGAGGCCGCGGAGGCGGTGCGCGAGGGGGCTCGTCTCGTCGACACGCGCCCGGAGTACCAGAGGCGGGCCGACGGGGACGTTCCCGGCGCGATCGTCGTCGAGCGCAACCATCTGGAGTGGCGGCTCGATCCGGACGGCGAATTCCGCATCCCGGAGGCCACCGGCCATGACGTGCGGTGGATCGTGATCTGCGACGAGGGCTACTCGTCCTCGCTGGCCGCCGCGTCGCTGCGCGCGCTCGGGCTGGTCAACGCCACCGACGTCATCGGCGGGTTCCAGGAATGGCGGGCCGCCGGGCTGCCGGTGCACCGCGGCGCGTCGCCCGTACGGCCCCGGCTCGCCCCGTACGACGCCCGGTGACCGTTCCGGCCGGTCCACGGCCGTCCCGGCGGGCCGTCAGGTGACGCCGCCCGCCGTCGGGCGACGACGCCCCCGCCGTGAGGTGACGCCGCCGCCCTCAGATGACGGCGACGGCGGTGATCAGGCCGATCGTCGCCTGCGTCGCGCCGAGGAGCACGGCGGACGGTTCGAGGGACTCCGCGCGCATGAGCGCCGCCACGTCGACGCGGAACAGCGCCCGGACGATCAGCGCGCCGACCTGCTGGGCCACGATGCCGACGAGGCCCCACACGAGCGTCGCGATCAGGCCCTCGCTGAGCCGGCCGCCGGAGGCGTAGATCGAGGACGCGACGACCAGCCCGACCCCCACGACGCCGCAGACGGCCAGCAGCGCGGCGTTCGTGTTCCGCCCGTGCCGGATGATCGAGGTAAGCCGTCCCGGCGTGGTGACGTCGACCGCGAAGAAGCCGATGAGCAGCAGCACCAGGCCGACGGCGGTGTACGCGGCGATCGCGCCCGCGCCCTTGCCCAGCGCCGTGCCGAAGCCGTCTGAGAACGCCAGGACCATCTGTCTACTCTCCTTAGCCGAGGTCGGGGAAGTGCCCGGGGAAACGGTCACGAGGGGCCCACTCCGCCGTCCTCGGGCTCGGCCGGGATGCGGTGCGGGACGAACGACGACGTGTCGTCGGTGATCAGGCCGGAGGTCTCGCGGATGCCCAGGCCGGCCGCCTCGTCGCCGACGACCCAGGCCCCGAGTACCGGGTGCTCGCCCGCGAAGTCCGGCAGCGGGCGGAACTCCTGGAAGACGTAACCCTCGGCGCCGTACTCGCCCGGCGTGTCCGCGTGGACGCCGTCCGGCGTGACGATACGCATGCTCGCGCCCTCGCGTCCCAGCAGCGGCTTCTGGACGTACGAGGTGAGGGGGCCGGGCGTGCCGAGGTAGGCGGGCAGCAGGTTCGGGTGGCCGGGGTAAAGCTCCCACAGCAGGACGAGCAGCGCCTTGTTGGACAGGAGCATCTTCCAGATCGGCTCGACCCAGCCGGCCCGCGGCACCTGCCGCCCGAACGGCTCGCCGACGATCCACTCCCACGGGTACAGCTTGCAGAACGCCGTGATGTCGCGGTTCTCCAGGTCGACGAACCGACCGCGGTCGTGGTGCCAGCCGATGTCCTCCATGGCGATCGCGATGCCCGGCACGCCCGCCTGCTCGGCGGTCTCCTGCAGGTACGCGATCGTCATGACCTCCTCGCCGGTCTCGTCCTCGTTCGTCCAGGCGAAGTGGACGGCCGGCCCTCCGGGCAGCCCCGGCGGACCGGACAGGACCGTGGGGGCGATCTCCTTCCAGCGGTCGACGAGCCGCTCGTGGATGGAGTTCCACTGGTCGTCGTCGGAGTGCGTGTCGCGCACCCAGTACCACTGGACGATCGAGCTCTCCAGCAGCGAGGTGGGGGTGTCGGCGTTGTACTCCAGCAGCTTCGCCGGGCCCGAGCCGTCGTACCACAGGTCGAACCGCCCGTACAGGTGCGGGTCGCGGCGCCGCCACGACGCCTCGATCAGCGGCCACACCCACGGCGGGATGCCGAACACGGCGTACCGGCGGGTGCTGACGACGTGCTCCACCGCCGCCAGGCACATCCGGTGCAGCTCCTCGACCGTCTCCTCGAGGGCCAGCACCTCGTCCATCTCGAACGTGTAGTGCACTGACTCGTCCCAGTACGGCCGGGGCAGATGTCCGGGGTGCGAGGTGCGGTGGTAGGCCAGCCCCTGCGACTCGACGATCTGGTCCCAGCGCTCCCGGGGCGCCGAACGCCCGCGCCGCACCGCTCAGCCTCCCCGCGAGCTGCTGCCGTGGTGGCCGAACCCGCCTCGCGAGACGCCATGGCCGCTGTGGCTGCTGCGGCTGCTGCCGCGGGAGATCACCCGGCCGCCGCGCGAGACGATGCGGGGGCCGCGCGGGCGGATGGTCGTGCCGTGGGAGATGTACCCGTTGCGGTAGCTGCCGCCGTAGTACCAGTAGTAACGCCCGTACGAGCCGCCGTTGTCGCAGTAGTAGTCGGGGACGACGCGGTAGGAGCTGTGGACCGGCGCCCAGCCGTCGACGCAGTAGGCGGTCTCACTGCGGTGGGAGCAGCCGACGATGGACAGCGACAGGAGGCTCACCGCGCTCAGCTGGACGACGTGGGAGCGCATCATCCTGCGCGCGTCCTTTGGGGGCATTTGCGGTCGCATCTCCGGGGTCGAGACTAATGACCGGTAAGTCTAGAGCCAAGATCCCGCCGAAAGCACTACCTGATCGGGAAGCTGAGGTACAGATCGGCGGGTTCGGACACCGACGGCAGGTCGCTCACCTGACCGTCGCCGACCTCGACGACCCGCCAGGCCCCGTCCTCGCGCCGGGCCAGGTCCGTGGTGATGAACCGGCAGCCCAGCGCGCGCACGCACGGGGCGATCGGGTCCGCCTGCGGGCGTGGGTACCGGTCCGGCGTGTCCGGGTGCGGGCCCATCAGCACCGGCTCGCCGTCCATCCACCACACGCGGGCCTCCCCGCCGTCGAACCGCTCGTACTCGCGGATGACGACACCGCCGGCCAGGAACTCGCCCTGGCGTTCGACGAATCGCGCGACCACGGCGTGCAGCCGCTCGGCGTCGGCGAGGTCGGGGATGTAACAGGCCTCGTCCCACTCGTGCTTACGCGACTTCACGTAGTCCTTCACGACCGCCGCCCCGGGACGCAGCGGGCGTACGAGCTCGGCCAGTTCGTCCGCCGCCGGCCTCACCCCGGGGGACAGCGGCAGCCACACGCTGGCCGGCGTCACGCCCGCGAACGTTTCGTACCAGCCGGGCAGCTCATGGGCCTTCTCGTAGCCGTCCGGCGGGACGGCGAGGACGACGTCGCGAGCGGCCAGCGCGCCGGCGAGCGCGGCGTACCGCGCCGGCGTGGTCATCCAGCCGCGGTACCACGCGGTCCCCAGCCCGTCCGGCACCCAGCGCACGGCCTCGGCCACGTCGCCGCGCTGCAGGGCGTCATGGTCGATGAGCGCGACCGACCCGCCGAGCGCGCGTACGGCCTCGGCCTCCCGGGCGTAGTGCTCGTCGACCCGCCGGGGGTTCAGCGGGTCGGCGCACATGAGGATGGTCACCGGCATGATCCTGACCTCAGCGTAAGGCAAGACGCCGCGTCTTTCCCGGGTGAATCGGCGCGTTGGTTCATGATCGAACACGTGTTCGGCTAGAGTGAAGGAAGCGACGGCGTTGTCCACAGTGGTGGACCGGATCCTCGAAAACTGTCGGCGGGTCCCCGTAACGTCGCTTCCGACAAACAACAGGCATCGACCCGACAGGGACACCTCACATGGCAGCAAACGATCGCGAGAAGGCCCTCGAGGCGGCGCTCGCGCAGATCGAGCGGCAGTTCGGCAAGGGTTCCGTCATGCGGCTGGGCCAGGAGGGACGCCCCCCGGTCGAGGTGATCCCGACCGGTTCGATCGCCCTCGACGTCGCCCTGGGCATCGGCGGTCTCCCGCGTGGCCGCGTGGTCGAGATCTACGGTCCGGAGTCCTCCGGTAA
The DNA here is from genome assembly GCF_024055725.1 of Actinoallomurus spadix. Lineage (GTDB taxonomy): Bacteria > Actinomycetota > Actinomycetes > Streptosporangiales > Streptosporangiaceae > Actinoallomurus > Actinoallomurus spadix. Next base: position 135,407 of record NZ_JAMXMX010000009.1, on the reverse strand, counting down.
GACGTCCCTCGCCCTGCACGCCGTGGCGAGCGCGCAGAAGGCGGGCGGCATCGCCGCGTTCGTCGACGCCGAGCACGCGCTCGACCCGGAGTACGCCAAGAAGATCGGTGTCGACATCGACGCCCTCCTCGTCTCCCAGCCCGACACGGGTGAGCAGGCCCTCGAGATCACCGACATGCTGATCCGCTCCGGCGCGATCGACGTCGTCGTCATCGACTCCGTCGCGGCCCTCGTGCCCCGCGCCGAGATCGAGGGCGAGATGGGCGACAGCCACGTCGGTCTCCAGGCCCGCCTCATGTCCCAGGCCCTCCGCAAGCTCACCGGCGCCATTCACCAGACCCGGACCACAGCGATTTTCATTAATCAGCTGCGGGAAAAGGTAGGTGTGATGTTCGGAAGTCCAGAGACCACTACTGGCGGAAAGGCGCTCAAGTTCTACGCATCCATTCGACTGGACGTTCGTAGAATCGAAACAATGAAGGACGGCACGGATGCGGTCGGGAACCGTACGCGCGTCAAGGTCGTCAAAAACAAATGCCTGGCCGAGGGCACTCGAATCTTTGATCCCTTGACCGGAGTTACACACCGTATCGAGGATGTGGTCGATGGGCTGCTGCCCATTCATGTGGTGGCCGTCGACAAGAAGGGGGAGTTGCAAGTCCGCGAGGTCGCCTCCTGGTTCGACCAGGGGGAGCAAGAAGTGATCGGCCTCAAGCTCGGCGACAATACCGAACTGTGGGTCACTCCCGATCACAAGGTCTTGACCGAGCGGGGATGGAGACTCGCCGGCGAGCTTGCGCCAGGTGTTCGGGTCGCACGTCCCAGGGCACTTACGGGATTCGGGCAGGAAGAGCCGATCACAGCAGACAAGGCTCGACTGCTCGGCTATCTCATCGGCGACGGATACGTCGGCGGCAAGACTCCGATTACCTTCATCAACGTCGCAGAGTCCCTGCAAGAGGATGCTGCGAAAATCGCATCCACTCTCGGATGCGAGGCGAAGCCGAAAGATGGTGGCATCGCCGTCAGTTTTTCTCATCGTTCAGGAGAAAAGAACGGAGTCCTGGAGCTCTGTCGTGAGGCGGATGTCTGGGGGAAGCTCGCTTCAGAAAAGAAGCTTCCCGGGTTCTTCTTCTCTCCTGGCATCTCGGCGGACGTCGTCGGTAACTTGATTTTTGGGCTCTTCGAGTCCGACGGACACATTTCACGGGAGCAGACCGGCGGCATCCGTATAGGGTTCACCACCACGTCTGAACAACTCGCCCATCAGATCCACTGGCTCCTGCTGCGTTGGGGGATCGGAAGCAGTGTCCGGAAACGGGACCCCCGTGCGCAACGAGGCGGCCTGATCAAGGGACGCCGGATCAGCGGCAAGCTCCCCACGTGGGAGGTACGGGTGAGTGGAGCCGACAACGCCGAGGCTTTCGCGCAGGCGATCCCGATGTGGGGACCCCGTGGCCAGGTCCTCGTTCGAGAGCTGGGCGCGGTCGAGGGGCGGCACCATGGTTCGCGTCGCGGATATCTCTCCGAAGATGTCATCGAGCCTGTACTCGCGCACCTGGAGAACCGCGGCGTGACGCCAGCGCTCGCCGCGCGCTTTCTCGGAGAGATGTCCGGGAACCCGAGGGGCGGAATGCGCCAAGTGCTCGGGAAGCAGCGCTTGCGGCGCGACAGGGTGCAGCGTCTTGCCGACGCTCTCGACGACACCTTCCTCCACGAGATCCTCGCGGACCAGCTGTGGTTCTCCTCGATTCGGGAGGTCCTGCCGGCCAAGAAGGTCCGCACCTTCGATGTAGAGGTGGAGGAACTGCATAACCTCGTCGCGGAGGACGTGGTGGTGCACAACTGCGCCCCGCCGTTCAAGGTGGCCGACTTCGACATCCTGTACGGCGTCGGGATCAGCCGCGAGGGCGGCCTGATCGACATGGGCGTCGAGCACGGCTTCGTGCGCAAGTCCGGCGCCTGGTACACCTACGGCAACGACCAGCTCGGCCAGGGCAAGGAGAACGCACGGCGGTTCCTCAAGGAGAACCCCGACATCGCCGACGAGATCGAGAAGAAGATCAAGGAGAAGCTCGGCGTGGGGCCGCGCGTCGACGCCCCGGCGGACGAGCCGGCGGGCGCTCCCACGGCGGCTCCGGCGGCGGCCGCCGCCCCGGCGGGCAAGGCTGCTCCGGCCAAGCGGGCCGCCAAGACCCCGAAGCCGGGAGACGTGTGATCCCGGGTCGCCCCGCGGCGGGATCGGTCGGGGGGATGACCCGTGAACGCTCCTGAAGGGTGGCGGCGTCCCGCTCCGCGCCAGGCCGACCCCGGCGCGGAGACCTTCCCTGGTGACGCCGGCCCCGCTCAGGAGGATGACGTGGCCGGCGCGGCGGAGACCCCGGCGAGTGGTGAGGCCACGGAGGACGGGCGGTCGGGGCGGCGTGGGCGCAGACGCGGCAGGGGCCGCTCTCCCGAGGGCCCGACGCCGGGCAGCCCGGCGGCGCAGGGCCCGCCCGCCGATCCGGAGGCGGTGGCGCGCGAGATCTGCCTGCGGCAGCTGTCGTTCTCCCCGAAGACGCGCGCGCAGCTTGCCGACGCGCTGCGCCGCAAGGGCGTGCCCGATGACGTCGCCGAGCGGGTGCTGAGCCGCTACTCCGAGGTCGGGCTGATCGACGACGCGGCGTTCGCCCGCGCGTGGGTCGAGTCCCGGCACGTGGGCCGTGGACTGGCCCGCCGGGCCCTCGCCGCCGAGCTGCGGCGGCGCGGCGTCGCCGACGAGACGGTCAGCGAGGCCGTGGAGGAGCTGGGCCCCGAGCAGGAGGAGGCGGCGGCCCGCGAGCTGGTGGCCCGCAGGCTGCCCGGCACCCGAAACCTGGACCCGGTCAAGCGGACCCGGCGGCTGATGGGCATGCTCGCCCGCAAGGGCTACTCCGGCGGCCTCGCCTACCGCGTCGTCCGCGAGGCACTGGAGGCCGAAGGCGCCGGGGAGCTTCCGGATCTGTCGTTCGACGACTGAGTCCGTAGTGCCTTCAGGCCGGGATACGAAAGCGGTCCTTGAAGCGGCATGGTCGGGATCTCACCGATCCTGACCATGCCGGCTCAGGGGCGTGTGCGATGATGTCGCTGCGACCCGAAGGGCGCGATCACCGCGGGTTCAGGTAATACCAACCGTCGGAGCGCTGGGTGCAGGAGAATCCCCAAAGCAGGCCCTGCTGGGCAGCGGAGTTCCCCGCGTACACACAGTCTGTGTACGTCGCGTAGGGGCCCACGGCACCCAACGGTGCGTGCGAGATCGGCACCCCAGGGTCGTCCGCGAAAGCGGATGCCGCGCTGGAGAGGGAAAGCGCCGCTCCCGCGGCTGCGACGCCGATGGCGATGCCCAATCTACCGAGTACCCTACGTTGCACTTGTCCTCCTTGTTTTGACAGATTTGTCGGGGATGTCGACTCGCCTGACTGGTTCGGCCACGTCGAGTGACGAATGTGGCCGAGTATGGCATCGGCGTAGGTGGCCGGAATATCGGCAACATTGCCTATTTCGCCCTTATCGGCAATGTCTGTCGCTGACACGTTGAGGGGGTCGAAGGCGCCGAGGACGTTCCGAATTTGTGCTCCACGGCCGAGCCCGGTTCCCTAAGGGGTGTCCGCGATCGGTTCCAGGTGGACGCGGCCGGTCTCGTCGACCCGCCAGCCGGGGTTGTGGCAGATCTCCCAGACGACGCCGTTCGGGTCGGCGACGTGGCCGTGGTAGCCGCCGAACGCCGCGGTCTGCGGGCTCTTGACGAGCCTGCCGCCGGCCTCGACGGCGCGTTTCACGGTGGCGTCGACGTCCGTGGGGGTCGGAACGTTCTGGGAGAGGGTGAGGCCGCCGAGTCTCCCGTCGTTCGGCCGGCCCTGCAGGTCGGCGACGAACTTGGCTGTATCGAACAGGCCGAGGACCAGGCCGGGGGCGATCTGGAAGAAGATGATCTCTCCGGGCACGTCCAGGAGCGGTGTCCAGCCGAGCCCGTCGCGGTAGAAGGCCCGGGCGGCGCCGAGGTCGGGCGTCGACAGGGTGATGAAGTGTGCCTGCTGTTCCATGCGTCCCAGCATGGCGCGGGCGGGGGAGGGTGGTCTTGAACGGTTCGGACACCGGTTCGGACACCGGGTCGGTCTACTGGGAGGTCGCCCCGGCGGAACCGCATCCGTTCGCGCGGTGCCGGTGGGAGCAGCGCGTCGATGAGCGTGTGGACGGTTACGTGCAGCGGGTGCTGCCGGACGCCTGCGCCGACGTGATCGTCTCCGTGGACGGGAGCGCGGTCGTCGTCGGAGCCGCGACGGAGCCCGTCCTGCCGTGGCTGCGCGGTGGGGAGCGGCTGCGGGGGCTGCGCATCCGCCCCGCCATGATCGGCGTGGTGCTCGGCCTGCCGGCGTACGAGCTGCGCGATCTCCAGGTGCCGCTCGGCGAGGTGTTCCCGGCCGCGGAGGCCGGGCGGATCGCGGACGCCGTGCGGCGTGGCCGGCCCTGGCCGTCCGCCGTGGCCCGCCGGCCGGAGGACCGGCGGGCCGAGTACGCCGTTCGCCGTCTCATGGGGACCGGAGCGCGGGTCGCCGGCATCGCGGAGGAGGCCGGGCTGTCCGAGCGGCAGTTGCGCCGGCTGATCCTGGCCCGTACCGGGCTGGAGCCGCGCACACTGCGGCGCGTGGCGCGCCTCCAGCGTTTCCTGGCGCTGTCCGACCGGGCCGGAACGCTGCCCGGCCCGGAGCGTTCGCTGGCCGGGCTCGCGGCCGCCGCGGGGTACGCCGATCAGGCGCATCTGAGCCGTGAGGTGCGGGCTCTGGCGGGGCTGACGCCATCCGGGCTGCTGGCCGAACGCCGCGCCTCCGGAGGCGGCGCGGCGCCGGCTCGGTGACACGATCATGACTGCGTGCCCTCACCGGGCGTGCTGCACATAGTCGATCATGGCGGTGACCCGCCCACACCCCGGTCCGGCCCTGACATGGACCGTTACAAGAAAGATCGAGCGAATCGTCCGGATCGTGGGGTCTTTTCTTGCCCATTACCTCTTGGCCGCTTACGGTTACGGCAGTGAGGTGTTACTCCGCGCAGTGCGGATTGCCATAGGACTGACCGCGTTCGACCAGCTGAAGAGTGTTGTGTCCGGCTCCCGCGGCCGGTGGTTCGCATAGCAGGGTTCTGGAACGCTCCGGAGCCCGCTTGACCGCGCGCGTCCGGCGGCTCGCCGGGGGTGCTGGTCGCGGCCGTCCCGGGACGACCGCACGGCGCGCCCGTAACGCCTCGCGTCGCCGACATCAGGGCCTCCTGGTGGCGCAGCGTCGAGGAGAGGGGTCAGTGCCGTGATCTACGTCGTGACAGGTGCGGCACTGGTGGTCATCCTGGCACTGGTCGTCCTTGTCCTCGTCGTGCTCCGCCGCCTCGACACCGCCGCGCGCCGCGTGGCGGCGGACGAGGAGCAGGCGGAGGCGCAGCGAGGCGCGGACGAGATCGTCGCGAAGGCCCGCTCCGACGCCCAGGAGATCCTCAGCGACGCCGAGGCGAGGGCCCGGGAGCTGTCCGCGGCGGCCCGGTCCGAGGTCGAGGACGAGATCAGGTCGCTGAAGGAGGACCTGCGGGCGCTCCGCGAGGACCTCGAACGCCGCGAGGCCCGGCTCGCCGAGCGTGAGCACCGGCTGGACGATGAGGTGCGCCGCCTCGAGGAGCGGGCCCGGGAACTGGCCGACGCCAAGCAGGCGCTGAAGGAACGGCGGGCCGCACTCGACCGGCTCGACGACGAGCGCAAGAGCGTGCTCGAGCAGGCCGCCGGGCTCACCGCCGACCAGGCCAAGACCGAGCTTGTCTCCCTGATCGAGAACCAGGCCAAGCGCGAGGCCGCGCTGATCACGCGGGAGATCGAGAACGAGGCGCGCGACGAGGGCGAGAAGCGCGCCCGCAAGATCGTGACGCTGGCGATCCAGCGGGTCGCGAGCGAGCAGACCGCCGAGTCGGTCGTGTCGGTGCTGCACCTGCCCAGCGACGAGATGAAGGGCCGGATCATCGGCCGCGAGGGCCGCAACATCCGGTCCTTCGAGACGACGACCGGCGTGAACCTCATCATCGACGACACGCCCGAGGCCGTGCTGCTCAGCTGCTTCGATCCCGTACGCCGGGAGGTCGGCCGGCTGACGCTGGAGAAGCTCGTCCTCGACGGCCGGATCCATCCGCAGCGGATCGAGGAGATCTACGAGCACAGCAAGGCCGAGGTCGAGCAGCGCTGCGTGCGCGCCGGTGAGGACGCCCTGATGGAACTCGGGCTCACCGACATGCACCCCGAGCTGATCACGCTGCTGGGCCGCCTGCGATACCGCACGTCGTACGGGCAGAACGTCCTGGCGCACCTGATCGAGTCGGCGCACCTGGCCGGAATCATGGCGGCCGAGCTGAAGCTGCCGGTTCCGCTGCTGAAGCGGTGCACGCTGCTGCACGACATCGGCAAGGCGCTGACCCACGAGGTCGAGGGCAGCCACGCGCTGATCGGCGCGGAGATCGCCCGGCGGTACGGTGAGGACGAGGACGTCGTACACGCCATCGAGGCGCACCACAACGAGGTCGAGGTACGCACCGTGGAGGCGGTGCTCACCCAGGCGGCCGACGCCATCAGCGGGGGCCGTCCGGGCGCGCGGCGGGAGTCGCTGGAGGCGTACGTCAAGCGCCTCGAACGGCTCGAGGAGATCGCGGCCACCCGCGAGGGCGTCGAGAAGGTCTTCGCCATGCAGGCCGGCCGCGAGATCCGGGTGATGGTGCGGCCCGACTCGGTCGATGACCTGCAGGCGCAGGTCATCGCGCACGACATCGCCAAGCAGGTCGAGGAGGAGCTGACCTACCCCGGTCAGATCCGGATCACCGTGGTCCGCGAGTCGCGCGCCACGGAGTTCGCCCGCTGAGCGACCGGCGCGGCGACCGGGGCGCGCTCCTCACGACGTCGTGTCCGCCTCCTCCGCACCGGCGGCCTCCTCCGGCGACCCGGCCGGCGGGCGGCCGGCGGTGAGTTCGATCGGCGCGACGTCCTTCGGTTCGAATCCGAGCGTCTGCCCGTAGAAGGCGAGCTCGGCCTCCAGGCAGGCGATGACGGTGTCCGCCCGCCGGAACCCGTGTGACTCACCCGCGAACGTCAGGTACGCGTACGGCGTCCCCTTGCCCGCCATGGCCTCGGCGAACCGCTCGGACTGGGGCGGGGAGACGATCGGGTCGTCCAGTCCCTGCAGGAGCAGCACGGGGCAGGCGACCTCCGACGCGCGCGCGATGGGGGAGCGCTCCTCGTACGTGCGCTCGAAGCCGGGGATCGGCCCGATCAGCCCGTACAGGTAGGTCGATTCGAAGTCGTGGGTCTCCTTGAGCCAGTTCTGCGGGTCGGAGATGCCGAAGTAGGAGGTGCCCGCCTTGAACAGGTCCGTGTGCGTGACCGCGCACAGCGTCGTCCAGCCGCCGGCGCTGCCGCCGCGGATGGCCAGCCGCGCGGGGTCGGCGGCGCCGCCGCGGACGAGCGCCTCGGCGGCGGCGACGCTGTCCTCGACGTCCACGATCCCCCACTGGCGGCGCAGCCGTTCGCGGTAGGCGCGGCCGTACCCGGTCGAGCCGCCGTAGTTCACGTCGACCACGCCGATGCCCCGGCTGGTGAAGTAGGCGATCTCCAGGTCCAGCACGCTCGTGCTGTGCCCGGTCGGGCCGCCGTGTACGAACACGACGTACGGCGGCAGCTCACCCTCGGGGGCCTGGAAGGCCGGGTTGGACGGCGGGTACACGTAGGCGTGCACGGGACGCCCGAACGGGCCTTCGAGCTCCTGGGCGCGCGGCAGCGGGAGGTAGGCCGCCTCGGGCGGGGAGTCCAACTCGCTGCGCAGCACCTTCGCCTCGCCGCTGTCGGCGTCCACGACGACCACCGACCAGGGGATGTCGGGCGCGCCGGCGATGCCCACGATGCTCGTCCCGTCGGCGGACAGCTGCGGCTTCCAGTCGGTGTAGGGCAGGTCGAAGTCGACGAGGTCGGCGGTCTCGGGGTCGTACAGGCCGAGCCGCTGGTCGCCCTGGCCGTGCAGCACGGCGATGCGGCCGTCGTCCAGGACGGCGTACGGGCGGCCGCCGAGCTGCCACAGCGGCCCGGCGAACTCCTCCTCGGCCGGGTACAGCGCCTGCGGCGACTCGCCGTGCAGGCCGACCTCGTACAGGTTCCACCAGCCCGGCCAGTCGGACACGACGTACAGCCGGGACTCGCTCAGCCACGTGGGGGCGAGCGCCGACTCGCTCAGCCCGCCCTTGACCGGCCGCGGGGCGTCCAGCGCGCCCGTCTCGTCGAACGCGGCGACCCGCACCTCGGTGCCGTCCCACGGCATCCGCGGGTGGCTCCACTGCATCCAGGCGAGGTGGCCGCCCTCCGGGGACGGGGTCGGGTAGGCGTAGAAGTCGGAGCCGCTGACGAGTTCGCGGATCGCCGTGGCGTCCTCCGCGGCGCTGCCGTCGACCGGGACCGCGACGATCGCCCGGCGTACGCCCGCGGTGGTGTGGCCCTCGCAGACGCACCACAGGTGCCGCGCGTCGGGGGAGAGCGCGAAGTCGGCGTAGCGCAGACCGGCGGGCTGCGCGGGTTCGGGGGTCAGCGGCCGGGGCAGCTCGCCCGGGGTGAGGCGGTACAGCCGCTGGTCCTCGTAGTTGGCGAAGACGAAGTCGCCGTCGGGGAGGGGAAGGTAGGACCGCCCGCCGTACTCGTGCACGCGGGTACGGGCGTCCCACGGCGCGGGCAGCAGGTCCACGCCGGACCGCACGATCGTCGTCCGGCCGCCCTTCTCCGGACGGGTCTCCTGCCACCACACGCGATCACCGTGGATGGTGGGGTAACTGAGTCGCAGGCGCGCGCGGGCCACGTCGGCGGCGGAGATCGGAGAGGACCAGGATCCATAGGGGGCGGTAGCGCGAGCGGTCATATCGGAATCGTCTCGCAAACAGGACGCCGATGGGACCTCGACCCGATACTTGACCCGCCTGAACATCGCCGGGTGTGGCCGGGGAAACACGAAACGGGCCGGTGGATTTCCACCGGCCCGTTCCGGGCTCTCGCCGGGCCACGCGAAGGGCGTCCCGGGGCACCTCGCGGGTCAGGCCGACGACCTCAGGGGAGCCTCGCCGTCAGGCGGAGGGGCCCCCGGGAGGCCTCGCCGGTCAGGCGGAGGGCATTCCCGGGGCCTCGCCGGTCAGGCCCGCGCCGGGCACCGTGCTCACGTCGATCGGCTTGGCGGCGCTCTTACGGCTGCGCCGGCTGCGCTTCTCCAGCCACGTGGCCAGGTAGCTGAGCGCGAGGTTCATCGCGATGTAGATCAGCGCGATGACGATGGCGGCCGGGATGAGGTTGCCGTACTGGGTGGGGATCTGGCGGTACCCGGTGTTCAGCAGGTCCTCATAGGAGATGATCCAGCCCAGCGCCGAGTCCTTCAGCAGGACGACGAGCTGGCTGACGATCGCGGGCATCATCGCGGTCGTGGCCTGCGGGATGAGGATGAGCCGCATCACGCCGCTCTTGCGCAGGCCGATCGCGTAGGCCGCCTCCGACTGGCCGCGGGGCACCGCGTTGATGCCCGCCCGGAAGATCTCCGCCAGCACGGAGCCGTTGTAGAGCATCAGCGAGATGACCAGCGCGGTGAAGGCGGTCACCTCGGGGAACTCGCGGTTCAGCGCGTTGGCGATCGTGGGCGGGCCGCTGAAGACGAAGAAGATGAGGATCAGCAGCGGGATGGCGCGGAAGAACTCGACGACCGCGCCGGCCGGGATCCTGATCCACCGGTGGTCGGACATGCGCCCGAGCCCGAACAGCACTCCGAAGAGCAGTGCCAGGACGGCGCCGGCGAGCGCCGCCTTCAGCGTGCCGCCGATGCCGGGGAGGATGTAGTCCGACCAGGTCGATACCTCGATGAACGGCTTCCACAGCTTGCCCTGGAGCTGGCCCTCCTTGTCGAACCGCGCGACGACGACGTAGATGATCGCGAGGATGACGATCGCCGAGATCAGCGTCAGGATGTTGTGCCGCATCCGAGCCTTGGGACCCGGCGCGTCGAACAGGACGGACGCCTGCCGCTTCGCGGCGCGCGGGGGCGCCGGCTTGGTCTCCGTCACGGTGCTCATCGAACCACCGCCATCCGCTTGGCCAGCCAGTTGAAGAAGAAGCCCGTCGGCAGGGTGAGGCACATGAAGCCGACCGCGAAACCGATGAAGATCGGCAGGGTCGCGCCGTACTGCTCGAACATGTCCTTCATCAGCGACGCCGCCTCGTAGTAGCTGGCGACCAGGACCACCGTCGTGTTCTTGATCATCGCGATCATGACGCTGCCGAGCGGCGCGATGACGGCGCGGAACGCCTGCGGCATGATCACCATGCGCAGCGACTGGGTGAAGGTGAGCCCGATCGCCCGCGCCGCCTCCGCCTGCCCCATCGGCACCGTGTTGATGCCGGCCCGCAGGGACTCGGCCACGAAGGCCGCCGTGTAGACCGACATGCCGAGGACCGCCAGCCAGAAGAAGTTGATGCTCGGCGTGTGGGAGATCCTGAACTTCAGCGTGTCACTGAGCCCCAGGCTGCAGAACAGCAGCACCAGCGTGAGCGGGGTGTTCCGCAGCGTGTTGACGTAAAACGCGCCGGCCACCCGCAGCACCCGGACGGGCGAGACGCGCATCGCGGTGATCAGCGTGCCGAGCACCAGGGACAGGATGCCGACCGTCACGGAGATCCGGATGTTCGCCCAGAACGCCGAGAGCAGCTTGTCGCTGTTGTCCGCCAACGGGCTGAAGTCGAGGAGTACGTTCCAGTTCATCTCACTCCTACGCTCTTACGAGCGGCGCCGGCGAGCCGTGCGGCTCACCGGCGCCGGTCCCGTACCTGCGGCTCAGCTGCAGCCTTCCGGGGCGGGGGCGGTCGCGTCGAACGGGAGGTTCGCCTTGGCGAACCACTTCTCCCACAGCTGCTTGGCGGTGCCGTCGGAGTACATCGACTTGATGGCGTCGTTCACGGCGTTGCAGGTCTTGGTGTCGCCCTTCTTCAGGCCGACGCCGTACTTCTCGTCGGTGAACGGCGCGTTGACGACCTTGACCGGGGAGCCTTCACGGACGGCGAAGCCGCCGAGGATGGTCGCGTCGGTGGAGACCGCGTCGACCGAGCCGCCCTTGAGCTTGGTGATGCACTCCTCGTAGCCCTGGGCCGGGACGGTGACCGCGGCGACCTTGGCGTTCAGCTTATTGGTGCCCTCGGTGATGTTCTTCCAGGAGTTCGACCCGGACACCGCGCACAGCTTCTTTCCCTTGAGCGACTGCAGGCTCGTGATCGAGTTGTCGTTCGCCCGGACCATCAGGTCCTGGTGGGTGACGACGTACGGGCCGCCGAAGGTGACCTTCGGCTTACGGGCGTCGGTGATCGAGTACGTGGCGATCACCATGTCGACCGTGCCGTTCTGCAGGAAGGTCTCCCGGTTGGCCGACCGGGCCTCCTTGAACTCGATCTTGCTGTCGTCCTTCACGCCGAGCTTCTTGGCGATGTACTTGGCGACGTCGATGTCGAAGCCCTCGACCCCGCTGCCGGTCTTCATGCCGAGCGCGGGCTGGTCGTACTTCACGCCGATGACGATCTTCTTGCCGTCCTTGGCCTTGTCGGCCACCGTCGTGTTCTTCTTGGCGGCACACCCGGAGATGCCCATCCCGGCCACCGCGAGCGCGGCGGCGACGACCCCGAAATGACGTACTCGCATCCTTTTCATCCCCTGTGTCGTGGAGGACCGCGCGCCGCGGTTCCTCGGTTCGGCTGAACCTTGAAACGCCGGACCGGTCACGGTCAGTGCGTAAGGATCTTGGACAGGAAGTCCTTGGCGCGGTCGCTCCGCGCGTTGGTGAAGAACTCTCCGGGGGTGTTCTCCTCGACGATCTGGCCGTCCGCCATGAACACCACCTTGTTGGCCGACGCGCGGGCGAACCCCATCTCGTGGGTCACCACGACCATCGTCATGCCCTCGGCCGCCAGGTTGATCATGACGTCGAGGACCTCCTTGACCATCTCCGGGTCGAGGGCCGAGGTCGGCTCGTCGAACAGCATCACCTTGGGACGCATCGCGAGCGCCCGGGCGATCGCGGCGCGCTGCTGCTGCCCGCCGGACAGCTGCGCGGGGTACTTCTCGGCTTGCGAGGCGATGCCCACCCGCTCGAGGAGCTCCATCGCGCGCTGCTCCGCCTCGGTCTTGTCCGCCTTGCGGACCTTGATCGGGCCGAGCGTGACGTTCTGCAGGATCGTCTTGTGGGCGAACAGGTTGAACGACTGGAAGACCATCCCCACGTCGGCGCGCAGCTGCGCGAGCGCCTTGCCCTCCTCGGGCAGGGGCTTGCCGTCGATGCGGATGGTGCCGCCGTCGATGGGCTCCAGCCGGTTGATCGTGCGGCACAGCGTCGACTTGCCGCCGCCCGACGGGCCGATCACGACCACGACCTCGCCCCGATGGATCGTGAGGTCGATGTCCTTGAGGACATGGTGGTCGCCGTAGAACTTGTTCACGTTCTCGAGCACGACGAGAGGTCCGCCGCCACTCACCTCGGCCTCCCGGGCCTCCTTGCCGTCCGTCATGTGCGCAAAGCGTACGTCAACACTCTGGAGAGAAAGCCGAGATGAGGTACCGATCCGGTCACGTTGCGGCGGGCACTTGCCCGCCGCTGGAGCGGTGCCACTCCGGGAAGTCGATCTTGTGCCCGTTGACCGGCGCGCTCGGCGCGGAGTCCTCGTCCGGCGCGCGGCGCGCGTACTCTTACGTCTGAGATGAGCGCGCCCACGACATTCGACGACCGGCCCCGCACGTACGAGATCCGCACGTACGGCTGCCAGATGAACGTGCACGACTCCGAGCGGCTCGCCGGGCTGCTGGAGGACGCCGGCTACGCCCGCGCCGACGACGGCGCGACGCCCGACGTCGTCGTGTTCAACACGTGCGCCGTACGGGAGAACGCCGACAACCGGCTGTACGGCAACCTCGGCCACCTGCGGCCGGTGAAGGAGGGCCACGCCGGCATGCAGATCGCGGTCGGCGGCTGCCTGGCGCAGAAGGACCGCGACACGATCGTCAAGCGGGCGCCCTGGGTCGACGTCGTCTTCGGCACCCACAACATCGGCTCGCTGCCGGTCCTGCTCGAGCGCGCCCGCGTCCAGGATGAGGCGCAGGTCGAGATCAAGGAAGCGCTCGAGACGTTCCCGAGCACGCTGCCGACCCGCCGCGAGTCCCCGTACGCCGCGTGGGTGTCGATCTCGGTCGGGTGCAACAACACGTGCACGTTCTGCATCGTGCCGTCGCTGCGTGGCAAGGAGAAGGACCGCCGCCCCGGTGAGATCCTCGCCGAGGTCGAGACGCTGGTCGCCGAGGGCGTCTGTGAGATCACCCTCCTGGGGCAGAACGTCAACTCCTACGGCGCCGAGTTCGGCGACCGCGGCGCGTTCGCCAAGCTGCTGCGCTCCTGCGGGGAGATCGACGGGCTGGAGCGGGTCCGGTTCACCTCGCCGCACCCGCGCGACTTCACCGACGACGTCATCGCCGCGATGGCCGAGACGCCGAACGTCATGCCCTCACTCCACATGCCGCTGCAGTCCGGTTCCGACCGGGTGCTGAAGGCCATGCGGCGCTCCTACCGGCAGGAGCGCTACCTCGGCATCATCGAGCGGGTCCGCGCCGCGATCCCGGACGCCGCGATCACCACGGACATCATCGTGGGCTTCCCGGGGGAGACCGAGGAGGACTTCGAGCAGACGCTGCACGTGGTCCGCGAGGCGCGCTTCTCCGGGGCCTTCACCTTCCAGTACTCCAAGCGGCCCGGCACACCGGCGGCGGACATGGCCGACCAGGTGCCCAAGGAGGTCGTGCAGGAGCGGTACGAACGGCTGATCGCCCTGCAGGAGGAGATCTCCTGGGCGGAGAACAAGAAGCAGCTCGGCCGCACCCTCGAAGTCCTCGTCGCCGAGGGCGAGGGCCGCAAGGACCAGCGCACGCACCGCCTGTCCGGGCGGGCGCCCGACAACCGGCTCGTCCACTTCGCTCTCGGCGAGGACGACGCGAAGGTCCCCCGGCCGGGCGACATGGTCACCGTCGAGGTCACCTACGCCGCGCCGCACCACCTGGTCGCGGACGGACCGGTCCGCGATCTCCGGCGCACCCGGGCGGGCGACGCCTGGGAGCGGCGCACGGCCGCGCCCGCGCAGAAGGGCGTCTCGCTGGGCATGCCGGGCATCGGCCGGCCCGCGGCGCCCCCGGTCTCCTCCTGCCCGTGACCGCACCGTCCGGGGCGGCGGCGTGCTGACCGCCGCGGCGGTGTGCCCGCACCCGCCGCTGCTGGTGCCGGAGGTCGCGAGCGGCGCGGCCGCCGAACTCGACGCGGTGCGGGCGGCCTGCGACGCCGCCGTACGCCGGCTCGCTCCCGCCGACCTGCTGATCGTGGTCGGCTCCGGGTCGGCCACCCGCGACTTCGGGCCCGGCGCGGCGGGGAGCCTGCGGCCGTACGGCGTCGACCTGACTCTGGGGCAGGGTGAGCCGGTGCTGCCCCTGTCCCTGACGATCGGACGGTGGCTGATCGGCGACCGGCCGGCGCTGTTCCAGGGCGTCGCGGAGGACGCCTCGCCCGCCGCCTGCCTCCGGCTGGGCGCCGACCTGGCGGACCTGGCCCCCGCGGTCGCGCTGCTGGTGATGGGCGACGGGTCGGCGTGCCGTACGGCGGCGGCTCCCGGCTACCTCGATCCGCGGGCCGCCGGCTTCGACGCGGCGGTGGCCGCCGCGCTGGCCGGCGCGAACCGTGCCGCACTCGCGGGACTCGCCCCCGGCCTCGCCGCCGAACTGCGGGCGGCCGGGCGCGCGCCGTGGCAGGTGCTGGCCGGAGCGGCGGGAGACGCGGCCTACGACGCCGAACTGCTGGCCGACACGGCGCCGTACGGCGTCGGGTACCTCGTCGCGAGCTGGACCCGCCGCGCGCTATGACGGCCGGCCGCCCTGGGGATCGGCGCCTCCCTCACGCGTCTCGGGCTCGTGTTCGCCACCGGCCCGCTCCGCGTACTTGCGGGCCTGCTCCTGCGCCGTGTCGACCTGACGCTCGTACTTCCCGCCGGTCTTGCGGTCGACCATGTCGCCGGCCTTCTCGATGACCTTGTCGACCTTGTCGCCGTGCTGGCCCAGCAGATCCTTGACCTTGTCCTTGAAGGACATCCGCGCCTCCTCATACGGGGATGCCGTCCGCCGGCACCCTCTACCGGCCCTCTGCCCCGTTTCCGGCGGGAAAACCCGCTCGTGCGTACCCCGCCCGGCCTCGCGCCCGGCCGGAGCGGGCGAGTGGCGGCGGCACCTCGGGGGAAACGGCAGAATTGACCGGTGGGGGAAATGAAGGTGATCGCCGTCGTGGGCCCGACCGCCGCGGGCAAGTCCGATCTCGCGGTCGAACTCGCCCTGCGTCTCGGCGGTGAGGTCGTCAACGCCGACTCGATGCAGCTCTACCGGGGCATGGACATCGGCACCGCCAAGCTCGCCGAGCCGGAGTGGCGCGGCGTACCGCACCACCTGCTCGACGTGTGGGACGTCACCCGCACGGCCAGCGTCGCCGAGTACCAGGAACTGGCCCGCCGCACCGTCGCGGAGGTCCGCGGCCGCGGGCGGACGCCGCTGCTGGTCGGCGGGTCCGGCCTGTACGTCCGCGCGGTCCTGGACGACCTGGAGTTCCCCGGCACGGACCCGGAGCTGCGGGCACGGCTGGAGGGCGAGCTCGCCGAGCACGGGACCGCCGCGCTGCACGCCCGTCTGGCCGGCCTCGACCCGGCCGCCGCCGCCTCGATCCTGCCCAGCAACGGCCGCCGGATCGTCCGGGCGCTCGAAGTGATCGAGATGACGGGCCGGCCCTTCACCGCCTCCATGCCGTCCTACGCCGACACCGGCGACTCGGTACAGCTGGGACTCACCGTCCCCCGTCCCGAGCTCGACGAGCGCATCGCCGTACGCGTCGAGCGGATGTGGAAGGCCGGGTTCGTCGACGAGGTCCGCGGGCTGGAGCCGTACGGGCTGCGCGACGGGCTCACGGCCAGCCGCGCACTCGGCTACGCCCAGGTGCTCCGCTTCCTGGCGGGGGAGTGGACCGAGGAGGAGGCGAAGCAGGAGACGATCCGGGCCACCCGGCGGTTCGCCCGCCGCCAGGAGTCCTGGTTCCGCCGCGACCCCCGCGTGCGATGGATCCCCTACGACGCGCCCGTGGAGACCGCGCTCGATACGATCGGCCCATGCGCTTCGTGAAGGGACACGGCACCGAGAACGACTTCGTGATCGTGCCGGACCCCGACGGCTCCCTCGACCTGACCCCGTCCCTGGTCGCCGCCCTCTGCGACCGGCGCGCCGGCATCGGCGCCGACGGCGTGCTGCGCGTCGTGCGCGCCAAGGCGCTGGGCCACGACGACCTCGGCGCCGAGTGGTTCATGGACTACCGCAACGCCGACGGCAGCGTCGCGGAGATGTGCGGCAACGGCGTCCGGGTCTTCGCCCGCTACCTCGTCGACGCCGGCCTCGCCGCACCCGGCGACTTCACGATCGGGACCAGGTCGGGCGTGCGCGCGGTGAGCCTGGGCGCGACCGGCGACGTGTCGGTGGACATGGGCGCTCCGCGGATCCTGGGGGAGGGACACGCGGCGCTGTCCGGCCGGTCGTACGCCGGCCTGCGCGTCTCCATGGGCAACCCGCACCTGGCCTGCCTGATCGACGAGCCGGTCGCCGGCCTCGACCTGGAGCACGCCCCCGACGTCGACGCGGCGGCCTTCCCCGACGGCGTCAACGTCGAGCTTTTCCGGCCGGTCGGCGACGGCCGGGTGGAGATGCGGGTCCACGAGCGGGGAGTGGGCGAGACGCGCTCCTGCGGTACGGGCACGGTCGCCACGGCCGTCGCCGCCGCCCACGCCGAAGGCCGCACGACCGGCACCTGGGAGGTCGCCGTCCCGGGCGGCGTCCTCACCGTCATCCTGGACGGCACGACCAGCTTCCTGCGCGGTCCCGCCGTCCTCCTCGCCGAAGGCGACGTCCACCTCGACCGCCTCATCGCGCGCTGACCGTATCGCCGTTCCGGCCTCGGGCCCGTTCCAAAGCCTCCGCCGGCCGCGCATGCGGACGGCGGGGCTCTGAACCCTCAGGGTGGCGCGATCAGCCGCCGTGGTGAATCGGGAAGCCGGGGCGATGCCAGCCGCCTCCCGGGCCGACCGGCCGGTGGTACACCGGCGGGCTGTGCCAGCCGGGACGATGCCAGCCGGGACGCTGCCAGCCCGGCCGATCCCACACGGGACGATGGAGGATCATGCCCGGGCGGTACCACGGTCCGGGACGGAAGCCCCGAACCGGTGGGCGGGCCCATGATCCCCGGTACGGAGCGGCGACCTGGAGGACCTCGGCCCTCGGTCTGCCGTTCGGCACGCACTGCACGACGACGGTGCCGGCCTGCGCGCTGTTGACGGTGACCTCGATACCGCCGACCCTCAGGAAGTGCGTCCCGGCCACGGCCGGCGCCCAGTCGCCGGCCAGGTCGCCGGTGAGCGCCCCCTGCTCCGGGACCGCGCCCCCGGAGCCGCTCACCTGGAAGGTCGTGTTCTCGGTGCCGCTGACGTCGACCCAGGCGGTGCCGTTCCAGGAGTCGATCGGGAAGGGCGCCTGCAGGTTCAGGTTCGAGATGTGCAGCCAGAAGCGTGCCGGCGCGTCGTAGCTGTTCCCGGGCGGGGTCAGCCAGCCGTCGAGAACGGCGGCCGTCTGCCCGAGGTCGCCGATGTTGCAGGTGAGGTCGGCGGACAGCGTGGCGGCCCGCGGGTTCGTCTGCGCCCGTGCGGACGTCTGCCCTGCGGCCCCGAGGCCACTGACCGCGAGAACCGCCGTCGTGACCGCGGCGGCGCCCCGGCCGGTCAATCTGATCATCTGAGCTCCTTGTGGGTTCGTCTCAGAGATCGACGCCATCACATCCACGCCGCCCTGCGGCCGCGCCTGACGGCCCTTGCCGGAACCGTTGACGATCTGCCACCCGATCATGGCCGAGCGCGATCGGGCCCGGAATCCGCGGCCTCCTGGCTCAGGGCCCCGGCTCAGGGCCCCGGCTCAGGGCCCCGGCTCAGGGCCGGCGCGCCGCGTCGGTCAGGGCGCGGTCGAGTGCAGCGCGGCTCGCCGAAGGCCGAGTCCACCTCGACCGCCCCACGGCGCCCTGGCCGTATTGCCGTTTCCGGCCTCGGGCCGGTTCGATACGGGGCATGCCTGAGAGCGTCACCTCGCCTATGTTCAGACGGTGATGTGGCAGGGGCGGCGGCGGGGTGGGCGGGTCAGCGGAAATCTTGGTGGTCCAGTCGGGGAGGGGCTCGTCAGTTGGTCAGGGCGCGGATTCCGGCGCGGAGGGTGGCGGCGTCGACGTCCTGGAGGAGGAGCCTCTGGATGACGAAGCCGGGCACGAGGCAGAACAGGGTGGCGCCGACGGCCCGGGGGTCGGCGTCGGCGGGCAGGCGGCCCACGTCGCGCATCCGCTCGGCGAGTTTGGTCCACCAGGTGCGGGTGTCGGTGAACAGGTCCCGGACGGTCGGTCCGAGCGCCGGGTTGTACATCGCCTCCACCCAGCCGGCGGGGGCGAGCCGGAGCGGGCCGTCGCTCCCGAGCAGGGACTCGACGCGCTCGGCGAACCGGCCGATCACGTCCTCCAGTTTGGGGAGGGTGTCCTCGTTGAGCATCTCCTCCAACAGTCCGGTGACGATGCGCTGGTTCTCCACCCCGATGGCGCGGACGATGTCCTCTTTGCTCCTGAAGTAGCGGTAGACGGCACCGGCCGACAGCCCCGACTCCGTGAAGACGTCCTGCATGGACGTCTGGTGGAACCCCTTGCGGTCGAAGCACCGCCGAGCGGCGTCAAGGATCTGCCGCCGACGCTGTTCGAGGTGCTCCTCGCTGACCTTGGGCATGAGGCTCACAATAAAACGAACGCTCGTTCTTGACAATCCAGAGCGCCGGTGCCAGCGTGACATGAAAGAGAACGGACATTCGCTTTTTTGGAGTGGTCGATGAGGATCCAGCTCCGTACGGTGTTGCTGGCCCTGCTGGCGGTGGGCGTGCAGGCCGTCATGGTGACGGCGTTCACGTGGCCTGCCGCGCGTGTCGCGCCCCGGCACGTCCCGATCGTCGTCGCGGGTCCCGGACCTGCGGCCGCCGCGGTCGCGCGGCGGCTCGACGCCGAGCGGCATGGGGCGTTCGAGGTACGGCGGCGGCCGGACGAGGCGGCCGCCCGCCGGGCCCTCGCCGACCGCGAGGCGTACGGCGCGATCGTCGCCGGCCCGGCCGGTCCGCGCGTGCTCGTCGCGTCGGCCGCGAGCCCGGCGGTGGCCCAGTTGCTGACGCAACTGTCGCAGCGGATGTCCGGGCGGCCAGTGCAGGCCCCACAGGATGTCGTGCCGGCGGACGCCGACGATCCGCGCGGCGCCGCCTTCGGGGCACTCGTGCTGCCACTGGTCATGTCGAGCCTCGTGGGCGGCGTCCTCCTCACGCTTTTGATCGGGGCGGCGTGGGAGCGGCCGGCCGGGCTGTTGCTGTTCGCCGCCGGTGGCGGAGCCGTCACGGCCGTCATCGTCGGCGGCTGGCTGTCGATCGTGCCCGGGGCGTATCTCGCCATCGCGGGGGTCCTCGGCCTGACCGTGCTCGCCGTGTCCGGCACCGTCGTCGGCCTGGGGGCGGCCATCGGCGGGCGCGGGCTCGGCGTCGGCGGAGCCGTGATGATGCTCCTGGCCAACCCGTTGTCGGGCGTGACCTCGGCTCCGGAGCTGCTGCCCCGGCCGTGGGGATCGATCGGCCAGGGAATGCCGGCGGGAGCGGGCGGCACGCTGCTGCGCTCGGTCGCGTTCTTCGACGGCGCGCGGGCGGGCGGGCCGCTCATCGTCCTGATCGCGTGGGCCGGGATCGGGTTGTTGCTGCTCGGCCTGGGCGCTTCGCGGGCTCGGCGGGCCGGTCTCCACGACGTCGCCCGAAGCGATGTGTCCGCACCGGGGACGCCGGTGCCCGAGCGGCGATGAAGGGGAAAAGGCGATTCGTCGATTGCCGAATCGGTTTCGGTTACGATGGCCGCCATGACCCCCGTGAAGCGCCAGGCTCGGGCCGAGCGCACCCGGGCGGCGTTGCTGACCGCCGCCCGGCAGGTGTTCGAGGAGCGCGGTTTTCTCGACGCCAAGATCAGTGAGATCTGTGAGCGGGCCGGCGTCGCGTACGGCAGCTTCTACACCCACTTCGCCGACAAGGACGCGATCTTCGCCGAGCTGATCGACGAGATGCTGGCCGGCCTGCTCGCCGTGATGCGGGCCGAGCCCCTCAACGGGGACGGCCCGGCCGCGCGCATCGCGAGCGCCAACCGCGCCTACCTCCGCGCGTACCGGGAGAACGCTCCGCTGATGGCGGTGTTCGAGCAGGTCGCGACGTTCTCGCCCGCGATGCGCGAGACCTATCTGCGGGCCTGGGGGGTCTTCTACGACCGTCAGGAGCGCGCCATCCGCGAGTGGCAGCGGGCCGGGGTCGTTCCCGGCGACGTCGACCCGCGCACGGCGGCGGTCGCGCTCGCGACGATGATCGGCCGGACGGCGTACACCTGGTACGTCCTCGGCCGTCCCCACGACGACGGCGACGTCGAACAGCTCACCCGGCTCTACTGCCGGGCGATCGGCCTGTAGGAGGCAGCGTGGACTTTCGCGACACACCCGAGGAGGCCGCGTTCCGCGCGGAGCTCCGCTCGTGGCTGCAGGAGAACGCGCCGCAGCGCGCGGTCGAGGGAGGCCGCGGCGACTTCGAGGCGCTGCGCGCGTGGGGCGGGCGGCTCTACGACGCCGGCTATGTCGGGATCACCTGGCCGGAGGAGTACGGCGGGCGGGGCCTGTCCCCGACGTACCAGGCGATCTATCTGGAGGAGGCGTCCCGCGCCGACGCGCCCAATCACCCGGGGGTCATCGGCCTGAACATGGCCGGTCCCACGATCATCGCCTGGGGCACCGACGAGCAGAAGCAGCGGTACCTCAAGCCGCTGCTGTCCGGCGAGGAGATCTGGTGCCAGGGGTTCTCCGAGCCCGGTTCCGGCTCGGACCTGGCCGCCGGCCGTACGAGCGCCGTCCTCGACGGCGACCACTGGGTGGTGAACGGGCAGAAGGTCTGGTCGTCCTACGCGCACAAGGCCGACTGGTGCATCCTCGTCGTCCGGACCGACCCGGACGCGCCCAAGCACGCCGGTCTGTCCTACCTCATCGTCGACATGCACGCGCCCGGGGTGACCGTGCGCCCGCTGCGCCAGATCACCGGCGACCCGGAGTTCAACGAGATCTTCTTCGACGACGTGCGGGTGCCGCGCGAGTCGATCCTCGGCCGCCCCGGTGACGGCTGGAAGGTCGCCATGACCACCCTGCTGCACGAGCGCGGCACGCTGGGCTTCGCGCTGTCCGCCGAGCTCGAGCGCATGGTGAACCACCTGGTCGACCTCGTACGGGAAGAGGGGCCGGACGGCCGCCGGCCCGCCGACGACCCGCTGATCCGCGACGCCGTCGCCCGCGAGTGGATCGAGATGCAGTCGCTGCGCTTCACCAACTACCGGGCCCTGACCACGCTGCTGGAGACCGGCATCCCCGGCCCGGAGGGCTCGGGCGTCAAGCTCGCCTGGAGCGAGGCCAACCAGCGCCTCACCTCGCTCGCCCAGTCGGTGTACGGCCTGCACGCCCAGGTGACGGGTGAGGACGCGCCGTGGAACGGGTTCTGGCAGTACTGGCAGCTGCGGTCCCGGGGCAACACGATCGAGGCCGGCACCTCGGAGATCCTCCGCAACATCATCGCCGAGCGCGTCCTCGGCCTGCCGAAGGGACGTTGACCATGGACTTCGCGTTCTCCGAAGAGCAGGAGCAGCTGCGGGGCTTCGCTCGCGAGTTCCTCGCCGACCGGTATGACGACGTCCGCCTCGCGGAGCTCGCCGATTCCGAGACCGGTGTCGACGCCGAAGTCTGGCCGAAGCTCGCCGAGCTGGGCTGGCTCGACGCCGAGCTCACCTTCCTCGACCAGGCCGTGCTGCTGGAGGAGACCGGCCACCGGCCACTCGCCGCGCCGTACTTCTCCACGACCGTCCTGGCCGCGCCCGCCCTGGACGACGAGACGGCCGAGCAGGTGGCGGACGGCCGGCTGACGGCGACTCTCGCCTGGGCGGAGCCGGGCATGCGCCAGGGCCTGCTGGACCCGGCCGGCGCGTCGGTCTCCGACGGGCGGCTCACGGGCCAGAAGGTCCTCGTCCCGGACGGCGCGGCGGTCGACCTGTTCGTCGTGACGGCCGCCGACGGGCTGTACGCCGTGAACGCCTCCGACGCCGTCGTCACGGCGCACGGCGGGCTGGACGGCACGCGGCGCCTGGCGAGCGTCCGGTTCGAGGGCGCGCCGGCGCGTCCGCTGGTGACCGGGGAGGCGGCCGCCGCCCTGCTCGGCCGGATCCGGGACCGCGCGTACGCCGCGGTCGCTCTGGAGGCGGTCGGCGTGGCGCAGCGCGCGCTGGACCTGCTCGTCGCCTACGCCAAGGAGCGCGAGCAGTTCGGCAAGCCGATCGGCGTCTACCAGGCCGTGTCGCACAAGGCGTCGGACGTCTACGTACGGCTCCAGGAGGCGCGTTCGCTGGCCTACTGGGCCGCCTGGTGCGTCGCCGAGGACGACCCGATGGCGCGCCAGGCATGCCTCGCCGCCAAGGCCCACGCGGGCGAGGCGGCGGTCTTCGCCTGCGAGAACGCGATCCAGGGGCACGGCGGAATCGGCTTCACCTGGGAGCACGTGCTGCACCGCTACTACAAGCGCGCCCAGTGGCTGGCGGCCTTCGACGGCCCCGCCCGCGACCAGCGCGCCGAGGTCGCCGCCTTCCTCCTCGACTGAGGCGCGGCCCGCGTGACGAGCGGCCGGGGAATGCCCACTGCGGGGCACTCCCCGGCCGCACTCATTCCGCGTGCCCGCCGTTCGAAACGTCCGCCCAAGTCAGGACATTTGCTGACTGATTCGCGTATGCCCTTTCTGTGGGCTCACTCGAGGATCGGGCACTCGCACCATACGATTTTTCCACCCGAGTGTAATGATTCATATCCCCAGTTCTTTGAGAGGGTCTGAACGAGGAGCAGTCCGCGGCCGTTCTCGTCGTCGTCCGACGCGGTTCGCCGAAGCGGCGGATCGTCACTTGTGTCCCAGACCTCGATCAGCAGGCTTTCGGTGAATGCCGAAAGGCAGAGATAGATCGGCTGCTCCTTGTCCCGCCGGCCGGCGCGAACCGGGCAGGTCACGGCTCCCGTCGCCTTCATCGCGTTCGTCACCAGCTCGCTGACCAGCAGCTCGGCGGTGTCGATCAGCACGTCGAGCCGCCAGTCGTGAAGGGCCGAGCGTGTATAGGCGCGGGCCCGGCCCGCGGCGGTCGGGAGGGCGGCGATCAGCATGCAGCTCGAACGCGGTGAAGTTCGCATCTCTTATGGCTTCCTGACGGTGCGCGATTTACCTCCCACGTCTACCTGGCGGGACGTACTCTCGAAACGAAGAACCCGTTACCGTGAGCGTGTGAGCCCGATCTGTGAAACGGTTGTGAGGGAGCTGTGAGGTTCAATGACGGTCGTACCTGGCTGGAGTACTTCGCCGCTGAGTTACGGTCATGGCGTGAGTATCGGAAGATGAGTCAACTGCAGCTGGCCAAGGCGATCAATTACTCGGAGTCCGCCGTCGGGATGGTCGAGACCGCGCGGCGCAAACCGAAGGTCGACTTCGTCAAGCGCTGCGATGACGCTCTGGAGACCGGTGGAGCGCTCCGGCGGCTGCTGAAGGAGCTCGTCGAACGCGAGTTGATCCCGGACTGGCTCGACCGGTGGCGGATCATCGAAGAGCAGGCGACGGCCCTGAACTGGTTCGAGGCGCTCCTCGTCCCGGGGCTGCTGCAAACGCCGGACTACGCGCGCGCGGTGTTCGAGAAGAGCGGCCAGCCCGCCTCGCAGGACATCGAGGCGCAGGTGCGCACCCGGGTCGAGCGGCAGCAGATCCTCGAACGCGACGAGGCGCCGATGTTCGTTGCGGTGGTCGACGAGGGGGTCCTCCACCGGGCCATCGGCGGGCCGAGGGTCATGCGGGATCAGCTCCTGCACCTGGCCGCGCTGTGCGAGGCGCGTTCGGACATCGTCGTGCAGGTGATCCCGAGGGACACCGGCGCGTACGCCGGCCTGGCCGGTCCCTTCGTCATCGCGACCATGGACGGCGATGAGTTCGTCTACCTCGACACCGCGCTCTACGGCCAGGTGGCGGAGAGCGCGGACGACCTGGCGATCGTGAAACGGATGTGGGAGTCGCTTCGCGCCGAGGCGCTCCCGCGTCAGGCATCACTCAACCTGATCAAGAAAGTGGCCGAAGAATGGAAATGAACTGGCGCAAGTCGACGCGGAGCAGCGGCAACGGCGGTGCGTGTGTCGAGGTCGCGACCTGGCGTGGGCCCGCTCGCGGCACTGCGAACGGCGGTGACCGCATCGCGGTGGGGTGCGCCGCCGCGTCACACGACGGCGACCGTAGGAGCTGAGGCGGCGGCGGAGCGGGTCGCCGCCCCGCCGCTTCGGTGACACTCCTCCCGGATCCGGCGTCGCGGACATCTCGCCGATCCTCTGCGCGAACGGTGACCGGTCGATAACGTCACGTGGTCGACTCGATCCGGCATGCGCGGAGGAGGTGTGCGTTGGCGGGCGTCCTGCTGCGCGGGCCGGCCGGTCAGGTGTTCCTCCTCGCCGTCGCGGTCAGTCTCGCCTACCTCCTCGCCGCCGTGGCCCTCGATCCGCGGGCGGAGCTCGAGGCGCGCGATCCACGACCGCCCCGCGCCGCGATCGAGGCCCGGCTCGCCCGGCTGAACGCCGACGACCGGGAACCGCTGAGCGCGCGCTACCTCACCTGGGCGTCCGGCGTCGTACGCGGCGACTTCGGCCGCACCCTGGACGACACCCCCGCGGCGGAGGAGATGGGCCGGCGGGCCGGCGTGAGCCTCCGCCTGCTCCTGGCCGGCATGCTGCTGGGCGACGCCCTTGGAGTCGTGCTCGGGCTCGCCGCCGTGGCACGCCGGTCCGTGCTCCTCGACCGCCTCATCGCGGCCGGCGGCCTCACGGTCCTCGCCGTCCCCATGGTGGTCCTGGCCACCGTGGCCGAGGTCGCGGCGCAGTCGGTCGAATCCCTGACCGGAACGAGGATTCTCGCCTGGACCGGGGAGTACACCCCCGGCCGGGCGGACGGATCCCTGAACGCGATCACCGAGCGCGTGCGTCACCTCCTGCTGCCGGCGCTGACCCTCGCCCTCGGCCGGGCGGCCGTCCTCACCCACTACCTTCGCGGCACCCTGCGCGACACGGCCGGCGCCACCTTCGTACGAGCCGCCGTCGCCAAGGGCCTGACACGCCGCCGGGCGCTGATCCGGCACGCGCTGCGCGTCGCGGTGATCCCGGTGGTCCCGCTCTCGGCGTACGGGTGCGCGACCCTCCTCGCCGGCGCGGCCTGCGCCGAGAAGGTGTTCGGCTGGCACGGGATGGGCGAGTGGCTGATCGACTCCATCCACCGCGGCGACGTCAACGCGGTCGCCGCGTACTGCTGCTTCGCCGCCGTCGTGGTCGTCGCCGCGGGCCTGCTGTCCGACCTGGTCGTCACGGCGCTCGACCCGCGGGCCCGTACGTGAGCCGCGGACGGCGGCCCGCGGGTCTGGCGCTGCTCGCCGTGCTCGGCGCGGCCGCCTGCCTCGGCCCGTACCTCACCCGATGGAACTGGGCGGGCGTCGACGTCACCGCGTTCGGCGATCCGCCGTCGCCGCGCCACTGGCTCGGCACGACCCCGGCCGGCCGCGACATGTACGCGATCACGCTACGGGCTCTGCGCCGGTCCCTCGCGGTCGGCCTGCTCGTGGCGTCCGGGGCGACGGGCCTGGCGGCCGTGACCGGCGCGGCGGCGGGCCACCTCGGCGGGTGGGCGGACCGCCTCCTGCGGTCGGTCACCGACCTGCTCCTGATCCTCCCGCCGTTCCTGATCGCCGCGGTGGCGTCACAGAAGATCACCGGCACGGCGGGGACCGCCCTCCTGCTCACCGTCCTCCTGTGGCCGGTCACCGCACGGGCGGTCCGGGTCGCGACGCGCTCCCTGCGCGAGGAGGGGTACGTCCTGGCGGCACGCCAACTGGGCGCCCCCGCCTGGGCGATCATCCGGCGGCATGTCCTGCCGAGTCTGGCGCCGCTGCTGCTCGCCGACGCCACCCTGAACACCGGCGCGGCCATCGTCGCGGAGTCCGGCCTGTCCTACTTCGGCTTCGGCGTCCGCCCGCCCGACGTCTCACTCGGCACGCTCATCGCCGACGGGGCCCCCGCCGCGACGGTCTTCCCGTGGCTGTTCCTGCCCCCGGTGCTCCTGCTGGTCCTCGTCCTGCTCGCCGTCGACCTGGCCGGTGCCGGCCTGCCGGGCCGCCCATCGCCCCGGGAGCGCTAATGACTCTGGTGAAAGCCGTGCTGAGCGCGCTCATCGTGAGCGTCTCAGTCGGCTGTGGCGGCACCCCGCCCGGCACGCCGTCCGCCCTCGTGTCGTACGACATCGGCCCCGCGCCGCGCGCCACGGTCCGGGACGGCGGAACGCTGCGGCTCGCGGCCGGGGAGTTCCGCACCCAGTGGAACTACTGGCACCTCGGCGGGCCGAACCTCGACGCCGTCGCGGTCCTGCGCACGACGATGCCCTGGCTGTTCCGCGCCGACGCCACCGGATCGGTGCGGCCGAACCCGGACTACCTCGCCCGCGTCAGGCTCGCCCGCACCAGACCGCGCCAGGTCGTCGTGTACGACATCGATCCGCGGGCCCGCTGGTCCGACGGCACGCCGATCGGGTACCACGACTTCCAGGCCCTCTGGCGGGCGGCCCGGGGCCGGAACCCCGCGTACGCGATCGCCGCGTCCACCGGGTACGACCGCATCCGCAGCGTCCGGCGCGGCACCGGGGACCGGCAGGTCGTCGTCACGTTCGCCCGGCCGTTCGGCGAGTGGCCCGAGCTGTTCAGTCCGCTGTATCCGGCCAAGACCATCGGCACGCCGGACCGCTGGGACCACGCGTGGCTTAACCGGCTCCCCGTCACCGCGGGCCCGTTCCGGCTCGAACGGATCGACCGGACCGCCCAGACCGTCTCGCTCGCCCGCGATCCCGCCTGGTGGGGGACCCGCCCGAAGCTCGACCGGATCGTCTTTCGGTACCTCGCCCGCGACGCCATGCCCGGCGCGCTGCTCGGCGGTGAGATCGACGGCTTCGACGCCGGCCCGGACCCCGCCGCGTACGCACGTCTCCAGAGGACCGCCGGGATCACGGTGCGCCGGGCGGCCGGACCGGACTTCACCCAGCTCACCTTCAACGGCGCCGGTCCGATCCTGGCCGACCCGGACGTGCGCCGGGCCGTCGCGATCGCCATCGACCGCCCGGCCGTCGCCCGGTCGGCCCTGCACGGACTGCCGGGACGGGCCGAGGTCATGAACGACCACGTGTACGTCAACACCCAGCGCGGCTACCAGGACAACGCCGGCGGAACCGGAGCCTACGACCCGGCCGAGGCCGGCCGGCTGCTCGACCAAGCGGGCTGGTCCCAGGCAGGGGGCGTACGCCGGAAGGGCGGCCGGGCACTGACCCTGCGCTTCGTCTATCCGGAGAGCGCGACGGTCAGCGGGCAGAGCGGAGAGCTTATCCAGGCGATGCTGCGCCGGGTAGGGGTTCGCCTGCTGCTCCATCCGGTGCCCGACGGTGACCTCTTCGACCGGTACCTCGTGCCGGGCGCCTTCGACCTCGCCCCGTTCACCTGGCACGGCACGCCGTACCCGATCTCGAACCTGGAGTCGGTGTACGCCCGGCCGCGTGGCGGTGCCGTGTTGCAGAACCTCGCCCGCGTCGGCACCGCACGGCTGGACCGGAGGCTCGCCGAGGCCGTCGGCGAACTCGACCCGGTCCGGGCCCGGCGCGCGGCGAACGCGGCGGACCGGATGATCTGGCAGGAGATGCATTCGCTACCGCTCTACCAGCGCCCGCAGATCGTCCCGGTCCGGTCGTCTCTCGCCAACTGGGGCGCCTTCGGCCTGAGCGACCCGGTCTGGACCGACATCGGCTTCCGCAAGTGAGCCAAGGCCCCGGTGCCGGCCTCTTGGGGCGGCTTCGCCGCCGGGGCCGCCTTGCCGCTGAGGTTGACGGATGGATGGCCGATTCGCCGGGGCCGGCGCGTCAATGGCGGCGTCGATGCGGCTGATCCATTCCGACCGGCCGAGTCGAAACCTTGATCGACTCGGCCCCGCACCCGTAGGGCGGTCACAAGGCTCGTGGCGCCGCCAGCATGGCATGCATCTCTTCGATCGAGACGGAGCCGTCTGTGCCCTCCGACTCGGCTTCGTCGGCGAGTGCATTGAGCCATGCATCCTCGACGGGCGATTCGCTCATCCGGTACCCCATGTTCTGGTTGAGGGAACGTCCTCAGTTTTCCATCCCGAGCCGACTCGCGAACGCACCAGCCGGCGTATGGCCGAGCGGTAGTCGCTGAGCGGCGACAGGCGGGGGCGCGAATCGCGGGCCCGGTGCTGGAGGGCACCGGGCCCGCGGTGGCCGTCAGCCGCAGCGGTAGAGGGAGGAACCGCTGCTCTGCGTCGTGGCGGCGCCGTACTCCGAGGCCTTCACGGCGGTGCAGTTCTTGGTGACCCAGGTGGTCACGTCGGAGCTGCCGCCGCCGTCGGGGCCGCCACGGCCGCCGAAGCCGCCGCCGGTCATCACGTAGTGCAGCTTGCCGGCCTTGACCAGCTCCTGGAGCCTCTGCGCCGTCATCGCCTTGTCGCTGCCGCCGAAGCCGAACATGGAGATCACGGGCTTGCCGGTCTGCAGGATGAGCGACGCCGCGCTCTGGGAGTCACCGACCGCGACGAGCCAGGTCGCGCCGCCCTGGTTCTTCTCCAGATAGGAGATCATCTGCGAGCTCACCTGTCCGCCCATGCCCGGACCACCACCCATGCCGGGACCACCGCCCTGGCCGCCAGGGCCGCTCGGCGCGCGGCCGCCGGCCGCGTCACCGCCGGCCGCGTCACCGCCCGGCGCTCCACCGCCGGGGAGGCCGCCGCCCGGGAAGCCGCCCCGGAATCCGCCGTTCTCCTCGATCCGCTCCCTGATGGCGGCGGGCAGCCGGCCGCCGCCCGGCATCCCGCCGCGCATGCCGCCTGGGAAGCCCATGCCGCCGGAGCCGGGGCCGGCCGTGGGGTTGCTGCCGTTCACGTGGCTGCCGGCGGCCGAGACCGCGAAGGCCGCAGGCCCGGCGAGGCCGGCCACGAGGCCGACGCCGGCCGCCAGGACGCCGAAGCGGGCGAGGGAGGCGGGGCCGAGACGCGTGGCCAGCAGGCCGACCACCGCGACCACGGTGAGGCCCGCGACCACCCAGGCCAGCCACGGGTTCCAGTCCGGGGTACGGCCCAGGAGGACGAAGGCCCAGGTGCCGGTCACCGCGACGCCGACGGGCAGGATCCAGGGCCAGGCGCCGCCGCGACGGCGGGCGCGGGTCAGCTCGACCGCGCCGATGCCGGTCAGGGCGGCGATCGCCGGGGCCATGGCCGTCGTGTAGTAGGGGTGCATGATGCCGCTCGCGAAGCTGAACACCACGAAGTGCAGGGCCAGCCAGCCGCCCCACATGACCAGCGCCGCCCGCGCCGGGTCGGTGCGCGGCCGCCTCCAGTAGAGGACCAGGCCCGCCACGAGCGCGATCGCGGCCATCGGCAGCAGCCAGGAGATCTGGCCGCCGAGGACGTCGTTGAACATCCGCCCGAGGCCCGACGTGCCGGAGAAGCCCCCGCCGCCCCCGGGCCCGCCACGGCCACCGCCCGGGCCGCCGCTCTCGTTGCCGGTGATGCGGCCGATGCCGTTGTAGCCGATGACGAGGTTCCAGGCGGTGCCGTCCGTGCTGCCGCCGATATAGGGCCGCTTGCCCGCCGGGATCAGGTCGACGATCACCAGCCACCAGAGGCTCGACACCGCGAGGACGACTCCGGCGGCCAGCAGGTGCCCGATCCGGCGGACCAGGCCGCCGCGGGCGAACAGCAGATAGGTGAGAGCCAGCGCCGGCAGCAGGATGTACGCCTGCAGCATCTTGGTGTTGAACCCGCAGCCGACGAAGAACGCCGAGGCGAGCAGCCAGCGCGGCCGCCCGGACTCCAGCGCCCGCTGGCACGCCCACGCGGCCAGGGCCAGCAGCAGCACGAGCAGCGTGTCGGGGTTGTTGTCCCGGTTGATCGCCACGGTGATCGGCGTGAGCGTCATGACGAGCGCGGCGATGACGCCCGCGACCGGCCCGAAGGCCCGCCGGACCGTCGCGTACACGACGGCGATCGCCGCGACGCCCATGACGACCTCGGGCAGCAGCAGGCTCCACGTGCCGAAGCCCATGATCCGGCCGGGGATCTCCTGGACCCACAGGGCCATCGGCGGCTTGTCCACCGTGATGAAGGACCCGGCGTCCAGGGAGCCGAAGAAGAACGCCTTCCAGCTCTGGGTACCGCTCTTGACGGCGGCGGAGTAGAAGTCGTTCGCGTAACCGCCTCCGGACAGGCCCCAGGCGTACAGGGCGGTGGCCAGCGCGAGGACGGCCCACAGCGCGGGCCGGGTCCAGCGGGGGTCTTCGGCGGGGCCGAGCGCGAGGCGTCTGAGCCGGCTCTCGGGCGGCGCCTGCCAGGCGCCGACGGGTTCGGACAGCTGGGTGGTCAACGGGACTGCTCCTGGAGGACGGGCTCCGATCCCTCGGCGGCGCGGCGCGGGTGGAACACCCAGGCGCGCAGCAGGACGAAGCGTACGACGGCGGCGAACAGGTTGAGGGCGAACAGCGCGCCGACCTCGGCGAGGCGGGACGCGCCCGGGGAGGCGGCGTTCAGGGCGGCCAGCCCGGCGGTGCTGATGGCGAGGCCGACGAGGAAGGCGACGCCGCCCTCCAGCTGGTGCCGTACGGCACGCCGGCGGCCACGGACGCCGAAGGTGAACCGGCGGTTCGCCGCGGTGTTGGCGATCGCGGCGAGGAAGTACGACACGACGTTCGCGGCGACCACCGGCATGAGGAGGCGCAGCAGCGCGTAGAGCACGAGCTGGGCGACGGTGCTGATCACGCCGATGACGGCGAAGCTCGGTAGCTGCCGCTTCATCCCGGTCGGCAGCCGGGCCTCCCGCGCGCGGGCCGGGACCGGCACGCGGAAGGCGCCGGACAGTACGCGCCGGGTCACCCGTGCCATGCCGCGCAGGTCGTCGACCGCCGTACGGACGACGTCGACGCGGCTGTCGGGGTCGTCGACCCAGTCCACCGGCACCTCGTGGATGCGCAGGCCGTTGCGCTCGGCGAGCAGCAGCAGCTCGGTGTCGAAGAACCAGGCCTCGTCCTCGACGGCGGGCAGCAGGGCCCGCACGATCTCGGTGCGGCCGGCCTTGAACCCGCACTGGGCGTCGGAGAAGTGCGCGGCGAGCGCCGTCCGCAGCAGCAGGTTGTAGGTGCGGGAGATGAACTCCCGCTTCGGCCCGCGGACGACGGCGGAGCCGCGCGACAGCCGGGTTCCGATCGCCAGGTCGCTGTGGCCGGACACCAGCGGCGCGATCAGCGGAAGGAACGCGTGCAGGTCGGTGGACAGGTCCACGTCCATGTAGGCGACCACGTCGGCGACGCTGGTGCTCCACACGTGCCGGAGCGCCCGCCCGCGGCCCTTGCGGTCCAGGTGCACCGCGTCGACCTCGGGGATCTCCAGCGCCAGCCGCTGCGCGACCTTCCAGGTGCCGTCGGTGCTGGCGTTGTCCGCGATCGTGATCACGAAGCGGTACGGGAAGGTCGTGCGAAGGTAGGCGTGCAGGCGGCGCACGCTGGCCGCCAGGACGTGCTGTTCGTTGTAGACGGGAATGGCGACCTCGACGAGCGGGTCGCGGGGGTCTTCCTCGGTCGTCCCCGGGGGACGCCCCAGGAGGCTGAGCCGGGAACGCACGGCTGAGCCGTGCGCCGGCCCGGACCTCGGGGGCGCCACGGAGATCGTCGGCTCGGTCATGGGGACCAAGGTCGCCACCCATCGTGGGAGCCGCCTGAGCCGTCTGTGAAGCGGGGATGAGAAACCCCCTCTCATCCGTCTCTCATCGGCCGCAATACGGCTCGCCGCGCTGACGCCCGCGCCGATCGAGGTCTCGGCGAGCGTCGCCGACCCGGACGCGTCGTTCTCGGGCACGCCGACGGCGAGCGGGTACGCCGCGTGGGGGCCGGTCATCCCGGCGCGTTGCTGAAGGTCGTCGCGTCGCTAGCCCCGGTCGTCGGTGTCTTCGCCGCCGGCGCCGCCGCCTGCGTCGACGACGCCGACCCGCGACTCGTCGCGGCCCAGCTCCGCGCCCTGTGGCGGCGTGGCCGACCCCGGCAGGCGGAGCCACGCCACCGTGCCGCCGCCCTCGGCGGGCCCGAGGCGGACCTCGCCGCCCGCGTCCGCCACGGTACGAGCGACGATCGCCAGGCCCAGCCCTGACCCGGGCAGGCCGCGGGCGGACGGAGAACGCCAGAACCGGTCGAAGACGTACGGCAGGTCCTCGGGCGGGATGCCCGGCCCATGGTCGCGTACGGTCAGCTCGCCGCCGGCCAGCCGCACGGCGACGGTTCCGTCCGGCGGGCTGAACTTCACGGCGTTGTCGAGGAGGTTCACCACCGCCCGTTCGAGGGACGCCGCGTCGCCGCGTACGTACCAGGGCGCGACGTCCGCGTCGATGCGCAGGCCGGGGCCGCGCAGCCGCGCCCGGCGCAGGGCGTTGCCGACGGCCTCGTGCAGGGCGACGTCCTCCTCGATGCGCGCGCCGGCGGCGGGCT
Source organism: Actinoallomurus spadix (assembly GCF_024055725.1). Lineage (GTDB taxonomy): Bacteria > Actinomycetota > Actinomycetes > Streptosporangiales > Streptosporangiaceae > Actinoallomurus > Actinoallomurus spadix. The sequence continues at coordinate 102,509 of NZ_JAMXMX010000009.1, read as the reverse complement.
GGGGCCGGGACAGGTCGAGCAGGTCGCCGACGAGGTGGGTGAGCTCGACCAGCTGCGCCTTGACGTTGCCGAGGAGCTTTTGCTTGTGCCCGGCGGGCAGTGGCCGGCCGGTCGCCTCGCTGCGCAGCATGAGGTCGACGTTCGTGCGCAGGCTGGTCAGCGGGGTGCGCAGCTCGTGGCCCGCGTCGACGATCAGCTGCTGCTGGCGTTCGCGCGCGCTGGCCAGGGCGCGGGTCATGCTGTTGAACGACCGGCTCAGCCGCGCGATCTCGTCGTGGCCGTCGGCCGGGATGGTCGTGGCCAGGTCCTCGGTGCGGGCGATGTGCTCGACGGCGGCGGTGAGCCGGTGGACGGGGCGCAGCGCGGCACGGGCGATGAACAGGCCGGCGGTGGCCGCGCCGACGACCCCGACGGCGGAGACGACGACCAGGAGCACGGCGAGGCTGTCGAGCTTCTCGTTGACCGGGTCGAGGGGCTTGGCGATCGACACCGCGACCCCGGTGACCGGGTCTCGGTGGGTGAAGACCCGCATCGGGGTGCCGCTCTTGGTGCGGCCGTCGCGGCGGACGAGGTCGCGCAGGCCCTTGGCGACGTCCACGTCCCCGGCCGTCGGCACGAGCGGATCGGTGGTGTCCTTCGGGTCGCAGGAGGTGCCGTCCGCCCGCACGACCTGCATGGTGGGCAGGAAGTCGCGGAACCGTTCGTTGCCGCCGCGCGCCTGCTGCCCGCAGATGTCGGCGACGGGGTCGGCGTCCTGGGGTGGCGGCGGACCGCCCTTGCCGCCGCCCATCGGCCTGCCGCCGAACCCGGCCTTCGGGCTCGACAGCGACTGGTCGAGCTGCTCGACGAGCTGGCGGCGGACGATGAACCAGCAGCCGATGGCGCAGGCCGCGACCGCGACGGCCACCGCCAGGCTCGTCAGCACGGCGAGCCGGGTCCGCAGCGACAGCCGGGTGATCATGCTTCGCGCAGGACGTAGCCGACACCGCGCACGGTGTGGATGAGCCGGGGCTCGCCCATCTTGCGCCGCAGGTACATCACGTAGACGTCGAGGGAGTTCGAGGCGGGTTCGAAGTCGAAGCCCCACACCGTCTCGAGGATCTGCTCGCGGGTGAGCACCTGACGCGGGTGTGCCAGGAACATCTCCAGCAGGGTGTACTCCGTGCGGGTCAGGCCGAGCGCGCGGTCGTCGCGGGTGACCTCTCGGGTCAGCGTGTTCATCCGCACGCCGGCGTATTCCAGAACGTCTCCGGGCTCCTCCGCCGGCCGGGAGGCGAGCGCGCTGCGACGGAGCAGCGCGCGGACCCGGGCCAGCAGTTCGTCGAGCTCGAACGGCTTGACGAGGTAGTCGTCGGCGCCGGAGTCCAGGCCCGTCACCCGGTCGCCGATGGTGTCCCGCGCGGTGAGCATGAGGACCGGCACGGTCTCCCCGTGGGCGCGCAGCCGGCGGCAGGTGGTCAGTCCGTCGAGGCGGGGCATGAGGATGTCGAGCAGGACGAGGTCGGGTTTGACGGCGTCCAGCTTCTCCAGAGCCTCCAGCCCGTCCACCGCGGTCTCCACCTCGTAGTCCTCGAAGGCGAGACTGCTGGCGAGTGACTCTCGGACGGCGGGTTCGTCGTCCACGACCAGAATGCGCACGATCCGACGTTACCGGCGCCCCGACCTGGGAGAACCGGCGCGGACGGTCACCAGGCGCTTTCTCACGTAACTCTCAGCTTCTTCACCGCCCGTGGGTGGACCTGCCCAATGCTGGTCGCCACTGTGGCCGTTGAACTGCAACTTGCATCATCTATGTTGCGAGTTGTACGTTCATCGCGTCCGGCTTGACGCGACTACCGGTTCTCTCGAAAGGCTGAAGAACGTGGAGTACACCCGCCTGGGCCGCAGCGGCCTTTCCGTCTCCCGGCTCGTCCTCGGCACCATGAATTTCGGATCGCGCACGTCCGAAGAGGACAGTCACGCGATCATGGACCGGGCGCACGACCATGGCATCAACTTCTTCGACACGGCCGACGTGTACGGCGCGCAGCAGGGTGAGGGCGGCACCGAGGCGATCATCGGCCGGTGGTTCGCCCAGGGCGGCGGCCGGCGCGACCGGACCGTCCTCGCCACCAAGGTGTACCTGCCGATGGGGGACCGGCCCAACGAGAGCGGCCTGTCCGCGCTGCACATCCGCCGCGCGGTCGACGCCTCACTCAAACGCCTGCAGACCGACCACATCGACCTGTACCAGATGCACCACATCGACCGGGACACGCCGTGGGAGGAGATCTGGGAGGCGTTCAGCGTCCTCCGCCAGCAGGGGAAGGTCCTCTATTACGGCTCGTCCAACTTCGCGGGCTGGCACCTCGCGCAGGCACAGGAGGCCGCGCGGTCCCGGCACTTCCTCGGCCTGGTCTCCGAGCAGTCGATCTACAACCTGATGAACCGCTGGGTCGAGTTGGAGGTGCTGCCCGCCGCCCGGCACTACGGGGTCGGTCTGATCCCGTATTCGCCGCTGCACGGCGGCGTGCTCAGCGGCGTCCTGCGCAAGCAGCGCGAGGGCAGCGCCGTCCGCAGCGGGTCGGGACTCTGGGCCGCTGCGTTCGACGAGCACCGGGACTCCGTCGAGGCGTACGAGAAGCTGTGCGCCGAGCTCGGCGAGGACCCGGCCCACGTCGGCCTCGCGTGGCTGCTCGCGCAGGACGGGGTGACCGGGCCGATCATCGGGCCGCGGACGGCCGAGCAGCTCGACGGCGCACTGCGCGCCCTGCGGATCACACTCGACGCCGGAACGCTCGCCGAGCTGGACGCGATCTTCCCGCCGCCCGCGCCCAACGGGGCCAGGCCCGCGCCCGAGGCGTACGCCTGGTGAGCGCGCCCGGCCTGACGCGGTGAGTGCGCCCGGCCTGACGCGATGAGTGCGCGACCCCGTCAGGAACCGTTGGCCGGCGGGAACTCGGCCTCGACGGCCTGCCGGTCGGTGACGAAGCGCGGGTTCCAGACGTACAGTCCGACGTCGTCCCGCCGCACGTCCTTGTTCACGCCCATGTCGGTGGCGACCCGGAGCAGGTAGCTCGCCCCGGCGGGGATGAACTGGTCGCCGTCCTCGGACCGGGGTGCCGGGAACCCGAGCGTGTCGATGACCTGAGTGGTGTCGGGCAGGGTGCACATGCCCGAGGGGGCGCCGGGCTGGGGCATGCACCGGCCCGAGCCCGCGACGCTCGCCGGCAGGGCGGAGCGCTTGACGAACAGGTCGGCCGGGAAGTCGAGCAGGGCGGGCCGGGTGCCGGTGTTGGTGATGACGTAGTCGATGTAGGCGAGGGTCGCGCCGTCCGGCGGCGGTGTGCGTGTCCCGGGAAGCGGCTTGTCGGCGGTGCCGGACTCCACCGCGGCGATCGCGTAGGTGTAGCCGTCCGGGGTGGTGAGGTCGAGCTTCGGGCCGGCCTTGAGCTTGGCGAGGGTCCGCCCGTGGGAGGTCCCGGCCGCGGCGGCGTCCGTCTTGGCCGCCGCGACGGTGCCCGGATCGGGCCGGCCGTCGGTCTCGTGGGTCCGGATGGCGTAGATCGCTCCGGCGAGGGCGGCCACCCCGACGACGCCGGTGACGGCGCCCGCGATGCCGAGGCGGGCGGCGTTCCCGGCTTTCTTTCGTCGATGTGAGCGGTGGCTCGCTGGCATTGATCATCCCGGTTCGATGGCCGCGTGCGGGCAGGTCGGAGCCTTGCCCGATGGTTTGGAGAGGACAAAAGATAGCAAAGTAGGTCGAAATTCAGAATTACCGCGGAGATGACCGTTCGTCAGGGCACCATCCACGCGAGAATGGCACCGGCCTGCAAAAGGACCAGCACGCACATGCCGGCCAGGAACACGAGACTCCAAATGATCACCCGGCGGAGGATGTCGCCCTCCCGGCCGTCCAGTCCGACCGCCGCGGCGGCGATCGCCAGATTCTGCGGGGACACCATCTTGCCGAGCACTCCGCCGGAACTGTTGGCGGCGGCCAGGAGCACCGGCGACAGGTCGGCCCGGCCCGCGGCGGCCACCTGCAGGGCGCCGAACAGGGAGTTCGAGGAGGTGTCGGAGCCGGTCACCGCCGTGCCGAGCCAGCCGAGGATGGGGGAGAGGAACGCGAAGAATCCCCCGGCCCCCGCCATCCAGGTGCCCAAAGTGATCGTTTGTCCCGACGCGTTCATCACGAAGGCCAGCGCGAGAACGAGCATGACGGTGAGAATCGCCCAGCGCAGCTGTACCAGCGTGTCGCGATAGGCCCGTAGTGCGCCGCCGACCGGAATGCGCAAAATGATCATGGTGAGCAGTCCGGCGGCCAGCATCTGGGTGCCCGGGGACGTCAGGTAGTTCACCGTGAAGGCCGGCAGGGAGAGCGGTCTGCCCGCGGCGTTCTCCAGGTGAAGACCCGGCCAGCGCACCGTCCGCGTCGCCTCGCCGAGCGCGTTCTTGATCGCCGTTATCTGGCAGACGACGAACACCACGATGATCGTCGCGTACGGCAGGTAGGCCCGCAGGACCTCCCGGCGGTCGTCCGGGTGGGCGACCCGCTCGGCGAACTCCGGCGTCGGCTCGTCCGCCGCGCCGCCCGCCACGACCACGTGGCCGCTCGGGCGCGGCCGCGCCCGTACCATCGCCACCACCGCGGCGACCGACACCAGCGACGCCACCACGTCCGCCAGCGGAACCGACACGAAGTTCGACGTGGCGTACTGCGCGGCCGCGAAGGCCACCCCGCAGCCGAGCGCGGGTGCCCAGGTCTCCCGCAGGCCGCGGCGCCCGTCGACGATGCCGACGAGCACCAGCGGCACGAACAGCGCGAGGATCGGCGTCTGCCGCCCGACCATCGCCCCGAGGGTGTCGCTCGACTGCGACGTCACCTTGCCGAGCGTGAGGATGGGGGTGGCCATCGCGCCGAAGGCCACCGGCGCGGTGTTCGCGGTCAGCGCCAGCACCGCGGCCTTGAGCGGCCGGAAGCCCAGCGCGATCAGCATGACCGAGGTGACCGCCACCGGCGTGCCGAACCCCGCGAGAGCCTCCAGCAGCGCCCCGAACGAGAACGCGATGATGATCGCCTGAATCCGCTGGTCGTCGCTGACCCGCGCGAACGAGCGCCGCAGCACGTCGAAGTGCCCGGTCTCCACCGTCATCGTGTAGACCCAGATCGCGTTGATCACGATCCACAGGATCGGGAAGAACCCGAACGCCGCCCCCTCCGTCCCGGCCAGGGCCGCCTGGCCGGCCGGCATCCCGTACGCCCAGACCGCCACGGCCAGCGCGACGGCGAGGGCGACCAGCGAAGCGGTCCAAGCCCGCATGCGCAGGCCGCCGAGCAGCACGAACAGCGTCAGCAGCGGCAGCGCGGCGACCAGCGAACTCCAGGCGAGGGAATGGGCGACGGGATCGAGCACCTGGCGGAACACGCTCACCTCCGGGACAGAAACGACTCCTTGCCGATCCCCCGAATGGACGCGTCCAGGACCTCTGCCGTGTGGGCCACCGGCAGTTCCCGCCCGCGGCGGCGCAGGGCGGTGGTGATCTGCAGGGTGCAGCCGGGGTTCGCGGCGACGAGCAGGTCCGCGCCGGTCGCCGCGACGTTCTCCGCCTTGCGTTCGCCGAGCTCGCCCGCCGCCTCCGGCCGCAGCAGGTTGTACACCCCGGCGGACCCGCAGCAGATCTCCGGCTCGGCGACCTCCCTGACCCGCAGCCCGGGGATGCCGGCGAGCAGCCGCCGGGGCTGCGCGCGCACCCCCTGGGCGTGCCCGAGGTGACACGCGTCGTGGTACGCGACCGTCAGGTCCAGGGGATGCCGGGTGGCGCGCGGCCCCAGCTCGGCCAGGAACTCCGCGAGGTCACGCGTCTTCGCGGACAGCGCGGCCGCCCGCCCGGCCCACTCGGGGTCGCCGGCCAGCACGGCACCGTAGTCCTTCATCGCGGACCCGCACCCGGCCGCGTTCACGACGACCACGTCCACGTCCGCGAACGCCTCGATGACCGCGCGCGCGAACGCCTTCGCCTCCCCGGCCCGGCCGCTGTGCAGCGACAGCGCCCCGCAGCAGCCCTGCCCCTTCGGGATGACGACGTCGCAGCCCTCCATGGCCAGCACGCGGGCGGTCGCGGCGTTCACGCCGGGGAAGAACTCGCGCTGCACGCACCCGGTCAGCATCCCCACGACGGCCCGGCGCTCCCCGTGGGCGGGGACGCGCTCCGGCAGCCGTACGTGCCGGGCCGGTGGCGGCGTGAGACGCTCCATCGCCGCCAGGGTGGGGGAGACCCGCTCCAGGAGCGGTCCGAGGTCCAGGTGCAGCCGGCGGTACGCCCGCAGCGGCCCGCGCAGCGCCCGCAGCCGCCGCGGGTACGGGAAAACGGCGAAGATCAGCTCACGCAGCAGCCGCTCCCCGCGCGACCGCGGATGGTCCTCCTCGATCCGCGCCCGCGTCAGCTCGATGAGCCGGTCGTAGCGGACCCCGGACGGGCACGCGGTCACGCACGCCATGCAGCCGAGGCAGCGGTCCACGTGCTCGACGGTCGAGTCGGTCAGCGGCCCGCCGTGTTCCAGCTGGTCCATGAGGTGGATGCGGCCGCGCGGCGAGTCCATCTCCTCGCCCCACAGCACGTACGTCGGGCAGGTCGGCAGGCAGAACCCGCAGTGCACGCAGTCGTCGAGCAGCTCCCGGAACTCCTCCACTAGATGCCTCCGGCGAAGCGGCCCGGCGCCATCCGGTGCTCGGGATCGAACTGGTCCTTGACCCGGCGCATCAGCGGCAGCACCGGACTCGGCCCCCACCGGTCGAGCCGTACGCCCGCCGGCGCGGTGAGCGCGACCGCCGTGCCGTGGCGGCGCAGCCGCGCGAGAGCGTCGTCCGCGCCGTCGGCGGGCAGGGCCACGTGCCACACGCCGCGCCCGGCCGAGCCCCGGATTCGCGCCGCGCCGTCCAGCTCGGCGAACAGGGCCGGAAGGGCGGTCGGCAGGGCGTGTACCTCGGCCAGCACCTCCCCATCGGGGAGCCGGCCCCACCAGCCGGGCGGGCCCTCGCCCGTCCGGCCGCCGATGAGCCCGCACGCCGCCTCGGCCCGGGGCACGACCCCGGCGGGCACACCTTCGAACAGCGCCGCGACGGTGATCGGGCCGGGCCCGTCCACCTCGATCGCGGCCGGCACCAGCGCCGAGTGCAGCAGCGCCTGGGCCATGGCGAGGGCCTGTCCGGCGTCGGAGGCGGTGGCGGAGACGTACGCCGTGGCGCGCGGCAGCGGATGCAGCCGGAACGCCGCCTCGACGATCAGGCCCAGCGTCCCGTACGAGCCGGTGAACAGCTTGCCGAGGTCGTACCCGGCGACGTTCTTGACGACCTTGCCGCCCGCGTGCGCGACGACGCCGTCGGCGCGGACGACGGTGATGCCGATCAGCAGGTCGCGCGCCGAGCCGTACAACAGCCGGCGCGGCCCGGCGGTCCCGGTCGCCAGGACCCCGCCGACGGTCCCGCCCGGCGGCGGCGGGTCGAGGGCGAGCTGCTGCCGCGACCCGGCGAGCGCCTCGCGCAGGTCGTCCAGGGGCAGTCCGGCCTCGGTCTTGACGACGAGGTCCCCGGCGGCGTGCTCGACGATCCGGCGCAGCCGGCGGGTGTCCACGAGCAGGTCGCAGCCGTCCGGCGGCGCGCCCCAGTGCGTCTTCGTCCCCGCGCCGCGCGGGACCACCGTGAGCCCGTGCGCGGCGGCCGCCCGCATCAGGTCGGCGGCCTCCGCGACCGACGCGGGCGCGGCGACGTACGACGGCGTGACGCCCTGGACGGCGTCGCCGTCCTCGCCCGGCCGGACCTCGCACGCCTTGCCGAGATCGTCCAGCACCGCCATCAGCACAGCACCGCCATCAGAACAGGTCCGCCTTCATCGGCGGCAGGTCCGTCGTCATCAGAAGAGGTCCGCCTTTCCGCTCCCGACCAGCGGATGCACGCCCTTGCGCCGGCCCGGCGCCTCGCCGCACAGCCGGGGCGTCGGGTAGATCTTTCCCGGGTTGCACAGCCCCGCCGGGTCGAACGCGCACCGCACCATCTGCATCGTGTCCAGGTCCTCGCCGGTGAACATCCGCGGCATGTGCCGGGCCTTGTCGATCCCCACGCCGTGCTCGCCGGTGATCGACCCGCCGTGCTCGATGCACAGGTCGAGGATCCGCCCGGACACCTCCTCGGCGCGCTCGCCCGCGCCCGCCTCCGCGCCGTCGAACAGCACGAGCGGGTGGAGGTTGCCGTCGCCGGCGTGGAAGACATTCGCGACGCGCACGCCGTGCTCCCGGGAGATCGCGTCGATGCGGGCCAGGACCTGCGGCAGCGTCGTCCGGGGGATGACGCCGTCCTGCACGATGTAGTCGGGGCTGATCCGGCCGACCGCGGCGAACGCCGACTTGCGGCCGCGCCAGATCAGCCCGCGTTCGACGTCGTCGGCGGCGACCCGCAGCTCGAACGCCTCCGCGCACAGCTCCTTCACCCGCTCGAACTGCACGTCGACCTCCGGCGCGGGGCCGTCCAGCTCGACGATGAGGACCGCGCCCGCGCCGGGCGGGTACCCGCAGCTCACCGCGGCCTCCGCCGCCTCGATGGACAGGGCGTCCATCATCTCGATCGCGGCGGGCACCACCCCGTCGGCGATGATGGCCGACACGGCGGCGCCGGCGCGCTCCATCGAGTCGAATCCCGCCAGCAGCGTGCGCACGCTCTCCGGCAGGCGCGTCAGCCGTACGGTGACCTTGGTGGTGATGCCGAGCGTGCCCTCCGAGCCGACGAACGCGCCCAGCAGGTCGTACCCGGGACCCTCGGTCAGCTCGACGATCTCCCCGTCCGGTGTGACGACCTCGCAGGCCAGGACGTGGTTCACGGTGAAGCCGTACTTCAGGCAGTGCGCGCCGCCGGAGTTCTCCGCGACGTTCCCGCCGATCGAGCAGACCTGCTGGCTCGACGGGTCGGGCGCGAAGTAGTAGCCGTACGGCCGCGCGGCCCGGGTGACGTCGAGGTTGATGACCCCGGGCTCGACGACCGCCCGCTGGTTCGCGGCGTCGACCTCCAGGACGCGGCGCATCCTGGAGGTCACGATCAGCACGCCGTCCGTACGGGGGAGGGCGCCGCCGGACAGTCCCGTCCCCGAGCCGCGCGCGACGTACGGCACGCCGGCGCCCGCGCAGGCCCGGACGATCGCCGCGATCTGCTCGGTGGTGTCCGGCAGCACCACGACGCCCGGCGTGGCCCGGTGGTAGGTCAGCCCGTCACAGTCGTACGTGGCCAGCTCCGCCGGGTCGGTGATGACACTCTCCGCGCCGACGATCTCCCTGAGCCGTGCCGCGAGCCCGTCAAGCAGTGCCATACCAGACATCCTCGCCCTTTTTTCGTTGATCGGCGAGAGTCACGGCATCCGTTCGTACGCCGGGAGGGTGAGGAAGTCGGCGTAGTCGTCGGCGAGCGCCACCTCCGTGAACAGCGCCCGCGCGTCGGCGAACCGCTCCTCGTCGAACGCGTCGCCGTACGACTCGCGGATCTTGGCCAGCTCCTCGTCGATGGTCCGCTCCACGAGGTCCTTCGTGATCTTGGGGCCTTCGGCGAGGTTCACGTCGTTGTGGATCCACTGCCAGATCTGGGAGCGGGAGATCTCGGCGGTCGCGGCGTCCTCCATCAGGTTGAAGATGGCGACCGCGCCGTTGCCGCCGAGCCACGTGGCGATGTACTGCAGGCCGACGCTGATGTTGTTGCGCAGCCCCGCCTCGGTGATCTCGCCCGGGGTCTTGTCCACGGCCAGCAGGTCCGACGCGGCGACGGAGACCTCCTCGCGCAGCCGGTCGAGCTGGTTCGGCCTCTCACCGAGCACGCCGTCGAAGATCTCCCGGCAGAGCGGCACCAGGTCGGGGTGGGCGACCCAGGAGCCGTCGAAGCCGTCGCCGCTCTCGCGGGTCTTGTCCGCCCGCACCTTCTCGAAGGCGGCCTTGTTGACCTCCTCGTCGCGGCGCGACGGGATGAACGCGGCCATGCCGCCGATCGCGTGCGCGCCACGCTTGTGACACGTGCGGACCAGCAGCTCGGTGTACGCCCGCATGAACGGCGCCGTCATCGTGATCGCGTTGCGCTCCGGCAGCAGGAACTGCCGGCCCCGGGCGCGGAACTTCTTGATGACGGAGAACAGGTAGTCCCAGCGGCCCGCGTTCAGCCCCGCGGAGTGGTCGCGCAGCTCGTAGAGGATCTCCTCCATCTCGAACGCCGCCGGGATGGTCTCGATCAGGACCGTGGCCCGGATCGTGCCGCGCGGGATCTCCAGGAGGTCCTGGGCGAGGTTGAAGACGTCGTTCCAGAGGCGCGCCTCCAGGTGGCTCTCCATCTTCGGCAGGTAGAAGTACGGTCCCTTGCCCTTGTCGAGCTGCCGCCGCGCGCAGTGGAAGAAGTACAGCCCGAAGTCGAACAGCGAGCCCGACATCCGCTCGCCGTCGACGAGGACGTGCTTCTCGTCGAGGTGCCAGCCGCGCGGCCGGACGACGATCGTCGCCAGCTCCTCGTCCGGCTTGAGCCGGTAGGACTTGCCGCCCGTCTCGAAGTCGATCGTGCGGTCGAGGGCGTCGCGGAGGTTGAGCTGGCCGCCGACCATGTTCTCCCACAGCGGCGTGTTGGCGTCCTCGAAGTCGGCGAGCCACACCTTGGCGCCGGAGTTCAGCGCGTTGATGGTCATCTTCCGGTCGGTCGGACCGGTGATCTCCACGCGGCGGTCCTCGAGGCCCGGCGCGGGCTTGGCGACCCGCCAGGAGCCGTCATGGCGGACGCTCGCCGTGTCCGGCAGGAAGTCCAGCGTGCCGCCCCGGGCCAGCTCCTCCTGCCGTTCGGCGCGCTTGCGCAGCAGCTCGTTCCGGCGGCCGCCGAACTCACGCTGCAGAGCGGCGAGGAAGCCGAGCGCCTCGGGCGTGAGGATCTCGTCGTAACGCTCGTGGACCGGGCCGGTCAGCTCCACGCCTTGAGGTTCGGACATCGAGGCCACCTTTCGCACAGTGAAATTATTCTTCTGCCTACTGGAAACGATATTAAGATCGCCGCAGCTCGGTCAACGGGCTCTGGGTATCCCTCCCCTTCAGGAAGGCCCGCACGCGAGCCGGGCACCGGCCGGTCCGGAATAAGGAGGTGTGTTCCCGGCCTGGTCATGGGAGCATCAGGGAAGATCCGGCGACGTTCCGGCGTTGACATGGGGGAACATGACGAACTTTCCTTTCGAAGAAGACCCAGAGCGGACCCCGCTGACCGGTGAGCTCGACCTGGAGGACCGGCAGGCGCTGCGGCGCGTGGCCGGCCTGTCCACGGAGCTCCGGGACGTCACCGAGGTCGAATACCGAGCCCTGCGCCTGGAGCGCGTCGTCCTCATCGGCGTCTGGACCGACGGCGACGAGGCCCAGGCCGAGAACTCCCTGCGCGAACTCGCGCTCCTCGCCGAGACCGCCGGATCCGACGTCCTGGAGGGGATGGTCCAGCGGCGTTCCAAGCCCGACCCGGCGACCTACATCGGTTCCGGCAAGGCGGAGGAGCTGCGCGACGTCGTCATCTCCACGGGCGCCGACACCGTGATCTGCGACGGTGAGCTGACCCCGAGCCAGCTCCGTCAGCTGGAGGAGATCGTCCAGGTCAAGGTGATCGACCGGACGGCCCTCATCCTCGACATCTTCGCCCAGCACGCCAGCAGCCGTGAGGGCAAGGCGCAGGTCGAGCTGGCCCAGCTCGAGTACCTCCTGCCCCGCCTGCGCGGCTGGGGTGGCAACCTGTCCCGGCAGGTCGGCGGTCGCGCCGCCGGCGGTGTCGGCATCGGCGGCCGCGGACCCGGTGAGACGAAGATCGAGCTGGACCGGCGCCGGATCCGGTCCCGCATGGCCCGCCTGCGCCGCCAGATCGACGCGATGGGCAAGGCGCGCGACACCAAGCGGTCCCGGCGGCGCAACCGCCAGGTCCCCTCGGTCGCGATCGCCGGATACACCAACGCCGGCAAGTCCAGCCTGCTCAACCGCGTGACCGGCGCCGGCGTCCTCGTCGAGAACGCGCTGTTCGCCACCCTGGATCCCACGGTCCGGCGGGCGAGCACGCCGAACGGCCGGGCGTTCACGATCGCCGACACGGTCGGGTTCGTGCGTCACCTGCCGCACCAGCTCGTCGAGGCCTTCCGCTCGACGCTGGAGGAGGTCGCCGACGCCGACCTGATCCTCCACGTCGTGGACGGCTCCGACGCGGACCCCGAGGCGCAGATCGCCGCGGTCCGTGAGGTGCTGCGCGAGCTCGGCGCGGACGGCGTGCCCGAGCTCATCGTGATCAACAAGGCCGACGTGGCCGACGAGATCTCCCTCGCCCGGCTCCGCCGTCGCGAGCCGCACAGCGTCGTGGTCTCGGCGCGCACCGGCGAGGGCGTGGCCGCCCTGCTCGACGCGATCGAGGAGAACCTCCCGCGCGGCGATCACGAGGTCCACGCCCTGGTGCCGTACGAGCGCGGCGACCTGGTCGCCCGGGTGCACGACCTCGGGGAGGTGCTCTCCCAGGAGCACACCGCGGACGGTACGGCACTGCACGCCCGCGTGCCGGCCCGCGTGGCCGGCGAACTCGAGCCGTACGTCACCGCGCACGCCTGATCGAACGAACCGGCCGAACGGCGGGGTCCGCATTCCGGATCCCGCCGTTCGTCATATGCCGTGACCTGGTGTTTTTCTTTCGTACGGCACGGCCGAACCCGAATTGCGCTATTGCTCTCCGGGCGTGGCCGGACATGTCCCCGCACTGCGCCGAAGATGGGGCATTCCGTTGTTCGGCATGGCGGGGGTCCGAGGTGCGGTATCGTCTATGCACCTGTAGCAGTCGGCCGCTGGGGCGGTTTAGGAGCGGTATGTCGCGTGAGGCTGTACAGCGTGGCCTTACGTGCACTACGGTGACGAAACCGATATTCCCGGGCTCAGTGCTCCAGGTGGTCGGCTGATCACCCCTAATTCCGACTTGGGTCCGCCGGCAGTGCCGCCGGCGTAATCGAGCGAGAGCAGGTGACCCGCTGCATGGCGTCCGGACACCCTTCACCGGCGCGCGACCGCAGAACGGGGCGGTGACGCGATGACCGTGCGTTTGCTGACGAACATCGGCCGGCTGTGGACCGGCACCGACGTGTGCAGCAACGCCGCCATTCTCGTGCACGATGACCGGATCGTATGGGCCGGTCCCGCCTCGGACCTTCCGCAGAGCGTCCCCGGTGTCATCGACGACATCGTCGATGTCGACCACGTCGAGAACCTCGGTGGCGGCCTCGTCACCCCGGGCCTGATCGACGCCCACTCCCATCCGGTGTACGCCGGCAACCGCTGGGCCGAGTTGGCCATGCGCACGAGCGGGTCGACCAACAACGAGATCGTCGCCGCGGGCGGTGGCGTGGCCTCCACCGTCACCGTGACCCGCGGCACCGACCCCTGGACCCTGTGCAACAACGTCCGTGAGCGCCTCCGGCAGTGGATCTGCGCCGGCACGACGACGGTCGAGGCGAAGACCGGGTACCACCTGACCCGCGACGGCGAGCTGGCCGACGTCCGGATGCTGCGCTCGCTCGAGGAAGAGCCCTCGATGCCGCGCATCCACGCGACATTCCTCGCCGCGCACATGCTGCCGCCGGAGTACTTCGGCCGCCGCCGCGACTACATCGAGGCGGTCCGGCTGTGGGCCGGTGACGCCGCCGCCGCGGGCGCCGACAGCATCGACGTCTACTGCGACGAGGGCCACTTCACGCCCGACGAGGCCCGCGTCCTGCTCATGACCGGCCAGCGCGTCGGCCTGAAGGCCCGGCTGCACGCCTGCGCCAACGAGCGGGTCGGTGCCGCCCAGGTCGCGGCGGAGGTCGGCTGCGCCTCCGCGGACCTGCTCACCGAGGCCAACGACGACGACATCAAGGCGCTGCACCACGGCGGCGTCGCCGCGACGGTCTGCCCCGGCAGCGCCCTGCACAACGGCCGCACCCCGCCGGTCCGGGCCATGCTCGACCGCGGCGTCACGCTGGCGCTCGGCACCGACCACAACCCCGGCCAGTGCGGCATCACCTCGATGCCGCTGGTGATCGGGCTGGCGGTCGCGATGTTCGGCCTCAGCGTGAACGAGGCGCTCCGCGCGGCCACGCTCGGCGGCGCGGCCGCCCTCCGCGTGTCCGACCGCGGCGCGCTCGTCCCGGGGATGTACGCCGACATGGTCCTGTGGGACGCCGACCACGAGGGCGCGTTCGCCTGGGCGTTCGGGCTCCGCGCACTCCGCGTCTGGCGCGGCGGCGTCCCCGTGCAGGCCTGAGTCCGCCGGCGGGACGCGCCGTACGCTTGCCGCGTCGCGGCCGGGTTACGAGGTTGATGGGACATGTCGACCTAAACTCCCGGTATGACAGCACCCGTCGCGGTCGTCACTGATTCCACCGCCTACCTGCCGGACGAACTCGTCTCGGCGCACGGCGTCACGGTGGTGCCGCTGCAGGTCGGGGTCGGCGGGGAGACGTTCGAGGAGGGCCGGGAGCGTACGGCGGCCGAAGCAGGTGAAGGGTTCCGCGACTGGCGCCCGGTCACGACGTCCCGCCCATCGCCGGGGAGCTTCGCCGCCGCGTACCGGCACGCGGCCGAGGCGGGGGCCATCGGAGTGGTGTCGGTCCATCTGTCCGCGGAGATGTCGGGGACCGTCGAGTCGGCCCGGCTCGCCGCGAAAGAGGCGCCCATCCCGGTTCGTGTCGTGGACAGCCGTTCCCTCGGGATGGCACTCGGATTCTCGGTGCTCGCCGCGGCCCGTACGGCGGCGGGCGGCGGCGATCTCGACGCCGTGGCCGATGCCGCGGTCCGGCGCATCCGCGCGACCCGCTCCCTCTTCTACGTCGACACGCTGGAACACCTGCGCAGGGGCGGCCGGATCGGCGCGGCGGCGACGCTGCTGGGGTCGGCCCTGATGATCAAACCGTTGCTGCGCATCGCCGACGGCCGCATCGCGCCGCTGGAGAAGGTCCGCACGACCTCCCGCGCGCTGGCCAGGTTGGAGGAACTGGCCGTCGAGCTGGCCGGTGACCGGGCCGTGGACATCGCCGTTCAGCACCTGGCCGCTCCCGTACGGGCCGCCGCGCTGGCGGGCCACCTGCGCGAACGGGTCCCGGGCCTGCACGACCTGTACGTCGGAGAGGTCGGGCCGGTCGTCGGCGCGCACGTCGGGCCCGGGATGCTCGGCGTCGCCGTATCCCGCCGGGAGCCGTGAGTTATCCACAATCCGCGCCGGCGTCATCGCGGACGGTGAACGGCCGGTTAGCGTCGGCGGCATGCCCAGCTCTGATTCCGCCGCCTTCGACCGGCTCCGCGACGTGTTCCGGCCACCGCGGCCGTTCGGGCCCGACGACTTGGGCCCTCGGCCGCCGGGGGCGGCGTTACGTTCCTCGCCCCAAGACCCGGGCGGGCAGATACGGCTCGATCCTCGCGTTCCCGGCCTTCGCGTGCTGGCGACCGTCGGTGTTCTGGCGGCACTCCTGGCGGGCGTCCTCCTGTGGTGGTCACGCCCGGAGGCGCAGCCCGCGCCCGCGGCGGCCGTGAGCCCCGCGGCGCACCGGGCCGCTCCCGCGGGCGCGTCCTCGCCCGCGCCCGGCCCGCCCGCGGTCCCGGCCCCGCCGACCGGGTCCGCATCTGCGGTGCTGGTCGACGTCGGCGGGAAGGTGCGGCGTCCCGGCGTGGTGAGCCTGCCGGCCGGGGCACGGGTCATCGACGCGATCAAGGCGGCCGGGGGAGTCCGGCCCGGGGCCCGGACCGGCGCCCTCAACCTGGCGCGGCGGGTGGTGGACGGTGAGCAGATCCTCGTGGGGGTCGACGCGACGCCCGCGCCCGCCCTCGCTCCGGGCGCGACACCGGGCGCCACGGCACCCGGGGCCGCGCCGCTCGACCTGAACACCGCCGACGCCGCCCAGCTCGATCGGCTGCCGGGCGTCGGCCCGGTGCTGGCCCAGCGCATCGTCGACTACCGCACCCGGCACGGCGCCTTCCGGTCCGTCGAAGAGCTGCGGCAGGTCTCCGGCATCGGCGCCGCCAAGTTCGGTGACCTCAAGAACCTGGTGACCGTGTGAGCGCGGACGCGAGCACGGCGGATGAGGCGCCGGCTGACCGGGTGAGCGCGGACGCCGGCATGACGGATGAGGCGCCGGGTGACCGAGTGAGCGTGGACGGCGGCACGACGGACGAAGCGCCCGGTGACGGTCCCGTCGATGGGCCTCCGGGCGGCGGGTACGACCTGCGGCTGGGGCCACCGGCGGTGGGCGCTTGGCTGTCCGCGCTGGTGCTCCTCGGTCTGGGGCCGGAGGCCGCCTACGTGACCGCCGTCGTGTCGGCGACCGGGGCGGTGCTCCTGGCGGCCGGCGCGGCACGGGAGCGGCTGCCGGTGCCGTCGCGCGTGGCCGCGGGCGCGCTGGTGTGCGTCGCGGCCTCGGCCGCCGGTGTCGGGTTCCGGCTCACGGCGGCCGGGTCCGGGCCGGTGCGAGCGCTCGCGGTCCGGGGCGTCACGGCAGGGCTCGGCGCGGTGGTCGCCGGAGACCCGGTCGTGCTGAAGGCCGGGCCGGCGCGCCGGCGCGACACCGTCCTCGTCCCGGCGCGGGTGGAAGAGGTGGACTCCGCGCCCGGGACGGGGCGGCGGCGGGTGCGCGTGCCGGTGCTCCTGCTCGCGGACGACCCCGCGTGGCGACCACTGCTCCCGGGCCAGCGCGTTCGCCTCACCGCGCGGCTCGCCCCGCCACGCCACGGTGAGCTGCTCGCGGCGGTCGGCCTGGTGCGGGGGCCGCCCGCGCTCGTGGGCCGGCCGCCGGCCCCGCAGCGGTGGGCGGGCGTCATCCGGTCCCGCCTGCGGGCGGCGGCGTCCGGCCTGCCGGCCGACCAGCGCGGCGTCCTGCCCGGGCTGGTGGACGGCGACACGTCGCTGCTCGACCCGGAGCTCGCCGACGCGTTCGACGCGGCGGGGCTCACGCACCTGATGGCGGTGAGCGGCGAGAACCTCTCCCTGTTGATCGGCGCGGTGCTGATGGCCGGCCGCTTCACCGGCCTCGGCCGCCGCGCGGTGCCCGTGCTCGCCGGGCTGACGGTCTTCGGCTTCGTGCTGGTGGCGCGTCCGTCGCCGAGTGTCCTGCGCGCCGCCGTCATGGGTTCCGTCGCGCTGCTCGCGGTCGTCACGGGCCGGGAGCGCCGCGGGATGCCCGCGCTGTGCGCGGCGGTCCTCGTGCTGGTCCTCCTGGACCCGGCGCTCGCCCGGTCGTACGGCTTCGCGCTGTCGGCGCTGGCGACCGCCGGCATCCTCGTGCTCGGACCGCCCTGGCGACGGGGCCTGACCCGCTGCCTGCCGCAGCGGACACCGGGACGGCCGCTCCGCCGGCTGGCCGGCGCGCTCGCCGAGCCGCTCGCGGTGGCGGCGGCGGCCCACGTCGCGTGCGCTCCACTCCTCGTCCTGCTCGACGGCGAGGTGAGCCTCGTCGCCGTGCCCGCGAACCTTCTCGCCGCCCCCGCGGTGGGGCCCGCGACGCTCCTCGGGGTGCTGGCCGCGGCCGTCGCGCCGATCTCCCTGCCGCTCGCCCGGCTGATCGTCGTACCGGCCGGGCTGGCCGTCGGGTGGATCGCCGGAGTGGCCCGGCTGGGCGCCCGCGTGCCGTACGCGGCGGTCGGCTGGCCGGCGGGCGCCGCCGGGGCGGCACTGCTGACGGCCGTGTTCGTCGCCGGCGTGCTGGTGCTGCGCCGGCCGGGGGCGCGCCGCGTCGCCGCGGCCGCCGTCACCGGTACGGCCCTGGTGGCGATCGGCGGGCACGCCTGCGCCCCGGGGTGGCCGCCGCGCGGCTGGCGGTTCGTGGCCTGCGACGTCGGCCAGGGCGACGGGCTCGTCCTCGCCGCCGGGCCCGGCAGTGCCGTGGTCGTCGACGCCGGCCCCGACCCCCGCTTCATCGACCGCTGCCTGCGCGCGCTCCGGGTCCGGTCCGTGCCGCTGCTCGTGCTGACCCACCCGCACGCCGACCACGTCGGCGGGGTGCCCGGCGTCCTGCGGGGGCGCGCCGTCGGGACCGTCCTGATCAGTCCAGACAGCGAAGGGGAGGAGCGGCGCCTGCTCACGGGGCGGCACGTCCTCGCCGCGGGCGTCGGTGACGTCTGGTCCGCGGGGCCGCTGACCCTGCGCGTGCTCGGCCCGCTCGGCACCCTGCCCGTGTCGACCCGCGACCCAGGCACCGAGGTGAACAACGCCAGCGTGGTGCTGTTCGCGCAGTGGCCGGGGCTGACGGCACTCCTCGGCGGAGACGTCGAGACGGAGGCCCAGCGGCTGCTGCTGGCCGCCGGACCGCCACACGCCGACGTCCTCAAGGTCCCGCACCACGGCTCGGCGCACCAGGACCCGGACTTCCTGGCCGCCGTCCACGCGCGGATCGCGGTGACCTCGGTCGGCGCGGACAACGACTACGGGCACCCGGCCCCGTCGACGATGGCCCTGCTCGCGCGGCTGCGCCTGCGCGGCTACCGGACCGACCACGACGGAGACATCGCCGTCATCCGCTCCGGCGACGGCCCCGCCGTGGTCACCCGGCGCGCGGGCCCTCGCTGACCGGCCCGGGGCCCAGCAGCAGGGCCGACCGCAGCCCACTCGTACGGGTGCACGACGCTCCCCGGAGCCCGGAGCCCGGAGCCCGCAGCCGGCCATCGCTCCGGCCGCACCCGCGAAGACGCGCCGTCACACGGCGAGGGCGCCGCCGACGAAGGTGCGTTCCTGAGGGGACGCCACGAGTTCGACCATGGTGCCGGCGCGAAAATCCGTACCGAGGATGCGGGTGATCGCATCGGTGAGGGCGGCGCCGAGACGGGCCGTGATCTCAGGGGCGTCGGGGCGATCGAAGACGCTGGCGCGAACGCCCAGGCTCAGCAGGGCAGTGGTGTCCACGGCCTCGCCGCCCCGCGCAAGGCGGCCTGTGGGAGCCCCTGCCAGGCGGATGAGCACGTGTTTGCGGGCCCATTCGCCGTAGACGTCCACGATCGCCGCGGTCAGGGCAGAGATGAGCTCCGATTCCCGGCCCGTCAGCCTGTTCTCCGGAAGATGGACGGTCAGATGCGGCATGGTCGACCCCAAGTTCTCTTTGTTCTCAAAGATTTTGAAGCCAAAGGTACTTTGAGAGGCCATCGATGTCCACGAGAGCGGGCCGGCCGCCCTTGAAACAGCCGGGCGACCGGTATGGGACGCTCAGCGGCGTTACGCGCGGAGGACCTCCTTGACCAGCTCGTACGAGCGCAGGCGGGCGGCGGGATCACCGACGTTCGTCGAAATCATCAGCTCGTCGGGTTGCGTGCGGTCGATCAGGTCGAGCAGCCCCTTGCGTACGGTCTCCGGGCCGCCCACGACGTGCGACTCGGTGATCGTGCCGATGGCCTCCCGCTCCTGAGGCGTGTACGGATACGCCTCCGCCTCTTCCGGCGTCGGAAGCAGCCCGGGCTTCCCGGACCGTAGCCGCAGCATGGAAAGGCCCATGGGCGCGGCCAGCCGTTCCGCCTCCTCGTCCGTGTCGGCGCAGACGACGGCCGCGGTGACCATGGCATGCGGCCGGGACAGCACCTCCGACGGCTGGAACGTCGACCGGTACAGCTCCAGGGCGGGCTCGGTGAACCGCGCGCTGAAGTGGTGCGCGAACGCGAACGGCAAACCCAGCGCCCCCGCGAGCTGCGCGCTGTAGCCGCTGGAACCCAGCAGCCAGACCTCCGGAGGGTTCTCGGCCGCCGGGACCGCCCGGATCCCGAGCGACGAACCGCCGAGGAACGCCCGCAGTTCGGCGAGGTGGCGCGGGAAGTCCTCGACGTTCAGGTCGGCGCTCCGCCGCAGCGCGTACGCGGTGGCCTGGTCGGTTCCGGGCGCCCGGCCGATGCCGAGGTCGATCCGCCCGGGGTGCAGGGCCTCCAGCATGCCGAACTGCTCGGCGACGACCAGCGGCGCGTGGTTGGGCAGCATCACTCCGCCCGAGCCGACCCGCAGGGTCGACGTCGCCTCCGCCAGATGCGCGATCAGCACGGGGGGTGAGGAGCTGGCGATACCGGGCATGTTGTGGTGCTCGGCGACCCACAGCCGGTGGTATCCCAGGCGTTCGACGGCCCGGGCCAGGTCGATGCTGGCGCGCAGCGCGGCCCCGGGCGTCGTATCCGAGCTCACGGGGACGAGGTCGAGCACGGAGAGCGGCAGTTCACGAAGTTCGGGCACCTTCGAACAACCTGAAGCGGAAAGCGGGGATTCCCGGTGCGGTCCGGATCACAGGGCGGCGGGTCGATCTCCGTCGGCGAGGCCGCTCGAGGTGCGGGGATCCGCTGTTCACCGGCATCATTGGACAATGCCCCGAGGAATCTCCAGTGCCCCCCGACCGCACGGGTTCCTGCGCCGTGTGGTCCGCGCCCCCCTTTGGATCTATCACCGGGACCTCGGCTTCCTCCTCGGCAAACGCTTCCTCTACCTGGCCCATCAGGGACGACTCAGTGGCCTGCGCCGCGAGACCGTCCTGGAGGTGGTACGGCTCGACCACGAGGCCGGCGAGGTCATCGTGTTCTCGGGGTGGGGTAACCGTGCCGACTGGGTGAAGAACCTCCGGGCGGGGCGGGCGCTGGAGGTCCGGATCGGGCATCTTCGGCTCCTGGAGCCGGAGCATCGGTTCCTGCCGGACGAGGAGCGCCGCGCCGTGCTGGTCGCCTACAAGGAGGCGCATCCGCTGGCCTGGTCGACCATCGCGCGCCTGCTGGGGCTGCCGAAGGACCCCAAGAACGACGACCTCGGTGACATGCGCGCGGTGGCCTTTCGCCCAGGCCGGTTCTGACACGGGCTTCCGGCCGAGCCGGGCGCTGGAGCGTGGCATGCTGCATGCGTGTCTTCCGAACGTCTCACTCTCGTCGTCGGCGACGAGGAGTTGCTCGTCGACCGGGCGATCGGCGACGTCGTCGCCGCGGCCCGCGCCCGTGAGGACGAGGTCGAGGTCCATGAGCTGACCCCCGC
This sequence comes from Actinoallomurus spadix, assembly GCF_024055725.1. Taxonomy (GTDB): domain Bacteria; phylum Actinomycetota; class Actinomycetes; order Streptosporangiales; family Streptosporangiaceae; genus Actinoallomurus; species Actinoallomurus spadix. The sequence continues at coordinate 81,513 of NZ_JAMXMX010000009.1, read as the reverse complement.
CTCGCTCGCGCCGGCCGCCCTCGCGGAGCTGACCTCACCGTCGCTGTTCGGCGGCGGGCGCGTGGTCGTCCTGCGTTCGGCCCAGGACTGTGGCAAGGACCTGGCCGCCGAGATCGGCCGGTACGCCGCGAACCCGGCCGACGACATCGACTTCGTCGTCGTGCACGCGGGCGGCGCCAAGGGCAAGGCGCTGCTCGACGCGCTGACCAAGGCGGGCGCCCGCAAGGTCACCTGCCAGAAGATCACACGGCCGGGTGATCGCGTCGCGTTCGTCCGCGCGGAGGTGCGCCGGGCGGGCGGGAGCATCGGGGAGGACGCGGCGCGTACTCTCCTCGACGCCGTCGGCACCGATCTGCGGGAGCTGGCCAGCGCGTGCAGTCAGCTCGTCGCCGACACCGGCGGGAAGATCTCCGACGAGGCGGTCGCGCGGTATCACCGGGGCCGCGCGGAGGTCAGTGGGTTCACCGTCGCCGACCGGGCGGTGGAGGGCAGGCTCGCGGAGGCGCTGGAACAGCTGCGCTGGGCGCTGGCGACGGGCGTCGCGCCGGTCCTCATCACCAGCGCGCTGGCGCAGGGCGTACGGTCGCTCGCCAAGGTCGGTGGCGCGCCGCGAGGGCTGCGGGGCGCCGGGCTGGCCAAGGAGCTCGGCATGCCGCCCTGGAAGATCGACCGGGTCCGCGCGCAGCTGCGCGGATGGGAGCCGGCGGGGGTCGCGCGGGCGCTGCAGGGCGTGGCCGAGACCGACGCCCAGGTCAAGGGCGGTGGTGCCGATCCGGCGTACGCGCTGGAGAAGGCGATCGCCCAGATCGTCGCCGCCCGCGCCGGCCGCTGACCTGCCCGCGCCGGCCGCTGACTTGCGTGCGCCGGTCGCTGATTCGCGCGTACCGCCGCTGACGCTGCCCGCGGCCGGTCCTTCCGGCGAGGCGGTAAATCGGTTTGATCCCCTTCGTCGATGCCTCACGCTTGCTTCATGAACGCTCTCGGGGAACCGCGCCTCGGTGTCGACTTCGGCCGGGTGATCCAGGGAGGCGTGATGGAGGCGGGGGAGGAGGACACGACCTTCCTCGGCGGAGGGACGGAGCAGGCGATGCGGACGCCGGCCACGCCGGGGACCTTCGAGGCGCTACCCCGGCTCGTCGCCCGCTTCGGCGGACGGGCATGGGTGATCTCGAAGTGTGGTGAGCAGGTCCGGCAGCGGACGCTGCAGTGGCTCGATCACCACGACTTCTACCGGCGCACCGGAATCCCGCCCGGGAATGTGCGCTTCTGCCGCCGGCGCGCGGACAAGGCCGGGCACTGCGCCGAGCTCGGCATCACGCACATGATCGACGACCGGCTGGCGGTGCACGCGGCGCTGCGCGGCCTCGTGCCCCACCTCATCCTGTTCGGCCCGCAGCCGGCCGAACCGCCAGGCTGGGTGCGGCACGCCGCGACCTGGGCGGACGCGGAGGCGCTCATCGACGGGACCACTTGATCCCGTGGGCCACCGCACCGGGGTGGATCCTCAACCGACTTCTTCTTCGGGCACGACGAAGAAGTCGGTGACGAAGCACGCCACCTCGCCATCGGGCGTACGGCCGACCCAGGTCGGGTAGATGCCGTCGCCGAAGCCACTGGTGAACGCGACCAGGACCGGCTCACCGTCGGGACCCTCGGCCTCGGTGGGCGAGGTGGGGCGGTCCGACACGTCCAGGCGGAGCTCTTCCCACCACTCGAAGTCGGGTTCCTCCTGGAGTGCCTGCACGGCGTCGGCGTCCGCGAAGGACGCCAGGCCGCCGTCCACCGGGTACCCGTAGTAGCGGTCCTCGCCGACGAGATCGGTGGCGTCCCGACCGGGCCAGAGGGCCAGTTCCCAGGAGGCGACCGGCTCATCGCGGATAACCACCCGCGCGGCGGCGACACGCTCGTCGACGACGTCGCCGTCGGCGGTGTCCCGGAACTCCACGACGGCGAGCACGACCGGGTACCGACCCGGCGACACCGTCTGGGTGAACGCCTCAATGGGGAATCCCGGCTCGGACGCCGCGACACGACCACTGGACAGTGACAACCGGCCACGGTCCAGCTGAATCGTGCAGTGGCGCCCGCCGTCGTGAAAGACGGTGCCGGCCACGAAGAATCGATCGTAGTCGCGGGGCTGTAGCACGGCCACCGAAGACTCCCTGTGCCTCAAGCGGGGCAAGCACCACGACGCCGCGCCCGGACATGCGGGCACGGCGTCGCTGACGCGTCGGTCGGCCTTACTTGGCCTGCAGCGCGGCGGCGCGCTTGGCGATCGCCGACTTGCGGTTGGCCGCCTGGTTCTTGTGGATGACGCCCTTGCTCACGGCCTTGTCGAGCTTGCGCGTAGCGTGACGCAGCTCGGCGAGGGTGGCCTCGACGTCGCCGGCCTCGGCGGCCTCACGGAACTTGCGGATCGCGGTCTTCAGCTCCGACTTGACCGCCTTGTTGCGCAGGCGAGCCTTCTCGTTCTGCTTGTTCCGCTTGATCTGGGACTTGATGTTCGCCACGAAAGAAGCCTCAGGTCTTAAGTCGATGGGATGGGGGCGCGGGACCTGTCGCGCCCACACGCAGTGGAACAGCTTACCAAGCTTTCCCAGAGGCCCCAACACGACGGCCCGGCGGCCACCGGTGCCGAGCGGACGGGCCGCGCGGCGAGAGCATGGCATGAGACATGGGACCATGGAAGACGCTAGATCCGTCACTCCTTGAGGAACCCGGTGCCGCCCGTACCGAACCAGACCGATCCCGCGGTGATCCGCAACTTCTGCATCATCGCGCATATCGACCACGGCAAGTCGACCCTCGCCGACCGCATGCTGCAGCTCACCGGCGTGGTCGAGGAGCGTCAGATGCGCGCCCAGTATCTCGACCGGATGGACATCGAGCGCGAGCGCGGCATCACCATCAAGAGCCAGGCCGTGCGCCTGCCGTGGAAGGACCACGTCCTCAACCTGATCGACACGCCTGGGCACGTCGACTTCTCCTACGAGGTGTCACGGTCGCTGGCCGCGTGCGAGGGGGCCGTGCTGCTCGTCGACGCCGCGCAGGGCATCGAGGCGCAGACGCTGGCCAACCTCTACCTCGCGCTCGAGGCGGACCTGCACATCATCCCGGTGCTCAACAAGATCGACCTGCCCGCCGCGCAGCCGGACAAGTACGCCGCGGAGCTGGCCGGCATCATCGGCTGTGACCCCTCCGAGGTGCTGCGCGTGTCGGGCAAGACCGGGGAGGGCGTCGCCGAGCTGCTCGACAACATCGTCGCGACCGTCCCGGCGCCCGTGGGCGACCCGGACGGCCCGGCCCGTGCGATGATCTTCGACTCGGTGTACGACACCTACCGCGGCGTCGTCACCTACGTCCGGGTGATCGACGGGCACCTGTCGCGGCGCGAGAAGAGCCTGATGATGTCGACGAAGGCGGCGCACGACACCCTCGAGGTGGGCGTGATCTCGCCGGAGCCCAAGCCGGTCACCGGCCTCGGCGTCGGCGAGGTCGGCTACCTCATCACCGGAGTGAAGGACGTTCGCCAGGCACGCGTGGGCGACACCGTGACGATCGCGTCCCAGCCGGCGGCGGAGCCGCTCGGCGGCTACCAGGATCCGAAGCCGATGGTGTTCTCCGGCCTGTATCCGGTGGACGGCGACGACTACCCCGAGCTGCGCGACGCCCTCGACAAGCTGCGCCTGAACGACGCCGCGCTGATCTACGAGCCGGAGACGTCGCTGGCGCTGGGCTTCGGGTTCCGCTGCGGCTTCCTCGGCCTGCTCCACATGGAGATCGTGCGCGAGCGGCTGGAGCGGGAGTTCGACCTGTCGCTCATCTCCACCGCGCCGAACGTCGTCTACCGCGTGGTCATGGAGAACGGCGACGAGCACCGGGTCACCAACCCGAGCGAGTTCCCCGAAGGCAAGATCGGCGAGGTGTACGAGCCGATCGTCAAGGCGACGATCCTGTCGCCGAGCGACCACATCGGCGCGATCATGGAGCTGTGCCAGGGCAGGCGCGGCGTCCTGCTCGGCATGGACTACCTGTCGGAGGACCGCGTCGAGATCCGCTACACGCTGCCGCTCGCGGAGATCATCTTCGACTTCTTCGACCAGCTGAAGTCGCGGACCCGCGGGTACGCCTCGCTCGACTACGAGCCGAGCGGGGAGCAGGAGTCGGACCTGGTCAAGGTCGACATCCTGCTGCAGGGTGAGTCGGTGGACGCCTTCAGCCAGATCGTGCACAAGGACAAGGCCCGCGAGTACGGCCTGATGATGACGGCCAAGCTCAAGGAGCTCATCCCGCGCCAGCAGTTCGAGGTGCCGATCCAGGCGGCGATCGGCGCGCGCGTCATCGCCCGGGAGAACATCCGCGCCATCCGCAAGGACGTCCTGGCCAAGTGCTACGGCGGCGACATCTCCCGTAAGCGCAAGCTGCTGGAGAAGCAGAAGGAGGGCAAGAAGCGGATGAAGACGATCGGCCGGGTCGACGTCCCGCAGGAGGCCTTCGTCGCGGCACTGTCGACCGGCGCGGCCGCGGAAAAGAAGAAGTAGGCGACTCGATCCGTCTCCTCTGGGGCAGGCTGGACCTGAAGTTCAGCCGAGATTCTGGAGGGAACGATGGTGGACGTCGGCCGGGTGGGGATCTGGAGCATCGGGCTCCGGAGCGACGAGCCGGGCGCCGCGGAGGAGCTCCGCGAGGCGGCGGCCGAGCTGGAGGAGCTCGGGTACGGCGCGATCTGGCTGGGCGGCAGTCCCGGCGTGCGGCACGCCGTGCCCCTGCTGGAGGTGACCTCCCGCATCGTCGTGGCGACCGGGATCCTCAACATCTGGGAGCATGACGCGGCCGACGTCGCGGACCGGCACAAGAGCGTGTCCGCCGAGCACCCGGGCCGGTTCCTGCTCGGCCTGGGCGCGAGTCACGCCGCCGCGGTCAAGGCGTACGACAAGCCGTACTCCGCCATGGTGCGGTACCTCGACGGCCTCGACGCCGCCGGCGTGCCGTCCTCGGAGCGGGTGCTGGCCGCGCTCGGCCCGCGCATGCTGGAGCTGGCCCGCGATCGTACGGCGGGCGCCCATCCGTACCTCGTGACCCCGGAACACACGGCACGGGCCCGGGAGGCCCTCGGCCCGGATCGTCTCCTCGCCCCGGAGGTCAAGGTGGTGCTCGACACCGATCCGGAACGGGCCCGCGCCACCGCCCGCGCGCATCTGGGCTTCTACATGGGGCTGCCCAACTACACCAACAACCTGCTGCGGTTCGGCTTCACCGAGGACGACTTCGCCGACGGCGGCAGTGACCGGCTCGTCGACGCGGTCGTCGCGTGGGGCGACGTCGAGGCGGTACGGCGGCGCGTCACCGCCCATCAAGACGCGGGCGCGGACCACGCCGCCCTCCAGGTCCTCACCGGGGACCGGGGCGGGCTGCCCCGCGCGGAGTGGCGGGAGCTCGCCGCGGGGCTCGGCCTGCGCTGACCCGTCAGATCCGGGCCGGCTCGCGGGGCCGAGCGGGACCAGCCGGTCGCCCAGGCGGGCGCGCGGCCGTACGTGAGCGAACTCACGGGGTGGCCGGCCGGAGACCGCGGCGGCCGTGGTGACGGGCATTCCGGACGGCCCGGAGTCGCTGTCCGGAATTCCCGGCTTATGTCGATCCTGGTTGCACCACCCGATAAGGGGAATGGGTCGTGTCCGTGATGACCTAGGGAGGATCAGTGGACACGGCGGCCATGGCAGGGCCGGAGGCGAGCGGCGGCACCCCGCAGGGGCAGGACCGCAGTGAGACGCCCGAGATGAACGTCGTCGGGGCGATCACCCTCCCGGGCACGGAGCGCTCGGTGGCCGACGGGCGCCGCTTCGTCCGGGACACGCTCGGCCGGGGGCACCCCGCGGCGGACGCGGTACGGCTCAGCGTCAGCGAACTCGCCACCAACGCGGTCAAGCACACGCCGAGCGGCTCGGGCGGCCAGATCACCATCAGGCTCGCCACCGCCGACAACGCCGTCCGCGCCGAGGTCGTCAACGACGGCGCCACCGGCCCGGAGCCACGACTCCCGGAGCGCCCGGAGGTGGACGCCGAGCACGGCCGGGGACTGGTCCTCATCGACACCGTCGCGGACCGGTGGGGCGTGACGCGGAGCACCGACCGGACCACGGTGTGGGCGGAGTTCTCGTACTGACGACCGGTGTCGAAGGCATCCCCGCGGTGACGGCAGACTTGAGGCGTGCCCTCGACCCTGCCCGACGGAGACCCGGTCCCGAACGACGGCGCGTTGCCCGCCAGTGCCCTGGACGGCCTCGGTGACCGTCCCTTCGGCTTCTACGTGCACGTGCCCTTCTGCGTGACCCGCTGCGGCTACTGCGACTTCAACACCTATACCGCGCCCGAGCTGCGCGGCGCGTCCCGCGAGGCGTACGCCGACACGGCCATCGCGGAGATCCGGCTGGCCCGCCGCGTGCTCGGCGACGCCGACCTGCCCGTCCAGACGGTCTTCGTGGGAGGGGGCACGCCCACCCTGCTCCCCGCCGGTGACCTCGGGCGGATCCTCGACGCGATCGACAAGGAGTTCGGCCTGGCGGCGGCCGCCGAGGTGACGACCGAGGCCAATCCCGAGACCGTCGACCCCGGCTACCTCGCGCGTCTGCGCGAGGCGGGATTCACGCGGATGTCGTTCGGGATGCAGAGCGCACGCGAGCACGTGCTGGCCGTCCTGGACCGTACGCACACGCCCGGCAGGCCGCAGCAGTGCGTCCGGTGGGCGCGGGAGGCCGGCTTCGAGCACGTCAACCTCGACCTCATCTACGGCGCGCCGGGGGAGAGCGACAAAGACTGGCAGGCCAGCCTGGACGCGGCCCTGGAGGCCGGTCCCGATCACGTCTCGGCCTACGCCCTCATCGTCGAGGAGGGCACCCGGCTGGCCGCCCAGGTCCGCCGAGGGCAGGTGGCCGCGCCGGACGACGACGCAATGGCGGACCGTTACCTCGCCACGGAACGGACGCTGAGCGCGGCCGGCCTGCACTGGTACGAGATCTCCAACTGGGCGGCGGACGACGACGCCCGCTGCCGCCACAACCTCCTGTACTGGACCGGCGGCGACTGGTGGGGCATCGGCCCGGGCGCGCACAGCCACGTCGGCGGCACCCGCTGGTGGAACGTCAAGCACCCCGCCGCGTACGCCGACCGCCTCGCGTCCGGCACCACGCCGGCGCACGCCCGCGAGATCCTGGAGGCCGCCGACCGGCGCTTCGAGCGCGTCATGCTGGAGCTGCGGCTCGCCGAGGGCTGCCCGCTGGACCTGCTCGACGACGCCGCCGTCCGCCGCGCGGTCGCCGACGGACTCCTCGTCTCGGAGGCGTACGACGCGGGCCGGGCGGTGCTCACCCTGCGCGGGCGGCTGCTGGCCGACGCGGTCGTCCGCGACCTGACTCCCTGAGACGGGCCGGGAGGACGGGCCCCTAACGGAAGATCGGCCAGGCGGCGACCGACGGCAGGCGGTACCACTCGCAGCGGTTGGCGCCGATCGCGGCCTTGACGACGCAGAAGAACTCGACGGCCACGACCGCCAGCGCGATCAGGAGCCCGGGCATGCCGAAGAAGTACATCGCCGCGAACGCGAGAAGGTCGCACACGATCATCGCGATCGACAGGTTCAGCGCCTGGACCGCGTGGAACCGCGCGAATCGCGAGGCACGGCCCTTGGCCAGGTAGACGATGGCCGGGGCGACGAACCCGACGACGAACATCCCGACGTAGGCGGGCACGGCCCACCGCTCGTCCTCGTCGGTCACCGGCCCGCCGGGGACCATCGGCTCCCGGCGGCGCTTCGCGGGCGCCGGCGGGGCGTACCCGGGCGCGGGGTGCTGCACGGGCGGCGCGCCGTACGGCTGCGGAGGGTATCCCCCCGGGTGGCCGCCCTGCCCGTATCCGCCCTGCCCGTATCCGCCCTGCCCGTATCCGCCCTGCCCGTATCCGCCCTGGCCGTGACCGGCCTGAGGATTGCCCGGCTGCGGGTAGGGGGCGTGCCCATGGCCTCCGTACCCGGGACCGTACGCCTGGGCGCCGGGACCGGCGTGCGGGCCCGGTCCGCCGAAGCCCGGACCTCCGTGGACCGGTTGCCGACCATAGGTCATGTCCCTGATGCCCCTTCCGGCGGAACGTGAGACGTGTCGATGCGAACGCGCAGTTTATGAGACGCGCGGCGGCGCCGGATGGTTCTGCAGGACCTTCAGTCCGTCTGCGGAACGGTGACGAAGTCGATGAGCTCCTCCACCCGCCCGAGCAGCGCGGGCTCCAGGTCGGTGTACGCGCGGACCCGCCCGAGGATCGTCTGCCACACCTCGCCCGGCTCGCCCTTCCACCCGAGCGCGGCGATCACGCCCTCCTTCCAGGAGATCCCGCGCGGCACCCGCGGCCACGCGGGGATGCCGAGCGTCGCGGGCTTGACGGCCTCCCAGATGTCGATGAAGGGATGCCCGGTGACCAGGACGTACGGCGAGGAGACCTGGTCGGCGATCCGGCTCTCCTTGGATCCGGCCACGAGATGGTCGACGAGCACGCCCAGCCGGCGTTCCGGCCCCGGGCCGAACTCCGCGACGATGTCCGGGAGGTGGTCGACGCCCTCGAGGTACTCCACGACGACGCCCTCGACCCGCAGGTCGTGCCCCCAGATCTTCTCGACGAGCTCCGCGTCGTGGCGGCCCTCGACGTAGATCCGGCTCTCCCGGGCGACCCGCGCCCGGAGGTTCGGCACGGCGATCGAACCCGACGCCGACCGGGCCGGGCCCGCCGCCCGTACGGGACGGACGAGCGTGACGGGCCTGCCGTCGATGAGGAAGCCGGCCTTCGCCAGCGGAAAGACCCGGCGCTTGCCGAAGCGGTCCTCGAGGGTCACGGCGTCCTTCTCACAGGCGACGACCGCGCCGCAGAACCCGCTCGCGGGGTCCTCGGCGACCAGGCCCGGCTCGGCGGCGACCTCCGGGATCTGTCCCTTCCGCGGCCGCCGCCAGTCACCGGACAGGACATCGCGTCCATAGTCTCTACTCCGCACGCGTCGCACCGTACCGGTCCGGACACGAGCGGGTCAGCCGGGCGGCCGTCCGGGGCCGGAGCGCCGGCCCAGATGGTCGTGGCCGCGCCGGACCGCCTCCCGGAGCGTCTCGGCGGGGTACGGCCAGCCGCCCGCCGCCAGGGCCTCCTCGACGTCCAGCCCCTCCGCGTGCGTCTCGCGCACCCGGCGGGCCACCAGGTCGATCTCCGCCCGCTGCCGGGCCGCGAACGCGTGATCCACCGGCGCGCCGTGGCCGGGCACGAGCACGCCGTCGACGGTCTCCAGCAGCGCCGTCAGGGTCGCCGGCCACTCCAGCGGGAACGAGTCGGCCCCGTACGACGGCGGGCCGGACTGCTCGATCAGGTCGCCGGTGAAGGCGCACCGCGCGTCGGGCACCCAGACGACCAGGTCGCCGTCGGTGTGCCCCGGGCCGAAGTACCGCAGCTCGGCGACGCGGTCGCCCAGGTCGAGTTCGGCGCGGCCGGTGACGAGCCGGTCCGGGGCGAGCAGGAGGTCGGTCTCGACCTTCTCCGCCCAGCCGGGGAACTCGCGCGCCAGCATGGGCCGCGCCGTCTCGGCCAGGTAGCGGGGCAGCGACGCGTGACCCCAGCGCGGCCCGGTGGTGAACGCCGCGTTGCCGAAGCAGTGGTCGAAGTGACCATGGGTGTTCACGATCGCCGGGTCGTGCACACCGAGGGCGTGAAGGTCGTCGCGCAGGCGCACGCCCTGTGCCACACTCGCGCGAGTGTCGACGACGACGGCGCCGGCGGACCCGATGACGACCCCCACGGTCACGTCGAAGTCGGAATAACGACGCTGGAAACAGCGTTCGGCAATCTCGTGCCAGGTCACACGAGTGACTCTGCCACGTCCGACGCGAGAACGTGATCCACCGGCGGCTCCTTCCGCGTGCCACCGGGCCGTACACTTGGCACTCAGAGGAGAAGAGTGCCAAATTGAAGGGCTGTGGACACGGGAGGTGAGTGCGTGCTCGACGACCGGAAGCTGGCGGTGCTGCGAGCCATCGTCGAAGATTACGTGTCCACCCATGAGCCGGTGGGCTCGAAGGCGCTGGTCGATCGGCACAACCTCGGCGTCTCGCCGGCCACGATCCGCAACGACATGGCCGTGCTGGAGGAGCAGGGATACATCGCCCAGCCCCACACGAGCGCGGGGCGCGTGCCGACCGACAAGGGATACCGGCTGTTCGTCGACCGGCTGTCGACGATCAAACCGCTGTCCGGAGCCGAGCGGCGCGCGATCGAGACGTTCCTCGCCAACGCCTACGACCTCGACGACGTCGTCAGCCGCACCGTCCGGCTGCTCGCGCAGCTGACCCGGCAGGTCGCGGTCGTGCAGTACCCTTCGCTGACGCGGTCGTCGGTCCGGCACGTCGAGCTGGTGCCGATCGCGTCCGAGCGGCTCCTGCTCGTCGTGATCACCAACACCGGCCGGGTCGAGCAGCGGGCGATCGAGACGCACGAGCCCGTCTCCGACGAGGCCATCGCGCACCTGCGGGCCCTGCTCAACGCGCGCCTGGACGGGTGCTGGCTCACCGACGTGCCCGACGCCCTCGCCGACCTGCCCGAACAGGTCTCCGCCGACGAGCGGGCCCTGGCCACCACGGTGCTGTCGGTCCTCCTCGAGAGCCTCGTGGAGAAGCACGAAGAGAAGATAATCATCGGCGGCGCGGCGAACCTCGCCCGCGCCGACTTGTCCCAGAGCCTCCGCGACGTGCTGGAGGCCCTGGAAGAACAGGTCGTCCTGATGCGGCTGCTCGGCGAGGTGGGGGACCCCTCCAGCCTCACCGTGCGGATCGGCACCGAGAACCCGCATGAGAGCCTGCGCACGACCTCGGTGGTCGCCACCGGCTACGGCGCCGGCGACCAGGCCGTGGCCAGGCTCGGCGTGCTCGGTCCGACGCGGATGGACTACCCCGGGACGATGGGAGCAGTACGCGCAGTGGCACGTTACGTCGGTCAGATACTGGCGGGGTCGTAAGTGGCGAACGACTACTACGCGACCCTCGGGGTGCGCCGTGACGCCAGCGCTGACGAGATCAAGAAGGCGTACCGCAGGCTCGCCCGGGAGCTGCATCCGGACGTGAACCCGGACCCGGCCACCCAGGAGAAGTTCAAGGAGATCACCCAGGCGTACGAGGTGCTCTCCGACCCGAAGAAGCGCGAGATGTACGACCTGGGCGCCGATCCGTTCGCCGGCGGCGCCGGGGCGGGAGCGGGCGGCTTCGGCGCCGGGTTCCCCTTCAGCGACATCATGGACGCCTTCTTCGGCACCGCGACCCAGCGCGGGCCGCGCAGCCGCGCCCGGCGCGGCCGCAACGGCACCGTCCGCGTCGAACTCGACCTGTCCGAGACGGCGTTCGGCACCACACGCGAGCTCACGGTCGACACGGCCGTCGTCTGCAACACCTGCTCGGGCTCCGGCACCGCCCCCGGCACGCACCCCGAGACGTGCGACATGTGCCACGGCCGCGGCGAGGTCCAGCAGGTCACCCGGTCGTTCCTCGGCCAGGTGATGACCTCGCGCGCCTGCCCGCAGTGCGGCGGTTACGGCACCACGATCCGCACGCCCTGCACGGAGTGCTCCGGCGACGGGCGGGTCCGCACCCGTCGCACGATCAAGGTCCGCATCCCCGCCGGGGTGGAGAACGGCACCCACATCCAGCTCGCCGGAGAAGGCGAGGTCGGCCCCGGCGGCGGCCCGGCCGGCGACCTGTTCCTCGAAATCGTGGAACGCCCGCACGCGATCTTCGAGCGGGAGGGCGACGACCTGCACTGCACCGTCCAGGTCCCGATGACGGCGGCCGCGCTCGGCACGTCGCTGACCGTCGAGACCCTGGACGGCCCGGAGGAGATCGACATCCGGCCCGGCACCCAGTCCGGCCAGGTCATCCCGATGTACGGCCGGGGCGTCAAGCACCTCAACGAGAACGGCCGCGGCGACCTGATGATCCACGTGAACATCGAGACGCCGACCAAGCTCGACGAGGAGCAGGAGGAGCTGCTGCGCAAGCTCGCGAGCCTGCGCGGCGAGGAGCGCCCGCCCGGCAAGTTCGCCCCAGGCCAGCAGGGCTTCTTCTCCCGCCTCCGCGACGCCTTCAACGGCCGCTGAGCCCGACGAACGAGGCCCCCGCTCCCGCACCAGGGAGCGGGGGCCTCGTTCACGCGTCCGCCGGTACGGCCCGCAGGCCGTACCGCCCCGCCGTACGCCTACGATTCGTGCCATGAGCCCGCCCCTCTTCCTCAGCGACCCCGCCCGCCTCGAGTCCGACCGGATCGTCCTCGACGGCCCCGAGGGACGCCACGCGGCCGCCGTACGCCGGCTGCGGCAGGGCGAGCGGGTCGACCTGAGCGACGGAGAGGGCCGGCTCGTCGAGTGCGTCGTCACGGCCGCCGAGCGCGACAGGCTCCACCTCGAGGCCCGCGACCGCCGGAGCGTTCCCCGCCCGGACCCCCGGATCGTGGTGGTCCAGGCCCTGCCCAAGGGCGACCGCGGCGAACTGGCGGTGGAGACGATGACCGAGGTGGGCGTCGACGTCATCGTCCCCTGGACGGCCGCCCGCTGCGTCACCCAGTGGCGCGGCGAACGCCGCGCCAAGGCCCTCAACCGGTGGCGCGGCACCGCACGCGAGGCGGCCAAGCAGAGCCGGCGCGCCTGGCTGCCCGAGGTGACCGAACCGGCCGACACGGCCACCGCCGCCGAGCGCGTCCGCGGCGCCGCGCTCGCCGTCGTCCTGCACGAAGAGGCCGAGCGGCCGCTCAGCCGCGTCGACGTCCCGGACACCGGCGACATCGTCGTCGTCGTGGGTCCGGAGGGCGGGCTCACCGACGACGAGGTCGCCGCGTTCGAGGACGCGGGCGGCACGACGGTGCTCCTCGGCCCCACCGTCCTGCGCACCTCCACCGCGGGAGTGGCCGCGGCCGCCGTCCTCCTCAGCCGCGTGGGCCGCTGGTAGCCCTCGGCGTACGGAGACGAACGGCCCGGCCGTCACGAAGACGACCGGGCCGAAGACGGACGGACCCGGGCCGGCGGCCGGCGGGCACCGGCGGCGGACGGGACCGGGCCGGCGGTCAGCGAAGCCGGGGCGGCGGTCAGCCGGTACCGGCGGCGGACGAGACCGGGCCGGCGGTCACGGAGACGCCTGGGCCGACGGCTGCACGCCGTCGGGCGGTGCCTCGCTCGTCGCCGGCGGCGTCGGAGGTGTGGCGGGCGGGGAGGACACGGGGTCCGTCGGCGGCGCCGGCGTCGCGGTGTCCGGGCCGCACGTCACCTGCGGCCGGGGAGCCGGAGTGGCCGTCGAGCCACCGGCCGAACCGGCCGACGGCCGGATCGGGTTCTCACCCGGCGGGCACTTGCGACCCGGGATGACATGAGTGCCGGACGGGCCGGTCCTGGGCGACGACGGGTGGGGCGCCGCGCTCCCCGCCGAACGCGGCGGATTCGCCGGGGGGGAGGCGGTGTACACCTGCTGGCCGCCGCTCACGGACCCGCTGTGGTTCTGCCCGTCCTCGGGGCTGAAACGGCCCGTCTGCACGAAGGTCTTGAGCGCCGGCGTCGTCGACACCGCGACCCCCGCGATCACGAGCGCGGCCGCCACCGCCGCCAGGGGGCGCAGCCACGGGATCGTGAACCACGCGCCGAAGCGCCGCTCCTGCTTCTCGGCTATCTTGCCGCGGATCTGCTCAAGCCCCTCTGGAGAGGGCGTGACCGCTTCCGCTTCCGCGTGCAAGACACGGCGCAGACGCTCGCCGTACTCGTCGAAGGGTTCGGTCATTAAAACTTCTCCAGAACGCTGCGTAGCGCGGCCATCCCGCGCGCGGTGTGGCTCTTGACGGCTCCCCGGCTGATGCCCATCGTGTGGGCGATCTCCGCCTCTGACAGATCACCGTAGTAGCGCAGCACCAGTGCCTCGCGCTGTCGGGTCGGCAGCCCGCCCAGGGCCTTGACCACGGCCGAACGCTCGAGCTCGGTGATCGCGCCGTTCTCTGCGCTCGGCGCGTCGGGCAGGCCCTTGGGGGCGTACTTCTCGACGACGGCCCGGTGGCGCAGTACGGATCGCGACCGGTTGACCACCGACTGCCGGAGGTAGGAGAGCGCCTTCTCCGGATCGCGCAGTCGTCGCCAGGCCCCGTGCATCGCGACGAACGCGTCCTGCACCACTTCCTCCGCCGTCGCCGAGTCGCGTACCAGGAGAGCGCTGAGGCGCACCAGCGAACGGTAATGAGCGCTGTAAAGCGCGGTAACCGCCTGGTCAGCATCCCAGGCCACGGTTACAGCGCCCGTCGTCGCTCTGGCCACGAGGGTCTCGGTCACATCAGTAGGACGCGTGCCCTCGCGGTCAGGTTTACGAAAGGGCATTCCTCGTCTCGCCTTATCCGCCCGTCGGTGCCGTCGTCGGCCGTCGTCTTGTTCAGACGAACGCCTTGACCCGGCTGGTTCGTGCGAACGTCACCCGGCCTCGGATTTGCCGAAGGATCCCGCGCTGGGGGTTCGCGTGAAGGTAACGATAACCAGACGAGGGAGTGTCTTGCCCACAGTTACACGCCTGCGGCCGTAACGATTCGCAGACGGCTGTGACGCCCCGTGGCGCGATAACATGCGCAGATCCTTGGTGAAGGAGACCACATTGACGGAACAGGACTGTTTGTTCTGCAAGATCGTGGCGGGGGAGGTGCCCGCGGACGTGATTCGCCGGACGGATCGGACGCTCGCGTTCCGGGACATCAACCCGCAGGCGCCGACGCACGTGCTCGTCATTCCGGTGGACCACCACCCGACCGCCGCGGCGCTCGCCGCCCAGGACGGCGATCTCCTCGCGGAGGTCGTCCGTGAGGCGCATCAGGTCGCGGTCGCGGAAGGCATCGAGGAGACCGGGTACCGCGTCGTCTTCAACACCGGCCCCGGGGCGGGCCAGACCGTCTTCCACGTGCACGCGCACGTGCTCGGCGGCCGTGGGCTGGGCTGGCCGCCGGGATGAGCCGACGATGAGCCGCCGCCTCCGCGCGGCCGGAAATTGAGTGGTCCGGGCCGGTACCATGGGTGATACGCAGCCGAAGACCCGACGTGACCGGAAGGTAGGGGCGAAAAGGCCGCAAGGCCGCGCTATGGCCGAATCAACTCAGACCGGGGCTGCGCCCGACGGCGCGCCCACGCAGATCAAGATCGTGATCCCGGACGACCACTCGATGGTCGCCCTGCTCGGCTCCCGTGACGAACTCCTCGAGGTCGTGGAGCGAGCCTTCGACAGCGACGTCCACGTCCGGGGCAACGAGATCACGATCACGGGTCGACCGGAAGAGACCGACCTCGCCGCCAAGCTCTTCGAGGAACTGCTCGATCTGCTGAAGAGCGGCACGCCCATCACGCCCGACGCGATCGAGCGCAGCATCGCCATGCTGCGTGCCGAGACCGCCGAGCGACCGGCCGAGGTCCTCACCCTCGACATCCTGTCGTCGCGGGGCCGCACCATCCGCCCCAAGACGCTCAACCAGAAGCACTATGTCGACGCGATCGACAAGCACACGATCGTGTTCGGCATCGGACCCGCGGGCACCGGGAAGACCTACCTGGCCATGGCCAAGGCCGTGAAGGCCCTGCAGGCCAAGCAGGTCAACCGCATCATCCTGACCCGCCCGGCCGTCGAGGCCGGCGAGCGGCTGGGCTTCCTGCCGGGCACGCTGTACGAGAAGATCGACCCGTACCTCCGCCCGCTGTACGACGCGCTGCACGACATGGTCGACCCCGACTCCATCCCCCGCCTCATGGCCGCCGGCACGATCGAGGTCGCTCCTCTCGCATACATGCGCGGTCGGGCGCAGCCGACCTTTATGCCGGTTTTGACGCCTGATGGCTGGCGCCCCATCGGCGACCTGAAGGTGGGCGACCTCGTCGTCGGATCGAACGGCGAGCCGACCCCGGTCCTCGGCGTCTACCCGCAGGGTGAGAAGGACATCTACCGCGTCTCCGCCCAGGACGGTGCCTGGACGCTGTGCTGCGGCGAGCACCTGTGGACGGTCCGTACGGCGTCCGACAAGCGCCGCGGCAAGCCGTGGCGGGTCCTGGAGACCCGGGAGATGATCGGCAACCTGCGCGCGGCGCACGCCCGGCGCTACGAGCTGCCGCTGCTCACCGCCCCGGTGCAGTACCCGGAGCGGGAGGTCCCCCTGGACCCGTACGCCCTGGGTCTGCTGCTCGGTGACGGTCGCCTGACCGGTTCCACGACGCCGTCCTTCGCCACGAACGACCCCGGGCTCGCCGTCGCGCTGGAGGAGCTCCTGCCCGGCGTCGAGGTCCGCCACAGGGGCGGTGTCGACTACGTGCTGAACCGCGTCGCCGAGCCCGGCCAGGTCATCACCATCGCGAACCCGGTGACCGCGGCCGCACGCGAACTCGGGCTCTGCGGCACCCGGTCGGCGACGAGGTTCGTTCCGGAGGCGTACCTCCACAACAGCGCCGAGGTCAGGCTCGCCCTGCTGCAGGGGCTGCTGGACAGCGACGGCGGGCCGGTCACCCAGGCCGGCCGTACCTGCCGCATCCAGTTCACGACGACGTCGATCCTGCTCCGCGACGACGTCATCGCGCTCGTCCGGTCGCTGGGCGGGGTGGCCTACACGCGGCGGCGCGTGGCCGAGGGCCGCAGGCCCGGCCGGGCGAAAGGCCGTGACGTCGGCTACCGGAGTGACGCACACATCGTCGACATCCGCCTGCCCGAGGGCATCGAGCCCTTCCGCCTCGCCCGCAAGGCCGAGAAGTACCACGCGGCCGGGGGCGGCGGGCGGCCGATGCGCTTCATCGACGAGATCGAGCCGGCGGGCCGCGAGGAGTGCGTGTGCATCCAGGTGGCGGCCGAGGACTCGTTGTACGTCACCCAGGACTACCTGCTGACGCACAACACCCTCAATGACTCCTTCATCATCCTCGACGAGGCGCAGAACACCTCGCCGGAGCAGATGAAGATGTTCCTGACCCGGCTCGGGTTCGGATCGAAGGTCGTCATCACCGGTGACGTGACCCAGGTCGACCTGCCGTCCGGGCAGCTGAGCGGCCTGCGGGTCGTCCAGGACATCCTCGAAGGGCTCGACGACATCAGCTTCTGCACGCTGACCAGCAAGGACGTCGTCCGCCACAAGCTGGTGAGCGCCATCGTCGACGCGTACAGCCGGTACGACGCGCAGCCCGACCACATCAAGCAGGGCGCGTCCGGCCGTGGCCCGCGTAAGCCACGGGGACATTAGGCCTGTAATGAGCATCGAGGTTCTGAACGAGTCCGGCGCGGAGGTCGATGAGACCGCGCTGTCGGCGCTGTCGGCGCACGTGCTGGAGAAGCTGCGGGTCCACCCGCTCGCCGAGCTGTCGATCGTCCTCGTCGACGAGGACGCGATGAGCGAGCTGCACGAGAAGTGGATGGGGGAGCCCGGGCCGACCGACGTGCTGTCCTTCCCGATGGACGAGCTGCGGCCGGGCCACGTGTCCGGCGGTGCCGAGGACGCGCCGCCGGACCCGGCGCTGCTCGGTGACGTCGTGCTGTGCCCGACCGTCGCGGTGCGGCAGGCCAAGAAGGCCGGGCACAGCGCCGAGGACGAGCTGCACCTGCTGTGCACTCACGGCATCCTGCACCTGCTCGGCTACGACCACGCCGAGCCCGAAGAGCACAAGGAGATGTTCGGCCTGCAGGCCGAGCTGCTCGCCTCATGGCGGGCGGCGCGTGCCCGGCCCTCCTCATGACCGCTGTTCAGGGTTGGTTGATCGTCGGTGCCGCCGTGCTCGTGGCGGTGGCCGGTCTGTTCGCGGGCGCCGAGACGGCGCTCGCCCGGATCTCCCGGGTCCGGGTCGAGGAGCTGGGGCGCGAGGAGCGGCGGGGGAGCCGGCAGCTCGCCGAGGTCGTCGCCGACCCGCCGCGCTACCTCAACCTGCTGCTGTTGCTGCGGGTGAGCTGTGAGCTGGGCGCGACGGTGCTCGTCGCGGACCTGTGCATCACCTGGCTGGAGGCGAACTGGCGCGCGTACCTCACCGCCGCGGCCGTGATGATCGTCATCAGTTACATCGCGATCGGCGTCACGCCGCGGACGCTCGGCCGCCAGCATGTCGCCCGGGTGGCGCTGGTCGGCGCGGCGGTGATCCATCCGCTGGCTCGGGTGCTGGGGCCGCTGCCGCGGCTGCTGATCCTGCTGGGCAACGCCCTCACTCCCGGCCGGGGGTTCCGTGAGGGGCCGTTCGCCTCAGAGGCCGAGCTGCGGGACCTCGTCGACCTGGCCGAGCAGCGGCAGCTCATCGAGCCGGACGAGCGGCAGATGATCCACTCGGTGTTCGAGCTGGGTGACACGCTCGTGCGTGAGGTGATGGTGCCGCGTACCGACATCGTCTTCATCGAGCGCGACAAGACACTGCGGCAGGCGCTGTCGCTCGCGCTGCGCAGCGGGTTCTCCCGGATCCCGGTGGTCGGGGAGAACGAGGACGACGTGATCGGCATCGCGTACCTGAAGGACATCGTCCGCCGTAGCCACGAGTTCCGCGAGGGCGAGTCGGTGGAGCGGGTCGAGTCGATCATGCGGCCGGCGACGTACGTCCCGGATAGCAAGCCCATCGACGAGCTGCTCCGCGAGATGCAGGCCCGGCAGATCCACTGTGCCATCGTCATCGACGAGTACGGCGGGACGGCGGGGCTGGTCACGATCGAGGACATCCTCGAGGAGATCGTCGGGGAGATAACCGACGAGTACGACCAGGAGCTGCCCCGCGTCGAGGAGCTGCCGGACGGCTCCGCGCGGGTGACGGCGCGGCTTCCGGTGGAGGACCTGGCGGAGCTGTTCGACGTGGAGCTCGAGGTGGACGAGGTCGAGACGGTCGGCGGCCTGCTGGCGCACGCGCTGGGCCGGGTGCCGATCGCCGGGTCGCAGGCGACCGTGGCGGGGCTGCGGCTGACCGCCGAGAGCCTGGCGGGCCGCCGCAACCGGATCGGCACGGTCCTCGTCGAGCGGATCCCGGAGAAGCAGCCCGTGGCCGAGGAGGAGCGCGAGAACGCCGACGCCTGATCGCGGCCCGCCGGGGGCGGGAAGTACGCTGAAGCGCGTGAGCGAGCTCGATCCGGAAGACGCGAAGATCATCACCTTGGCCCGGTCCACGCGGGCCCGTGCGGGGTCGGCGGAGGGCGCCGCGGTCCGCGACGAGACCGGCCGCACGTACGCTGCGGCGACGGTGGAGCTGCCGTCACTGCGGCTGACGGCGCTGCAGGTGGCCGTGGCGATGGCCGTGTCCAGCGGCGCGGAGAGCCTGGAGGCGGCCGCGGTCGTCACCGAGGACGACGCCCCGGATGTCGCGGCGGTTCGTGACCTCGCCGCCAAGGCACCGGTGCTCGTCGCGGGCCTCGACGGCACGGTACGGACCGTGCTGACGGACTGATCGTCTGCGCCCTTGTCGGAGTCCGGCGCGGAATACGGGACAATCGACGGTGTGACCTCGCCCCAGATGCCGACCGGCACGCGCTTTAAATCCGGGTTCGCCTGCTTCATCGGGCGTCCCAACGTGGGCAAGTCCACGCTGATGAACGCCCTCGTCGGGACGAAAGTGGCGATCACCAGCAGCAAGCCTCAGACGACGCGCCGGGCGATCCGCGGCATCGTGCACCGGCCGGACGCCCAGCTCGTCATCGTCGACACGCCGGGGCTGCACAAGCCCCGCACACTGCTCGGCGAGCGGCTGGACAGCCTGGTCCGCTCGACACTGAGCGAGGTCGACGTCATCGGCTTCTGCGTGCCCGCGAACGAACCGGTCGGGCCGGGCGACCGGTTCATCGCCGCCGAGCTGGCCCAGGTGAAGCGGACGCCGGTCGTCGCGATCGTGACCAAGACCGACCTCGCGGACCGGCAGCAGGTCGCCGAGCAGTTGCTGAAGGTCTCCGCGCTCGGTGAGTGGGCCGACGTCGTGCCGTGCTCGGCCGAGTCGGGCTACCAGCTCGAGGTGGTCAGCGACCTCCTCGCGGCCCGGCTGCCCGAGGGCATGCCGCTCTACCCCGAGGGGGAGCTGACCGACGAGCCCGAGCAGATCCTCGTGGCGGAGCTGATCCGCGAGGCCGCGCTGGAGGGCGTACGCGAGGAGCTCCCCCACTCGATCGCCGTGGTGGTCGAGGAGATCAGGCCGCGGGAGGACCGCGACGATCTGGTCGACGTGCAGGCATGGCTCTATGTCGAACGCCCCAGTCAGAAGGGCATCGTCATCGGGCCGAAGGGAGCCCGGCTCAAGGAGGTCGGCACCCGCGCCCGCAAGCAGATCGAGGCGCTCCTCGGCACGAAGGTCTACCTCGACCTACGGATCAAGGTGGCGAAGGACTGGCAGCGGGACCCGAAGCAACTGCGCCGCCTCGGCTTCTACGACTGATCCTTCAGGAGCGGGGCGGCTGCGGCCCGCGGGCGAGCGCGGCCAGGCCGAGGGCCAGCACCGCGACCGAGGCCAGGACGGCGACCCAGAATCCCCAGGTGATCGACTCGGTCACGCCCGCGTCGCCGAGGGTCATTCCGCGGTGGAAGACGGCCAGGAGGCCCAGGGCGCCGGGGATCGCGGCGTACGGGATGAACCGCTCGTGCACGGCCCGGCCCGCGAGGGCGAGGCCGAGTGCCACCATCCCGGCCAGCAGGATGATCTGCCCGTGCGGCTCGGCCAGGCCGTACGACGACTGTCCCCGGGTCGCCGGCAGGCCCGTGAAGATGCTGCGCCCGAAGTCCGGAGTGCGCCAGGTCGTCCACGGCAGGAAGATCGACAGGAGCAGCAGCGAGGCCGCGCCGATCAGCAGCACGCCGAGGTACTCGCCGAGACTCTTCTGCGGGGCGGGCTCCGCCTGCTCGGGCGTGGGCGGGACCTGAGGCGGCGTGAACCACGCCTGGGGCGGCCTCGGCGCCGTCGTGCCGTCCGGTGCCGAGGCGGGGTCGGGGGCGGCCGCGCGTACCCTTTCGGCTTCGGTTCGCGGCGGCGGGACGGCGTCGGCCTCGGGCAGGGAATCGTCACCAGGCGGGGTGGTCATGGCGCGGCAGCGTAACGTCCGGCGCCGGGGCGGACCGGGGGTTTGGGGGAACTCGGCCCTCCTCGGGAGGGAAGTGCAGCCCCGGTCGCTCTGCCGGACGGGACGACGGGCTGGATATTCTCCGATATCAGGTTGATACAGGAGGAGGCCGCCCGTGTTGCTGATCTTCGGGTTCGCCGTTTTCTTCCGGACGGTGGGCCACGGTGACTTTCACTGTCCGCACTGCGGGGGTGACCGGCGCTATCGGCATCGGGTGGCCCGCCGGTGGTTCACGCTGTTCTTCCTGCCGGTGATCCCGTTGACCAAGGCCGGTGAGGTGGTCGAGTGCGCCACCTGCCGGAACCGCTTCGGTCTCGGCGCGCTTCGCCTGCCGACCGCGCGGGAGATGGAGGCGACCCTTCCGCTGGCGATGCGCGCCGCCGCGGTGCTCGTCCTGGCCGCCGGTGACTCCGGTGACGCGGGCGCGCGGAGCCGGGCGGTGGAGGCGGTCCGCGGCTACGGCGCGGCCGACTTCGACGAGGACGCGCTCCAGGCGGCGGTCGACGAGCGGGTTCCGGACGCGGAAGAGGTGATCGCCGCCGCGGGGGCACAGCTCACCACCGAGGCCAGGGAGTGGTTCCTGGCGCAGGCGGTCCGGATCGCCCTGGCCGACGGGGCGCTCAGCGACGTCGAGCGCCAGGCGCTCCGCCTGGTCGCGAGCCGGCTGGGCCTCACGCCGGCGCACGCGTTCGGCGTGATCGCGACCACCGAGGCGGCGGCGCGGGAGTGAGCACGGCCCGGCCGCCGCGATCGTCAGGTCGCGTCCGGGGACCGCGGCCGCGCGAGCGCAGTGACGAGAAGGTGCCTCTGACACCCGGGGCACCGTGACATGGCAGGAGCCGTCCGTGGAATCCGAGAAGCGTGTCGCCCTGGTGCGGCGGCCGAGCCCGCGCCTGGCCGAGGGGCTCGTGACCCACATCGACCGCAGCCCGGTGGACGCCGGGCTCGCGGCGCGGCAGCACGAGGCGTACGTCGCGGCCCTGCGGTCGGCGGGCTGGCGGGTGCACGAGCTCCCGGCGGCCGACGACCTTCCGGACGCCGTCTTCGTCGAGGACACCGTGGTCGTCTGCGACGGCCTGGCCGTCCTCGCCCGGCCGGGAGCCCCGGAGCGCCGCGCGGAGGTGGCCTCGGTGGAGCGGGCGGTCACCGGACTGGGTCTCGAGGTCGCCCGGATCGACGGGGAGGCGACGCTGGACGGCGGTGACGTGCTGCAGGTGGGCACGACCGTCTACGTCGGGCGGTCCGGCCGGACGAACGAGGACGCCATCTGCCTGGCGGCCCGGCTCTTCGGCGCCCGCGGCCGGCACGTCGTGCCGGTCCAGGTGCGGGGCTGCCTGCACCTGAAGACGGCGATGACGGCGCTGCCGGACGGCACGCTGATCGGCGACCCCGACCGGGTGGACACCTCCGTCCTGCCCGGCCTGCGGGTGGCCCCGGAGCCGTCCGGGGCGCATGTGGTGGTCCTCGGGGACGAGCAGGTGCTCATCGCCGCGTCCGCGCCCCGTACGGCCGACCGGCTCCGGGAGGAGGGCTACGACGTGTCCGTCGTGGACATCGGCGAGTTCGAGAAGATGGAGGGTTGCGTCACCTGCCTGTCCGTTCTCATACCCTGAGAGAGGGGCGACCGGCCGTTTCGCGCCCCCGCCGTCCGCCCGCGGATCCGTCGCCGTGGACCTCCGGATCGACGGCGTGGCACCCTCGGCCGTCTCAGCAGCTGGGACTGATTGGGACGGTTCGGATGCGATCTGTTAGCTTGTACATCGTGCTGCGCGAGCTGCTCCTCCTTAGCGGCCGCGGCGGGGGCCTGTAACAGGCCGGCTCCCTCGCCGCGGGGCTTCGGCGTGACCGTCGGCCGCAGGCACCTGTCTCGGGAGCACCCCTTTCTCATGAATCCTGGTATCAAGCAACAGCCCAGCCCCATGCCCTTCGGCCGGTACACCCCCTTCACGCCGGTGGACCTGCCGGACCGCACCTGGCCGAGCAAGACGATCACGAAGGCCCCGCGGTGGCTGTCCACCGACCTGCGCGACGGTAACCAGGCGCTGATCGACCCGATGAGCCCCGCGCGCAAGCTGGCCATGTTCGAGCTGCTGGTCCGCATGGGCTACAAGGAGATCGAGGTCGGTTTCCCCTCCGCCAGCCAGACCGACTTCGACTTCGTCCGTCAGCTGATCGAAGAGGACCGCATCCCCGCCGACGTGCAGATCTCCGTCCTCACCCAGGCGCGTGAGGAGCTGATCGAGCGCACGGCCCAGGCGCTGAGCGGGGCGCCACGCGCGACGATCCACCTGTACAACGCCACCGCGCCGCTGTTCCGGCGCGTGGTCTTCGGCATCGACCGGGACGACTGCAAGGCCCTGGCCGTGCAGGGCACCCAGCACGTCATGAAGTACGCCGAGAAGTACCTCGGCGACTGCGACTTCGGCTACGAGTACAGCCCGGAGATCTTCATCGACACCGAGCTGGAGTTCGCGCTCGAGGTCTGCGAAGCGGTCATGGACACCTGGGAGCCGGGCCCGGACCGCGAGATCATCCTGAACCTGCCGTCCACGATCGAGCGGTCCACGCCGAACGTCTACGCCGACCAGATCGAGTGGATGAGCCGCAACCTGTCCCGCCGCGAGCACATCGCGCTGTCGGTGCACCCGCACAACGACCGCGGCACCGGCGTGGCCGCCGCCGAGCTGGCGGTGCTGGCCGGGGCGGACCGGGTCGAGGGCTGCCTGTTCGGCAACGGCGAGCGTACGGGCAACGTCTGCCTGGTGACGCTGGGCATGAACCTCTTCTCCCAGGGCATCGACCCGCAGATCGACTTCTCCGACATCGACGAGATCCGCCGTACCGTCGAGTACTGCAACCAGATCCCCGTCCACGAGCGTCACCCGTACGCCGGCGACCTCGTGTACACCTCCTTCTCCGGCTCCCACCAGGACGCCATCAAGAAGGGCTTCGACGCCCTGGAGCGCGACGCGGCGGCCGCCGGCGTCCCGGTGGAGGAGTTCCGCTGGGCGCTGCCGTACCTCCCGATCGACCCCAAGGACGTCGGCCGGTCCTACGAAGCGGTCATCAGGGTCAACAGCCAGTCCGGCAAGGGCGGCGTGGCCTACATCATGAAGACCGAGCACTCCCTCGACCTGCCGCGCAAGCTGCAGATCGACTTCTCCCGCGTCGTCCAGGAGCACACCGACGGCGAGGGCGGCGAGGTGTCGCCCGAGCAGATGTGGGAGATCTTCGAGGGGGAGTTCCTGACGAACGGCCCGCGGGTCGGTCTCCTGGCCCACCGGGCCAGCTCCCGTGTCGACGAGAAGGACGTCCTCAACGTCGACCTGCGGATCAACGGGGAGATCCGCGAGATCGAGGGCATCGGCAACGGCCCGATCTCCGCGTTCACCGACGCGCTCGCCTCGGTCGGCATCCGGGCGCGGGTCCTGGACTACACCGAGCACGCCCTGTCGGCCGGTAGCGACGCGAAGGCCGCGGCGTACGTCGAGTGCCAGGTCGGCGACGAGGTGCTGTGGGGTGTCGGCATCGACGCCAACACGGTGACCGCCTCGCTCAAGGCGGTGCTGTCGGCCGTCAATCGCGCGGGCCGCTGACGCCTCCAGAAGAAGACGTGCCGTTCGGCCCTCACGATCCTGCGGGCCGAGCGGTCCGGCCGGGGTGAGCCCTCACGAGGGGCTCGTCAACGGCCGTGGGCCAGGACATAGTCGACGAGGTCCCGGAGCGGCCCGCACAGATCCGTCTCCGCGACCGGTACGCAGTGGTCGTCCACCTCGACCTCGTACACGAACCGGTCGGGGGCCGGCGCGGGCTCCGGCACATCACCAAGGTCGATCTCGTCGACGAGCCTGGCCACCGCTGGATGGTCCGCCGAGTCGATCTCGGCGCGGCGGACCATCCCGGCGAATCCTCCGCTGCGGGTGACGGTCACCTTCACCCGGCCTCCACTCCCACGGTCGCCCACGCCCGGCGGACCGCGTCGCTCTCCGCGCTCTTCACGCCGAACAGCCTGCCCGCGCATTCCGCCGTCATGCGGGCGAACGTCGCGAACTCCGCGTCCTTCGGCAGCCCGCCCCCGGTGAGCGTCTCGTACCAGATCCGCCCGGCCTTCTCCCACGCGTGACCGCCGATCGCGGTCGCGGCGAGGTAGAACGCGCGGTTGGGGATCCCCGAGTTGATGTGGACTCCGCCGTTGTCGCGCGCCGTGCGCACGAAGCGGGTCATGTGGTCGGGCTGCGGATCCCTGCCGAGATTCGGGTCGTCGTACGCGGTGCCGGGCGCCTTCATCGAGCGCAGCGCGACGCCCCGCACCCCGGCGGCGAACATGCCCTGGCCGATCAGCCAGTCGGCCTGGTCGGCGGTCTGACCGAGGTGGTACTGCTTCACCAGCGAGCCGAACACGTCCGACAGCGACTCGTTGAGGGCCCCGCTCTGCCCCGTGTAGTCCAGCCCGCCGGAGTACTGCGTGACCCCATGGGTGAGCTCGTGCCCCGTGACGTCCAGCGGTCCCGTGAAGGTCGTGAAGACCTGCCGGTCGCCGTCGCCGTAGACCATCTGGGAGCCGTCCCAGAAGGCGTTGTCGTAGTCGACGGAATAGTGCACGGTCGCGACGAGCGGCAGCCCGGCGCCGTCGATCGAGTCACGGCCGTAGGCGCTGCGGTAGAAGTCGAACGTGACGCCCAGCCAGTCGTAGATCTCGTCCGCGGCCCGGTCGCCGGTCGCCGGGGCGCCCTCGGCGCGGACCGTCCTGCCGGGCAACCGCTCGCGGTGCCCGGCGTCGTGGACCGTCCGCTTCGGAGCCCCGGAACCGCCCGTCGGCTCGGCGGAGGCGATCAGCTGCGCGGCCACGCGCGCGCTCCGCCGGCCGCCGTCGATGGCCAGGGTCCGCTGAGCGGACTCGCGCAGCCGCTCGTCGCGATGGTTCTCGGCGATGTGGTCCAGGACGTGTGGGGGGACGATCGCGCATTTCATGGAGCCACGCTCCCACGCGAGTGCCGCCCCCACCACGCTTTACCCGGGCCGCATCCGGTCACGGACCGTCAAAGGCCGATTCCGCTGCGCAACTAGCGGCGCTTCGTCACCACTCGCCCCCGTATTCACCGTCGTAGTCCACCACGTCCTCGTGGACGACGTGCTCGACGACCTCGACATGCTCCACGACCTCGACGTGCTCGTGGTCATCGTCGTCGAGCAGCTCGTTGACGACCATGCCGCCGACGAACCCCGCCGCGCCCGCGGCGGCGACGGTGCCGAGACCGTACTGCCGTCCGTGGTGATGGCGGTCGTGGTCGTAGTCCACCGGGTAGCCGTAGCCCTGCTGCGGATAGCCTTGCTGCGGGTAACCCTGCTGGTAGCCCGGTTGCGGATATCCGTGCTGGTAACCCGGCTGCGGGTAGCCGCTCTGCGCCTGGAGGTACTCCATCCAGCGTTGCGCGCACGCCGCACAGCAGCGTACGGGACGCGGCGCCCCCCACTGCGGCGTCCAGGTGATGTCCTGGGTGGCCGGGCCGTGCGAAGCGTCGAAGAAGCAGGTCACGTTGTCTCCTGAGACGGCGGCTCGTACGAGCCTGATGATCAGATCGTCAAGTCAACGAACCTTGGACCGTGGCGGGTTCCTGCCGGTTCCACCCGGCGTCTGCGGGACAATGGACCGGTGAGTCTCTATCGTGACGAAGGCGTCGTCCTCCGCACCCAGAAGCTGGGCGAGGCGGACCGCATCGTGACGATCCTTACCCGCCGCAGCGGACGGGTACGCGCCGCCGCCAAGGGCATCCGCAAGACCAAGTCGCGGTTCGGTGCCCGGCTGGAGCCCTTCACGCACGTGGACCTGCAGCTGTACGAGCGCCGCTCCCTCGACCTGATCACGCAGGCCGAGACGCTGCGCCCGTACGGTGAGCGCCTCGTCTTCGACTACCCGCGCTACACGGCCGGCACGGCGATGCTGGAGACCGCCGAGAAGCTCACCCCGATCGAGAAGGAACCGGCGCTGCGGCAGTTCCTGCTGGTCATCGGCGGGCTGCGCACCCTCGTGGAGGGCGGGCACGATCCCCGCCTCGTTCTCGACGCCTACTTCCTGCGTTCGCTGGCCATCGCGGGATACGCGCCGTCGCTGGAGGAGTGCGCGCGCTGCGGCGAGCGCACCGGACGGGCGTTCGCGATCGCCGCCGGCGGGATGGTGTGCGGATCCTGCCGTCCCCCCGGGTCCGCCAGTCCCGCCGAGGCGACGGTCGGCCTGATGATCGCTCTGCTGCGCGGCGACTGGGCACGCGCGGACAGCAGCGAGCCGAGGCACCGGCTGGAGTGCAGCGGCCTCGTCGCCGCCTACCTCCAGTGGCACCTGGAACACGGGATCCGCTCCCTCAAGCACGTGGAGCGCGAGGCGCCGAGCGAGCGGAGTGGCCGGCCGAGGGACGAGGTCGGCCGCGGAGTGAGTGAGGAGCCGAGTGCGACCGTTGAGTTCGAGCGCGAGGCCGCGGGGTTCGGGCGCGAGGCGCCGGAGCGGGCGGCGTCGTTCCACGGCATGACGCTGAACAATGACCATGAGTGAGGAGAACACCGGACGATGAGGGGCGTACAGCCGCCGGACCCGCACAAGAGCGGCGCACGGCCGCCCGCGATTCCCAAGGATCTCGTTCCCCGGCATGTCGCCGTCGTCATGGACGGCAACGGGCGGTGGGCCAAGGAGCGCGGCCTGCCGCGCACCGAGGGGCACAAGATGGGGGAGTACTCCCTCTTCGACGTGATCATGGGGGCGATCGAGCTCGGCGTGCCGTACCTGTCGGCGTACGCGTTCTCCACGGAGAACTGGCGGCGGTCTCCCGAGGAGGTGCGGTTCCTCATGGGCTTCAACCGCGACGTGATCCGCCGCCGCCGTGACCAGCTGAACGCCATGGGCGTCCGCGTGCGCTGGGCCGGTCGCCGGCCGAAGCTGTGGCGCAGCGTCATCAAGGAGCTCGAGGACGCCGAGCGGATGACCAAGAACAACAAGGTGCTGACCCTGCAGTTCTGCGTCAACTACGGTGGCCGGGCCGAGATCGCCGACGCGGCCGCGGCCATCGCCCGTGACGTGCAGGCCGGCCGCCTCCGCCCGGAGAAGGTCAACGAGAAGGTCTTCGCGCGGTACCTCTATCAGCCGGACATCCCCGAGGTCGACCTCTTCCTGCGCCCGTCCGGTGAGCAGCGCAGCTCGAACTTCCTGGTGTGGCAGTCGGCGTACGCCGAGTTCGTGTACCAGGACGTCCTGTGGCCGGACTTCGACCGGCGCCACTTCTGGCAGGCGTGTGAGCAGTATGCCCGGCGCGACCGCCGGTTCGGCGGTGCGCAGCCGAACGAGGTCACCGAGGCCGAGATCGGTGCCGACGACGAGGAACCCACCCCCGTCCGCTGAACGGTGCCGGGCGGCCAAGCCTTGGCCGCTGACGGCTCCGGGCCGGCGGAGAAGCGGCCCCTCGCAGAGAGGCCGCTCCAAAGGCGCGGTCGCCGATCGGTCGGGCTCGCGCGGACCCGCCCCGGTCTCTGAACCCGTTCGCACACGAAGTCGGTTCCGCCGTGACGCGACCTGCGTCAACGACCGAGCAGCGCGGCGTTTGTGTGCGAACGGGCCCCTGACCACCCGGCGGGCCCCAGAAACCGCACGATCAAGGTCGGCGCAGACGATCCTGGTCCCTTGTGGACCCCGTCGACTATCTCGCCGCGAACGGTGGTGTCGCGCATCGCCGTACGATGCTGGCGGCCGGGGTCTCGAAGTCCGCGCTGACGCGGGCTCTCGCAGATCGGCGGATCCTCCGTCTCCAGCAGAAGGTGTACTGCCTCGGGACGTCGGGCGGGGTGGGGCTGACCAGGCTGGCGGTGCTGGCGACCGGTGGCGTCGTCTCCCACGACGCGGCCGCCACCTTGCATGGCATCGAACTGGCGCATCGCCCGGACCGGCACCTCACGGTGGAGCGGAACCGCGCCCGTGTCGCCCACCCCGGATGCGTGATCCACCGCGCCGACCTGGCTCCGCACGAGGTGGCGCGAGTCGACGGCCTGCCCGTGACCACCCCGCTCCGTACGGTCCTGGCCTGCGCCCGCGCGTTGACGCCGGCCGAGGCGGTGGTCCTCGCCGACTCCGCGGTGCGGTAGGGCTTCGTCGCGTTCGCAGACCTGCGGGAGACGGCACGCGAGACGCGCGGGCGCGGTGCCGGACGGCTACGGCATGTGATCGACTGCTGCGACCCGAGATCAGGGTCGGTCCTGGAGTCCGCGCTGCGGATGCTGCTGATCGAGCACGAGATGAGGCCCCCGCGAACCCAGTACGAGATGCGCGCGGTGAGCGGGCGTCATCTCGCGAGGGTCGACTTCGCCTGGCCGGAGCTGCGGGTGATCGTCGAGGCGGACGGTTTCGCCTACCACCGCGACCGTAGGGCCTACCTTCGGGACCGCACCCTGGGCAACGCCTGCACACTGGCGGGCTGGCGGCTGTTGCGCTTCTCCTGGGAGGACGTCTTCCGCCACCCCGCCTACGTCGTGCGCTCGGCCCGCGAGGTCCTCACGCTCGCGGCGGCGACCCGGCACCCGCCAGGTCGGCCGGCGGGAACCGGACAGGACGCACGCCCGAGGCGGAGGTGAGGGTCAAGGAGTCGTCCGATGGGCCGGCATAGGGCCCGATCGACGCCCGGCTCGCCGAGCGGGGCTGCGCCGCCTCGTCCGCGAGGCGGTCGCCGACGTCGCCGACCGGTCCTGACCGCGTGCGGGGCGGGCGTCGGAGTCGCGGGTCAGTGCTCGGAACAGGTGCCGAAGACCTCGACCGTGTGGGTGACGTCACGAAAGCCGTGCTCGGCGCCGACCGCCGCGGCCCACTTTTCCACCGCCGGGCCCTCGACCTCGACCGTACGGCCGCAGACACGGCAGACCAGGTGGTGGTGGTGCTCGTCGGTCCGGCAGGCGCGGTAGATCGCCTCGCCCTCGTCGGTGCGCAGCACGTCGACCTCGCCGGTCTCGCTGAGCGACTGCAGGGCGCGGTAGACGGTGGTCAGGCCGATCCGGGAGCCGGCGGCCCGCAGGTCGGCGTAGATGTCCTGGGCGCTGCGGAAACTCTCACAGCCCGAGAGTGCCCGGCGCACGTCCTCCCGTCGCCCGCTCACGTCACATCCGTTCGCCGCATGCGCACCAGTCTCCCCGTTCCGACGGCGGCCAGGAAGACGGCCATCGCCAGCAGGACGATGGTCGGGCCGGGGGCGAAGTCGGCGTCGACGGAGACCCACAGGCCGCCCACCGAGGACACCACTCCGACGATGACGGCCAGCCCGATCGTCGCCCTGAACCCGCGGGTGAGCTGCTGCGCGGCCGCGACCGGCACCACCATGAGCGCGCTGACCAGCAGCAGGCCGACCGCGCGCATCGCGACGACCACGGTGAGCGCCGCGGTGATCGCGATGAGCAGGGACAGGAAGCGCACCGGCAGGCCGCTCGCGCGCGCCACCTCCTCGTCCTGGCACAGGACGAACAGCTCCCGGCCGAACAGCGCCAGGATCGCGATGACCGCGACGGCCAGGCCGGCCACGATGTACAGGTCGCCGGTGCCGACGCTGCTGATCGAGCCGAACAGGTAGCTGCCGAGGTTCGCGCTGCCGCCGGAGAGGTTGGCGAACAGCACACCGCCGGCGAGCCCGCCGTAGAACAGTAGGGCCAGGGCGACGTCGCCGCCCGTACGGGTCCGGACCCGCAGCAGCTCGATCGCGACGGCGCCCAGCGCGGACACCACGAGCGCGAGGATCGTGGGCGAGCTGCGGGTGAGCAGGCCCAGCCCCACGCCGGTGAGCGCGATGTGCCCGATGCCGTCGCCGAGCAGGGCCAGCCGCCGCTGGACGATGAACGTGCCGACCGCCGGGGCCGCGACGCCCACGAGGACGGCCGCGATCAGGGCCCGGCGCAGGAAGTCGTACGACAGGAGTTCGATCATGACAGCAGGTGTGGCTCCTCGGCCGGGGCGTGCGGGTGAACGTGATCGTGGCCGGGCCGGGCGCACTCGCCCCTCGGCCTCGGGGGAGCGCCCTCGTGGGTGATGAGGCCGTTCTCCAGGACCACGGAACGGGTGATGAGCGGCTCCATCGGCCCGAGCTCGTGGGCGACCAGTACGACCGTACGGCCCTCGGCGACCTGGTCGCGGAGCGTACGGGCGAGGGTCTCCTGGCTGGCCGCGTCGACGCCCGCCGTCGGCTCGTCCATGACGAAGACGTCCGGTTCGCCGGCGAGGGCACGGGCGATGAGCACGCGCTGCTGCTGGCCGCCGGACAGCTCCTGGGCGGAGTCGCGCGCCCGGTGGACCATGCCGACGGCCTCCAGGGCCCGGTCCACGGCGCGCCGGTCGGCGGCCGAGAACGGGCGGAACCGCGACTGCCGGGCGATCCGCCCCGACGACACGACCTCGCGTACGGTGGCGGGCACGCCGCCGCCGACCGACAGCCGCTGCGGGACGTATCCGACGCGCTTCCAGTCCCTGAACCGGGACGGCGGCACGCCGTACAGCTCCACGCGCCCGGCGGACAGCGGGATCAGGCCAAGCAGGGAGCGGATCAGGGTGGACTTGCCGGAGCCGTTCGGCCCCATCACGGCGAGCACCTCGCCCGGCTCGACGGTCAGGTCGACGCCGCGGAGGACCGGGCGGCGGTCCAGCCGCACCTCGCCGCCTGTCATGCGGAACGGAACGGTCATCGGCATCCTAGAGCGGGTCGCAGCGTCGCCAGGTCACGGCGCATGATCGAGAAGTAGTCGTCGGACGAGCCGCGTTGCACGCCCTCGACCGGGTCCAGCACCTCGGTGCGCGCCCCGGTCTCGTTCGCGAGCGTCGCGGCGGTCTTCGGGCTGGCGAGCGTCTCGGTGAAGACGGTCGTGGCGTGCGTCCGCCGGACGAGGTCGATGAGGTTCGCCAGGCGGCCGGGGGAGGGCTCGGCCTCGGGGTCCAGCCCGGTCACGCCGACCTGCGTCAGCCCGTACCGCTCGGCCAGGTAACCGAACGCCGAGTGGCCGGTGACGATCTCCTCGCGGGCACAGTCGCGCAGGCCCGTACGGAACTCCCCGTCCAGGGCGGTCAGTCTCGTGACGACCTGCGCGGCGCGTGAGCGGTACCCCGCGGCGTGCGCGGGGTCGAGGGCGGCGAGGCGCTCGCCCAGGGCGGTGGCCACGGTCGCGAACCGGGTCGGATCCAGCCACACGTGGGGGTCCTCGGCGGCGTGGCCGGTCTCGTCCTGCGGGGCGGGCAGTGTCCTGACGAGCGACGAGGCGTCGAGGGAGTGCTTCCCGGCGTGCTCGCGGACGGCCTTGTCGACGGCCGGCTGCACGCCCTTGATGTAGAAGGCCAGCTTCGATTCGCCCACGTCGATCACCTGGCGCGGGGTCAGTTCGAGGTCGTGTGGTTCGGCACCGGGCCGGGTGAGGTTCTGCACGGAGCCGTCGGGCCCGGCGACCTGCGCGGCCAGCCACGCCAGCGGATAGAAGGCCGCGACGATCTTCGGGTCACCGTGGCCGCCGGTCCGCGCTCCGCAGGCGGTCGCCAGCAGCGAGGCGCCGAGCACGAAGGGCAGGAGTCGTCGGTATCGCACGCTCTGAGTATGGATGAATATGAAAATGATTGTCAAAATCGCCCATGTCCGGATCGTCGGTCAGCTGATCAGCTTCCCGACCGCCATCGCCAGGATGACCGCGCGAACCACGATCCTCACCAGGCGATGGGACACACTCCGCGCCGGCGCCGCCAGGAACGCGAACCACAGCAGGAAGGCCAGCACCGCCAGCAGCACGCCACCGGCCGCGCCCGGCACCGCCAGCCCCGCGATCAGCAGCGCCGGCAGGACGACCAGCGGAACCCAGCGGGGAAGCTGGTGGAGATACACGAAGAAGACGGCGCTGCGCTGCCGAAGTTTCGAAGCCACGCTCCCATCGTCCCGCATCGGAGTCCCGCGCGGGGCGATCGCCTCGCCTACCGGCATGATGGACGGGTGCTGGCCATCACCCGATACCGCGTCCCCGAGACCGAGACCGAGACGTTCGTCAAGACGGCGCACGAGGTGCTCCGCTCCCTCGCCGGCAGCCCCGGCCACCGTTCCGGCGGCCTCGCCCGGTCCGTCGACGAACCGGACCTGTGGGCGATGGTGACCTACTGGGACGGCGCGGGCTACTACCGCCGGGCGCTGGGCGCCTACGACGTACGGCTCGCCCTCATCCCGCTTTCGGCGCTCGCCGTCGACGAGCCCGGAGCGTACGAGCTCGTCGACCCCGAGGAGTAAAGAGCGGGCCTCCCGACGTCGAAGACCTGCTCAGCCCTCCGCGCGCCCCACCCCGCCTCGCCCCCACGCCGCTCATCGTCGTACCGACGACGATCGTGGGGGGACGCCATGCGCCGTGCCATGCTGCTCGCCGGAATCCTCGCAACGCTGATCCCGGGCCCGCCGCCCGCCCAGGCGGACACCGACGTTCACTACCAGGGACTCCGCATCCCGGCGCCCGCCGGATGGGAGGTCCACCACCTCGGCCCCCGTTCCACGGAGTGCCTCCGCTTCGACCGGCACGCCGTCTACCTCGGGTCCGCCGGAGAGAACCAGGACTGCCCCGCGCACGCCGTCGGCCGTACGACCGCGATCCACGTCGAACCGCTCGCCGCCCAGACGAACGCCCTGGTGACCGGACTCCTCGCGCGTGACGGGGCAGGCGGCGGCGGACGGCTGCCGGGCCTGCGGGTCCACGACCCCGCCGCCCACGAGATCCTGATCGCCGTCCCGCAGGCCGGCGCGTTCATCACCGGCTCGTACGGCTCGGACGTCCGCGACCTGGAACGCGTCCTGAACCGCATCACCCTGGAGGAGCCCACACCCGACGGCGCGGCCGAGCGTCACACCGGAGCCGCCCGCCCCCGCCGCTGGGTGCGGGGCGACGGGTTCGACACCTGCCGCGCGCCGTCCCTCGACGCCATGAAGGCATGGCGCAAGGACTTCGTCGCCGCCAACGTCTACATCGGCGGCGTGTCCCGCGCCTGCCCGGACGGCAGACTGTCCCATGACTGGATCGCCGCCGTACGGGGCATGGGCTGGCGGCTGATCCCGACGTACGTCGGCCCGCAGGCGCCGTGCGGCCCGCACCGCGTCAACTTCACCCCGGACAGCGCCGTCGACGACGCCCGTGCCTCGGCCGAGGACGCCGCCGAGCGCGCCCGCCTCCTCGGACTGCGCCGGCTCACGCCGATCTACTACGACATGGAGGCGTACAGCCGGCACGACCCCGAATGCCGGGAGGCGGTACTCGACTTCCTCGACGCGTGGACCCGGAAACTACGCCGCCTCGGTTACGTGCCGGGCGTCTACAGCAGTGTCGCGTCCGCCATCCGCGACCTGGCCGCGGCGAAAGGCATCAAGAAGCCCTCCGCCGTCTGGTTCGCCCATTGGGACAAGAAGTCCGACCCCTGGAAAGACCGGTACATGTCACGCGATTGGTGGCCGGGACACCGCCGCATAAAGCAGTACCGAGGCGACCACCGCGAAACCCACGGCGGCTACACCCTCAACATCGACAACGACGCCCTAGACGGCTACGTCCGCTGACCGAAACACCTAAACAGAGAGTCCGAAATAGAGGTCGAGGTCCGGCCGTATGAGGCCATCGGCCGATCATCTGCGGCTTCGCGTCATCAGCCGGGATAGATAGCCGCATTTCGGCCTTATCGCTCTCGACATGACAGCGTGTCATTCAGTACCTTGACAACCCTTGCAGGGCACGGGGGTGCACAGGTCAAGAAGGGGGACGGCCGCATGCCGCCACTGAACGAAGGGGGCACGCAGCGCGGAGCGCAGTACCCCAAGCTATGGGTCGGCGGCGGCGCTCCGGACGTCAAGTGGGAGCCATCGAAGATCGGCCATGCCGCCGCCATCCTCGAGAATGCGCTGGAGAACTTCGCCGCCACCGGTGCGATCAACAAACTCCAGGCCCACGGGCGCCTCACCGCCGCTGAACTCGGCAACTGGGACGCAGGCCAGGCGCTCGCCGGTACTACCCAGGCAGCGCACGAGCACATCACCGCGGTGGCCCACGACCTCATCCTGCAGTACGCCGCCGTCATACAGCTTCTGCAGAAGACAGCGGCGGGCTACTCCGGAACCGAGCAGAAGCTGGCCGAACACGCGCGGCAGATCGGCGGCCGGCGTCGGCCGACCTCAGCTACCGACCCGACCTGGCACAACGTGCCGTCGGCCGACTGACTCGCCATGGCTGTCGAGCATCACACGTATGTGATCAAGACCGGTGGACGACCGCAGGGCGCAGGTTCTTACGGCGACGCGGACGCCGTCAAGAATTTGATCACCGCGACACAGCCCGGGAAGATCACCACTGCCGCCGGGGCATTTGACGACCTGGGCGCCGCGCTCAACGACCTTCAGACCGCCTTGTACGACGCCGCGAAGGTCTTGGCCGACTACTGGAGTGGCCCGGCGGCGGACAACGCCCAAGAGACACTGCGCCGTCTCCACACGACGGCCGAGGAAGTCGTCATCCGCAGCAACGAGAGCGCCAAGACGCTCCAGTGGTACGGCGGCTCCATCCTTCCGATGTACCGGAACGTCAAGTGGCCGAAGAACACCAAGTCACCCACCGCCACGGCCGCGGCCGACCAGGTCATGAAGAACCTCAATGAGCGCATCGCTCAGACCTGGGACGGCATGCCCCCTCAGATCAAGAAGGATCTGCCTGGGCTCGCCAATCCATCTGACCGCGTTCCCGACCAGCCAGATGCCGGCTCGCCGACCGCAGGCGCTACTGGCAGAGAGCAAACGGGCGAAGGCGGGAAACCGACCCTCAACGGCAAGATCCACGCTGGTCATCCGTCGCGTTTCCACGGCAGTAGACCACTTCCTGGGGCACCCGGCAACCACGGCGGGGCTCCTCCTAGTGCGCCATCCTCTGGACTGGACCCGGGAAGCACTGACTTGGCCGGTAGTCCGCCAGTGGTGGGATCTCCAGGCCCGATCGGGGGGGCTACGAATGGATATGGCCTTGGCAGAGGCGTGCTCGGACCGGGCGGGGGTCCCTTCAGCCAGTCCACCAGCGCAGGCGAGTTCGGATTCGGCCACTCTGGGCCAGGCGGACCAGTAGGTAGCGGGATCAAGCCAGGACTGACCCCCTTGGGCGGCGCAGGAGTTGTCGGCGAGCGCCCAGGCGCAGCGCAGGCACGTGGGGTTTACGGCGGCGAACGACTCAACGGCACCCAGATGCCGCTCGCTTCGGGATCGGAGCGGAGCAGGGACAGGACGCGCGAGCGAACGACATGGCTCTCTGAAAATCCGGATGTCTGGGTCGGTGATGAGGTGACCTTCGGAGGGCTGATCGGGGACGCCCGTAACCGTCTCGGCGAACGTGAACGAAGCGATGATGAGGTGCTGAGCCTCGATGAGCTGCAAGATCTGCTGGACCTTGTAGACGAAGAAACGGGCGAGAACACCGGTGCGCTCTTCAGCGAAGAATCTGACGTCGACCCTGCGGCCAACGCTTCTCCTTGGATCATCGACGAGTGACTCCACGGGACAACGGCAGAGGGATCCGTCTCGCGCGTCGGGGGCCTCTTCGATGTGGGTAAAGAGGGCCTGCGCGCTCTCGGCGGCTGTGTTGATGCTTTCGGCGGCGACAATGACCGGGGCGAACGCCACTCCCAGCCCACGTGAAGAAGAGTGGTGGTTCGGGACCTGGGACATCCAGAAAAAGGTGTGGCCGATCACTAAAGGTCGGGGCGTAACCGTTGCGCTGATCGACACGGGAGTCAATGCCACCCTTCCGGACCTACGGGGGGCAGTGCTACCCGGCACCAACATCATCGGTCCCAAGGGCAACGGCCTTGTTGATTACGATAAGAAGTTCGGGCACGGGACCGCGATGGCCGCCCTAATCGCCGGTCAAGGCACTGGTGTCGGCATGGTGGGTATCGCGCCTGAGGCCAAGGTCCTGAGCATCCACTCAGGAGTAGAGGACCTAGCGCCGGCGATCGATTATGCGATCGAGCGAGGTGCGGACGTCATCAACGTTTCCCAAGGGTTGGCGAGTCCACCTGCTGCAGGCGGTTGTGGAACAGATCTTCAACGCGCCATATCTCGGGCTATTCGAAAGAACATTATTCTTACCGCCGCAGCCGGGAATGATGCAAGTATCGGAGTAATGAACGCTGAGCCGGCGCTCTGCCCTGGTTTCATGGCGGTAGGCGGGGTGGATTACAGATTCGATCCCTGGGTGGACTCGCAACCGGCACCCTACGTTGCCGTGGCCGCTCCTGGAGTCAGGGTCGGATCCATCGGAAAGAACGGCGCCTTCATCCCGAATTTGGAAGGGACGAGTGGCGCATCTGCACTTACCGCCGGCGTCGCAGCGCTTGTCCGGTCCAAATATCCTGATATGCCCGCACGCGAGGTCGTGCAGCGAATAATAGGGACGGCTCGCGACGTTGGAACTCCAGGCCGGGATGATAAGACAGGATACGGTCTTATTCGCCCTTATCATGCTCTCGTTGACAGAGTGCCCCAAGATGCCCCGAACCCGGTATTCGCGGCATTGGACCGTATTGCTAAGCCACCCGTTGAGGGGTCGCGCCAACCTAGCAACGGTCGAAGTGGTCACAGGCTTCCGCAAACTGCTCGCACCGGTACGCGAAGCGCTATCATTTTGATTTCCATCGGAGTTGGGATCGTGGCGATCCTGACGGCGGTGGCGATATATGCGTCCATCAGGCGAATCAATCGAAGGCGAATGATCTCGTGACGAGTCCCGGTAGGGCGAATGCACCCATTAGTGCTGAGGCTCAGGCGCGCTTGGCGGGAATAGAAGAGGTCGAGCGTCGAACACAGGTTACCGTGGATGCCGTAGAGCAGTATGCTCAGCAACTCCGAGCGCTGCAGAGATCATTTAGTCGACTTGGGATCAAGCAAGAAATCGATTCGAATCTCGGTTTCGTGTTCGTGAACGGCAACGGCGACCTAGTCAAGATCGACCTGAGCCCCGAGGGTCTGCGATCTGTTGATGCCTCCCTGGTCGGACATTGTGTCCTAGCGGCAATCAAAGCGGGCCAGTCCCGGGTGAAGCGCTTCAGAGATCAGAAGTTCAAGGAGTTGGCGGATTCAAGCCATCTGTATAGATAAGGGGCTGCCCAACATGGCGGGTAAGTCAGGTGGGGGAAAGGCTGGTGCTTCCAGATCCGCTTCGGCTAGGGGATTGCAGCAGTTCCCCAGCACTGCGGCGAGTGACCTGATCAACATCGCAGGTATGGTCTTCAAGGCGAATGAGGTGAAAGAGCAGATAGAGGTTGCTCGAAAGCTGAAACCGAACGGCGCGGCCATATTGGACGTTGCACAGAAGTGGTATATGGCATCTGAGCGTATTGGGAGTTCGTCAAAGATCCTCAAGAGTGCCTATAAGGGTCTGGACATCTATTGGGATGGAGATGCTGCCGAGATTTTCTTCGATCTGATGGATGATGTGACCGGCGTTGCTGACGGGAATCGAGAGACGCTCTTCGAGGTCGGCAATGCGGTCGTGGATCTCTACAATACGGCAGCGGATGGCTACAACGAAGCGGTCCTTGCGATCGGTTCAGCGCTCAAAGATGTTACTCCTCTGGATCCGGATAAGCAAAGGGAGGAGGTCATCTCTGTTCTAGAAACCTTCATGTCGGGAATGAACGCGCGGCGACAGGCCATTCAGCACAGTCTGTCTGCTAAACAGGCCAAGATGGTTGAACTCCGTGGGCAAATCCTCCAGATTCAGGGAGTGGCTCCGGTGCCAGCCGGTATGACTGATATGCGTAAGTGGGAATTTGATCCGCGCTAGAGAAAGACACGACACATTGAAGTCCCAACATAAGGGTGCCTTGCTGAGTGGACTCAGTCTTCTTGCCCTAATTTCAGGGTGTTCTGGCGAGGGGGATACCGGGCGTGGCGCCTCGAATTCTGCTGGTTTTGTGTCCACCAGGGCGAGAATTCCTGAACCCTGCAGCCTGATCAGCGCTAGCCTTTCTGATGAGCTGGTCGGGTTGAAGTGGGGCAAGCAAACGAACGGTCCTGAGCCTCATGATTCGTCGACCGTCGTAGAATGTGAATGGGCCAATAGTGGATTGAACGATCAGCATCGGAAGCAGGGCACCATCAAGGTCGGTGCACATGTCGACCTGATGCACACTGCTAGCGGAGACCCATATCTAGGTGCAAGAATCTATTATCGGACTTTCACTACGGGCAAGAAGTGTGAGAAGGTTTCAGTCAACGCGCCAGAGGCATGTTGGTACGCCGACCCGGGAACGTCACTCACGGTAGTACTCCGCGATGATTACAGTACTGTGTGGCTTACATGTGATGCCATGAATTCTCCTTCCTTGTCCAGAGGGAGGATTCATGAGACGGCGAACCGTGTTGCTCGGGAGCTCCTAGACAATTTGAAGTAGCTACCTTGATGGGATCGGTGAGTACAATCAGTAAATCGCACGTGAAGCATCAGGTTTCGACACTCAGAGAGTGCGGAGGCCGAATCAATGATGCCGTTAACATATGGGTTGAGGCGACGAGTCACATTGATGCCGCATGGCTTCCTTTCAATGCATTGGGAGTCGCTGGTGAAGCGGCGCGAGTGGGGGAGTCGGGATACGAAGGGAATCGACGGGAGGCGATCGAAAGATTGAATGCTGCGGCGAATGGTCTCATTAGCTTCCGGGAGGCTATTTACCAGGTCGCAGACAAGTATGCCGGCACGGAGATTGATAACGCTGCCACGGCTAAGAGGTCGATTGGTTTGACTCATAGGCCGGATATTTAGAACTTCAGTCGCATTCGGTTATCGATGAGGCGTTGCCGGTGTTGGTAGTGGCAGCGGGCAGGTGTGGGCTTTCGACATGATTCAGGCGTATCAGATGTAAGAAGACCAAGAGCTGTCAGTGGCGAGGCGTCGCGGCCTCAGGCCGTGCAGACGGCGTCCGCTGCAAGGGCGGGCGTCATCGCCGGGCGGCGTGGCGGTGTATTGGAGCGCGGGGCTCACGATCCTGTCGCTAAGCTGATACCGGGCGCCGTGGCCAGGCTCGCAGGTCGGCCGCAGGTGCCGTACCTCATCTACGCGGAGAACCCGCCGACCGCCAGCCGGATGGAGATCACTCATGGCTCGTCGTTCCGAAGTGATGGAGACCATCGTCAGCCTCAGCAAGCGCCGAGGCCTGGTCTTCCCGTCGAGCGAGATCTACGGCGGACTCCGCGCATCCTGGGACTACGGCCCGCTCGGCGTCGAGCTGAAGAACAACGTCAAGCGCCAGTGGTGGAAGTCCATGGTGCAGGGTCGCGACGACGTCGTCGGCCTCGACTCCTGCGTGATCCTCGCCCGTGAGGTCTGGGAGGCGAGCGGCCACGTCAAGGAGTTCGTCGACCCGCTGACCGAGTGCCAGTCCTGCCACAAGCGCTACCGCGCCGACCACCTCACCGAGGCGTACGAGGAGAAGCACGGCAGGGTACCGGAGAACGGCCTGGCCGACCTCGTCTGCCCCAACTGCGGCACGCGCGGCGCGTTCACCGAGCCGCGGATGTTCAACGGTCTGCTGAAGACCTACCTCGGCCCGGTCGAGGACGAGTCCGGCCTGGCGTACCTGCGGCCGGAGACCGCGCAGGGCATCTTCATCAACTACGCCGCCGTGCAGCAGGCGGCCCGGCGCAAGCCGCCGTTCGGCATCGGCCAGATCGGCAAGTCGTTCCGGAATGAGATCACCCCGGGCAACTTCATCTTCCGTACGCGCGAGTTCGAGCAGATGGAGATGGAGTTCTTCGTCGAGCCGGGCACGGACGAGGAGTGGCACCAGTACTGGATCGACACGCGTCTCCAGTGGTACGTCGACCTCGGCATCTCCAAGGACAACCTCCGGCTCTACGAGCACCCCAAGGAGAAGCTGTCCCACTACTCCAAGCGGACCGTGGACGTGGAGTACCGCTTCAACTTCCAGGGCAGCGAGTGGGGTGAGCTGGAGGGCATCGCGAACCGGACGAACTTCGACCTGTCCACGCACGCCAAGCACTCCGGTCAGGACCTGTCGTACTACGACCAGGAGAAGGAGCAGCGGTACGTCCCGTTCGTCATCGAGCCGGCGGCCGGCGTCGACCGGTGCGTGCTGACGTTCATGATGGACGCCTACACCGAGGACGAGGCGCCGAACGCCAAGGGCAAGATGGAGAAGCGCGTCGTCATGCGCCTCGATCACCGGCTCGCGCCGGTCAAGGTCGCGGTGCTGCCGCTGTCGCGCAACGCCGACCTGTCGCCGAAGGCCAGGGACCTCGCCGCGCAGCTGCGCCGCAACTGGAACGTCGATTTCGACGACGCCGGCGCGATCGGCCGTCGCTACCGCCGCCAGGACGAGATCGGCACCCCGTACTGCGTCACCGTCGACTTCGACACCCTTGAGGACAACGCGGTGACCATCCGGGAGCGCGACTCCATGGCCCAGGAGCGCATCGGCCTCGACCAGGTCGAGGCGTTCCTCGCCACCCGCCTCCTCGGCTGCTGACCTGTAGCGGCCGGGACGCGACCGGTCCGGTTCGCGTCCCGGGTCGCCGAACGTGAGGAGCCCCTGTCCAGGAATGGACAGGGGCTCCTCACGTCAAGGTCTGATGCGGAGTCATTCAGCCCGGTGGTCGCCGGGAGCGGCCAGTACGGCGATCTCGA
Source organism: Actinoallomurus spadix (assembly GCF_024055725.1). GTDB lineage: Bacteria > Actinomycetota > Actinomycetes > Streptosporangiales > Streptosporangiaceae > Actinoallomurus > Actinoallomurus spadix. The sequence goes on along the minus strand of NZ_JAMXMX010000009.1, from coordinate 39,715 downwards.
CGCACTGGCCGCCGCTGCCGCCGCTGCGGCTGCTCTTGCGCCAATGTGCCGCCGACAGGTCGGGGGTGTTCATAGGCTCTCCATGATCGACTCGATCAACGTCCGGGACTCCGCCACCGGTAGGGCATGGCCCCTGATCAAGTCGTACCTTACGTGGAAGTCCGTGACCCCGGAGGGGTCTTCCACGACCTGCCCACGACCGGCCGCCTCGGTGTACGCGATGTCGGGCCTTCCATCGAAACTCAGCAGGGTCACGTCACCCTCCAGTCCGGCGTAGGCGCCCGCGCTGATCGGCACGACCTCGATCATGATGTTGGGGCGCTTGGACGCCTCCAGTAGGTGTTCGAGTTGGCCGCGCATGATCTCGGGGCCGCCGACCATGCAACGCAGGGCTCTCTCGTCGAACGTCGCCCACAGGCGGGGCGGCTTGTCGCGGGCGAGGATCGCCTGGCGTTCCATGCGCGACGCGATGAACCGGTCGACGACGTCCGGCTGCTGGACGGTCAGCAGGATCTCCCGCGCGTACTCCTCGGTCTGAAGTAGGCCGGTGACCAGCAGGAGTCCGAAGACCCGTATCGCATCGGCCTTAGTCTCTCGCTCGACGAACTCGGGGAAGCCGGGCGGTAGAGCGGCGAGGTGGCGGGTGTCGTTGACCAGCTTCCATAGCCGGACGAATACGCCTTTGGTCTTGAAGAACGTGTCGGTGTCCTCGGCGAACTTCTTCGAGGGGATGTTCTTGGCGGCTTCGAGCTGACTGATCAGCTGTGGCGTGTAGCCGAGCGTCTCGGCGAACTCGACCTTGGACAGGCCGGCTTCGCTGCGCCAGGCCTCCAGTTCGGCCGCGAAGGCGCGGATCGTGGGGGACTCGTACGGGTCGCGCTGTGCCACCATGGCCGGCCTCCGGGGGGTGAGCCGTGTCGAGGTTTCGTTGATCGGTTTCTGGGTTACGCCGCGGTCGGACGCGGTTGGTAGCTAACCGTAATCGCGCGTGTGAGATTGGTCATGCGATTCGGTCAAGTCGAGTATCGCTGGAACGGGCGTACGGCCGAGCCGGCGATGAGAAGGACCCAGGAGGGCGCAGTGGCAGTCATGACGAACGCCGACGATAAGACGGCGCGGCAGCCGGAGTACCGCGTGTACTGGCTCCCGCTTCCGCCGCATCCGGTGGCCATCGACCAGGCGGTTCTGCTGGTGGAGATGGCGCTCGCAGACTGGGAGACGCCTAGGAGGGGCGAGAACGCGCGCCTGGTCGCGGTCGAACTCGTCGAGAACGCGATGGAGGTCAGCGACGCCGTCGACATCACCCTGTCACGCCAAGACGGCGCGGTACTGATCGAGGTGTGGGACAGCACCGAGACCTCGCCTGCGTGTCAGAGGCGGGCCGCCGACCGGACGGAGGGCCGGCGCCTCCCAGTCGTGAAGTCCCGCGCGGATGGCTGGGGCTGGAGGCTGCACGAGGAGGGCGGCAGGACGGTGTGGGCCATCGTCGGTGACCGCGACGCATCCGCCGACGCGGTGACGTCCGGTAGGGCTATAACGTGACGATCTACTCTCCACCTGCTTGTGACTCCAGGTACTTAGGTGCCTCCGTCTTGCAGGTAAGCGGTGGACGTGGTCACAAGCGCCAGGCGCCATTGAAGGTGGATCCCGCGACTGATGAGTTGATCTCGCAGGCTGCGCATTTCCTCGGCATGACCAAGAAAGACTTCGTCACTGAGGCCGCCCAGGGCGTACCTGGAGCAGCGGCGAGAGGAGATCCGCCAGGGAATGATCGAGTCGATGAAGGTACTGGACGGCTCCCTGTCGTCCAGCGTCGCGAAGTTGACCGGCCTGTCGTCAGAGCGAATCGAGCAGCTCGGCGGTGCCGGAGGTTGGGACGAGTAACGGTATGAGCGTGCGTCCGACATTACGATGTCTGCGTCAGGATCTAGGGCTGCCGATTCCCCCGGCTCGGATGCCTCTTGATCAGACTCCCGTCACGCCGGCGCTTTGCCGTCGCTGGTGACTGGTTGCCGTCGGTGTGGCCTGTCCGGCGGTGTGCGAAAAGCCGGATTCGCCGTCAACGACGGCGGTAACGTCTTCGGTCGCCTGTGCGGCGGGCGGTGGGACTTCGATAGGTGTCCGCAACGTTCGGCGGACGCGGCGTGTTCGAGTACGCGAACACCGGTGAAGGCGCAGGAATCGGGGGCCGCCGGCGGGGAGCTTCGCGGCGGCGCCGGCCGTTTCCCTCGTGAGGGGAGGCGGGTCGGGTTCGGCGTGACCCGGTGCCGGGAGAGGGGAACCGGCACCGGGTTCGCGCGGGGCCTGGCGGGGCCGTTACTGAACGGTAGGGTTCGCCGTCGTATCGGTCAATGCCCGCTTATGGCCGCAACTCAGATCTTTCTCGATATTTGCTATGTCTGTTATGTTCGATGTTTTGTCAGATCCGCGGGACCTCGCGCAGCTCCTCCTCGGCGCGGATCACGCTCATCACCGCGTTGATCAGCGCCAGGTGGGTGAACGCCTGCGGGAAGTTGCCCAGGTGCCGTCCGCTGTGCGCGTCGATCTCCTCGGCGTAGAGCTGGAGCGGGCTGGCGTACGACAGCAGCTTCTCGCACAGGGTCTTGGCACGCTCCAACTCGCCGATCAGCACCAGCGAGGACACCAGCCAGAACGAGCAGATCGTGAACGTCCCCTCCTCGGAGTCGAACCCGTCGTCGGTGTCCGTCGTGCGGTACCGCAGCACGAGGTCGTCCTGGGTCAGCTCGTCGGCGATCGCGAAGACCGTCTCGCGGACGCGCTTGTCGTCCGGGGGCAGGAAGCCCAGCATGGGGATGAGCAGCACGGACGCGTCGAGCGCCTTGGTGCCGTAGTGCTGGACGAAGACCCCGCGCTCGTCGACGGCGTTCTCGAGGACGTCGGCGCGGATCTCCTCCGCGGCCGCCCGCCAGCGCTCGGCCCGCTCCCCGTCACCGCGGATGTGGGCGAGCTGGGAGCCGCGGTGCGCGGCGAGCCAGCAGAAGAGCTTGGACGAGGTGAAGTGCTGCGGCTCGCCGCGTACCTCCCACATCCCCCGGTCGGGGTTGCGCCAGTGCTGCAGGGCGGCCTCGACCTGCTTGACGATGATCCCCCACAGCCGGTCGTCGAGCCGGTCGCGCTTGCGGACGTACAGGTAGATGGAGCCGATGATCGCGCCCCAGACGTCGTGCTGCGCCTGGGTGTAGGCGCCGTTGCCGATGCGCACCGGCCGGGCCCCGTCGTAGCCGTGGAGGTGGTCGAGCGTGGACTCCTCCAGCTCCGCGCGGCCGTCGACGCCGTACATGATCTGCAGGTGCCCGTTGGCGGCCTCGGCCACGTCGGTGATGAAGTGGAAGAAGTCGTTGGCCTCCCAGTCGAAGCCGAGGGTGTAGAAGGCCCACAGGGCCATCGTCGAGTCGCGGATCCAGGTGTAGCGGTAGTCCCAGTTGCGGTCGCCGCCCGGGGTCTCCGGCAGGGAGGTGGTGGCGGCCGCGGCGACCGCGCCCGTCGGCGCGTACGTCAGGCCCTTGAGCGTGAGCGCGCTGCGCTGCAGGTGGGCGCGCCAGGGGTGGTCGGGGAACCGGCCGCGGTCGAGCCAGTGCTGCCAGTGGTGGACGGTCCAGGTGAGCCGCTCCTGGGCCTCGGCGGGCGTCTGTGGCGGCCGGTGCTCGCTCCACGACAGCGCGACGAAGCGGGTCTCGCCCTCCTTGATGAGCGTACGGGCGGTGGCGAGCGAGCCCTCGAACCCGATGTTCAGGTCGCTGGTGAGCCGCAGTTCGAGGCCGTTGCCCTTCGCCACGGCCTCGTGGTAGCCGACGCCGGTGTGCTCCCACTTGGCGCTCTGCCGGCCGTAGTCGAAGATCGGCATGCAGTCGAGGCGGACCTGCGCCTGGCCGTTCTCGCAGCGGATCACGCGCAGCAGCACGTGGTCGGAGTCGTAGTCGGTGGGGGCGCGGCGGTGGGTATGGGACCGCTGGTCCTCGTGGTGCCAGGGCCCCATGAGCAGGGCGTCGAGCACGACGAGCCAGCCGCCCGGCGTCCACCAGGTCGTCTCCAGCACCATCGTGCCCGGGATATAGCGGCGGGCGGCGGGCACCTCGATGCCCGCGGGTCCGACGCGGAAGTACCCGGCGTCTCGGTCGAGCAGCGAGCCGAACACGCTCGGGGAGTCCATGCGCGGCAGGCACATCCACTCGATGTTGCCGCTCGGGGCCACCAGCGCGGTGGTCTCGGTGTCGGACAGGAACCCGTAATCGGCGATCGGCGCGAACGCCTCACCAGCCCCGGGATTGGTCACAGGCCTCATCGGCACATCATCGCGCAGCAGTGGCATGTTACGCACCCGGCGCGCCCCTCATGAGGGCTATTGGGGTCGAATGGGGGGAATGTCGGTATTGGAATAGACCACTAGACCGGGCCTGACCTGCACAAAGATCGGTGAGCGCTGACAGTGACGATCGTTTCACTGAGAGCTGGGTAGAGTCGCCGCATTCAGCGTGGACCGGAGGGAAAAGAGTCTCCCATGCCGAAGTACGTGTTCGACTTCACCGAGGGCAACAAGGACCTGAAAGACCTGCTGGGGGGCAAAGGCGCGAACCTGGCGGAGATGACGAATCTCGGGCTTCCCGTACCGCCGGGGTTCACGATCACCACCGAGGCCTGCCGGCACTACCTCGAGCACGGAGCCGTTCCGGACGGCCTGGACCAGGAGATCGACCGCTACCTCGGCGCGCTCGAGCGGCAGATGGGCAAGCGGCTCGGGCAGGCCGACGATCCGCTGCTGGTCAGCGTACGATCCGGCGCGAAATTCTCGATGCCGGGAATGATGGAGACCGTCCTCAACGTCGGGCTCAACGACGAGTCGGTGCACGGGCTCGCCGAACGCGCCGGGGACGAGCGGTTCGCCTGGGACTCCTACCGGCGGCTCATCCAGATGTTCGGCAAGACGGTCCTCGGTATCGACGGCGAGCACTTCGAGGACGCCCTGGAGGACGCCAAACGCGCGAAGGGCGTCGATGACGACCTCGACCTGGACGCCGCCGATTTCAAGGGCCTCGTCCAGACGTTCAAGGGCATCGTCCGCGAACACGCCGGCCGCGACTTCCCCACCGATCCGCGCGAGCAGATGGACCTGGCGGTCAAGGCGGTGTTCGAGTCCTGGAACGCCCCGCGCGCCATCCTCTACCGCCGCCAGGAGCGCATCCCCGCCGACCTGGGCACCGCCGTCAACATCGTCGCGATGGTCTTCGGCAACCTGGGCATGGACTCCGGCACCGGCGTCGCCTTCACCCGCGACCCGGCCAGCGGCCACCAGGGCATCTACGGCGACTACCTGCAGAACGCCCAGGGCGAGGACGTCGTCGCCGGCATCCGCAACACCGTCCCGCTGGCGGACCTGGAGCAGATCGACAAGCGCTCCTACGACGAGCTCCTGCAGATCATGGAGACGCTGGAGAACCACTACCGCGACCTGTGCGACATCGAGTTCACCATCGAGCGCGGCAAGCTGTGGATGCTGCAGACCCGCGTCGGCAAGCGGACCGCCGCCGCGGCGTTCCGCATCGCCTGCCAGCTCGTCGAGCAGGGGCTCATCGACGAGGACGAGGCCGTCAGCCGGGTCACCGGCGACCAGCTCGTCCAGCTGATGTTCCCGCGCTTCGCCGACGACGCGAAGGCCGAGAAGATCGCCCAGGGCATGAACGCCTCGCCGGGCGCGGCGGTCGGCAAGGCCGTCTTCTCCTCCGCCCGCGCCGTCGAACTGGCCGAGCGGGGCGAGGACGTCATCCTCATCCGCAGGGAGACCAATCCCGACGACCTCGACGGCATGATCGCGGCCCGCGGCATCCTCACCTCTCGCGGCGGGAAGACCTCGCACGCCGCCGTCGTCGCGCGCGGGATGGGCAAGACCTGCGTCTGCGGAGCCGAGGAGCTCGAGGTCGACGTACGGGCCGGGAAGATCACCGCGCCCGGCGGCGTGACGATCTCCGAGGGCGACGTCATCTCGATCGACGGGTCCTCCGGCGCCGTCTACCTCGGCGAGGTCCCCGTCGTCGACTCCCCGGTGGTGCAGTACTTCGAGGGGACGCTGCCGGTCGAGGACGGCGACGAACTGGTCGGATCCGTCCACCGGATCATGACCCACGCGGACACGCGCCGCCGTCTCGACGTGCGCGCCAACGCGGACACGGCCGCCGACGCGGCGCGGGCCCGGCGGTTCGGCGCGAAGGGGATCGGCCTGTGCCGCACCGAGCACATGTTCCTCGGCGACCGGCGGCAGCTCGTCGAGGACCTCATCCTCGCCGAGACCGAGAAGGAACGGCAGGCCGCGCTCGACGCGCTCAAGCCGCTGCAGAAGCGGGACTTCGCCGAGATCTTCGAGGCGATGGACGGCAGCCCGGTCACGATCCGGCTGATCGACCCTCCGCTGCACGAGTTCCTGCCCGACCTGACCGAGCTGTCGGTCAAGGTCGCCACCGGAGACGCCTCCGACGACGAGTGCCGGCTCCTCGACGCCGTACGCCGGCTGCACGAGGAGAACCCGATGCTCGGCCTGCGCGGCGTACGCCTCGGCGTCGTCATCCCGGGCCTGTTCGCCATGCAGGTCAGCGCGATCGCCGAGGCGGCGGCGGAGCAGAAGGCCGCCGGCCGCGACCCGCGCCCGGAAATCATGATCCCGCTGGTCGTCGCGGTCCAGGAGCTGGAACTGATCCGGGACCAGGCGGAGGAGGTGCTGCGGGAGGCCGGTGTCGACGCGCCGATCGGCACCATGATCGAGTTGCCGCGCGCCGCGCTCACGGCGGGGCAGATCGCCGAGGCGGCGGAGTTCTTCTCCTTCGGCACCAACGACCTCACCCAGACGACCTGGGGCTTCTCCCGCGACGACGTGGAGGCGGCGTTCTTCAGCCGCTACCTGGAGCTGGGCATCTTCGGGGTGTCCCCGTTCGAGACCCTCGACGTGGACGGCGTCGGACGGCTCGTACGGGTGGCCGCCGAGGAGGGCCGCAGGACCCGTCCGGACCTCAAGCTCGGCATCTGCGGCGAGCACGGCGGTGACCCGGACTCGGTCCACTTCTTCCACGAGGCCGGCCTGGACTACGTGTCCTGCTCGCCGTTCCGGGTCCCGGTCGCGCGGCTGGAGGCCGGCCGGGCGGCTATACAGTCGTCGGAGAGTGACAGCCGCTGAACCACCGACCCGGTCGAGCGCGTCTAAAGGGTCGTGCGAGACGGAGGAGCGATCACCGAGCGTTCTGACGGCGGCGAGCCGACGGTCGAGTTCGGCCGGGATGCCACGGGCGTCCCGGCCGGACCGGCGCGGACCCGCAACGACCTGCCTCAGTGGCGGCCGGACCCCACACGACAGGATCTGCCCACCCGGCGCCGCGACGGCGAGGGCCCTGGCGACGACGAGACGGCCGGCCCCGAGCCGGGCGACGACGAGGCGGCCGGCTCCGAGCAGGGCGATGGCGAGGCGGCCCGGGACGACCGGACGAGCGTCCTCGAGCGGCCGCGCGAGTCCGCGGACCGGCGCGCCGGGGTCGAACCCGCCGGCGGCGGCCCGGGCGAGGACGGCTCCGCGAGCGATCGGCCGCGCCGGCGTTCCCGCTGGCGGTGGGTGCGGCGGGTGGTCTACCTGCTGCTCGCCCTGATCATCGGGACGCCGCTGTTCGCAGGCTTCCGCGTCTGGTACGTCGCGCGGCAGGACGACCACCGGCACTCCGACGCGATCATCGTGCTCGGCGCGGCCCAGTACAACGGCAGGCCCGGGTCCGTGCTCGAATGGCGGCTGACGCACGCCCTGAAGCTCTACCGCGAGGGCGTGGCCCCGCACATCGTCACCGTCGGCGGCAACCGGCCCGGGGACGACTACACCGAGGCCGGCACCGGCAAGGCGTGGCTGAGCCGGCACGGCGTGCCGAACGACCGGATCGTCGCGGTGGGCAGCGGCAGCGACACCCTGCAGAGCATGATCGACGTGGGGAAGGCGTACAAGCGGCGGGGCTGGCATACGGCCGTCATCGTCACCGACCCCTGGCACGCGCTCCGCTCCCGGACGATGGCCGGCGACAACGGGATCAAGGCGGTCACCTCGCCGACCCGCAGCGGGCCCACCGTCGGCAGCCGGGACACCCAGTTCCACTACATCGTCCGTGAGACGGGCGGCTACCTCTGGTACGTCTTCATCGGCCGGTGGCGCGGCGACTCCTGACCCCTCCGAGGTTGACCTCAAGCGTGGTTCAGCTTCTAGCCTCGGAGCATGATCTTCACTGACAGGGAACGCGCGTATCTGGCCGGGCAGGGCCTCGGCCGCCTGGCGACCGTCGCCGCCGACGGGGCCGTCCAGGTGCGGCCGGTCGGCTTCCGCCTCAACGAGGACGACACGATCGACATCGGCGGTCCGAACCTGAGCGGCAGCCAGAAGTACCGCAACGTCCAGGCCAATCCGGTGGTGGCGTTCGTCGTCGACGACATGACGCCCGACGAGCCGGGTGCGGTCAGGCCCGGCTGGGGCCGTGGCGTCGAGATCCGGGGCCGCGCCGAGACCCTCGCCGTCGAGGAGCCGCCCCTGGCGCCGGGCTTCTTCAGCAACGAGGTCATCCGCATCCATCCCCGGAGGGTCAACAGCTGGCACCTCGATCCGGAGCAGCCCGACCTCAACGCCCGGGACGTCGACTGAGACGGCGGGTTACGGGCCGCCCGAATCATCCTTTCGGTCGAATCTGGCGCCGCCTCGTCCGGGCGCTGACGAGCGGCCCGCCGGAGCGTAGGAGTAACAGACAAGAAACTTTCTTAAGAGTATTGACGGTTCCGGTTCCCATCGGGCTTACTCGAACCGACTGCCGCTGAAGGTGAAGGCGCAGGCGGAAGCCTCCGGGGGCTCGCCCGACGACCAGCGACAGGGTACTGACCGCGCGACCCCGCCCGCGCCTGTGCGCGGGCGCCCGCAAGGAGGACCCGTGCGTGTTCACCCGCGTGCCCTGACCACCCTCGCCGTCTGTCTCCTCGTGCTCGGCGCCCTGACCGCCGGGCGCGCCCACGCCGCCGGATCGCTCACCGCCGCGTTCGCCAAGACCGTCCGACTGGGGGAGCGGCTACCAGGCCCAGTTCACGATCACGAACGGCGGCACCTCCGCCGCCGGCGGCTGGACGGTGGCGTTCGACCTGCCACCGGGTTCGTCGGTGGGCACCTACTGGGACGCGCTGCTCACTCAGTCGGGGTCGCACTACACGTTCAAGAACCGGGACTACAACGCCTCCGTCCCGGCGGGCGGGTCGGTGTCGTTCGGATTCGTGGCGTCGGGCGCCGGCACGCCGACGGGCTGCACGCTGAACGGCGCGGCCTGTACCGGCGGCGGAGGAGGCGGTGGCGGCTCGGACACCCAGCCGCCCAGCGCACCCACCGGTCTCCGCGTGACCGGGCACAGCGCCTCCAGCGTCTCGCTGTCCTGGACGGCCTCGACGGACGACGTCGGAGTGACCGGCTATGAGGTCTACCAGGGTCCGTCCCTGGCCACGACCGTCTCCGGGACCAGCGCCACCGTGTCGGGCCTGGCCGCCTCGACGTCGTACTCCTTCACGGTGCGGGCCAAGGACGCGGCCGGGAACCTCTCGGCCTACAGCGCCGCGGTCGGCGCCACCACCGACGGCAACGGCGGCGGGGGCGGTGGCACCGGCGGCGGCCGGTTCTCGCCGTACGTCGACATCACGATGGCCACCCCGACGCTGAAGGACGTGGCGACGGCGACGGGCCAGAAGCACTTCACCCTCGCCTTCGCGCTCGCCGACAGCACCGGGTGCAACCCGTCGTGGGGCGGCACGATCCCGTTGAACGACGCGCGCGTCATCGGCGAGGTCGACGACCTCAAGGGCGTCGGCGGTGACGTCACGGTCGCGACCGGCGGCGCGCTCGGGCCGTACCTGGAGAACACCTGCGGGAGCTCCGCCGCGCTGCTCGCCGCCTACAAGAAGGCGCTCGACGCCGTCGGCGGCAACCGCCTCGACGTGGACGTCGAGGCGTCCATCCCGGTCGCGCAGGTCAACACCGCCCTGAAGCAGCTGCAGAGCGAACGCGGCACCGCCGTCACGTACACGTTGCGCGTGCAGTCCTCGGACTACGGCGTCGACCCGTTCTCGGTGCAGATCCTGCAGGACGCCGCATCCCGCGGCCTCAACGTCACCGTCAACCCGATGCTGATGGACTTCGGGTACTCCGGATCGTGGGGCGACGCCCTGATCGCCGCGGCGAACTCCACGCTCGGGCAGATGAGGCAGGTCTGGCCCGGCAAGAGCGACGCCGAGCTCAAGGGCATGCTCGGCCTCACTCCGATGATCGGTAAGAACGACACCGGCCCGGTCACCACGCAGGACATCGCCCGCCAGGTGCTGAGCTACGCCCAGGCCAACCACGTCGGGTCCATCGGCTTCTGGTCCGTCGGCCGGGACAACGGCGGCTGCCCGAACGGCTCCGTCTCCCCGACCTGCAGCGGGATCGGCCAGAGCACGTACGAGTTCACCGACATCTTCAAGAACTTCACCGGATGAAGCCGTCTTGACCTGCTCGGATACCGGCTGGCGGCCCTGATCCCAGTCCCTCGGGGGACAGGGAGGGCGCATGGCGTACGGCGGTCATCGAGCCGACCGGCGTTGAGCGGCGACGCCCCCGGAAGGCTCGGTCGATCGCCGTACGCGTGCGTTCTCAGCGATCGGCGGACCGCGAAGCCTGAGCCGCCGCGACGCGGTCGGCGATGTGGTCGATGACCACGTTGACCGCGCGGCGGTACGGGGTGGCGTCTCGGTTCACCTGCGACAGGAGCATGCCGCCTTGGATCGCGGCCAGCAGCGCGACCGCAAGCGCCGAAACGTCCTCGTCAGGTCCGAGGTCGCCGCGCTCGCGCATGCGGGCAAGCCCGGATTCGATCGCCGCCTGCCACGCGGCGAATCCCGTGGCCAGGCCGAGGCGGGCCGAGGGGTCGAGGTCCGACAGCTCGCTCGCGAGCGAGCCGATCTCACACCCTCCGGCGCAGTGCACCGCGTCCAGCCGGACGGCGGCGCGCTCACACCATTCACGCAATGCGTCGATGCTGTCGAGGTGGTCGAGCAGGGGCCGCTGCTGTTCGAGCTTCACGGTGCTCTGGTACTCGATCACCGCCGCCGTGAGGCCCTTCTTGTCGCCGAAGTAGTGATAGATCTGCGAGGCGCTCACCTGAGCACGACGTTGCACGTCGGGGATGCTCGTGCCGGCGACGCCCTGCTCGAACATCAGCTCGGCGGCGGCGCGCAGGATGCGGTCTCGCGTGCGACGGCCGCCCTCGGTGCTCGCCGCCTTGGCCCGGGTCCCGGCACTGCGCGTCTGCATGAGGGTCAGCCTACCGAACATTGGAATTGACTTTCCAATCTCGCGCTTCCTACGGTTGGAGTGTCCATTCCAAGATCGCTTCAGTGTCCGCGAAAGGCGCAGCTCATGGCCCTCGACCCCCATATCAAGACCGTGCTCGACGACCTGGCCTCGACCCCCGCGCCCGCACCCAACACCCTCACCGTGGCGGAGAACCGCGCCGCAGGCCTTGCGTTCGCCTCGTTCGCCGGTGACGTCGTCCCGGTGCGCGAGGTTCGCGACACGACCTTCCGCAACGGCGACCATGACGTCCCGATCCGCATCTACACACCCGAGACGATCCCGACGGGCTCGCCCGCTCCGGTGACGGTGTTCTTCCACGGCGGCGGCTGGGTGTTCGGCGACCTCGACAGCCAGGACCACTACGCCAGGGTCGTCGCAACGCGGTCGAAGACCGTCGTCGTCTCCGTCGACTACCGCCTGGCGCCAGAGCATCGCTTCCCGGGAGCCGTCGAAGACGCCTACGCGGCGCTGCAGTGGGCCGAGCGGAACGCGGACACCTTCGGCGCCGATCCGGAGCGCATCGCCCTGTTCGGAGAGAGCGCAGGAGGCAACCTCGCCGCCGTCACCACGCAGGAGGCGAAGCGACGCGGCGGACCGGCCGTCACCTTCCAGGCCCTCGCCTATCCCGCGACCGACCGTTTCGACGACAGCGCGTCGATGTACGACAACGCCGCCGGCCCCCTGCTGACGCGCCCTTGGCTCGAGTGGTTCTGGGGCGTCTACCTGAACACCCCCGACGAGGGCGCCGACCCCCGCGTCTCCCCGCTGCGCGCGGACGACCTCACCGGGCTCCCGGCCGCGTTCATCGTCACCGCCGAACTCGACCCACTACGCGACCAGGCCATCCGGTACGCGGACGCTCTCCGCGCGGCGGGGGTGCCGGTGACGCACCGACCGGTCGGGGGAGTGCCCCACGCGTTCCTGTCCTTCACCCGCGACGTCCAGGTCTCGCGCGACGTGCTGAACGAGATCGGCGACGCCATCGGCGCGGCCTTCGCGTGATGGCGGGCCACCGCCGGACCCGCGAACGCCGCCGAAGATCATCGCTGCTCAGCGAAGAGGACCGGGGCCGGGCGCCATTCCGCCGGGGGCCGCGCCGGCCGGGATCGGTTCGGGCATCGGGGCGGCGGCCGGGGTGATGCCCACCCGGAGCAGGCCCTCGTACAGGGCGTTGACCTGGCCGGGATCGTCGACCGCCCGCCGTACGAGGTCGGTCAGGTCGATCTCGGCGCCGCCGGTGTCGCGCAGGCGGGCGACCTCGGACCAGGAGAAGACGTAACGGGCGCGGCCCGCCTGGATGAGCAGCCCCTCGAAGGCGCGGGCGACGACGCGCGCCACGAGCGCGGGGGTGTCATCGTCCTGCCAGCCCGCCATCCGGAGGCGGGTGCCGAGGTCACCGGCGCCGCCTCCGGCGAGGATCCGCAGCACCGTGTCGACCGTCGGCTGCGGCGTGTTCGCCGCCTGCGCGGCGGCGGTGAAGACGTCCTTCATCGCCTCGGCGTTCGCTCCGGCGTACAGGCCGCGCTCGACGATCTGCGGCCAGTCCAGGACGGGCAGGCGCAGCGCCTCCCCGGTGAGCATCGACGCCTGCGTCGCCAGCGCGGCGCGCTGCGGATCGGCGAGCAGCGCCAGCGCCGGGCGGGGGTCGGGACGGGCGGCCGGCTCCGGCAGCGTCGCGATCGCCGCGAGGCGCTCGGCCAGGCTCGGGTGCGAGTCGTACGGCGAGCGCTCCTCGGGTGCGTTCACCACCTTGGCGAGCTCCTCCTGCCGGCTCGGCTCCCGCAGCAGCGTGAAGAACCCCGCGAACAGGTCCGCGGGGCGGGCCTGGGCGGGCCCGATCAGCGCGCAGTAGGAGGCGAGGTAGAAGTTCCAGGCCGCCGCGCTCGCGCGTACCTTCCGCAGGGCCTCGCCCATCGGCCGCCGCCCGGAGATCGCCACGGCGGCGGCGTCGGCCTCCAGCTCCTGCCGCCGCGACACCGCCTGCGACACCCGCAGGTACAGCGTCGCGTACAGCAGGAACATCGTGCGGATGATCGGGTGGTTGCGCAGCCGTTCGATCGTGCCGATCAGCGAGGTACGGCCCCGGTAGGTGATGCCGCCGAGGCGGGTGTGCGATCCGCCGTAGTGCCCGAGCTCGTGGCAGAGCACCGCGCGCATCTCGTCGGCGTCGAGGCTGAGCATGAGCGGCATGCCGATGTACATGTACCGCCGCCCGGGGACGAGACCCAGGAGCCGGGTGTTCTCGCTGACGGCGGCGTTGACGTCGGGGACGAGGCGGATCTCGTCGGGCACGCGGGTCCTGACCTGGTGGGCGAGCTCGGTGACCGTGCGCCACAGCTCCGGCTCGTCGCGGGGCGTCACCGCGACGCCGGGCTGCTCCTCGTGCTTGTGGCGGCCGACGACGAAGACGCCGCGCAGCATCGCCAGGACGCCGAAGGTGGCCAGCGCCGCGACCTTGAACCCGCCCGCGTGACCGTACTTCACCGCGTAGAAGTCGAGGAAGACCGTGCCGACGGTGATGGCGGCGACGAGCACGTAGAAGCCGGCGAGCAGGACGACGGCGACCGCGGCGCGGAACGTGGTGAGCATGAGCGGGCCTCGGGAGATACGGACGGGGGAACAGGACCCTAACCCGCCGCGGCCGTTCCGCGGAACGGCCGGGTCAGTGGTGCCAGGGCAGCAGGACGGGCTCGGCCGGGCGACGGCCGGCGACGAGGTCCCGCAGCAGCGGCACGAGCCCGAAGGGATAGACCGCCTCCGTGGTGGCGGCCAGCTCGTCCACGGTCCACCACCGGTGCCCGCTGAAGTGCTTGACCTCGTAGGGCTGGAGACCGCCGGTGTCGACCTCGTGCGCGGTGACCCGGTGGAGGAAGAAGTCGTCGCGGAACAGGCCCTTCGCCCAGCTGAACTCCGCGTACCCGGACGTCGTCGCGACCGGCGTCCCGAGGTCCTCCGGGGCGACGACGAGACCGACCTCCTCGCGCAGCTCCCGGGCCGCGGCCTCGTGCAGGGCCTCGCCGTCGTCGACGCCCCCTCCGGGCGTGAGCCAGTAGTGACCGCGCCGGTGGCGGCGGTGGTCGTGAAGGAGGCGGAGCAGCAGGACGCGGTCGGCGTCGTCGAGCAGGAGCACGCGGGCGCTGCGGCGCCGGTACGGTCCGTCGGGCATGCCCGCACTCTAAAGGGTGAAGGAAGACCGGCGGGATACGCTCGAACTCCGATGACCGCTTACACCGAGCACGACACGGCGCGCTGGGCGCCCGAGCCGCCGAAACGGCGCGGCCGCACGCCGTTCGAGCGGGACCGGGCCCGGGTGCTGCACAGCGCGGCGCTGCGCCGCCTGGCGGCCAAGACGCAGGTGGTCGAGCCCGCGGCGGGCGACCAGCGCGGCCAGCACAGCCCGCGGACCCGGCTCACCCACTCCCTGGAGTGCGCGCAGATCGGCCGGGAGCTCGGGAAGGCGTTCGGCTGCGACCCCGACCTGGTCGAGGTCGCCTGCCTGTCGCACGACCTCGGCCATCCGCCGTTCGGGCACAACGGCGAGGTGGTGCTCGACGAGGTCGCCGCCGCGTGCGGGGGGTTCGAGGGCAACGCGCAGAGCCTGCGTCTCCTGACCCGGCTGGAGGCCAAGTCGTTCGCGCCGGACGGGCGCAGCGTCGGCCTGAACCTCACCCGCGCGGCGCTCGACGCGGCGATGAAGTACCCCTGGCCGAGGAGCGCGCCGGCCGGCGACGGCGCCAAGTACGGGGCCTACGAGGAGGACCGTGAGGTCTTCGGCTGGATCCGGGACGGGGCTCCGCGCGCGGAGGGCGAGGGCCGCGGCGGCGCGCGGCTCTGCTTCGAGGCGCAGGTCATGGACTGGGCCGACGACGTCGCCTACTCCGCGCACGACCTGGAGGACGGGCTGCACGCCGGGCACATCCGGCTGGAGTGCCTGGCCGACCCGGCCGAACGCCGGGCCGTCTGTGAGCTGACCGCCCGGCTGTACTGCGACGCGGACGTCGCCGAACTCGAGGAACGGTTCACCGAACTGCTAGGCCGGCCGTACTGGCCGCGCGCCTACGACGGCACGCTGCGCGCGGCGGCGGCGCTGAAGAACCTCACGAGCGAGCTGATCGGGAGGTTCTGCCGGGCGACCGAGCGGGCCACGCACGAGGCGTACGGCACCGGGCCGCTCACGCGGTACGCGGGCGACCTGGTCGTGCCGCGCGGGCGGCGGCTGGAGTGCGCCCTGCTCAAGGGGGTCGCGGCGCGGTACGTCATGGGCCGCGCGGACCACGGCGCGCTGCAGGCCCGGCAGCGGGAGATCATCGCCGAGCTGGCCGACGCGATCGGACGGAAGGCCCCGTGGGTCCTCGATCCGGTGTTCCGCGGGTTCTACGCCGAGGCCGCCGACGACCGCGCGCGGCTGCGCGTCGTCGTCGACCAGATCGCCTCGCTCACCGACACCTCCGCGCTCGCCTGGCACCGCGAGCTCCTCGGCTGACGCTTCCCCGCGACACGGCGCCTCCCCGGGCCGACCGGCATCGCGCGCCATGCCTCCCGAGCGCGGTCGCGCGGAGGATACTGGGGCTCACCCTGAGTCGACCGTGGAGGTCCCCATGCCCGAACCCGAGACCTACGTCATCGTCGGAGCGAGCCTGGCGGGCGCGAAGGCCGCCCAGACGCTGCGGGAGGAGGGCTTCACCGGACGCGTGATCCTCATCGGGGAGGAGACTCTGCGGCCGTACGAACGGCCCCCGCTGACCAAGGGCTTCCTGTCCGGCAAGGACCCCTTCGACAAGGCGTATGTCCACGAGGAGTCCTGGTACGCCGACAATGACGTGGAGCTCCGCCTCGGCGTCCGGGTGAGCGGCCTCGACCGCGCCGCCAGGGAGGTCCGGCTCGCCGACGGGGAGCGCGTCGGCTACACCAAGCTGCTCCTCACCACCGGGGCCTCCGCCCGGCGGCCGGCGGTTCCCGGCGCCGACCTCGGCCACGTCCACTACGTACGGGACGCGTCCGACTCCGAGGGGCTCCGCGCGGCACTGGAGCCCGGAGACCGGCGCGTCGCGGTCGTCGGCGCCGGCTGGGTCGGCCTGGAGGCGGCGGCCGCCGCCCGCGCGTACGGCAACGAGGTGCGGGTCATCGCGCCGTCCACGCCGCTGCGCCGGTCGCTCGGCACCGAGCTCGGGGAGGTCTTCGCGGCCCTGCACCGCAGGCACGGCGTCGCGTTCGTCACGGGCGAGGTCGCCAAGATCACCGATTCGTCCGTCGTCACCACCGAGGGAGTGGAGACGCCCGCCGACGTGGTCATCGTCGGGGTGGGCGCCGTGCCGAACACCGCGCTGGCGGAGGAGTCGGGCCTGGAGGTGGACGACGGCATCCTGGTCGACGCGTCGCTGCGCACCTCCGACCCGGACGTCTACGCGGCCGGTGACGTCGCGAAGGCGGACCACCCGCTGCTGGGCCGCCGGATCCGGGTCGAGCACTGGGCGAACGCCCTGAACGGAGGCCCCGCCGCGGCGCGCTCGATGCTGGGCCGGCCGGTTGTGTACGACCGCGTCCCGTACTTCTACACGGACCAGTACGAGTTGGGCATGGAGGCGTCCGGCGCGTGGGCCGGAGCCTACGATCAGGTCGTGTACCGCGGGACCGACCCGGCGGCGTACGTCTCGGGCGACACCGACGAGCTGGAGTTCATCGCGTTCTGGCTGTCGGACGGCAAGGTCGTCGGCGGCATGAACGTCAACGTCTGGGACGTCACCGGGGACGTCCAGGCGCTCATCCGGTCGGGCCGCCCGGTGGACCCCGCGGGGCTCGCCGACCCGGCGGTACCCCTCGGCGATCTGCTCTGACCGGGCCCGGTACCGTCGGCGCGTGACCGACGAGGAGTGGGCGGAACACCGGCCGGCGGTGTTCGGGGTGGCGTACCGGCTGCTCGGCACCGTCGCCGACGCCGAGGACGTCGTGCAGGACGTCTGGCTGCGCGCGGCGGCCGCCGACCTGTCCGAGGTGACGGACCTGCGCGCGTGGCTGGTCACGGTCGCGGCGCGCCGGTCCTACGACGTCCTCCGCTCCGCGCGGGTGCGCCGGGAGACCTACGTCGGGCCCTGGCTGCCGGAACCGCTGCTGACCGGGCCGGACGCCGCCGAACCGGTGCTGGTCGACGAGTCGGTGAGCACCGCGATGCTCCTCGTCATGGAGGAGCTGACGCCGCCGGAGCGGGTCGCGTTCGTCCTGCACGACGTGTTCGGGATGCCGTTCGGCGAGGTGGCGGGCGTGCTCGGCAACAGCCCCGCGGCCAGCCGGCAGCTCGCCTCCCGGGCGCGCCGCAGGGTGGCCGCCGCCGGGGAGCGGCCGCGCGCGACGGGCCCCGAGCGGGAGCGCGTGCTCGCGGCGTTCCGCACGGCGTACGAGACCGGGGACCTGGAGCGGCTGGTGCGGCTGCTGCACCCCGACGCCGTCTACGTCACCGACGGCGGCGGCAAGGTCTCGGCGGCGCGCAAGCTCATCGTCGGCGGCCGCCGGGTGGCCGAGGTGCTGCACCGCGTCCGCGTCCGCCACGCGTTCGGTCACGCCGTCCCCTGCGAGGTCGGCGGCGAGCCGGCCCTGGCGATCCTCCGGGACGGCGCGGTCGCGGCCATCGACACGTTCGACATCACGGCCGATGGGCGGATCCTGGCCGTCCGGCGAGTGATCAATCCGGACAAGCTGGCGCGCGTCGCCCTGCCGGCCTGAATTTTTTTCCGGTCTCCCGTCACACCGGGCGGTGCCGTCTCGTCTCCCTGGTGAAGGAAACGAAGGAACCACCATCGAGAAAGGGACGACGCGATGTCGCGCTTGAACGTCGCCGAACTGGCACCCGAGGTCTACAAGGCCTTCCTCCAGGCGGAGCAGGCGATTCGCCGGGGGCCGCTGAGCGCCACGATCCGTGAGCTCGTCAAGATCCGCGCCTCGCAGATGAACGGCTGCCTCTTCTGCATCGACATGCACACCCACGAGGCGCTCGAACTCGGCGAGAACCTGAACCGGATCATCCAGCTCCCCGCCTGGCGGGAGTCGCGGCTGTACACCGAGGAGGAGCGGGTCGCGCTGGCCTACGCCGAGGCCGCCACCCGCGGGCCCGAGGAGGTCTCCGACGAGATCTGGACCGCGGTGACGGAGGCGTTCAAGCCGGAGGAGGCGGCGTTCCTCGTCGCCCAGGTCGCCCAGATCAACATGTGGAACCGCGTCGCCGGGACGATGCACACCCCGCCGCCGAACCGGGACTGACGCCGCCCGAGGCCGAACCGGGACTGACGCCGCCCGAGGCGGAACCGGCGCGCCGTCCCTGGGGCGGTGCGCCGGCGGGGACGCCCCGCGAAGTGCTCACCGGCGTACGGGGTCGATGCGGCGGCCGTCGTCGCCGAAGAACAGCATGCGGTCGGTGTCGACGGCCAGCCGGATGGCCTGGCCCGCCGACACGCCGGCCCGTGACTCGAGCCGGAACACCACGTCCGACCGGCGGTGGTGACCGTCGTGCTGGACCGGTTGCGGCGCGGGCTCATCGGCCAGGATGCCGGCGGTCCGCAGAAGCCGGCGCAGCACACCCTGCCCGGCGCCGGGCCGCTGTTCCGGACTGGTCCAGGCCGGCTCGTTCTCGTACGGGGCCTCGGCGTCGACGTGCGGCAGGCCGGCCTCCGCGTAGGCGAGCCACTCCGAGCCGTGGAACTCCAGCGCCCGTACCCGGCCCGCGATCAGGCCGTCCGCCGCGGGCCGCAGGGCGTCGGCGCGGACGCCGACCGTGATGTACTTGCCGTGGTGCGACACCAGCGACGGCGACCGCGGGTCGGTCCACGGCAGGACCAGCCGCTGGTTGCCGAGGCCGAGGATGATCCCCTCCTCCTGGTCCGCCCAGAGACCCGTCTTGAAGAGGTTGATCGGCGGAGCGCTCAGGAAGGCCGCCACGAACATGGTGGCGGGATCGTCGTACACCTGCTGCGGGGTGCCGACGTCCTGCAGGACGCCCCGCCGCATGATCGCCAGCCGGTCGGCGAGGGTGAGCGCCTCGGTCTGGTCGTGGGTCACGTACAGCGTGGTGACCCCGAGCGTGTGAACGAGGGCGCCGATCTCCATGCGGAGTTCGGTGCGCAGGCCCGCGTCCAGGTTCGACAGGGGCTCGTCCATCAGGAAGATGCCGGGTTCGCGGATCAGCGCCCGGCCCATCGCGACGCGCTGGCGCTGGCCGCCGGACAGCGTCGAGGGCGAGCGGTCCAGCGTCTCCTCGATGCCGAGCGCCCGCGACAGCTCCACGATGCGCTCGTGGGAGGCCGGGGAGTCGTCCTTGGCGATCTCCAGCGGGAACGAGATGTTGCCCCGGACGTCGCGGTGCGGGTAGAGGGCGCCGTTCTGAAACACCATCGCCACGTCGCGCTCGCGCGGCTGCAGGTGATTGGCGTACTTGCCGCCCAGCCACAGGTCACCGGAGGTGATCTCTTCGAGGCCCGCGACCATGCGCAGCAGCGTGGACTTCCCACAGCCGGACGGGCCGAGCAGCACGAACAGCTCGCCATCGGGCACGCGCAGGCTCACGTCCCGTACGGCGTGGAAACCGTCCGGGTAGACCTTGTTCACCGCGTCGAGGACGACTTCGGTCATACGTCCACCTTGTGTCGCCGGGACGGCAGATGGCGGCCCTCCGTCGCTCGCGCGTGTTCGTCGCGGCCCCCGAACCACTCGATGCCGAGTGACGGCGGCATCCGCCAGTGCCGCCGAAGTTGAGTAAGTACATCGCGCCATTCCGTGATTTGTCCAGAGTGTCGGCGCGCTTATCGATCAGACGTGCCGAAGACCGCCAGGGCCGTCCGGAGACCAGCCCGCTGGACTCGCCGGGACCGTCCGGGGAGACGGCCCGCGGGACTTGCCGGGACCGGCCGGGGAAGCGGCTCGTCGGAACGGCCGGGGCGGCCGGAGGTGGTTCACCGGATCCGGCGGGGGTGTCCGGTACGGCCTGCGGTGTCCGAGGCCGGGACTAGACTGCCGACGTGGCAGGCCGGATCCGCGATGAAGACATCGCCCTCGTACGCGAACGGTCGCCGATCGACGCTGTTGTGGGGGAGTACGTCCAACTCCGCAACGCCGGCGGCGGCGCGCTCAAGGGCCTCTGCCCCTTCCACGACGAGAAGTCCCCGTCGTTCAACGTCTCGAACGGTCTCTGGCACTGCTTGGCGGGCGAGACCAGAGTGCTCACCTGGGAGGGCCTCCGGCCCATCCGCGAGTTGGCGGGCGGAACCCACCGTATCCTCGGGCGCGACGCACAGTGGCACTACGCTCCGTTCTACTCGTTCGGCGTCCAGCCACTCATGAGGGTGGTCCTGGGTAGGAACGGTCAAACGAAGGAACTTTACGCGACCGCGGAGCACCGCTGGTTCGTGCGTGCGGGCAAGAAGCGGGACTGGAATCGTGAAGTCGTCACCCGAGACCTCAAGCAAGGGCATCGGCTGGCTTGGGTCTTCCCCGGGTCGCGCGTCAAACGAACGACGCCATCACCCTTCGGTATCGCCCATGGGATCACTTTCGGTGACGGTACCCTCAATGGCACCGGAAGTGTGGCCACACTCGATACCATAAAGGATCATCAACTGCTCAAATGGTTCCCTTTGAACCATGTGACGGTCGATGACATGGCAGGATCCAGCGGCTGGCGTGGTCAGCTTCTGGTACACCACCTTCCGCGGTTCTTCTGCGAGCTTCCACCGCTCGACGAGTCGACGCCGTATCTCTACGGATGGCTGGCAGGTTACGTGGCGGCGGACGGTCACGTGGCCAAGGACGGTACGGTCATGCTCCATTGCGCTGACCGAGACGTCTTGGAGTATGTCCGGACCCTCTGCGCACGCCTGGGTATCGGCACTTACGGGATCACTGAGCAAGTGCGGGAAGGATTTCCGGGGCGGGAGCCGAGCTCGATCTTCCGGATTCACTTCGTCAACGAGGACCTGACGGACGACTTCTTCCTGATAGACGAGCACCGTTTTCGGTTCGAATCCGCGGCGAAGAAGTTCGCCCGCCGTGGCTGGGTGGTGAAGTCGGTCGAAGAGACCGAGCGAGTTGAGGAGGTCTTCTGCGCTGTAGTGGACGAGGGGCATGCCTTCGTTCTCGAAGACAACATTCTGACGGGGAACTGCTTCGGCTGCGGGGAAGGCGGTGACGCGATCTCCTTCGTGCAGAAGATGGAGCACCTGTCGTTCGCCGAGGCGATCGAGCGCCTCGCGGCGAAGGCCGGCGTGCAGCTCCGTTACACCGACAGCGGCTACGTCCCCGGCCGGCAGAAGGGCGAGCGCACCCGGCTGGTGGAGGCCCACCGGGCCGCGGCGGAGTTCTTCGCCGAGCAGCTCCTCACCCCGTCGGCCGAGCTCGGCCGGCGCTTCCTGGCCGAGCGCGGTTTCGGCCGGGACGACGCCGAGCGCTTCGGCGTCGGTTACGCGCCGAACGAGTGGGAGGCGCTCGTCCGGCACCTGCGCGGCCGAGGCTTCACCGACAAGGAGCTCGTCACCGGCGGGCTGGCCAGCCAGGGACGGCGCGGGCCGATCGACCGGTTCCGCGGCCGGCTGATCTGGCCGATCCGCGACCTCACCGGCGACGTCATCGGGTTCGGCGCGCGTCGGCTGGAGGAGCGCGACGACGGCCCCAAGTACCTCAACACCCCCGAGACACCGCTGTTCAAGAAGGGGTCGGTGCTGTACGGCGCCGACCTGGCGAAGAAGGACATCGCCAAGCGGCGGCAGGCGGTGATCGTCGAGGGCTACACCGACGTCATGGCCTGCCACCTGGCGGGCGTCGGCACCGCCATCGCCACCTGCGGCACCTCCTTCGGCGACGAGCACATCAAGATCCTGCGCCGGCTGCTGCTCGACCAGGACGAGGCCAGCGGTGAGGTGATCTTCACCTTCGACGGTGACGCCGCGGGCCAGAAGGCCGCGCTGCGCGCCTTCGAGACCGAGCACCGGTTCGCCGCCCAGACGTTCGTCGCCGTGCAGCCGGACGGTCTCGACCCGTGCGACCTGCGGCTCCAGCACGGTGACGCGGCAGTGCGCGACCTGGTCGCCGCCCGCGTCCCGCTGTTCCGGTTCGCCATCCAGGCGACGATCGCCAAGTACGACCTCGACACCACCGAGGGCCGGCTCGCGGCGATCGACGCGGCCGCGCCGATCATCGCGGGGATCAGGGACCGGGGCATGCGCGAGCGCTACGCCATCGACCTGGACAAGTGGACGGGCTTCCTCGACGAGCAGTTCGTCCTACGGCGGGTGCGCGAGCACGCCTCCGGCCGCCCGGGCGAGGGCCGGCGGGGCGACGCGCGCGGGCGGCGGCCCGAGCCGGTTCAGGCCCCGGCCGCGCAGCGCCCGGCGTACGACCCGAACGATCCGGTCGTCCAGGTCGAGCGCGAGACCCTGAAGCTCGCGGTGCAGCGGCCCGCGCTGCTCGGGCCCGCCTTCGACGCGATGCCCGCCGAGGCGCTGATCGTCCCGGCTCACGCTGCCGTCCGGTCGCTGATCGCGGAGCTCGGCGGTGTGGTGACGGCGCAGAGCGGACCGGAGTGGGCGGGCCGGCTGCGGGAGGCCGCGCCGAACGACGAGGTCAGGGCCCTGGTCACCGCTCTCGCCGTCGAGCCGTTGCGGACCAGCGGGGATCCGGATGACCGATATGCCGCCGCAATGCTGTCCAGATTGCAGGAGATCCAGGTCACGCGCGAGATCGCGAAACTGCAGTCCAAACTCGGACGGCTGAATCCGGTCGAGCACCGCGAGGAGCACAACCGCCTTTTCGGCGACCTCATGGCCCTTGAGCTGCAGAGAAAGGTGTTGCGGGAGCGATCCATCAGTTCTCTGTGACCCCTGGGACGCAAAAATAGGTCCCCCGGAATACGGGCCCCTTGCCGCACACTGTCACCGTGGGCCCTTCGGTGCTGCCTAGCGAGACGCCATCGGTTGACCAGGTGGCGGACCTCGTCGCACGTGGCAGAGAACGTGGAATAACGGTGGACGACGTCGCCGCCGCGATCGATCGTTCCGACCTGCCGGCGGACTCGGCCGACCGGGTCGTCCGGATGCTCGCGGATCAGGGGGTGGAGGTTCTCGAGTCCCCGAGCGGGCACGAGGACTCAGCGCGAGCTGATGGGGACGACCTTGGAAGGCGGGCGCCGACCAGCGACCTGGTCCGGATCTACCTGCGCGAGATCGGACGCGTACCGCTGCTCACGGCAGAAGATGAAGTAGAACTCGCGAAATCGATCGAGGCGGGTCTGTTCGCCGAGGAGAAACTGGCCGACGCGGCCATCGTCGCTCCCGCCGAACGCTCCGACCTCGAACTGCTCGCCCATGACGGAGTACGGGCGAAGCAACGACTGATCGAGGCCAATCTGCGCCTGGTGGTGTCCATCGCCAAGCGTTACGTCGGCCGCGGAATGCTGTTCCTTGATCTGATTCAGGAGGGGAATCTCGGACTGATCCGTGCGGTCGAGAAATTCGACTACACGAAGGGGTACAAATTCTCCACGTACGCCACGTGGTGGATCCGCCAGGCGATCACACGGGCGATCGCCGACCAGGCCCGGACCATCCGGATCCCGGTCCACATGGTGGAGACCATCAACAAACTCGTGCGCGTGCAGCGTCAGCTCCACCAGGATCTCGGCCGGGAGCCGACTCCTGATGAGATCGGCGCGGAGATGGGGCTGCCGCCCGACCGGGTGGTCGAGATCCAGCGGGTCGCGCAGGAGCCGGTTTCCCTGCAGTCGCCGATCGGCGAGGAGGACTCCGACCTCGGTGACTTCATCGAGGACGCCGACGCCGTCGTTCCCATGGAGGCGGCGGCGTTCATCCTCCTGCAGGATCAGCTCGGCGGCATCCTGGGGTCGCTGTCGGACCGGGAGCAGCGGATCATCCAGCTGCGCTTCGGCCTGACGGACGGCCATCCGCGGACGCTCGAGGAGGTCGGCCGGGAGTTCGGGGTGACGCGGGAGCGCATCCGGCAGATCGAGTCCAAGACCCTGGCGAAGCTGCGGCACCCGACGCGCGCGCAGATGCTGCGCGAGTATCTGGAGTGAGTCTCGCGGACCGCCTTCGAGGCGGTCCGAGCGGTCCCGAGCGGGGTCGGCGTGTGGTCACGCCGACCCCGTTTCATCTGTTCAGACGCGGTCATACCGGCGGCGTGGTGATGTTCACACGGCCCGGGCCCCGCTCCTGCTTGACGAAGTGAGGTTAGGTAAAGCTAAGTTAGGTACACCTAAACAGGAGTGCCCGCTTCCCTCGCAAGGGCGCCCGACCGTCCTTCGCCCCGTTGGAGACCGCATGCGTCCTGTCCACGTGCTCGCCGCCGCGGGTGCCGCCCTCCTCTCGCTGTCCGCGCTCTCGGCGTGCGGGAAGGACGACGACGCGAGCGCCAAGGGAGGATCCGGGGCGATCGAGGTGACCGCCACCGACTCCTCCTGCGAGGTCGGCGCCAAGACCGCGCCGGCCGGAGCGGTCACGTTCAAGGTCACCAACAAGGGCTCCCAGGTGAACGAGCTGGAGATCCTCGCTCCCGACGGCAAGGTCGTCACCGAGCGTGAGAACATCGGGCCCGGAACCGGCGCCGAGGTCACCGTCCAGCTCTCCGCCGGGACGTACAAGGTCATGTGCAGCGCCGGCATGACGGGCAAGGGCCCCTCCCAGGCGCTCACCGTCACCGGCCAGGGCAAGGCGGTCGACCCGCGCCTGGACGAGGCCGTGGCCGCGTACCGGACCTATGTCGCCCAGCAGGTCGACGACACCCTGGCCAAGGCGACGGAGTTCGCCGCCGCGGTCAAGGCGGGCGACACCGCGAAGGCCAAGGACCTGTACGCCCCGTCCCGGGTGGGCTGGGAGCGGATCGAGCCGGTCGCCGAGTCCTTCGGTGACATCGACCCGAAGGTCGACCTGCGCGAGGCGGACCTCAAGCAGGGCGACAAGTGGACCGGCTGGCACCGGATCGAGAAGGCACTGTGGAAGACCGGTTCGCTCAAGGGCGAGGGCCCTTACGCCGACCAGCTCGTCAAGGACCTGCAGACGCTGAAGTCGAAGGTCGGCACCGCCTCCATCAGCCCGACCTCGATGGCCAACGGCGCCAAGGAGCTGCTGGACGAGGTCGCGACCGGCAAGGTCACCGGTGAGGAGGAGACGTTCTCCCACACCGACCTGGTCGACTTCAAGGCCAACGTCGACGGCGCCGAGAAGGTGTACGGGCTTTTGAAGCCCGTCGTCAAGGAGCGGAACGCCGACCTCGCCTCGACGCTCGACGACGAGTTCGCCAAGGTGCAGAAGCTGCTCACCAAGTATGAGAAGGGCGACGGCTACGTCGCCTACGACACGGTCGGCGCCAAGGACCGCAAGGACCTGTCCGACGAGGTGAACGCGCTCGGCGAGCCGCTGTCGAAGCTGGCGGCGGTGGTGGCCAGGTGAGAGGCGTCAGCAGACGCCGGCTGTTCGGCTACTCCGGCGCCACGCTCGCGGCCGGCGCCGCCGCCGGCGCGGGCCTGATCAGCGTCGCCCGGGCCGGGGACGACCACGGCTCCGCCGACGAGGAGGCCGTCCCCTTCCACGGCGCGCACCAGGCCGGGATCGCCACCCCCGTCCAGGACCGCCTGCACTTCGCCGCGTTCGACGTCGTCACCGACGACCGCGACCGCCTGGTCCGGATGCTCAAGGAGTGGACCGCGGCCGCCGCCGCGTTCACCGGCGGCCACCCGTACGGCTCGGCCGCCGGCGGCCTGGGGGAGGCGCCGCCCGACGACACCGGCGAGGCGCTCGGCCTGCCCCCGGCGCGGCTGACCCTGACGATCGGATTCGGCCCGACGCTCTTCGACAAGGACGGCAAGGACCGGTTCGGTCTCAAGGCGAAACGGCCGGCCGCCCTGATCGACCTGCCGCACTTCCCCGGCGACAACCTCGACCCGGCCGGCAGCGGCGGCGACATCTGCGTCCAGGCCTGCGCCGACGACCCGCAGGTCGCCGTGCACGCCATCCGCAACCTCGCCCGGATCGGCTTCGGCGTCGTCTCCGTGCGCTGGTCCCAGCTCGGCTTCGGCAAGACGTCCTCGACGACTCCGGACCGGCAGACGCCGCGGAACATGTTCGGGTTCAAGGACGGCACCCGCAACATCGCCGGCACCGACACCAAGGCCCTCGAAGAGCACGTCTGGGCGTCCGCGGCCGACGGGCCGTCCTGGATGGCCGGCGGCTCGTACGTCGTCGCCCGGCGCATCCGCATGCACATCGAGACGTGGGACCGCACCTCGCTCCAGGAACAGCAGGACACCTTCGGCCGGACCAAGGGGGAGGGCAACGCGTACGGCGCCGAACGCGAGCACGACCCGGTGCCGCTCGACAAGCTGCCCGCCGACTCGCACGTCCGCCTCGCCCACCCCGACAGCAACGGCGGCGTGCGGATCCTGCGGCGCGGCTACTCGTTCACGGACGGCACCGACGGGCTCGGCCGCCTCGACGCGGGCCTGTTCTTCATCGCCTACCAGCGTGACCCGCGTAAGCAGTTCGTCCCGCTGCAGAACAGACTGGCCGCCTCCGACCACATGAACGAGTACGTCCAGCACGTCGGCTCGGGCATCTGGGCCTGCCCGCCCGGGGTCCGCAAGGGCGGCTACTGGGGCGACGGCCTCTTCTCCTGAATTCGGCGTCCGGGCATCGCCGGGAACGCCGCGGAGCCGTACGCTGTCGTAATGGGGCCACGGCTCACCGGCGACGAGACGGCCCTCTGGCTGGCCGCCGCCCGCGTGCTGGACGCGAACTGGACCGGCGCGGCCACGGTCCCCTCTCCAGGCCTGTACCCGCACCAGTGGAGCTGGGACTCCGCCTTCATCGGCCTCGGCCTCGCCCACCACCGGCCCGACCGTGCCCGGACCGAGTTCCTGTCCCTGTTCCGCGGCCAGTGGGCGACCGGCCTGCTCCCGCATATCGTCTTCCACACGACGGAACCACGGCACGCCTATTTCCCCGGACCCGAGCTGTGGCGCAGCTCCGCGCACCCCGCCGCACCGCGCGGCGTGCAGACCTCCGCGCTCGCCCAGCCGCCGCTGCACGCCCTCGTGGCGCTGAGGATGGTGCAGGCGTCCGACGGCGCGGACCGGGCCTTCCTGGGCCCGCTGTACCCCTGTCTCGTCGCCCAGCACGCCTACCTCGCGCGGGACCGTGACATCGGCGGCGGCGGCCTGGCGAGCCTCTGCCACCCGTGGGAGTCCGGGCTCGACGACAGCCCGGCGTGGGACACGCCGCTGGCCGCCGTCGACCCGCGGGGACGGACGTACAACGGGGGAGACCACGACCGGTACGTCGCGCTGGTGACGGGGATGCGGGCCGCCGGCTACCGCGCGGAGTACCTCCGGGACGAGCATCCCTTCGTCGTCGAAGATCCGCTGTTCAACGCGGTCTATCTGGCCTCCACACACGCGCTGGCCGAGCTGGCCGACCTCGCCGGGGCCGATCCGCGTCCCCATCGGGAGGCCGCGGAGCGCATCCACCGTGCCCTTCTGGACCGGCTGTGGGACGAGTCGGCAGGCTGTTTCCGTGCCCGCGACCTGAGGGCCGGGCGCCTGATCCCGGAGACGACGGTGGCCGGCTTCGTGCCCCTCATGGACCCGGAGCTGCCGGCGCCGGTCGTGCGCGCGCTGACCGACCTGCTGCTGTCGCCCCGCTTCGCGGGGGCGGCCGGTTACCCGGTGCCGACCTGCGACATCCAGTCGGAGGCGTTCGACCGCGGGGCCTACTGGCGCGGACCGACCTGGGCCAACACCAACTGGCTGCTGTGGTTCGGAGCCTGTGCGCACGATCTGGGCGGGATCGCCGACCTGATCTTCGGCTCCACGGCCCGGCTGGTGCGCCAGTCCGGGTTCCGGGAGTTCTACGATCCGTTCGACGGCAGCGGCCGGGGCGGTCACGACTACAGCTGGTCGGCGGCGCTCCTGCTGGACCTCCTGGCCGCGCGACGGGGCGCCGGCCGGGCGCTGTAGCGTGATCTGTCATGCGACTGACGTGGCGGAAGAAGGTGCCGGACGGCGTCGTCCTCCAGCGGGGAGAGCGGGTCCTGGCGATCGGCGGTGAGACGGTCGCGACGAACGCCGCCCTCTACCTCCCCGGTGCCGGCGAGGGCACCCGGCTGCCGTGGGAGCGCGTGGAGCAGGCCACCTGGCAGGACGGCGTCCTGTCCGTGCGGGAGGTCGGCGGCCGGCGGCACACCGTGCCGCTCTCGGAGCCGGGGTCGGTGCCCGAGGCCGTACGGGAGCGCGTCACCGCCACCGTCGTCGTCAGCACCCACGTCAAGCTGCCCGCCGGAGGGGTACGGGTCGTCGGCCGCCGCGCGCCGCGGGGGGACGGCGAGGTGCGCTGGTCGTTCGTCTTCGACCGTGGTCTCGACCCCGCCGATCCGGGCGTGCTCGCGCAGGCCGAGCAGGCCCTCGAGGAGATCCGCCGCCAGACGGGGCTGTAGGACCCGCAGGGCGCACCGGCGACGTCGGCCGGTGACGCCCGCCTGCGGGAGCCCGCCTGTGGGGCGTGCCGCCGCGTTATGGTCATCGAAAGGTTCGGTCGGCGTCGAGGGCGGGTGTGATGGCCGGGTACCACCCTGACGGGTCTCGCGCGGGCGCCGCCGGGCGGCTGATCCTGGGACTGGTGTTCCTGGCCGCCACGGTGCTCGTGGCGAGCTTCGTGCTGCGGACCTCGGGCCGGACCTGAGGGCGGCCCGCGGGGGCGGACGGCCCGGCGTCTTCACGGCCGAGCGACTCGACTGCGCGAAGCGGTGCCTGTGGTACGGCACGTTCCGCACCGACGCCGGGAGCGGATCTCGCGGGAAGGTCTGGATCGAGGGCGTCCCGCACCGCGATGTCACGGCGGGCGCGGCTCTCCCGGCGGTCGACACGGGGGCCGCACGGTACGTCTTCGCCAAAGGCGGCTCGCCGCACTGGATGGGGCTGATCGGCGGCTCGGCGATGACGGCCGCCTTCGCCGTCGCGACCCTCCACCTCCTCGTACGCGGCGTCCGCGGCCTGTTCCGCCGCCGCGCGTGAACCCACGGCCGCCCGATGCGGGTGCGCCCGGACCGGCCTGGCCGGTCCGGGCGCGTGATGGGGCGGTCAGGTGAGGTCGGCGGGTGTGCTGCCGGGGTGGGCGGCCTGGCCGGTCCGTTCGGTGGAGGCGGACGGCTCGGCCCCGCGCATGCCGGGGACCTTCTCCTGAACCTTCTCGCTCACCGTGTGGACCTTGCCGCCGAACCTGTGCCGGGCCGACTCGGCGATCTCACCGGCCTGGGCGCGGAGCACGCCGGCGGCCTCCTGCACGGTGGGGTTCTCCGCGACACGCCGGGACATCCGTTTGATCTGCTCGTAGCGCTCCTTGCCGGCGCGCGTGCCCAGGACGTAACCGGTCGCCGCTCCGGCGAAGAACACAACGCGGTGCTTCATGGTCGTACTCCTCTGCTGAGTCGCCGTAGGCCATACCCCGAAGAGGGCGGGCCAGTCGGCGAAACGAGCACGTGCGGAATGCGCTAACCTTATGCGCGATGGGGCGGCCAGCGGTCGGGGCGGCCTCTCGTGTGATCCCCCGTAGCTCAATTGGCAGAGCGTCCGGCTGTTAACCGGCAGGTTACTGGTTCGAGTCCAGTCGGGGGAGCCAGCCGAATGGGCCGGTCTCGTCGAGACCGGCCCATTCGCCGTTTCCAGCCTCTTCCGGGTCCTGTGGGTCCCCTGCGTACAAGCGATGTACAAGCGGCGGTTGAGACGCTCTTCGACGCATGTCCCCCTCGACCCCTGGAGGTTGGCAGATGCGTCGTCCTTCCCGGCTCCGGCTGCGTGCCGGAGCCGCACTCGTCCCCGCCGCGGTCCTCATCGCGGCCGGCGTCCCGGCGACCGCCCACGCGGCGCCCGTCCGCACGGCGGCCGCCAAGGCGCCCGCCGCCGTCTCGTCGGCCGGGCAGGTGTCGCCGCTCAGCGCCGGCGACGGCACTCCGGCCGGCGCGGTGCAGTGGATGAAGAACCACGTCGGCAGCACCGGCTGGGAGCACTACTGCGAGAAGGCCGTGGAGAACGCCTACGGCACGACCGGGGTGTGGGCCTCGGCGATCGCGCACTGGAACGGCGCTCCGCACCACAGCGGCACCAAGCCCCCGGCCGGGTCCTTCGTGTACTGGAACATCAGCTCGTACGGGCACGTCGGCATCGCCGACGGCAACGGCGGGTTCTACTCGACCAGCATCAGCGGCAAGATCGGACACGCGTCGAGCGTGAGCTACTTCAGTCACTACCTGGGCTGGACGCCCGCGGCGGTCCCGCGTCAGTGACGATCGCGGGGAGGGAGCCGCCGGCGGGGCCGGCTCCCTCCCCGCGCACCGCGGCCAGCCGGGTGCGGGTGCGCGTCTCCCACAGCGGAACGTCGAGCCGCCGGAAGAGGGTCAGGGCCTGCTCCAGGCACGCGATCGCCCGTACGGTGTCGCCGCTCTCGTGTGCCGCCTCGCCGAGTGCCCAGAGCGTGGACGCCTCGCCGAACAGGTCGCCCTGCTCCCGGAAGGCCACGAGACAGCGGTCGAGGAGGTCGGCCCCGGCCCGCGGGCGGCCCTCGGCCGTCAGCACCATGGCCAGCAGGCGCAGCGACCTTGTCTCGGCGAGACCGTCGCCGAACCGCCGGAACAGCCCGATCGCGCGCGTCGCGTGCCGTCGCGCGGCCGCCAGGTCGGTACGGGAGTGGTAGTGGGTCGCGGCGAGGAAACGCAGGACGTGCGCCTCCCCGTACTCGTCGTCCGCCGAGCGGAACGTCGCCAGCGCCCGGCCCAGGTGGGCGAGGGAGGCGGCAGGGTCGCCCCGGTCGCGGTGGACCAGCCCCAGGTCGAGCAGGGCGTTGGCCCGCCCTGTCAGGTCGCGTGCCGGTCGGCGATCTCCAGTGCCTCCCGGAAGCACGCGAAGGCGTCGTCCAGCCGGTCACAGATGTGGTGAACGTCACCGAGCGCGCCGAGGGCCCGGCCCGCGCGGACCGGCGCGCCGAGCCGCCGGCTTCCGGCGACGGCGGCGGCCAGGTGCGCGGCGGCGTCCTTGTAGCGGTCCTGGGCGGTGGCGAGGAGGCCGAGGCCGTAGCGCATCGCCGTCTCTCCCCACCGGTCGTCGCGGGCACCGGCGGCCGCCAGGGCGGCCTCGTGGGTGCCGAGCCAGTCGTCCCAGTACCCGCGCAGGTCGAGGAAGCTCAGCAGCGAGGCGGCCAGCCGCCAGGACAGCTCGGCCGCACCGGCGGACGCGGCGCGGTGCACGGCCGTGGTCAGGGTCTGGCGGTTCGCCTCGAACCACGCGAGCGGTTCCGCCGGCGCCGCCCCGGCGGGCGCGGCCGGGCCCGCCGAGAGGACCCGCGGGCCGGGCAGGCGCAGCCGCCGGCTCGGGAGGGCTTCGTCGGCCGCCTCGGCCAGGGCCAGCAGCGCCCGCAGCACCCGGATGACGGCCGCGTCCCGTACCTCCGGCGGCTCGGATTCCAGGGCCTGCTCGCGGGCGAACAGCCGGACCAGGTCGTGACAGCGGTAGTGGGGTCCGTCGGGGGCGTCCGTGCGGCCGGGCTCCAGCAGGCGGGCGTCGACGAGGGCGTCGATGACGTCCTCGGCCCCGGCGACCGGCCGGTCGAGGAGGGCGGCGACCATCCAGGGCGTGACCTCGGGCAGGTCGAGCAGCCCGATCAGGTGGAACGGCCGCCGGTGCGCGGGCGGCAGGGCGTCCTGGCTCAGCGCGATGCTGGACCGCACCTCCAGGTCCCCGGCGGCCAGGCGGTCGAGCCGCCGGTGCTCGTCCGCGAGCTGGCCGGCCAGCCGCCCCAGGATCCACTCGGGACGCCCGGCCAGCCGCGCCGCCGCGATCCGCACCGCCAGGGGCAGGTGGCCGCACTGGGCGACGAGCGTGCGGGCGCGGTCCTGCTCGGCGAGGATCCGCTGCCGGCCGATCACCCCGGCCAGCAGGTCGACCGCGTCGTCCGGGGCGAGCACGTCGAGGTCGATCAGGTCGGCGTACTCCAGCCCGATGAGCCGTGCCCGGCTGGTGATGAACGCTCCGCAGCCCGGCGTTCCGGGGATCAGGGGCCGTACCTGTGCCTCGTCGACGGCGTTGTCGAGGACCAGCAGGACACGGCGGCCCGCGAGCCGGTCGCGCAGCAGGGCGGCGCGGTCGTCCACGCCGCCCCTGATCCGGCCGCCCCACACGCCGAGCAGGCGCAGGATTCGGTCCAGGGCCACGGCCGGATCCATCGGATGCCCGGTGGTGCCGCCGAGGTCGACGTGGATCCGCCCGCCCGGGTACCGCTCGGCGAGCCGGTGGGCGGCGTGCACGACGAGTGAGGTCTTGCCCACGCCGGCCATGCCGGCGACCGCGCACACGGCCGGGCCGGCGTCCGCGGGCGGGCCCGCGAGCAGCCGCGCCAGCTCGGCCCGCCGGCCGACGAAATGCGGCACGTCCGGTGGCAGCGCGCACGGGCTGTGCTCCGCCCGGGGCGCCGGATCCAGGGCGGGGTCGGCGGTGAGCACGGCCTGTTCCAGCCGCCGCAGCCGCGGTCCCGGTTCGATGCCGAGCTCCCGTGTGAGGACGGCCCGCGCGTCGCGGTACGCCTCCAGGGCGTCCGCCCGGCGGCCCGCGCGGTACAGGGCGAGCATCAGCTGGGCGCGGAACCCCTCTCGGAACGGGTGGGCCGCGACGAGCGCCGTCAGTTCGCCGATCAGCGCGAGGTGCCGTCCGAGGCGCAGGTCCGCGTCGACGCGCCGCTCGATGGCACTCGCCCGCATCTCGGCCAGCCGGCCGGCCTCCTCCCGCCGGAGGGCGTCGGAGCCGACGTCGGCGAGGGGCTCTCCGCGCCAGAGCGCGAGGGCCTCGCGCAGCAGTTCGGCCTCCGCCGCCGTGTCGCCGCCCGCCGCCGCCCGGGCCGCGTCGTCGATCAGCCGCGTGAACCGGTGCGCGTCGATCCGGTCGGGGTCGACCCGCAGCAGGTAGCCCGTGGGCTCGGTGCGGATGCTCAGGCCGGGGACGGACGCCAGGGCGCGGCGGACCCGCAGGACGTATCCCTGGAGGGTGAGCCGGGCGCTCGCCGGCGGGTCGTCCCCCCACACCAGCGCGGCGAGTTCATCGGTCGGCACGACCCGGTTGGCGCGCAGGACCAGAGCGGTGAGCACCGCGCGCTGCTTGGGCGCGTCGATCGGCACCCGTCGTTCGTCGTCGATCAACTCGAACGGGCCGAGAATGCGAATCTCCATCGCCGCTCCCGGGGCGGCCGGCGGGGGTGGCCGCCCGCGCCCAGAATGGCCGACAGGACGAAGTTGATCAAGATGGTGTTCGCGCCGGTCCCTCCCCCCTGAGGATGAGGAGGTCGTCTCCGTCTCCGCCGCGCGGCCGACGCGGGGGCGTGCGGACACCCGCCTGACGGGCGACGTCGGGCGGGCCCGGGGCTGCCATGCTGGACAACGTCGGAGGAGAAGGCAGGCCGAACGGCCGCGGAAGGAGGGTCCCATGACGGGCTTCCCTTACACCGCTCTTACCCCCGGCGGTACAGACTCTGACCGCGAACAGTGATATCGGGGGTGACGGGTGAAGGGTGACACGGTGGCATGGACGCCACCCAGCTGGGACGACATCGTGCGTGAGCACTCCGCGCGTGTCTACCGCCTCGCCTACCGCTTGACCGGGAACCAGCACGATGCCGAGGACCTCACACAAGAGGTGTTCGTGCGCGTGTTCCGTTCGCTGTCGAACTACACGCCGGGCACGTTCGAGGGGTGGTTGCACCGGATCACCACGAACCTGTTCCTCGACACGGTCCGCCGGCGGCAGCGCATCCGGTTCGAAGGTCTCGCCGACGACGCGGCGGAGCGGCTGAGGGGCCGCGAACCGAGCCCCGCGCAGGCGTACGAGGACCGGCACTTCGACGACGACATCCAGACGGCTCTGGACGCGCTCGCACCGGAGTACCGCGCCGCCGTGGTGCTCTGCGACATCGAGGGCCTGTCCTACGAGGAGATCGCGGCGACCCTCGGGGTGAAGATGGGCACGGTCCGCAGCCGCATCCACCGCGGTCGCGCCCAGCTCCGCGACGCGCTGGCGCACCGGGCCCCGGACCGGCGGGTGTCCGAGGAGCGCGCCGCCCGCCGCAAGCCGCGCCGGAACGCCGGCCGGGTGCGCACCAACCCGGCCTGGACCACTCCCTGACCGGGCTGCGCGGACCGGCTCTCAGCCCACCGTGACGGGATGGCGCACGACCGCCCCGAACAGGTAGCCGAGCGTGTTGTACGGCGCGACGTCCGGCTGCGCGGTTCCGGTGCGGTCCGTGGCCCGCGCCCGCAGCTCGTACGATCCCGGGCCCGGCGGCCGCCAGACGATCTCCCAGCGGGTCCAGCCGAGGGCGTCACGGCGTCCGTAGGGGGTCGCCCGCCGCCAGGTACGGCCGCCGTCGGTGCTGATCTCGACGTGGCGTACGGCCCCTTCGCCGGACCATGAACGGCCGCGCAGCCGGTGGGTCCGCCCGGAGTCGAGCCGCGCGTCCCACGGCAGTTCGAACGCGCTCTTGAGCACCTGCCGCGTCAGTGGGGCACCGCCCTCCGGCGGGTGGTCCGGGCCGAACATCCGGTAGTAGGTGGTGTTCCAGGGGGACGACAGCGGCGTACCGGAGACCTCGATGTCGCCGACCCACTTGATCGAGGCGACGCCCACCCAGCCGGGCACCACGACGCGTACGGGGAAGCCGTGGTCCGGGGGCAGCGGGCGGCCGTTCATCTCGTAGGCCAGCAGGACGTCGTCGAGCGCCTTGGCGACCGGCAGCGGCCTGCGGACCCGCCCGAGGTTCCGCCCGCCGTCGACGAAGTCGGGGTCGAGTCCGCGCGGCATCACGTCCACGGCCCGGTGGGTGAGGCCGGCGCGTTCCAGGACGTGGGCGAGTGGGACGCCGCGCCAGCGGGCGACGCCGACGCCGCCCAGCCGCCACGGCGTGCCCGAGACGGACTGGTGCTGCTGGGTCGTGTAGAGACTCCGGCCGTTCCCGGTGCACTCGATGAACGCGTCGATGGTCCGGGCCGGCATCCCGAGCAGGTCCTCGTAGGAGAACGTGACCGGCCGGTCGAGGGTGGGGGAGCCGCGCAGGCCGCTGCCGAACAGGCGGAGCCGCCACGTGCGCGCGTCGATCAGCGGGGTGCGGGTGTGGTTGCGGACGAAGAAGCGGTCGGCCGGCGTGAGGTAGCCCTGCCCGCGCATCGCCTCCCAGCGCATCTCGGCGTTCGTGCCGTGCACGACGAACAGCGCGGGTGGCAGGGGCTTGACGATCGGCCCGTCGTCGGCGCGCGCCGTCCCGGTGGCCGCGGCGGCCACCGCCGAGCCCAGGCTCAACCCCGCGGACATGCGAAGGATCGTGCGTCGTGACGGTCGGCAGTCGCCCTCTTCGGTGATGCCCATCACGGCTCCCATCTCCAAGGTTTTCCGACCAAGATAGTTGAGTACGTTCGCGCGCTCCAGTGCCGGAGCGTTACGAGACGGTCGCGGTGTCGGCTCAGGCCCGGACGGGCGCCCGCCTCATCGCGCGCCGGACCCGTCGAGGACGGCCGCCATCCGGCGTACCGCGTCCGCGACGCGGTCCGGCGCCGTACCGAAGTTCAGCCGGGCGAAGCCCCGGCCGGCCTCGCCGAACGTCGGGCCCGGGGACAGCGCCACCCTGCCGTGCCGGAGGAACGCCTCCGCGGGATCGTCCCCGAGGCCCAGTGAGCGGCAGTCCAGCCAGGCCAGGTAGGTGGCCTGCGGCAGGTGGCAGCCGACGCCGGGCAGGTGAGCGGCGAGCAGCTCGCCGAGGAGCCGGCGGTTGGCGTCCAGCCCGCCGAGCAGGTCGGCGAGCCACGGACGGCCGTGGTCGAAGGCCGCCTCCGCGGCGATCACGCCGAACAGCCCGGCGCTCTCGCTCACCTCCTCGTGGATCGTGGCGACGTCGGCGCGGGCGTCGGGCCCCGGAACGGCCAGGGCCGCCTTCAGACCGGCGAGGTTCCACGCCTTCGACGCCGAGGCGAGCACGATGGACCGGGCGGCGGCCGGGGCGTCCAGCGAGGCGAACGGGACGTGCCGCGCGCCCGGATGGGTCAGCGGCGCGTGGATCTCGTCGGCGACGATCCGCACGTCGTACCGGTCGGCGAGCTCCGCGACGGCCAGCAGCTCGTCGCGGGAGAAGACCCGGCCCGTCGGGTTGTGCGGGCTGCACAGCAGATACGCCCGCGCCCCCGCGGCGAAGTCGCGCTCGAGCCGGTCCAGGTCGATCCGGTACCCGTCCGGCCCACAGGCCAGCGGGTTGACGACGACCTCGCGGCCGATCCGCTCCAGCCAGTAGAAGAACGGCGGATAACCAGGGGTGTTCACCACGATCCGGTCGCCGGGCGCGGAAATGATCTCCAGGACCTCCTTGATCCCGGACATCACGTCGGGCACCAGCCGCATCGCGGCCGGATCGGGCCGCCAGCCGTAGCGGTCGGCGGCGAAATCCGCGAACGCCTCCGGCAGCCGTCCCGCGACCGCGTACCCGGTGTCGCCCCGGGCGATCGCCCTGGTGAGCGCCTCGGCGACGGGCTCGGCGAGCGGAGTGTCCATCTCCGCCACCCACATCGGCAGCACGTCCGGCGGGTACTCGCGCCACTTCACGCTGTGCCGTTCGCGCAGGTCGGTCAGCTCGTACGCGGTGAGCGGATTCGCGGGCATGACACCACCTTCGTTACTGGTCGTCCCCGTCAGTCTGCCCGGCGCCGTTCGCGGAGATCACGCCGGGCGTAGGGTGCGGCGTATGACGGCGATCTCCGTGGACCTGGCGGCGGAACTGGAGCGGGCGCTCCCCGGCGGCAGGGTGGTCCGCGACCCCGCCGTCGTGGCCTCCTACGCCCACGACGAGGCGGAGTGGGCGCCGTACGGCAGCCCGGCCGCGGTCGTACGGCCCCGGGAGACGGCGGAGGTCCGGGAGGTCGTCAGCCGGTGCGCGCGACTGGGCGTACCCGTGGTCGCGCGCGGAGCCGGGACCGGCCTGTCCGGCGGCGCGAACGCGATCGACGGCTGCGTCGTGCTGTCGTTCGAGGCGATGAACGAGATCCTCCGGATCGACCCGCACGAGCGGATCGCGATCGTCCAGCCCGGCGTCGTCAACGACGACCTGCGCAGGGCCTGCGCCGAGCACGGCCTCTGGTACCCGCCGGACCCGGCGAGCGCGCCATGGTCGACCATCGGCGGCAACGTCGCCACGAACGCGGGCGGCCTGTGCTGCGTGAAGTACGGCGTGACGCGGGACTACGTCCTCGGCCTCGAGGCCGTCGTCGGACACGGCGACGTCGTACGCCTGGGCCGGCGCACCGCCAAGGGCGTCGCAGGGTACGACCTGACCGGCCTCATGGTCGGCTCCGAGGGCACCCTCGGCGTCATCACCGAGATCACCGTACGGCTCCGGGGCGCCCGCGCGGCCGAGCGCACGATCGTGGGCTACTTCGACTCACTCGTGGCCGCGGGGGAGGCGGTCAGCGCCGTGACCGCGGCCGGCGTGGTGCCCAGCGCGCTGGAACTGATCGACCGGCACTGCCTGCGCGCCGTCGACGAGTGGCGGCACATGGGCCTGGCCGACGAGGGCGACGTGCTCCTGCTCGGCCGCAGCGACAGCCCCGGCCAGGTGGGCGAGGAGGAGGCCGACGCCATTCTGGCGTGCTTCGAGGCCGCGGGGGCCACCTGGAGCGCGCGCTCCACCGACCCGGAGGAAGCGGAGGCGCTGTTCGCGGCACGCCGCCTCGCGTACCCGGCGGTCGAGCGGCTCGGTCCGGTCCTCACCGAGGACGTGTGCGTGCCGCGCATGCTGGTGCCGGAGATGCTCGGCCGGATCGAGCGGATCGCCGCCGAGCACGACATCCGCATCGCGAACGTCGCGCACGCCGGGGACGGCAACCTCCACCCGTTGATGATCACGCCGCCGGACGACGAGGCCGCCCGGGAGCGGGCCCAGGCCGCGTTCGAGCGGATCGTCGACGAGGCGATCGGGCTGGGCGGCACCGTGACGGGAGAGCACGGCGTCGGCCTGCTGAAACGCCGGGGCATGGCCGAGGAGATCGGCCCGGTCGTGCTCGGCATGCACCGCGCGATCAAGCAGGCCCTCGACCCGGCCGGCATCTTCAACCCCGGCAAGGTCTTCACCTGAACCCCCGACCTGCGCCGCGCGGCCCCCTCTACGTGCGGGAGTCCCGGCGACCGCCCGGACCGGCCCACTCTGCCCACTAGGGGCTGTCCGGCGGATCGTTTCGGGCTAGTGCAGGCACGCCCGGTACGGCTGGGTTGTCGTGGGCCGCGGTAGTCACGCGAACGACGGCCACCGGTCGGCGGCCCACTCCCGCCAGCCCACCCAGCCGGGCGGCGGGCCGGCGACCCTGCGGCCCTCCAGCTCCGCCGCGTCGGGCTCCTCAAAATGCGCCCGCCCGTGCAGAATGTCGGCCTCGGACATCGGCAACGTTTTTTCGGGGGTGGTCGCCCAGCGGCGGGCGATACGGGCACGTTGGGTCTCAACGTCCACCGGCAGGTAGACCATGCGGAAGCACGCCTTCTCGGCCTCCACTAGCCAGCGGATCGCAGACCGCTCGTCCCGTGACCAGCAGCCGTAGTCCACGACGACGTTGGTGCCCAGTTTGACCGCCTCCAAGGCGAGCCAGAGCATGCGCCCCTCCAGCACGTCGCGCTTCCCGTCCGCCTCCGCCTCGCCGAACAGGGGAATCATCCAGTCGTCGGGCGTCAGACGCAGCGCGCCGTGCTCCGCGGCGAGTTGTCGAGCCCGCGTGGTCTTTCCGGCCCCTGGCAGGCCGACCATCAGGAACAACGTGGTCACACCCAGATCGTGGCAGGGAAGCCGATCAGGCGACCACCGTTTTATCTGCCCGATCACATGCTGAGCCACAGGCGGATGGAGGCCACGGTGAGGCCGACCTCCGGACTCGACAGGTCGGGCGTAAGCCGCGCCCTAGGGAGAAGAGGCACTCTGCCGACGTCGTTGACGCACTGAAACCGACCAAACCGACATACCGCGGTCACCTCGGCGGCAAGGTGTCCAGGACGACGGCCACGTCAGGGCGGGACGGCCGTGGAGTGCAGTGATGGCGTCTGGCGTGTGATGCGTCAGGATGAGCAGGTCGGCGAGACCACGATCGAAGAGGCTGCGGATTGGCCTTGGCTCAACGGCCGTTTCGCGGCCGGACCCGCGTTCCCTGATCTGGAGCCGTTGTTCGTGCAAGAGCTGGCGCTGATGCTTGGTCCGTCCCCTCGGGGAGGCGCGGCGCGGACGGTCCCGTCTC
>NZ_JAMXMX010000008.1 GCF_024055725.1 Actinoallomurus spadix | reverse complement strand
CGGATGAAATGACGAAGGGCCAGCGGGAAGGAGGCGAAGCCTCCGACCACACTGACCCCAGGCCCGAAGTGTCCGAGGGGGGACTTGAACCCCCATGCCCCGTAAAGGGCACTAGCACCTCAAGCTAGCGCGTCTGCCTATTCCGCCACCCGGACTGGTGCGCCTCCGCGGCTGTCCGCGTCGGCTGCCACAGATTAGCAAATCCCTGGTGATGGCGCGAAGTGGGTTTGGGCGGGGTGGGGCCGGAGGGTGTCAGGGCAGGGCTGGGGGAGGATGGGGGTGCCGGAACAACCTGGGCGGAACCAGTCGAGACGCCGGTCACGGGCGCTCCCGCGGCGGGAGGGCCTCCGGCTCTCGGCGCCGCGTGTGTGCGAGGAGGCAACGTGAGCAATCCTTCGGCGGAGGACGAGGTCGTCCAGCTGTGCAGTGACCTCATCCGCATCGACACCTCGAATCCGGGTGATCACAGTGGACCGGGGGAGCGGGTGGCGGCGGAGTACGTCGCGGAGAAGCTCGCCGAGGTCGGTCTCGAGCCGAAGATCTACGAGTCGCACGCGAAGCGGTCGAGTGTGGTCGTACGGATCGAGGGGACCGATCCGCAGCGGGACGCGCTGTTGATCCACGGGCATCTGGACGTGGTTCCAGCGCGCAAGGAGGACTGGACCCGCGACCCGTTCGGCGGGGAGGTCGCCGACGGCTGCGTGTGGGGGCGTGGCGCGGTCGACATGAAGGACATGGACGCGATGGTCCTCGCGACGATCCGGGAGCGGCTGCGTCAGGGCCGGCGGCCGGAGCGCGACATCGTGCTGGCCTTCCTGGCGGACGAGGAGGCGGGCGGCAAGTGGGGTGCGCACTGGCTGGTCGACAACCATCCGGAGCTGTTCGAGGGGTGCACGGAGGCGATCGGGGAGGTCGGGGGGTTCAGCCTGACTCTGCCGAACGACGACCGTCTGTACCTGATCGAGACGGCGGAGAAGGGCCTGGCCTGGATGCGCCTGATCGCCGAGGGGACGGCGGGGCACGGGTCGATGGTGCACCCGGACAACGCGGTGACGGCGCTGGCGGCGGCGGTGGGCCGGCTGGGGGAGTATGAGTTCCCGGTACGGCTGACGAAGACGGTGCGCGCGTTCCTGGAGGAGGTCTGCGCCGCGACGGGCGTGGAGTTCGACCCGGACGACATCGAGAAGACCGTGCGGGAACTTGGGCCGGTGTCCCGGATGATCGGCGCAACCCTCAGAAATACCCTTAATCCGACTGTTCTGGATGCTGGCTACAAAGCGAACGTAATCCCGCAAACCGCTACGGCTCAGGTCGACGGCCGATTCCTCCCTGGATATGAGGAGGAGTTCTTCGCGACCGTCGACGAACTGCTCGGTGAGCACGTACGCCGGGAGTTCGTCCACCATGACATCGCGGTCGAGACGGAGTTCGACGGGCCGCTGGTCGAGGCGATGGCCGCGGCGCTGAAGGCGCACGACCCGCACGCGCGGCCGGTGCCGTACTGCCTGTCGGGCGGCACCGACGCGAAGTCCTTCGCCACTCTGGGGATTCGCTGCTTCGGTTTCGCGCCGCTCAAGCTGCCGAAAGATCTGGATTTCTCCGGAATGTTCCACGGTATCGACGAGCGTGTCCCCGTCGAGGGTCTCCAGTTCGGCGTGCGCGTTCTCGACCATTTTCTTGATCACGCGTGAGAATTCTCGGCGATTGCCGAACCAATGCGCTCCGTGGTGCTAGCGTGACTCAACGTACGGAACGCCTTTGCGTTCCGCGCGGTGGGTCGATGCCGAGGAGGGCGCGTGGTTCCCAGGTGGTCGCGGTCACGGAGGTGCACCTCCGTCGTCCCGTGCCGCCCTGGTCCCCGCGCGTTCACCCGGCGCCTGCGCGGTCTCCTCGCCCTGCCGGTCACGCGTCGCCTGCTCACCATGGCGGGCATCGCGGTGGCCGGCTGGCTGCTCGGAGCCGCCGGGCAGGCACACGCCGACACCGTTCCGGGCGCACGCCTTCCCAGCGTCGTCGCGCACGCCGGCTCGCAGGTCACCAGGCTTCCCGGTGACCTGCCGCCGCTGCGCGCCGCCGTACCGGCCGTGCACGTTCCCCGGGCGGCCCTTCGGCACTCTCGACCGCCGTTGATCCC
Source organism: Actinoallomurus spadix (assembly GCF_024055725.1). Classification (GTDB taxonomy): domain Bacteria; phylum Actinomycetota; class Actinomycetes; order Streptosporangiales; family Streptosporangiaceae; genus Actinoallomurus; species Actinoallomurus spadix. The sequence continues at coordinate 358,976 of NZ_JAMXMX010000008.1, read as the reverse complement.
CGTCCCGCCGGCACCCGCGGCGGGCGGATCGGCCGGAGCCGTACGGCCCGGCACGTCGGAGGTAACGGCGGACCCTTCTCGGGCACCGCGGCACTCCGGTCATGGACATCGCGCCGCGACCGGTCGCGGGCCGGTGACGAGCACCGGTCCGGTCGCCGCAACGGGGGCGTCCGAGAAGGTCTCCGTCGATCATGCGACCCGTTCCCGGGTCTCCGCGCCGGTCATGCCACGAGTGCCGCAGCAACTGCCGCACCGGGCACAGGCGCTTCCCCCGTCCAGCGGCGACGGCGTCACCCAGACGGGGCTGTGGCGTGCCCCCGGGTTCGGGGCGGCCTCAGGCCGCTCGCGCGCGTCCGCTCCGATCGTGCGGATGGTCCCCCCGACCGTCCGTACCGCGGCGGACGAACCCTCCTTCTCGCCTGACTAGTCCCCACCCTCGGCCCGGCCCCCGCCGGGTCGCTGCGGCGTGCCCGCATGCGCGCGGCCACGCCGCCAATCCCCCCAGGGACGTTCTCCGACTCCTGCGAGACGTACCCCCAACCCCCTGTATCGAAGGAGTTCCCCCATGCCTACGTGGGCGAAGAGCACCGCGCGTGCCACGCTGCTCACCGCGAGCTTCGTCGCGCTCGGTGCCGGTCCGGCCCTCGCCGACGTCACCGACGGCTCCGGCAGCGTGCTCGGCGGCAACCAGATCAAGGCGCCCGTCTCGGCGCCCGTCAACGTCAGCGGCAACGCGGTGGCGGTCATCGGTCACGCGCTCGCCGGTTCGGCCGGCGGTGCGTCCGTGCACCGCGGTGCCGGCGCCGGTGGCGGCCGGCAGTCGACCTCCGGGCGGCACAGCATCGGCGGCGGCAACCAGGTCAACATCCCGATCACCGCGCCCATCAACGTGTGCGGGAACGCCGTCGGCAACGCGATCGCCGGGTGCGAGGGCGGCGCGTCGGTGACCGGCCCCGCCACCACGGGCGGGGGCCGCACCAACGGGCGGCACAGCATCGGCGGCGGCAACCAGGTCACCGCCCCGATCACCGCGCCGGTCGACATCTGCGGCAACGCGGTCGCGGTCATCGGTCACGCGGCCGCCGGATGCGCGGGCGTGATCCCCCCGGTGCGCGGCGGCTCCACCCCCGGGGGCCGTACGAACGGCCGGCACAGCGTCGGCGGCGGCAACCAGGTCACCGCCCCGATCACCGCGCCGATCAATGCCTGCGGCAACGCGGTCGCCGTCATCGGCCACGCGCTGGCCGGCTGCGTCGGCGGTGCCTCCGTCTCCGGCGGCCACGGGCACCACGGCGGGCACGGCGGGCACGGCGGCCACCACTGCGTCTCCCCGCAGCACGCCATGGCGGCACGGGCACCGCAGAACGAGCTCCCGGCGGTTCCGGACCTGCCGTCCACGGGCACGGTGGCGGGTGACCCCGCGTCCCTGCCGTCCGTCACCGGACCGGCGCTCCAGCCGGCCCGGCGCCTGAGCGCGCCCGCGACCTCGGTCGTCCCCGGATCGCCCCGCCTGCCGGTGGCGGCCCCGATGCCGCGGACGCCGCAGGACGCCTCCTTCCCCGTGAGCGGCCGCCTGGCCGACGCCGCCGGCGCGGTCCCGGGCGCGGTCCCGGCGCTCCCCGACACGACCGGGCTCGCCGGCCCGGTGAACGCCATGCTGCCCGGTTCGGGCACCTCCGAGACGGCCGCCGGCACGGCGAAGACCGGCGCTCCCGTCGACCCGGGAGTCGCCGGCGCGGTCCCGGGCGCGCGGGCGCTGCCCAACCTGCCGCGTGTCCCGGACACCCGGTCGATCCCGGCCGCGGGCGCGGCGCTGCCCGTCCCGGCCCGGCCCGGTCTGCCGCCGGTGAGCGGATCGTCGAAGGAGATCCCCGCGATGCGGACGGTCGCGGCTCAGGGGCCGGACCGGACCCAGCGCGGCGCGCTGGCCGCGCTGGCGCTCGCGGCGCTGCTCGCGGCCTCGTCCGGAGCCGTCGCGATGGTCCGCCGGTTCCGCGACCGCTGACGCGGGACCCCGGCGCCGAGACGGCCCGCACGGCCGTCTCGGCGCGGTCCCGCGATCCGCGACCGTAGACACGTCCGCCGACGCTGGCCGGGTCACGCCGACGTTGCCGAGTGACACCGGCCGGGCGCGCGGCCGGTGGAGCGCTGACGCGGCCGGGTGACGCCGACGCGGCCGGTGGACCGCCGGCGCGGCGGGTGACACCGCCGTGGCGCGGGTGAGGCCGGCGCGGGGCGGGGTGAGGCCGCGCGGTCAGCGAGCGCGGGCATCCGGGGGTGCCTGGCCGGAAGGTCGACTTCGGGCCAGGCAAAGCCCGGTAAAGCTGAAAGTTTGGGTCAAGGTGTGCCCTGCGCTCACGCGCGGGGCACATTGCTGTAGCGTCGAGGAGGTCGAGGAGTGGCCGCCTCTACAAGGTTCGCGTAGCGCGGATGACCTTGCGGCGGAGCTGGATTCGGCGGCGTCCGTCGGGGTACACCCGCACGCGGACGAGTTCCCACCCGCCATGTTCGGCATGCTCGACCATCACCTGCCTCGCGGCGTCCCGAGTCGTGCCGCGTGGTAGATGCAGTACTAGGTAGGAGTACTCCAGCATTGGCCTTATTCTGCTCCGTCTAGGGTCCTCACGGGGAGCGGGTGATCCTCTTCCGCGGATTCGGTCTACCGATGTCCCAGGTCGACCGGCTTCGGGGTGGCACTTGACGACTCCCGCCGCAGTCGAGATTTGTGAGGTTCAAGCACCGTGCCCGACAGCAACGGCACAACGAGGTCCGGCCGTAACCGCCTGGTGATCGTCGAGTCGCCCGCGAAGGCAAAGACGATCGCGGGTTATCTCGGCCGTGGCTACGTCGTGGAGTCCAGTATCGGCCACATCCGTGATTTGCCGGAGAAAGCCGCTGACATTCCCCCGAAGTACAAGGGGGAACTGTGGGCTCGCCTGGGCGTGAACGTCGACCATGGCTTCGAACCGCTGTACGTCGTCAACGCCGACAAGAAGCAGCAGGTCGCCAAGCTCAAGAAGCTGCTGCAGGAGGCCGACGAGCTCTACCTCGCGACGGATGAGGACCGCGAGGGCGAGGCGATCGCCTGGCATCTGCGTGAGGTCCTCAAGCCGAAGGTGCCCGTGCGCCGGATGGTCTTTCACGAGATCACCAAGGACGCCATCCGCGCCGCCGCGCAGAGCCCCCGCGAGCTCAACCTGAAGCTCGTCGACGCCCAGGAGACCCGGCGCATCCTCGACCGCCTGTACGGCTACGAGGTCAGCCCGGTCCTGTGGAAGAAGGTCATGCCGAAGCTGTCGGCGGGCCGGGTGCAGAGCGTCGCGACGCGGTTGATCGTCGAGCGGGAGCGTGAGCGCATCGCGTTCGTCCCGGCGAACTACTGGGACCTGTCGGCCACCTTCGACACCGGCAAGCCGGAGGAGCCCTCGACCTTCGCGGCGACCCTCGTCTCCCTCGACGGCAGGCGCGTCGCCCAGGGCCGTGACTTCACCGCGCAGGGCACGCTGAAGTCCCAGGACGTCCTGCACCTCGACGAGGCCGCCGCCCGGGGCCTCGCCGAGCGCCTGCGCGGCCGGCCGTACGCCGTCACGTCCGTGGAGCGCAAGCCGTACCGCCGCAGCCCGTACGCCCCGTTCCGTACGACGACGCTGCAGCAGGAGGCCAGCCGCAAGCTGGGCTTCTCGGCGAAGTACACGATGCAGATCGCGCAGCGGCTGTACGAGAACGGCTTCATCACCTACATGCGAACCGACAGCATCACGCTGTCGGAGATCGCCATCAACGCCGCGCGCCAGCAGGCGAAGGCGCTGTACGGCGCCGACTACATCCCCGACAAGCCGCGCGTCTACCAGAGCAAGGTGAAGAACGCCCAGGAGGCGCACGAGGCGATCCGCCCGGCCGGTGAGACGTTCCGTACGCCGGGCGAGACGGGCCTGTCCGGTGACCAGTTCAAGCTGTACGAGCTGATCTGGAAGCGCACCGTCGCCAGCCAGATGAAGGACGCCACCGGGCAGTCGGTGTCGGTGCGCGTCGGTGGCGAGTCGACCACCGGCGAGCGGGCCGAGTTCGGCGCCTCCGGGAAGATCATCACCTTCTACGGTTTCCTCAAGGCGTACGTCGAGGGCGCGGACGACCCCTCGTCGGACCGTGACGACCAGGAGCGCCGCCTGCCGCCGCTGGCGGAGGACGACCCGCTGACCGCGACCGAGCTCGGCGCCGAGGGGCACTCGACCCGGCCGCCGGCCCGTTACACCGAGGCCAGCCTGGTCAAGGAGCTGGAGGACCGCGAGATCGGGCGGCCGTCCACGTACGCCAGCATCATCGGCACGATCCTCGACCGCGGGTACGTCTTCAAGAAGGGCACCGCGCTGGTGCCGTCCTTCCTGGCGTTCGCCGTGGTCAACCTGATGGAGAAGCACTTCGGCGAGCTCGTCGACTACGACTTCACCGCCCGCATGGAGGACGCGCTGGACGCCATCTCGCGCGGCGAGGCCGAGCGGGTCCGGTGGCTGCAGCGCTTCTACTTCGGTGAGAAGAAGGACGGTCTCAAGGAGCTGGTCAACCACCTCGACGAGATCGACGCCAAGGAGGTCAGCTCCTTCCCGATCCTCGACAGCGACATCGTGGTCCGGGTCGGGCGCTACGGCCCGTACCTCGACCGCGACGGCCAGCGGGTCAACATCCCCGAGGACATCGCGCCGGACGAGCTGACGAAGGACAAGGCGGAGGAGCTGTTCGCGCAGCCGAGCGGCGAGCGCGAGCTGGGCGTCGACCCGGACAGCGGCCACCCGATCGTCGTCAAGAACGGCCGGTTCGGCCCGTTCGTCACCGAGATCCTCCCGGAGGACTCTCCGAAGAGCGCCAAGCCGCGCACGGCGTCGCTGTTCAAGTCGATGTCGCCGGAGACCGTGACCTTCGAGGACGCCCTGAAGCTCCTGTCGCTGCCGCGCGTCGTCGGGGAGCTCGACGGCGAGCCCGTCACCGCGCAGAACGGCCGGTTCGGCCCGTACCTGAAGAAGGGCACCGACAGCCGGTCGCTGCAGGGCGAGGACCAGCTGTTCACGGTCACGATCGACGAGGCGAAGGAGATCTTCGCCCAGCCGAAGCAGCGCGGGCGCGGGCGGGCCGCCGCCGCGCCGCCGCTGCGCGAGCTCGGTGATGACCCGGGCACCGGCAGCAAGATCGTCATCAAGGAGGGCCGCTTCGGCCCGTACGTCACGGACGGCGAGACCAACGCCAGCCTGCGCAAGGGCGACGAGATCGAGTCGATCACGATGCAGCGGGCGCTCGAACTGCTCGCCGAGCGCCGTGAGAAGGTCGCCGCGGGCGGCGGGAAGAAGCCCGCCCGGCGGCGTACCGCGAAGTCTCGGTCCTAACGCTCTCAGGTGGATACGCTGACACAATGACCAGAACGGGCAGCTCTTCCGGCGTGCTGTCGATCAAGCCGTTTCGTCGGCTCTGGATCGCCCTGTCGTTGTCGAGTTTCGGCGATTGGCTCAGCATCCTGGCGCTGACCGCGCTGGCCGGCTCGCTGACCAAGGGGTCGGCGGAGAACTACGCGATCGGCGGCGTGCTCGTCGTCAAGCTGCTGCCGGCGCTCGTGTTCGGACCGCTGGCCGGCGCGGTGGCCGACCGCTTCGACCGCCGTACCACGATGGTGATCGCGGACATCCTGCGGTTCAGCCTGTTCCTGTCGATCCCGATCGTCGGCCGGCTCGACTGGCTCTACGTCGCGACGTTCCTGGTCGAGGTCGTGACGCTGTTCTGGATCCCGGCCAAGGAGGCCACGGTCCCGAACCTGGTGCCCAAGGACCGGCTGGAGCGGGCCAACCAGGTCAGCCTGATCTCGACGTACGGTTCGGCGCCGGTGGCGGCGGCGACGTTCTCGGTGCTCGCGCTGATCTCCGGGGTGGTCTTCTCGACGCACCGGCAGCAGGCGAACCTCGCGCTGTACTTCAACGCCGTGACGTTCCTGATCTCCGCGATCACGATCTTCTCGCTGCACGAGATCCCCCGGCAGGACGGCAAGGTCTCGGTCCCGTCGATCCTCAAGCAGATCCTCGCCGGCTGGCGGTTCGTCGGCTCGACGCGGATGGTGCGCGGTCTCACCGTCGGGATCGTCGGCGCGTTCGCCGCCGGCGGCGCCGTGATCGGCATCGCCAAGGTCTACGTCAAGGCCCTGGGCGGCGGCGACGCCGCGTACGGTGTCGTCTTCGGCATGGTGTTCGTGGGCATGGCGGTCGGGATGTTCCTGGCCCCCCGCATCCTGAAGGACTTCAGCCGCCGCCGGCTGTTCGGCCTGGCCATCATCGGCGCCGGCGTCGCCCTCGTGCTGATCGCCGTCATCGAGAACCTCGTCATGGTGGCCCTGCTGACCGCGCTGCTCGGGGCGGGCGCCGGCGTCGCCTGGGTGGTCGGCTACACCCTGGTCGGCCTGGAGGTCGAGGACAGCCTCCGCGGCCGTACGTGGGCGTTCCTGCAGTCGCTGGTCCGGGTCGTGCTCCTGCTCACGGTCGCCGCCGTGCCGTTCATCGCCGGCGCGGTCGGCGAGCACCGGATCAAGGTCGGCGACGGCGTCTACCACTTCGACGGCCCGAACGCCGTGCTGCTGCTCGCCGCCCTGGTCGCCGTCATCGTCGGCCTCCTCGCCTACCGGCAGATGGACGACCGCAAGGGCATCCCGCTGTCCCGCGACCTCCTCGCCGCGCTGCGCGGCGAGGAGTACGTCCCGGAGGAGCCGAAGAGCGGCGAACGCGGCGTGTTCCTCGCCTTCGAGGGCGGCGAGGGCGCCGGAAAGACCACCCAGTCCCGGCTCCTGGCCATCTGGCTCCGTGACCAGGGCTTCGACGTCGTCACCACCCGCGAGCCCGGCTCCACCAAGATCGGCATGCGGCTCCGCGCGCTGCTGCTCGACAAGGAGACCACCGGCCTGGCCGCCCGCGCCGAGACCCTCCTGTACGCCGCGGACCGGGCCCAGCACGTCGCCGAGGTCATCCGGCCCGCGCTGGACCGCGGCGCGATCGTCGTCACCGACCGGTACGTCGACTCCTCGCTCGCCTACCAGGGCGCCGGCCGTGAGCTGAAGGTCAAGGAGATCGCCGAGGTGAACCGCTGGGCCACCGGCGGGCTCACCCCCGACCTGACCATCGTCCTGGACGTGCCGTCCGACGTCGGGCTGGGCCGGTTCGCCTCCCCTGCCGACCGGATCGAGTCCGAGCCGCGCGAGTTCCACGAGCGCGTACGCCGCGGGTTCCGCGCCCTCGCCGAGGCCGAGCCGCACCGCTACCTGGTGGTCGACGCCACGCAGCCGCAGGAGGACATCGTCCGGCAGATCCGCGACCGGGTCCGTGCCCTCCTCCCGGACCCCGTCCCGGCCACCGCCGAGGCCGTCACCAGCACGATGCCGGTCATCAGCGACTGACTCCGCCCCGTCGGCCACCGGCGAAGCGGGGCGCCGAACTCGTGCGGCGACCCCTGCCCGATCATGGTCAGCGTGCCCCTTCGTCCTGGGGTTCCCGCCGGCCCGTGTCCTGCCACGGGAACGGGGCACGGTCGGGTTCGACCCAGCCCGTCCTGGCCTGCGCGGAGGCCAGCGTCGCCGGGTGGTAGAAGCGGGTCAGCAGGCGCTTGTCGAGCAGGGCGGGGTGGTGGTCGGCGAACGCGGTGAAGTCGTCTTCGCCGCGCTCGGCCGCGTGGTGACCGACCAGTTCGACCCAGGCCCGGCTCATGGTCGCGTGGTACTTCTGGGGCACATTCGCATAGCGGGCGGTGCGCTGGATGCCGTCGCTGACCAGGCCGATCGCCGCGGGAACGCCGACCCGTCGAACGGCCAGCCACGTCAGGTGGACGTGTTCCCGGTGGCCGAACCGCTCGGCGGTCGCCATCACCTCGGCCATCAACGCGTCGAAGTCAGAGCCGCCGACGTGCTCGCCGGAGGGGCGCGTGGTCATCAGGAGACCTCCGTCAGGGCTTGCAGGGCAGCGCGCAGGTGGGCGACCGCGTCGTCCGGCAGGCCGCCGAGCGCACGGCGCTCCAGGTCGGCGATGGCCTGCCGGATCATGGCGGCGGCGACCTGCCCGGACGAGGTGAGTTCGATGAGGACCGCCCGGCGGTCTCCGGGGCGGGTGCCGCGGGTGATGTGACCGCGTCGTTCCAGGCGGTCCAGCACGCTGGTCAGGGTGGTGGGGCGGCTGCCCACGTCCGCGCCGAGTTCGGACACGGTCCGGCCTCGGCCGTCGGCGAGGTTCGCCAGCGCGTTGATCTCGGAGGCGGTCAGGTCCAGGTCGACGAGCTCCGCGGAGAGCACTTGCAGGGTGGCGTGGGTGGCCCGCTGCAACGCGAGCAGAGCCGACCACTCAGATGACACGGTCTCGGAATTCACGATTTCGGACTATACGATTTCGTATCATCCGCTCGCAACTGAAAACGATGGCTCCCACTCCGTTGGTCGGCCGGTGGAGGGCGGGCTGAAATCCGCCTCCGTCGGCCGGTTCTCGTTGTGGCACCGAGTCGGGCGGCTTGGGCGCGAGCGTTCTCGGCAGGCTCTAGCATCGAAATGCGCCTGATGGCTGGAGGAGATCGACGCGTGACGGTGTACGACGAGCTGGTCGGGCAGGAGCCCGTGATCGAGCAGCTGCGCGCCGCCGCGGCCGCCGGAGCCGAGGCCCTGGCGGGCACGGGCGGCGGTGGCATGACACACGCGTGGCTGTTCACGGGACCGCCCGGATCGGGCCGCTCCGTCGCCGCGCGGGCGTTCGCCGCCGCGCTGCTGTGTCCCGACCAGGGATGCGGGCACTGTGCGTCCTGCCACCAGGTGCTGTCCGGCAGCCACGCCGACGTCGAGGTCGTCCGTCCCGCCGGCCTGTCGTACGGCGTCCGGGAGACCCGGGAGCTGGTGCTGCGGGCCGCCTCCTCACCGACCGGCGGGCGGTGGCGGATCGTGCTGTTCGAGGACGCCGACCGGTCCACCGAGCAGGCAGCGAACGCGCTGCTCAAAGCTATCGAGGAGCCCCCGGCCCGTACGGTCTGGCTGCTGTGCGCGCCGTCGCCGGACGACCTGGTCGTGACGATCCGGTCCCGCTGCCGGCTCGTTACGCTGCGGACGCCGCCCGCGCGGGCGGTCGCCGAGGTCCTCGTGCTCCGGGAGGGGATCGACCCGGACGTCGCGGCCGCGGCGGCCCGGGCGGCGCAGGGGCACGTCGGCCGGGCGAAGCGCCTGGCCACCGACGAGCAGGCGCGCCGCCGCCGGGCCGAGGTGCTGGCCGTACCCGGGAGGCTGAGCGGGGTCGGGCCCGCCGTCGAGGCCGCCGAGGCGCTCGTGAAGGCCGCCGAGGCGGAGGCCAAGGAACTCGGAGCGAGTCTCGACGCCGAGGAGACCGCTGCGATGCGCCAGGCGCTCGGCGAGAGCGCGAAGGGCCGCATGCCGCGCGGCACGGCGGGCGCCCTGAAGGAGCTGGAAGACCGCCAGAAGTCCCGGACGACCCGGATGAAGCGCGATGCCCTCGATCGCGCGCTCCTCGACCTGGCCTCGTACTACCGGGACCTGCTCGTCGTGCAGCTCGGCGCCGGAGTCGACCTGGTCAACGCCGACCGGGAGCGGGAGCTGCGGTCGGTGTCCGGGCCGCCGGAGGCCACGCTGCGCCGCCTGGAGGCCATCATGGTGTGCCGGGAGCGCCTGGGGGCGAACGTCAATCCCCAGCTCGCGGTCGAGGCCATGGCCATGGCCTTGCGTACCGGCTGACCACGCCGCCCCGGACGCGGCTCGCCCGCCGCGGCTACCCCTCCTGCGGGGCTATGCCTCCTGCGGGGTTACGCCTCCTGCGGGGCAGGGGCGGCGCGGACTGGTCGGGCGTGGGCTGGTCGGGCGTGGGCTGGGCGGGGGCCTGGGCGAGGTTCTGGAGCCAGGCGAGGTGGTCGGCGAAGGCGGTACGGCCCTGGGGAGTGAGCCGGAACCAGGTTCGTGGGCGGCGCCCGACCGCGCCCTTGCGTACCTCCAGGTAGCCGGCGTCTTCGAGCACGCGGGAGTGTTTGGACAAGACCGAATCGCTGACCCCTACCGTGTCGCGAACGACCGAGAACTCAACCCACTCCGCGCCGGCGGCGAGCAATCCGCAGATCGACAACCGGGTCAGGGGGTGGATGAGCTCGTCCGGCCGTCCGCGGCCCTCAGGGCGATTCATCGTGAGGTCGTCCGCCCTTCGGTGATGTCGTTCCGGATCGCGGTGGTCCGGCGGATGAGGATGCCCACGGTCACGGCCGCCATGATGACGACCACGACGACCGCGAGTGCCGTCTGGCCATGATCGAGGAGCAGGCGCTCCGTGACGTACCCCGCGAACGCTATCGCGACCGTGACCAGCCCGATCGGCCGGACCGAGGGGTAGCGTGCCAGCCGGTAGGGGAGCCTTACGCCGCTCGTGCGGGCCCAGAGTCGATCAAGGCCGATCATCACGACCACGGGCACGAGCGCCACCCACTGACTCACCACGGGTGAGACGTACTTCGACAGGAACGGGACGGCCATCACCGCCGCCGCCATCACCGCACCCACTGTCAGGTACCACCAGGGCAACCGGATCCGCTCGGCCAGCGTGGCGCGCTGCCGGCGGAGCTGGTCCAGACTCTGCGGCGTAGCGTTCATGACGGATCTCCCTTGTCTGGAAAATACTTTCCGTTCTGGAAAGTACATTCCCAATGTTTCTCTTGTCACACCTCGGCGCGCCGGGCCGGCCGCTTCCGTCGGCCGCGCGGTCCGATCACGCCACACCGGTCCGACTGCGTCACACCGGTCCGATCGCGCCGGTCCGGAGCGCGGAACGGCGCGGCGCTGGCCATAAGCGGCCATGCGTCTCAGGTGCCACAGCACTGGACTAATCACGCACGCAACCGTTCTGATGCCTCCATTGCCGGTTCTTTACCGGCGTCCGGTTGACATCAGTGGAGGTGTGCAGTGCGGCGCGCCATCGTTTTGGCCGCCTGCGTCGCTGTCACAGCGGCGCTCGCGGTTCCCGCTCAGGCGGGGCCCTCATCGACGACCTCGGCCGACGGGAAGGCCGCGGAGTACGTCGTGCTCTACAGGGACGGCGTCTCTCCCGAGCAGGCGCACGCGGCGATCAAGGCCGCGGGCGGCACCATCGTCCGGGAGAACACCGCCGTGGGGCTGGCCACGGTCCGTTCGACGCGCGGTGCGTTCGGCGTCGACGCCCGGCGGCTGGCCGCCGTCGAGGGCGTCGCGCGGGACCGGGCGATCGGCGAGGCGCCGAAGATCACGCGCCGGGCGGCCGACAAGAACATCGCGGTCGAGAAGGAGGGCCGCGACGGCGGGAGCCGTGGTCACGGGCCGAAGGTCAAGGGCGACCCCCTCGCCGGCGGTCAGTGGGACATGCAGCGGATCCACGCGACCGCCGACGGCTCGTACAAGGTGGAGCCGGGCGACCGGCGGGTGCTCGTCGGGGTCATCGACACCGGCATCGACGGGAACCACCCCGACATCCGGGCGAACTTCGACCGGAGGCTGAGCCGTAACTTCACCAAGGACATCCCGGCCGACGCGAACGGCGCCGAGGTCGACGGGCCCTGCGAGCACCCCTCCTGCGTGGACCCGGTCGACGAGGACGACAACGAGCACGGCACGCACGTCGCCTCGACGATCGCCTCTCCGCTCAACGGGCTCGGCATGGCGGGCGTCGCCCCGAACGTCACGCTCGTCAACGTACGGGCCGGGCAGGACTCGGGCTTCTTCTTCCTGCAGCCGGTCGTGGACGCGATCACGTACGCCGCGGACGCCGGCATCGACGTGGTCAACATGAGCTTCTACACGGATCCGTGGCTGTTCAACTGCCCGGACAACCCGGCCGACACGCCGGAGTACCAGGCCGAGCAGCGTACGGTGATCAAGGCGACCGAGCGGGCCCTGGCGTACGCCCACCGGCACGGCGTCACGATGGTGTCGGCGGCGGGCAACGGCGCGACCGACTACACCAAGACGATCGTCGACGACTCCAGCCCGGACTACGTGGCCACGCCCGGCGAGGCTCCGTACACCCGCACGATCCCGCCGAGCTGCGTCTCCGAGCCGAGCGAGGGCCAGAACGTCATCGCGGTCTCGTCGGTCGGTGTCAGTGGCCGTAAGGCGTACTACTCCGACTACGGCAACGGGTACGTGGACGTCGCCGCGCCGGGTGGGGACGTGTACGACACCGCCGACGGCAAGCGCGACGTCACGAAGGGCATCCTCGCGGCCTACCCCGAGTCGCTGGCCCGCGCCCGCGGTGAGCTGAACGCCGACGGCACGCCGAACGTCCCGTACGTCGTCCGCGACTGCAAGGGCACGACCTGCGCGTACTACCAGTACCTCCAGGGCACGTCGATGGCGTCGCCGCACGCCACCGGCGTCGCGGCGCTGATCGTGAGCCGGTACGGGCACCGTGACCCGAGGCACGGCGGCCTGACGCTGTCCCCGGACGTCGTCCAGCGGGTCATGCGGGGGACGGCCACGAAGCAGCCGTGCCCGTCACCGGCCGCCTTCACGTACACGCGCTACGTCCTGCAGGCGGACGGCACGTACCAGAAGGTGACCGCCACGCACACCTGTGAGGGGCCGGCCGGTCACAACGGCTTCTTCGGCAGCGGCGTCGTCGACGCCCTGCACGCCGTGGGCCGCTGACGCCCGACGTCTCATGAGTACGGCCCACCCGCAGCGCGGGTGGGCCGTACTCATGCAGGTCAGTGGGCGCGGAAGACGGCGACCGGGGCGCTGCCCGGCTGTACCGCCCGTTCGGCGAGCACGACGTAGCGGTCCCCGGTCGAGTAGAACAGCGGGTCGTCGTCGTAGTCCGCGATGCGGGGGAGGCCGAGGTAGTTCAGTCTCCCGTCGCGCAGGGACAGGGCCCACAGTCCCGGCTTCCAGGTGGCGTCGCCGAGGAGGTGCACGCGGCCGGGCTCGGCCTGTATCGCGGCGAAGTCACCGGTCTTGGCCGACCAGCGCAGCCGGCCGTCCGCCAGGTCGTAGGCGACCACGCGGTACTTCTCGCCGGGCAGTTGCGCCTTGGCGACGAGGAGCCCGTCCTGCAGGACGACATCCCGGGCGGGCGTGGCGCGGAACCCGTGGTCGCCGACGTCCAGCCGCCGCTGCCCGTCGTCGACGGGGATCGACGCCCGCGCCCGGCCGGTCTCGTCGAAGGAGGTCACGACACTGACGCCGCGCTGCCCGCTCTCCTGGATCCAGACGACCGCCGGGTCTGCGGACAGCGGCCGGATGTTCGCGATGGTGCCCCGGATCGGGGCCTTCGCCGTCCACCGGGCGTGCCCGGTCCCGGCGTCCAGGGCGCGGATCTCCGGCACCTGGTCGACGCACGACACCGTGGTCAGGACCTGGCCGTGCCCGGCGGCGACGGTCGCGAAGCGGCACTGGTCGGCCGTCTTGTCCTGCCAGAGCGGGGTGCCGTCGCGCAGGCGTACGGCCATGACGGAGTGTGCGGTCCGCAGGGCGGCCATGCCGTCCGCGACCGCGATGACGTCCGCGTTGATCGCCGTCGAGCCGCCGTCGGCGGGCACGGTGCGCTCCCACAGGGCGCGGCCGGTGGTCAGGTCGACGGCCGCCACGTGGGAGCACGGCTGCGACTCGGCGCCGTGCGCGATCAGCCCGACACCGTCGGCGGCCGTACGGCTCATCGCGCACAGGACGTCCTGTCCGGGCACGGTGTACGTCCAGCGGACGGCGCCGGTGGCGACGTCGTACCCGACGAGGCGGTCGAACCGGCCGCGGACCACCGTCGGCCCGGAGAGCCAGCCGCCGAGCCCCTCCACCGTCATCGGCCGGTCGGGCCGCGCCTGCCACACCGCGGCGAGCGTCCTGCCGTGCGACCAGCGGAAGACCGCCATGCCCGGGAAGATCCCCACCGCGGCGAGGACGACGGCCCCGAGGCAGCCGAGCCGGCGGGACCCCACTCGGGCGACGCCGAGGAGCGCGGCCGGCACCACGATGAACAGCGAAACGATCGAGACCGGCAGCATCCAGGCCGTGCCCCGGGGGCACGGACCGAGCGAGGTCCCGTCGTCGCTCGTTCCGCAGGAGCCGCCGGCCTCGGCGATGAGGGCCCAGAAAGTCGACACGAGCAGGGTGAGCACCGTCCCCACCAGAATGGCGCCGACCACGCCGATGACGAGCGGGGCGACGCTCCGGCCGGGCCTCTTCGCCGGCTCCGGCGGCACGATCTGGAATCCCTCGTCCACGGACATCCCAGCGGTTCCCTTCTCCGCTTGCGGCTGGGATGGAACGGCCAGTCCGGCAACAACCGAAGCGTCGAACCTGAGACTCCCGAGACACGATTTCGGTTGCCCCGATCCGGGGGTTCGTCCACAAGCTGTGGATGCCGAACCGCAGGGCGCTGAATACTCTTTCCGCATGCCGTACCGCGTCACGTTCGTCTGCACGGGCAACATCTGCCGCTCCCCGATGGCCGAGCACATCGTCCGCCGCCACGTCGAAGAGGAGGGCCTCGACGTCGAGGTCGACAGCTCCGGCACCGGGCACTGGCACGTCGGCGACCCCGCCGACGAGCGCGCGGTCGCGACGCTGCGCCGCGCCGGGTACACCTCCGCCCACCGGGCGCGGCAGTTCGAGGCCGCCTGGTTCGACCGGTACGACCTGATCATCGCGCTCGACCAGGGGCACCAGAGCGACCTGCGGTATCTCGCGCCGGACGAGGAGGCCGCGGCCAAGATCCGGCTGCTGCGCGAGTTCGACCCGGACGCCGCGCACCTGGACGTCGCCGACCCGTACTACAGCCGGAACTCCGCGTTCGAGGAGGTCCGCGAGCAGATCGAGGCCGCCGTCCCCGGCCTGCTCGACCACGTACGCGAGCAGCTCAAGAACGCCGGCTGACCGTGGACCGGCTCCTCGGCACCCCCATCGCCGAGGTCACCGACCTCGGCACGAGCCACGAGTGGTCCCTGCGGCGGGCCACCCTCACCGACGGGCGCCGGGTCTTCGTGAAAGAGGCCCGGCGGCGCATCGACGGGCTGTTCGCGGCCGAGGCGGCGGGGCTGCGGTGGCTGGCGGAGGGCTGGCGGCACGTCGCCGGCGACGACGCGCCGGGCCCCGTCCCCGAGGTCCTCGCCGCCGACGAGACGACCCTCGTCCTGCCGTGGATCGACACCGCCGCGCCGACCGACGAGGCGGCCGAGCGGTTCGGGCGGGAGCTGGCCGCCCTCCACGGCGCGGGCGCGGAGTCGTACGGCGCGCCGTGGCGCGGCTACATCGCCGAGCTGCCGCTGGACAACACCGCCGGCGCGTCCTGGCCGGAGTGGTACGCCGAACGCCGCGTCCTGCCGTACGTCCGGATGGCCGTCGACCGCGGCGTGCTGTCGTCCGGCGACGCGGCGGAGATCGAACGCGCCGCCGCCCGGATCCCGGACGTCGCCGGCCCCGCCGAACCACCCGCCCGCATCCACGGCGACCTGTGGTCCGGCAACGTCCTGTGGGGTCGCGACCGGGCCTGGCTCGTCGACCCGGCCGCGCACGCCGGGCACCGCGAGACCGACCTGGCGATGCTGGCGCTGTTCGGCGCGCCGCGGCTCGAGCGGATCCTCGCCGCGTACGACGAGGCGGCGCCGCTCGCCGGCGCCTGGCGGGCGCGCGTGCCACTGCACCAGCTGCATCCGCTGCTCGTCCACGTCGTCCTGTTCGGCGGCGCGTACCGCGGGCAGGCCCTCGCGGCGGCACGCTCCATCGGAAGGCTGTGATCTCGCTCACGCCGGAGTGATACCGGTTGCACGTAGGCTGACGGGCAGTCGACCCCCCGGCGGACGGAGCGAGTCATGGGCATGATGATGGCCGTCAGCTTTTCGCGGTACGGACGTCTCTACTACCTCGACCCGGGGCCGTACTCACCGAAGGTCGGCGACAAGGTCCTCGTCCCCACCGACGCCGGCTCCGAGGTCGCCGAGTGCATCTGGGCCCCGCAGTGGGTCTCCGAGGACGTCGACCTGCCGGTCTGCGCCGGCCTCGCCGGCGAGGAGCACCTCGCCCGCGACGAGGCCAACCGGCGGCGCCGCGTGGAGGCGCGCTCCATCGCCAAGCGCCTCATCCGCAAGCACGACCTCCCGATGAAGGTCATCGGCGTCGACTACCTCGACCAGGACAACGTCTACAAGATCTACTTCTCGGCGCCGAACCGCGTCGACTTCCGCGCACTCGTCCGCGACCTCGCCCGCGCGATGAAGGCCCGCGTCGAGCTCCGCCAGGTCGGCCCGCGCGACGAGGCACGTCTGCAGGGCGGCATCGGCCCGTGCGGACGTGACCTGTGCTGCGCCACCTTCCTCAAGGACTTCGAGCCGGTGTCGGTGCGGATGGCCAAGGAACAGGACCTGCCGGTCAACCCGCTGCGCATCGCCGGCGCCTGCGGGCGGCTCATGTGCTGCCTGAAGTACGAGCACCCGCTGTACGTCGAGGCGCACCAGCGCATGCCCCGGCTCGGCGCCCGCGTGCAGACCGACTCCGGCGCCGGCCAGGTCGTCGGCCGTAACGTGCCCTCCGACACGGTCACCGTACGGCTCGACGGCGGCGGCCGCTGCGCCTGCCCGTCCGCGTCCGTCTGCTCGCCCCGCAAACAGCACGACCAGCGCTATGGCGACACTCTGGGATGACTCGCCAACACGCTGAGTAGCGAAAACGCGCACTGATCCGCGTAGGCTGCCAGGGACACTCAACGGCGATGAGAACGGTGACGGCGTGAAGAAGTTCCGTACGGTCTCCGTGCTGGCAGCGGCCGCGATCGTGGTGACCGCCTGCACGGACACCCCGAAGTCCACGGCGTCGGCGCCCTCCGCCGGCGGCAGCGCCGCCGTCTACGGTCAGCGGATCTCCTGGCACGACTGCGGTGGCGGCTTCCAGTGCGGCAGCATCCGGGTGCCTCTCGACTACGCCCACCCGACCAACCGCACCCTCACGCTCGCGGTGATCCGCCTGCCCGCCGAGAGCGGCCAGCGCAGAGGATCACTCGTCCTCAACCCCGGCGGCCCCGGCGGCTCCGGCGTCGAGTTCGCCCGCGGCTCCGCCCGCTCGTTCGGCCCCGACCTGCGCCGCAACTTCGACATCGTCGGCTTCGACCCGCGCGGCGTCGGCCAGAGCCGCCCCTCGGTCCGCTGCCTGAACGGTAAACAGCTCGACCGGTTCTTCGAGACCGACACCTCGCCCACGAACCAGACCGAGCTGAACGACCTCGTCGACGTCAGCAAGACCTGGGCCGACGAGTGCAAGAACCGCATCCCCACGCTGCTCCCGCACGTCGGCACCGCCAACGCCGCCCACGACATGGACGTCCTGCGCGCCGCCCTCGGCGACAAGGGCCTCACCTACTACGGCGCCTCGTACGGCACCTACCTCGGCGCGTACTACGCCCACGAGTTCCCCAAGCACGTCCGCGCCCTCGTCCTCGACGGCGCCATCGACCCGAAACTCAGCGCCGACGCCATCAACATCGAGCAGGCCAAGGGCTTCGACACCGCCACCCGGGCCTTCGCCGCCGACTGCGTCACCACCAAGGACTGCCCCCTCGGCACCGGCGACACCGACGCGGCCCTCGACCGCCTCGGCCGGCTGTTCGACCAGACCAGAAAGAAGCCCCTCCACAACGGCCTGAACGACGGCCGCGTCGTCGACGGCTCCATGGTCGAACTCGGCGTCGCCGCCGCCCTCTACAACAAGCAGACCTGGCCGGTGTTGAAACTCGCGCTGCGGAACGCCATCGACCAGAACGACGGCACCACCCTCCTCCGCCTCGGCGACCTCCTCATCGAGCGCAACAAGGACGGGTCCTACTCCAACCAGACCGAGGCCAACATGGCCATCAACTGCGTCGACAAGCCGTACGACCGCGACCTCAACGCCTGGAAGGACCAGGCCGCCCGCGCCAAGAAGGCCGCCCCGCTCTTCGGCCGGTTCGTCGTCTGGGGCACCCTGCCGTGCGCCTACTGGCCCGTCCAGGACAACACCAGACCCCAGGCCTTCGCCGCCAACGGCGCCAGGCCCATCCTCGTCGTCGGCACCACCCGTGACCCGGCCACCCCGTACAAGTGGGCCCAGGGCCTCGCGTCGGAGCTGAAGTCCGGCGTCCTGCTCAGCCTCGACGGCGACGGCCACACGGCCTACCTCCAGGGCAACCCCTGCATCACCACCGCCGTGGACCGCTACCTCCTCACCGGCACTCCGCCGAGGAAGAACACCATGTGCCACTGATATGGGTGTACGAGGAGCCCGGGGAACCCGGTAGACTCTTCGCGTCACACGCTGTGTGGCAGGCCGCCTTAGCTCAGTCGGCAGAGCGATTCACTCGTAATGAATAGGTCGTCGGTTCGATTCCGACAGGCGGCTCGTCTGTGACGTGGGCGCCTCTCCTTCGGAGAGGCGCCCTTCGTCGTCCCTGGTCTCATTCTCGGTCTCATTCGCCGTGAACAGCGCTCGGCCGATGCGCTGGGCGGCGTCGTGGACGAGGGGCGAGGCGACGTGCGTGTAGCCGCGGGTGACGCGGATGTCGGAGTGCCCCAGGATCTCTTGGACCACGGCGAGGGCTACCCCTTGTTCGAGGAGGAGCGTCGCGGCCGTGTGGCGGGCGGCGTGGACGCGGTAGTGCGGGAGACCGGCGGCGCGGAGGAGATCCGCCCAGGCATCCCAGTCGCGGCGAGGATCGATCGGACGGCCGTTCGGCTGGCAGAACACGAGATCGTGTCCCTCCCAGACACTGCCGGCCCGCTTGCGCTGCCGCTCCTGCCACGCGAAGTGGTGGCGTAGGACTTCCACCAGTTCGTCGGCGAGGGCGATCGTCTTCTTCCGCCGTTCCTTGATCTGGCGGAAGACGAGCCCTCCGCCTGTGCGCTTCGGGCACGTGGACGCGTGCCTGACGCAGTTCTTCGGGCAGAGACCCTTGGCGTCCTCGGGGACGCACTTGTGGCGGCGTCCGGACGTCCGCTTGGCCTTCGGGCAATCGTCGGGGCAGGGGCGGCGGTGCTTGTCCTTCGTGCATTCCGCGGAATCGTCGCAGCCGTGTTGCCATGTGGTCCGCTGGAGCTGGAACCACACGCGCGCCTCGGCGCGGTAGCGATCGTCACCGCACCTCGGGCACTTCGGTGAGTCGGTGACCCACCAGCCGATCACCGATCCGCTGTGATCGCAGCCGAGGCAGGTGGCGACGAGATACGGCCAGCGCAGCCCCAGGACCTCGCCCTGACGTAGGCCACACGACAGCCCGACCGACCAGCGAGCCCCGTTGGGACGCTGCTGAGCCTCGGCAAGGACCTTTCGCGCCTCGTCGCGGGTCAGTGACTTGAGTTCCGGGTTGTCGAGCCGTGGCGGCTGGACGAGTTCGGCGGGATTCCGGCCGACGCGTTGTCGCCGTACGGCGACGCTGTAGGCACTGGAGATGATCGCGTGGACCTTGCGGACGTGGCTCGGCTTCTTGCCGGCGGCGAACATCTTCGAGTAGAGCGCTTCGAGGTGTTCGGGCTGGCAGCGGTCGATCCGGTGACGGCCGATGTTCGGGAAGATCCAGTTTCGACAGTCCGACCAGTAGGCACTGATCGTGTTGGGTGCCGTCTGCTTAAGCGGCAGTACGGTCGTGAGCCAGTAGGTCATCCACTTTTCCACGGTCGGTGGACGACCAGGTTTGTCGACCTTTCCGGCGTCGCGCTTGGCTTCCAGCTCGCGGACTTTCTTCGTCACCTCCCTTTCGGTCTTGGCGGTGACGTGGCGCCGGTCGGGGCTGCCGTCGTTCTTCACGCCCATCGTGACGCGGCCGTGCCAGCGGCCATCGCTGCCCTTGTAGATGGTCGAGCGGCCATCGGGCGTACGCGTTGGCTTGGTTCTGCCCTTTGGCTTACTCGATTTGTCGGCCAAGCTGATCACTCCTTTCCTGCGGTGCGGAGACGGTTGACGTAGGCGTCGAGGGCGGTGGCGGGGATCTTGCGGCTTCGGCCGATGTAGACGGATTCGATCTCGTTCGCGGTGAGGAGTTCATAGAGCTTCGTCCTGCTGATTCGGAGGAGCGCGGCGGCTTCGGGAAGCGTGTAGAGGAGCGGTGTGTCGGGTGCGGTCGTCGTGGTGTTCACCTCCTTCCGGGGTCGTTCGTCCGCGCGGACGTCCGGACGTTCTGGGGTCCTACGCGCGCAGGCGCGCGCGAGAACACGGACGAACGAGCGGTCACGGACGTTGGGCGGCGCGCCAGCGGCCTCGGGAGACCTGCTGGACGCGTCCGGCGTGGGCGTGCTCTTGGAGTCGGCTGTAGACCCAGGTACGGCCCATGCCTGTGATCTTCATGAGCTGGGAGACGGACAGCCCTACGTCGGGTGCTTCGAGCAGGGCCGTCCAGAGGGCTTGTTCGGGGTCGTCGGCGATGATCTCGGCATCGATCACCTCTACATCGGCGGTCGTGTGGGCGATGGCATCCGCGGATAGGGCGTCGAGACGAGGCCGGCGGTTGCGGTGAGCGCGGGCGGTGGCGCGTACCCGCTCGTCAGTGAGCAGGTAGGCACGGGCTCGGCGAGGGACGTCGAAGCCGGGTGCGGAGATGAGGAACTTGCCGGGCGCGTCGAGGGTGTGAGCGTGCCAGCCGGCGGTGTGGGCGCCTTGGCCGAGGATGAGATCGGTGTCGCGGCGCTCGCGGACGCGGAGGCAGATGCGGATGTCCATCTGGGAGCGGACGGCGCCCTTGCCCATGGCTGCCTGTGTCGGGCGCTGCGTGGCGGCGAGGAGTGTGACGGCGACGGCACGGCCTCGGCGGGCGATCGAGTCCGCATGGGCCATCGCGTCGGGCGACTCGTCGGCGAGTTCGGCGTATTCGTCGGCCACGATGATCAGCGTGGGCTCTTCCGGAGTCGGTATCCACAGGCGAGCGCCCTGGCGGGTGAGGGTGGCCGCGCGAGCGTCGAGGATGGTGACGGCATCGGCGAGGAGTTCGGCGGCCTGCCGCGGGTCGGTGGCGATCCGGTCGAGGCAGGACGCCCAGGGCTGGAGTTCCATGCCGCCTTTGAGATCGATGCCCCAGATCACCACGTCCGGGTAGGCGGTGAGGGCGGCGAGGATGACGTTGAGAATGCCGCTCTTGCCGGATCCGGCGATGCCGGCGACGAGGGCATGCCGATGTAGGAGCCTGACGCGTACGGGTGTGGCGTCCTCGAAGACGCCGAGCTCGACGGGGTCGGCGACGCTCGTGCCGGTCGGTGCGGGCCAGGGGATCGGACGGGCGTGCGGGTCCTTCTCGAGGACATGCAGGACGCAGTGATCCGCACGGGCGGGGTCAGGCTCGACACGGACCGATCCGGGGCGCGTGCCGAGGCCAGACTCGATCGCCGGAAGTCTGTTGATGACGTCGGTGACGGTCTGCCCGCGCTTGAGGGCCAGTCTGGCGCGCCAGCCCCACAGGTCGACGACGGCGGACAGGACGCGTGATCCGGCGAGGCCGATCGTCTCGGCGAGATCGGGCCAGGCGTTCACTGTGCGTTCGATGCGGACGCGGGAACGGCGTCGGCGGTGCGACCACCAAGGCGCGCCGCAGATGAGAGTGACGGCGACGAGCAGACCGGGGAGCGGTGGCGAGGTCGGCCCGTGCGCGGTCGCCGTGGCGAACCATCCCCCGGCAGCGATTGCGACGACGGCGGCGTAGGCACGTTCGATGCCCCGATCGAGCCAGCGCTTACCGCTCGCCAGGATGACGGCTACGGCAACGACGGTGAGCGCGAGGACGTCTGGCCAGAGTCCGCGGTGGCCGTGGTGGAGGAACGCTGCGGCTCCAGCCAGGAGCAGCGCCGTGGTGAGCGGCGCGAGTTCGGAGCGGTAGCGGAACAGCCATCGGGCCAGTACGGCGATGGCCTCGCCCGCCTGGCGGTCGTCCGTGACGACGTACAGCGGCATGGGCTCGGAGCGGCCCCACCGGCGCCGGCGAGTCGGGTAGCGCTGCCTCATCGGCCACCCTCCCGAAGGCCGACGAGGGCGAGGAGTTCGGCGGCGTGCAGGTCCTCGTCCGGAAGCTGGCCGTGCTCGTCGAGTTCGTCCCGGAGATAGAGCAGCGGATCGTCCTCGCCGTCCCGTTCGGCGGCGACGGTGGCGCGGGCGGCGGCGAGCAGGCCGGCGTACTGGGCGCGGGCGAGTGCGAGCAGGGACCTGAGACGTTCAACCTCGGCGATGAGCATCGGGAGGTCGGCGACGGCCACCCACAGCGCGACGGGTACGCGCGCGGATCGTGCTTCGTGCAGGTGAGTACGGACGGCGTTGAGGTCGAGGGTCGGGCGTGGAGCCCGTTGGGGTCGTGTCATGGGCAGTCCGGAACCTCCTTCCGGTCGGGGACGTCCTTGGGGAGCGGCGCGGCGGGCGTCACGCCGAGCGCGGACAGCAGCGCCTCGGCGGCTGGCACGGCGTCGCCGAGCTGGACGAGCGTGTAGCGGGTCTTGACGCCCTGGCGGGCCAGTTCCTTCATGAGGAGGTCGACGAGGGCGTACGGGTCATAGGTCGGCTTGCTCATCGGCGGTGCCTTCCTCGATCAGTTGGCGTCGGAGTTCGGTGGCGCGGGCGTTGCTGACGCGCAGCGTCGTTCGGAGCGCGTCACGGGTGATGGGGCGGCCGTCGTTGGCTTCCCGGTGCCGCACGTCGGCCGCGCGGGCGGCGTGGATCAGTTCGTCCTCGGTCCGGTACCGGCGGTGGCGCTTGCGGCGAGTACGGCGGGAGTGCCGGTCGCGGTCGCCAGTACGGTCCTCGGCGGTGGCTTCGGTCCGTCCTTGTAGGGCGTGAAGGTGGGCGGTGAGCCCGAGGACGGCGGCAGGGACGGCGCCGACGAGGACGACGATGGGCCAGGACACCGACAGAAGTCCGGTACGGGCTGCGTGGTACGTCGCGTTGCCCGCGATGCTGGCCGCGATGGCGCCCAGGGCGTTGAAGCGGGCGAAGCGCCGAGCGGCGGCCGACCGCGTCGAGGCGGCCAGCCAGACGCGCGCCGAGGTCATCGCGTAGGCGTCCAGAGTGATGGGCAGCAGCCACGACATCCGTGACGGCCAGCCGGCGATGTGTGCCAGCCCTTGCAGCCCGGAGAAGCTGGCGATGGCTGCGGAGGCGGCGGCGACGGTCATCCCTGCCATGACCCACCAGTCGCGGTCGGCGTTCGTTGGGGGCGTGGTCACGGGGGTCCTCTCAGATCTTGATGCCGGACAGGAAATGAGCGAAGGACCGCACGCCTTGGCGGATCTGCGGCGCGAGAGAGGTCGAGGCGAGGTAGAAGCCGAAGAGCATGCAGACGACGGCGTGCCAGGCGCGGAGGCCGGCGTAGCGGTACAGGCCGTAGACCAGCGCGCCGAGCACGATGACGAGCGAGACGGACAGTGCCAAGCGGAGATCACCTCCCTTCCGATCGGACCAGGGGAACGGGCGCGCGACGGTCGGAGCCGACCGCCTGAAGGTCGTTGCCGCGGGTGTGGTCGGTGTCGGGCTTGCGGACGTGTACGCCGAGGACCGAGCGAGCGAAGGCGGCGAGCGGCGTAGGGGCGGCGGAGTCCAGTCCGGCCCAGGGCGCCTCGCGATGAGTACCGACGATGACGAGGCCGATGAGTACGAGCGCCATGGCAGCGAGGACGAGGGCGAGTCCGGCGATCACGATGGCCATCACCGGCTCACCGCCTCGGCGTCGCGGCGGAAGATGCGGCGGACGCGGGTACCGCGCCGAGCACGGGCGGTACGGCGGAACCAGGCGGCGCGGGCGCGGCATTTGCGGCACAGGCCGAACCGGTACTCCGAGCGCGCCCCACACGGGCACTGGCGTTGCCAGTCGTCCAGGGGGAGGGGGCGAAGTTGCATCGAGGGCTCCTCTCCGAGCCCGCGTACCGACGATCCCTAAGAAGTGAACAGGACTAGTCATGTGCACGATTACAGTGCGGCGTCTTAGCACCTGTCAAGGTCTGGGTTGTTCGCCGGAACGGGGCTCTGGCTTATCGGGATTTCCTTACGCCATCGAGGATGCGCCGATCAGCCGTGACGAGCACCTACATGACTGGACGTGTTCATGACGTCCTGACTAGGGTGTTGGCGTCCCAAGACGTCCTGCGATCCGGTCGGGTAGATGGCGAACGAACGGCTACGAGCGGTCCTGCTAGAGCAGGGAATCACCGTTGCCGCCCTCGCCGAGGCGATCGACGTCGACGAGAAGACCGTTGAGCGCTGGATCAGCAAGGGACGCACGCCGTACCGTCGACACCGCTATGCAGTGGCAACGCGCCTCGGCGTGGACGAGACCTACCTGTGGCCCGAAGCGCTCTCGAATGAGCAGGTCACCGCGGCATCTCAGAGCGAGCTCATCACCGTCTATCCGCAGCGTACGGCCGTGCCGCGGGACGGATGGGGACGTCTATTCTCACGGGCCGAGCGCGAGATCGGGATCCTTGTCTACGCCGGCCTCTTCCTCTCCGAAGACGGCGGCGTACAGAAGATCCTTATGGACAAGGCACGGGCAGGCGTACGAGTGCGCATCCTGCTCGGCGACCCGGACAGCCCTGAAGTGGCACAACGTGGCGCCGACGAGGGCGTGGACGACGCCATGGCGGCCAAGATCCGCAACGCCCTCGTCATGTACCGGCCGCTGCGCGCCGTCGAGGGAATCGAATTTCGCTTCCACAAGACGATCTTGTACAACTCGATCTACCGGGCCGACGACGAGTTGCTGGTCAACACGCACGTCTACGGCGTGACCGCGCCGCGCGCGCCGGTTCTCTACCTTCGTAAGGTTGCTGGCGGCGACATCGTGAACACCTACCTCGAAAGCTTCGAGCGCGTCTGGGACGGCGCGACACCGATACCGGAGGCGTGACGTTGGGGCGACGGATCGACTACTACGACGACCCCGACGCGCCGACCGCAAACAGCATCGTCCCGTCGGTCAACGTGGTCGTCGCCAACGACCAGGGCGAGATCCTGCTCATCCGCCGCACCGACAACGACAACTGGGCGGTCCCTGGGGGTGCCATCGATCTCGGCGAATCGCTCGCGCAGGCAGCCGTCCGGGAGACGAAGGAAGAGACCGGGATCGACTGCGAGATAACTGGCCTCGTCGGCATCTACACCGACCCGAAGCACGTCATGCGCTACACGAGCAACGACGAGGTCCGGCAGGAGTTCTCGATCGTCCTGACGGCTCGGCCGGTCGGTGGCACACCGACGCCGAGCAGCGAATCGAGCGAAGTGCGTTGGGTCGCGCCAGATGACGTCCGCGGCTACACGATGGACCGCTCGATGCGGCTGCGCGTCGAGCGTTACCTCTCCGGGCAGACCGCTCCGGAGGTCAGCTGATCGGCGCCTCGGCCTGAGCTCTTTCGATCGCCCGAACGGATCCGACGATGTGCGGTGACGAGCGCCTTATCGAGCGCGCCACGAGATGGCCGGCGCCATATCGTGACTGGATCTCGGCAAGACGGTCCTCTACCTCGATGGATTCCCCGTCCGGCGTCGTGGTCATGTCGCAGTAGGTCAGGGCGTCGGAGAAGAACGGATCAGCAGGCTTGAATTCGCCGGTCAACTCGGCGATCAGGCCACGTTCGCTGGCTTCGTTGATGGCGCAAGAGTGGTAGGCGACGAGGCTGCACAACGCGTCGTCGGCGTGCTCGACGTCCCGAAGGTGACGGGCGCCGTCGAGAGAGTGCAGGCCGGTGTCCACAAGGTCAGGGGAGTAGCCGACATCGTGCAGCCAAGCGGCGGCTTCAAGGAGATCGGCGTCATCGCCGAGGATTGGCGCGAGGCTCCGTGCCTGCCGGGCGACGCCTTGGCTGTGCGCCCAACGACGGGGAAGCGGCACTTCAAGGAGCTTGCGGGCGATCTCTTCGGCCCAGGCGGCTTTTCTCATGTCTCCGACGCTACGCGGTGACTCAGGGACGTCCACGGACGCGGGCGAGGCGTCTACGGACGTCTACGAACGAAGCGGCCCTTGCCGTGACGCGCCTCGATCAGGCCATCTTGCTCTAGAGCGGCGAGCGCCTGGCGCGCGGTGCCGCGTGCGACCGCGTACTTCTCGACGATCGCAGCCTCACTCGGCAAGGCGTCGCCGACTGCCAGGTCACCGCCCTCGATCCGCTTCCGCAGTTCCGCAGCGATGCGGCGGTACTCATACTGCGTCGGTGCCTCGCCACGCACGACGCGCCCCTTGCCCGGAAGCGTCTCGATCAGCCCCTCATCCTCCAGAGCGGCGAGAGCCCGACGGACCGTGTTACGAACTACGGCGAACTCATCACACAAGGCCGCTTCGGAAGGAATCGGAGAACCGGGCACGAGTTCTCCGCCGCTGATGCGCTGCCGCAGGACCTCGGCAATCTGTGCGTACGCGCCCCATGCGGTCTCTCGTGGGCTCACCGGGGTCCTCTCACTACGCGTCTCCCGCACTGCGCGGCCATGGCAGTCGTATCACTCTGGGCGTTCCCGTTCGTCCTGATCGGCGAGGAAGCGCCGTGCCTGCTCTGGATACTTGCCGACCAGGGCCTTGAGGTGTTGAACCTCAACGACTTGAGAGGCGCCTGTGAACCGCATGTTGTCGAGCATGGCGTAGAACTCCGCCAGAGAGCGCTGTAGCCGCTCCTCGCGTGAATTCACGAGGATTCCTCGCGCCAGTCCTCGGCCGGCCGCGCGTAGCTGCCCTTGTGCGGCAGCGTCCAGACGTACCCGCGCTGCCGGAGATCGGCGATGGCGTCGGAAACCGTGCTGCCCGATACGCCGAACTCCTTGGCCATCTTCGCTTGAGAAGGGAGCTGGCTCCGAGGCTGCCATTCGCCGCGTGCAATCCGATCACGGATGACCTCCGCGACCTCTTGGTAGCTCTTCCGCCGTGTACTCATGCCGACCCCTCGATCAGACACTCGCACCAGACGATCTTGCCGCCCGTAGGTAGGAGGACACAGCCCCATTCCTTCGATAGCGCTTGCACGAGCACCAGCCCGCGGCCGTTCTCTTCGTCGTCCGCCGCCGCACGCTGTAGCGGCGGCGTACTGCTGGAGTCCCAGACCTCGATCAGCACGGCCTCAGGCCGTACCGAGAGGCAGAGGTAGATGGGCTGCGCCTTGCCGGCGAGTTGGTTGGCGTCTTCCGGTATCTCGGTAACGCCGGTCGCGTTGATGGCGTTCGTCACCAACTCGCTGGCCAGCAGCTCGACGGTGTCCACCATCGAAGGCAGCTTCCATGCGGCGAGCAGCCATCGCACGTACTGCCGAGCCTTACCGACTGTGTGTGGCAAGGCCGGCATCAGCATGCAACTCGATCGAGAGCATTCAGTCATCTTGCGCCTCGCAGCCTGCGGTCCGTCCGCGAGCGACGGACCGGATCGATCCGCCGCATGTCCACACAGGCTTGCGTGAGAGCGCGGACCTCTCACGGACAGGTAGGGGACGTCTAGGGACGTCTTGTGTTAGCGTCTGCCCAGGCAGCGCGGTTTGGAGGATCGCGGTGAAGGAGACCTTGAGGCGTGTTTTTGCTGAGGCTGGCCTGACTGAGCAGGACGTAGCTACGCGCTTGGGCGTGGACGTGAAGACCGTGCGCCGCTGGCTGGACGGACGACGTCCCTACCCGCGTCACCGCTCTCAACTCGCCGATCTCGTTGGCATCGACCAGGCGAAGATTTGGCGCGCTGAGGTTCCTGCGCCACCATCGCCACAACATGGCGGCGCTGAGATCGAAGCCTCCTACGCACACCGTTGGGCTGTTCCCCGCAGCGTATGGCAATGGCTCTTCAGCCAGGCTGAACGGGAGATTGGCATCCTCGTCTACTCGGGCCTGTTCCTCGCTGAAGACATTGGGATTCTCCGCATCCTTGCGGAAAGAGCGCACGCTGGCGTCTCCGTACGCATCTTGCTCGGCGACCCGAATAGCCCGCACGTCGCCGAACGGGGTGCCGACGAAGGCGTGGACGAGGCGATGGCAGCCAAGATCCGAAACAGCATCGTGCTGTACCAGCCACTCCGCGAGGTCGACGGTGTCGAGATCCGTCTACACAGCACGGTCCTGTACGCATCGCTCTATTGCGCCGACGACGACCTCCTCGTCAACCCGCATGCCTATGGCGTCACAGCCTCGAACGCACCCGTCCTACACGTACGGCGCGCAGAGCGTGACGACGTTGCCAGCATGTACGCCCATAGTTTCGAGGCAGTGTGGCGGTCAGCGCAGTCATTGGCGTGAATTCAGACTCAGCAATAACGAGGGAAACGCGGTTTTGACAAGCAGGGCAGGAGCGTCGCCCCAGTCCGGAGGGTCAAGCCTCAACGGAGGATGCAGCTCCGGCCGAGTCGATAAGGATCTACCGTGCGTCCTTAAGGGCGCCCCGCTACGCGGGCCGCCGGAGGCCGACCGGCCCTCGGGCCGGGCCTGCGGCGTCCGCGGGCCGATCCCGGCTCGAACCGCCGGCCGCTGGCTTCTGGCGGTGTCTTCAGCCGATCTCGACCGTCGAAGCGCTTCCTAGAGTCTCCACAGAATCTCCAGGATGTCCTACGCCCGGTACAAGTGGCTTCTCGTGATCTAGTCGCACCACGCGCGATACCCAAGACTCTGCAGAAGCGGGGAGTTCGTTATCGGCAATGATTATTTGGAAGCTCTTAGCGTAGGAATCTTGAAGTGTGCGCATCCTTCTATAGATCGCTTCAGCAACCGACCGATCAAGTGCGCCTTCGCCGACATTCTTCCTCGGGCTATCGATTAGAAGCATACGCGGCATCATTACTTGTGCGGGATGCGAAAGGGCCATACTGAGGTTCGCCAGATGATAAGCCACATTCACTAGCGTTTTCCGGCCACCTCCGACACTCAGTAGATCGAATGGCTCGCCATCTACAACGGGAAGATAGTTACCTGGATCAATATGCGCCTCGCGATACCATGGGTCGCGCATGCTAGCCAAAGTCTCATCGAAAACTTCTGACAAGTCATTAAGAATGGTTTGATTTTCTTCTAGCTCGATACGAAGATCTCTCTCCTTTTGGGCAAGTTCTGCTGCGATGCTGGTCGCCTCCTCGGCTGCCTCGTACAGGCTTTGGTATGACGACCAACGCGCCTGCGCTGCAACTATCTGGCCTATCTGCGATTCGATACGAGCGAGCGATGCCGCCGCATCTGCAACTTCATCCAGGATCGGATGAGCCGGATTGCCGGAACGGGCCTCCATCTCCGTCAAGACCGTAGCGAGTTGTTCGCGAACTGCATCTAGGCTTTCATCAACCCTCTGAAGCCCTTGAAGGTCCTCGTCAAGAAGTATCTGAGTTTCTTTGCGTTGATCTCTGATACGACTGACCTCTGTCGAGCTAGGAGAGCTTGGTGCTTGATGTTGGTAACAAAGAATGCATGTGCCCGCTGGGACTTCTCGGTCGTCTATTGACTGTAGACAGCGCGGGCAACGTGTGAACTCCAGGCCAGACAATGACTGCGCTGCAGCCGCATCCTTCTGTAGGGCAATCTCCTCTAGATCAAGCTGAGCGAGGATACTTTTACTTTTCTCGATATCGCGAAGAAGCGTCTGCTTTTCTTCCTCAATGTTGGCTAGCTCTTCTCGAAGTCGCGTCACCCTTTGAAGGGTGCTTGGTGAGTGAAAGCTTCGAGCAGAATCTCTCCGTAGCTCTGTCAACCGGTGCTGAGCGACAGCTTTTTGCTGCTCCGCAGCCTTACGGCGTTCTGCCAAAGAGAGGAGATCGACTTCTCCGTTCTCCTCAAGGAACTGACGGATATGCTTAGCGGCGTTAGATGCCTGTTCTGCCTTCTGCGTGTACGTTGCCCTCTGTGCTGCGAGTTCTAAAATTTTAGGGTCACTCAGCCCGTAAAGAAGCTCGAAAACGGCCAGTCGTTTAATATTCAGATTCGGATCAGAGTGTCCGATCACATCGCTATCGATGCCGTTCTGGCTGAGATACAGGTATCGGTAGACGTCGAAGAAGCTGATTGGAACTGTCTCACCCGTCGGCCGCGTGCGTCTTTTGGGAACCCGAAGCTCCCGCGGCAAGCCCACGGCCGCTAGTAGCTCCTGGCTCGCTTTCGGGAAGTTTCGTCGGTTAGTTGTAGCCCATGTGCCTACTTGCGAACCCGAAGCCGCATCTGTCACGTCGATCAGCCGGCCTCCCAAAGCTCGTGTAAGCTCCAAAGAGTGCGTTCCTGTGCGAACTTTAAGCTGCACCAACGTAACGTTGTCACGGATTGCGGGCATCACCTGAGCGCGGCCACCAAGCCCATACTTGATTAGCTCAAGCATGCTGCTCTTGCCGCTACCCATAGGACCTGTAATCGCCGTCACTCCCGGCGAGAAGCGATACGTCTCCGAAGCGTTTTCGGTCCGGACTGTGAGGCTTTCAATTACAAGTTGCTCACTCATGGCTAGATCTCAACTCTATGCGGGCGATCGACGACATCAGGCAGTTCCGCGTAGATGATTTCCTTGAGGCGGTTCCCGGTAAGGTTGAGATTCTCCCGCAGGAATCGAGCTCTCAATTCGACTTCGAGCCATTCCCGAGTCCTAGAGATCGACTCTGCTCGAGCGCGACCTTCGTCAGTGAGTCGGATCGAGAGCGCACGTTTCTCTTTTGATACTTCTGCCAAACCGAGGCCCACTAGCCTACCGATCAACGGATAGTAGCGATCATCCCAAGGTCCATATTTATATCTAATCATTCTGCTTTCAACCGCCTTGAACTCACTTTCGCTTGGCTCGGCACCAAGTGGCCATTGAAGTCCCCGATTTGCGATGATCTGATCCGTAAAAGCAGGATAGCGTAGTAGGAAGTCGAGCTTTGCGAGCTTTGTGATACCTTTCAATGGTCTTTTCTCGGTGGGGCCAAAGTGGCGAAGGATGACCAGTAGGCGAGCTATGTGGTAGTTCATTTCCTCTTGCTGGCTCATGCTGATTCCCTATCCGGGAGGTCAGGGTCGAACCAATCCGACCACCAGATCTCGCATCTAGCGGTCAGGTCATAGACGAGACCCATAAGAACCCTTGAGTCTAGCCCGGAGAAGTCTTTCATATCGCGGGTGAGCGCTCCGATGCGGCGTTGTATCTCGCTCAACATTGCATCCCCGTAGGGTTCACCGCTTTGGCGGGCGATGCGTTGAGATTCCGAAGCTTCAGATGTGACTATCGCCCTGAGTCTTCCGAAATCTGCAGCGGGATCACCATTGGGGATTGGGGGAGTGTTCGCGTATTCGTACTGTGCCCACTCTCGACGGGCACGTCGCGCTGCTGCAATAGCGGTGGGAACCACGTTCCCCTTAACGAGCTTTTTGGTCAGCCTTGTCGTGCCGGGAACTGCAGCAGGTAGTTCGGCGCTTACCTGTGTCACAATGGCGCGAAACGCGTCGAGCACATCTTGCCGTGTTACAAAGCGTCTTTGAATGTCCCTTTGCAACAGGGTGAACTCATCGAGAGATCCTTGGCTTGCTAGCAGCCATTCGCTGCGATCTTCGCCTAAGGCCGCCGCAGCCTCCGCCACGAGATTGTAGATGGCGTCGTAGAGCACGCGACCCATGTCGGACGTAGGATTATGAGACTTCAAGAGTGGCCTGCAGTAATTCTCTACATCAAGAGCTCTAAAATGCTCAACGTCGGGGAATTTGTTGTAGATGCGCAACGAGTTAAGAAAAGCTCTGGTATCGCTTTCGGATGCTTTGAAGCGATCCTTAAGATCCGTGATGTGGGTTTCGATGCCTTTATTAGAAGAGCATGCATCCCGAAGGCTCCGGCAATCCTGATCTAGCCCCCCGTTGGTGAGCCAACGACTTTCACGTGGCCTGCCGCACTCAATCCAACGTTCGAAGAGTGTCCCAAGGCCGCCGTCGGAAAAAAGCCGCGCGATAGTCCAAAAGCCGGAATCTGGTTCTCTGGACTTGATGCTCACAATGGACTTCGCGCCGTCCTGCCAACCGAGTACATAGTCCGTATGCCATTCACAGAGAATCCATGCAAGGCCTGACTCGGGCTTGATCATTTCGAGACAATGACGAGTCGCGCATCGATATTGGAACATGTACCACCGAGCGGTGGCAGCTCCTGCATCCTCAACCGGTCGACGATGAGTTAGTGGATCAGGTCCAGGGGATTCGTCTGCGACCGCCATGGGGCCATGGTAGGTATGTGTGGACAGTCTGTCACTGATTGCTGCGCTGGACGTAACTTAGTTGTGATGATTGAGCAATCAAGATCATTCTGCTGAGGCGTCGTCTGATCAACGGGCTGCTGATGGCAGAGGAGCCAGTTCTGCGCTGCGTGTGGGCAAACTGGCCATTACCGGACGGTGGTATAAGTTGCGCGTTGTGGCAGAGTTCATGTAAGAGCTTGCTCTCCTGGATCGCTCGTGCGTAGCCGCGTTGTCTAGGAATCAGGGAAGCCACAGATTCTCATAGGTGATACCAGCTTCACGCTGGGGGCTCGTTGAGAACATGCTCCGGTGCGTGACTGCCGAGCGAGCTCCTGATCACTCTAGGCTGAGATGCCGTGCTCTTTCTGGTTGTGCTGTAGCCAGTTGCTTTCGCTGTCGGCCGTTACGATCGTTGTGGGTGGTCGGGCGCCGTGCCAGTTTGGGCGATCGGCTGACCCGCCGCTTCCGGTCCTCGGGCCGTGGCCGGCCCTGCGGTCCGGATCGGCTTATCCTCGGATAACGCGGGGTGCGGTCGACGGCAACGATGGGAACGGGGGCAGCCACCGGCCCACGTGCACCCACGTTGACCTCAGTGGTGGGTGGGCAAGCAGCCAGGTCCGCTGACCAACAGGGCTCAGTCGTCGCGGTCGGCCGCTCGCCGTATCTGGATGCCCATCGCGATGTCATCTGCCACGGCACTGCTGCGCTGGTAGCCGCAGACGACGCATTGGCCGATACCGACCTCGCCGATCCACCCGTCGTGTCCGTGCGCGACCAAGGAGTAGTTCTCACACACCGGGCACTGATAGACCTCGACGCGCGCGTCCGGGTAGTGGTACTCGTACTCCGCACGGTAGTCGATCGCAGCTCGTCGCTCCAGCTCGCCACCTTCTCGGAGAAGCTTTAGGTACGCGAGCGCTCGTTCCGCCTCCGCTCGATCGGCGGCCTCATCGTCCTCTGTGACTCGCTCGTAAAGATGTTCCGACATGCCGTCCAGCGCGGGATGGTAGGAAAGGGCGTCGAGTGCCTCGATCTGTTCCTCGGACAGCGTCACGTCGGTATCGGCGTCAGTGGCTCGTGCGTGCCGGATCGCCTGGGTGGCTTCGATCGCTCCCTTGAGGACAGCTGCATTCACCGTGATGTAGTTCGGCATCCAGCTTGAGGTCCGTTCGAAGATCCGAGACGGGCCACCGAACGGGTCCTCAACCAGCTGGGTTTCCGGTTCGGGCTCCGGTTCGGGCTCCTCGCCTCGTTCGTACACGACCTGAATGGTGCCGCCGTCGGCAGCGACACCCTCCTCGGCGATCACCTCCAGCAGTTCGGCGGCCGACTTCACACGACCGCGCCGGCCGATCTCTTTGCCAGGCCACATGTGAGCGACGATCGCGGCGAGGCCGTTTGTCAGCGCCTGGTCGAAGACTCCCTCGGCGCCGGCGCTGATCCGGTCGTACCTCAGCGCAACTGTGCAGAGCGCATACTGCCGGGCTCGTGCCTTCTGCGTGCCCGGTGGCCCGTCCGGCTGTGCAAGCATGTGGCCTCTTCCTGCCGCTCCCGATGATCGCTAATAGTTCCATGTCGCAACGATGGCGTGCTCCCGGGAGCCGCGTTGGGAGCTACTGGGACGAACGATTCGATGCCTGCCGTACGAGCTGGACAACCAGAACGATGTTTTGACCGCACGCGGGACACCCTCTACCTCAGTGGATGTGGCACGAGCAGGGGTGTCGGTATTCCTTATCGGCGGAAGATCGCCCGCTCGGCGCCTGCGAGCCTGACGCGAGCTACCGGCACAGCAGATCCGTCAACCGTAGAACCGTCTCAAACGTGGTCTCATTTCGACGCATGTAAGTGGTGATACGCGTCCGTCCGCCGAGGTACGCCACTCGCCGTCTTGGCTGCTCAGATGTACCTCAGCGGACCGTGCCGAACTACTGGTACCGGAACTCGTAATGAATAGGTCGTCGGTTCGATTCCGACAGGCGGCTCCGGCCTTGACCTGGGCGTCTCTCCCCCGGAGGGGCGCCCAGCGTCGTTCCGGTTCATTTTTGGTCTCATTCACCGCCGGCGAGTGCGCGACCCACCCCGCGGCGGCTGGGATGCCTCCGCACCGCTGGGGCGTCCGTCAGCGTCGAGCGCGTTGCCGGGTGCCTGTTCCGTTGCGCTCGGTGTCCATGCGGTCGCCGTCGTAGTGGCGGTGCTGGTACTGGCGGTGGTCGGCCCGCTCGCCGGATTCCTCGGCACTAATGGCGTCGTGATCCGCCGCCATGCTCTCTGCCGCTGACCTCGCGTCTTTCCTGGCCGGCGCGCTCATGCCGATGAGCGGATGAGGCGGTTCGGTGCTGCCTGGTAGAGATGCCCGCGATGGCCGGGGGTACTGGGATTCACCGTGAACGAGGCGCCGAGCGGTGGGCGCAGGTGCACGACGACGCGGTCGATCGGTCAGCGCTTCACCGTGTAATGCAGGTGCAGAACTCGGTCGCCGTGGACCACCTGGTCGGGATCGTCGAGGAGCACCGTGCCGGTGTGGCTGCCGAAGAACCGCACCCCTTCACCCAGGACCACCGGGGCGACGTCCATTGCGACCTCGTCGACCAGTCCCGCCGAGAACGCCTGACCGCCGAGGTCGCCGGCGGTCACACAAACCAGACCGTCGCCCGCGAGGTCCTTGGCGAGCGCGATGCCCGCCTCGACGGAGCTGGCGGTGTGAAACGGTGCGTCCTGGTGGTCGGCGAGCCACTGCTCCGGTAGGGGCCGGTGGGTGACGACGACCAGTTCGTCCCCGGCGGCCGGCTTGCCGTCCCAGCCGTTCGTGGTGTCGAACAGGTGCCGGCCGATCACCGTGACCTTGACGGCGTCCCAGAAGGCCTGAACGTAGCCCCCGGACCTCCGCGAGACATGGAAGGTCCAGCCGCTCGCGCCGGCGGTCACCTCGGTGTCGCCGTTGAAGTACCAGTCGAACAGTGGTCCGACCGAGTCGTCGGGACGGGCGATGTAGCCGTCCACCGACACGACCGCCTGCATGACGACCCTGGCCATCTCTGTTCCTCAGCCGAACGTCGGGACGATCACATGTGTCGGTTCGACGAGGAATGCTTCGCGCTCCTCGCCCCGCGGGTACGGGCCGCCGGTGTATTTGGAGAAGATGCGATCGACGATCTCCCAGCCCGCGTCACCGCCGATACGCCTGGCGACACGGCCGCGGACGAGCGCACTGCGGACCAGGTTCTCCCGGTCGGTCACCGAGATCGCGAGGCGGTCGTCCGCCGCCAGATTACGGCTCTTGCGCGAACGAGGTGAGGTGAAGAAGACCAGGTGATCGCCCTCGATGTCGACCATGACCGGAACCGAGTGCGGCCCGCCGTCAGGCAGGAGTGTCGCGATGTGGGCGATGTTCGGTCCGGCGAACAGAGCACGGGCCTCGGCGTCGAGTGTGGTCATGTTGAGCTCTCCTTAGTGGTGCTGGCTGGGCTAGCGCGTGTGTCGCCGCAGCCAGTCGGCGTAGTCCGGGACGGCGCGCTCGACGTCGTAGGCCGGCCGGAAACCGGTGTCCTCCCGCAGCCGGCTGATGTCGAGATAGTTGTCGGTGGGCCGGTCGGGATTACGGCCCTGCGGGAGGACGATGTCCGCCCCCGGCACTGCCGCGTTGATCGCAGCGACCACCTCGCTGTACCGGACCAACTGCCCGGACGAGACGTTGTAGATGCGATGGTTCAGATGCTCAGCGAGCATGAGCAACGCGATCGCCCGTCCGCAGTCCTTGACGTAGCACAGGTCCGTGGCGTCCTCGGCGTACGCGGGTGGCCGAGGCGGACTGAGGTCGGCGTCCTGGCCCCAGACCGCCGCGCTGAGCAGGCGGGGCAGCGCGAAGAACGGGTTGTCGGGCAACCCCAACGGTCCCCAGATGGTGCCGATCCGCAGACTCACCGTCTCGAACCCGGCGCTGTCGCCGGCCAGCGCGGCGAACAGTTCCGCGGTCCTCTTCAACACCGGGATCTGATGCGGTGCCACCACCGGCAGCGTGGCGTCCTCACGCCACGGGACCTCCTCCACCCCCGCGTAGACGCCGATCGTGCTCGCGACCGCGCACCGCCGCACACCCCACGCCCGCGCCGCCTCGAGAACGTTCAGCAGGCCGGAGGCGTCGGTTCGCAGGTACTCGATCGGATCGGGCAGATCATGGCGGGCGGCCGCGAGGTGCACGATGCCGGTGATCTCGTGCCGCTTGCCGATGTCCAGGACGGCTTCCCGCTCCGTAGTGTCCAGCGGCTCGACCACGATCCGGCCGGCCGGCTCCTCGGCGAGGAACTCCGGCATTTGGCTCGACCGGTGCGCGGTGACCACGACGGATTCGCCCAGGTCGAGCAGCGCCCGCGCGGTG
Source organism: Actinoallomurus spadix (assembly GCF_024055725.1). Classification (GTDB taxonomy): domain Bacteria; phylum Actinomycetota; class Actinomycetes; order Streptosporangiales; family Streptosporangiaceae; genus Actinoallomurus; species Actinoallomurus spadix. The sequence continues at coordinate 322,483 of NZ_JAMXMX010000008.1, read as the reverse complement.
TGTGACCCGATCGACCCCAGACCGCCGATGACGAGTATCACGCCGAACCTCCCACCGAGTGGCCAGGTCCGCCATGCCCGGCTCCTCGGACCGTCCACGCCGGCTCAGGGCCGATGCTGGGACCAGAACGGGAACGATGTGTGATCAGCTGCATGACCGCGACGCTATGCCGGAACCGCTCGCCCCTCTTGTACGAAACGGCCATCTCCTCCTGCGAGCATCGGAAGATAGGACGCAGCGTGGTCGTGCCCACAGCCGCACGCAGCACCGTACTGTGCCAGCAGTTCGCCAGGCGGCGAACCCGCGAGCCGGCGGCACTCACGGCTGAGATGTGCCTGGTCGTGGTACCCCGCCTCGACCGCCCACCGTGCCAAATCGACGTCAGCGGCATCCTGCTGGTCGACCGAGGCCTGGATACGGGCGATGAAGCCCTGGAAACGCAGGATGCGGTGCAACTCCTTGGGTCCGACGCCGACCGCGGCCCGGCAGCGGCGTCGCAGCTGGCGTTCAGAGATCGACAGCAGCGCCGGCAAGGCAGCGGTTCCGCCAACGGATCCGGGCATGAGACGCGCGACCGCCTCGTCCACCACCGGGTCCAGTTCACCGACGGACCGCGCGAGGAACGACTGGAGAACCGCGAGCGCGGCCTGTGGCGTGGCGGCTTCCCCGAGAACGTCCGTCAGGCGGACCACGTCGTCCCAGATATCGGTTCCCGCGATGTCTTGATCGACAAGCTCATCGGCCGGCATACCGACCAGACCACCCAGCACCCCCGGACGCAGCCGTATCCCGACGACCGTGCCTCCCGCTGGTATGTCGTGATACGCCGACGCGGTCAGCGGCCCGAGCAGCCGCGGCAGTTCGCCGAGGACACACCGCACCTCGGCGCCACCGTGAGGCACGTGCCGCTGCGTCACGACCCGGTCGCCGACCTGCTGGACCCAAACGGATGAGACAAGCGAGGCGAGCGCGGGCATCGGCGCGCGCTCCACATAGGAAGATTCTCCAGCCACTAACCCATCCTGCCAAACCTGCCTATCAACATTGACTGCCTGTGCTATCCGCGACCGTCGACGCACGCTCATGCCGCGATGAGCGCTTCTCGGCGTCGGGTTGGGTTCGGTGATGACCGGCCCGGTGGTGGCAGCACCGTGACTTGACCGGCAGGCACGGCTGTACGGATAGCCGCAGACGCTGGCGAAATACCGGAGAGATGAGACGTAGACCCACCGGCCTGCACAGTTTGATGTGGGCTTACTGATCGTAGAGCGGTCTCAAACGTGGTCTCATTCCGACGTATGTAAGCCCGGATACGTGTCTGTCCGCCGAGGTACGCGACAAGCTGTCTGAGCTGGCCGGACGTACCTCGGCGGACATTGTTGAACGGCTCCTACTCGAACTCGTAATGAATAGGTCGTCGGTTCGATTCCGACAGGCGGCTCGTCCGTGAAGAGGGCGTCTCTCCAGGGAGACGTCCTCTTCGTCTTTTCACGCGTACGCGACGGCCGCCGCCGCGGTTACATTGTCGGTTGCAGTCGGCCGGCGGACCACCGTGATCCCTGTCCTCTGCTGCTCCCTAGCGGCACCATCGACCACCTCACCGCCATCCTCCCTCAAGAGAGAGGCAGAAGATCGAGCACATGACCACGCGCCCGTACGTGCTGCTCAGTGTGGCGACCTCTATCGACGGCTATATCGACGACACGAGCCCGGAACGCCTGCTGCTGTCGAACGAAGCCGACTTCGACCGGGTCGACCAGGTACGCGCGGAGAGCGACGCGATCCTCATCGGGGCCACCACACTCCGGCGGGACAATCCCCGGCTACTGGTCAACTCGGCCGCACGACGGGATGAGCGGGAGGCGCGTGGTCTGCCGCCGTACCCGCTGAAGGTCACGGTCACCCGCAGCGGGGCCCTGGACCGTGACCTGAGATTCTGGCACCACGGTGGGGACAAGCTCATCTACTGTCCCGACGACGCCGTCCCTGAGCTGCGCGAGCGCCTGGGGGACCTGACCGACGTCGCCGGGCTCGGGGAGGTCCTCGACTTCTCGGCGATGCTCGATGACCTCGGGGCGCGAGGTGTGAAGCGCCTCATGGTCGAAGGCGGCGGAACGATCCACACCCAGTTCCTGACCGCCGGCCTCGCCGATGAGATCCACCTCGCCATCGCGCCCTTCTTCGTCGGCGACCCCGCAGCACCGCGGTTCGTCAACCCGGGCGACTTCCCGTACGGGCCGGAAAATCGGATGACGCTCGCGGAAGCCCGCACGATCGGGGACATCGTTCTCCTGCGCTACCTCCCTGGCGACATTCATTGAGGTGCGGTCCGGCCCGTGTCCCGGCAGGATGCGACCGTGGTTCAGCCCTTGGAGGTCCCGCACCTGACTGCGGGTGACGATCTGGTGCTCCGCCCCTGGGAGCTCAACGATCTGCCTCTCGTCCGGGAGGCGTCGAGCGATGAATACATCCCGTTGATCACAACGGTTCCCGCCGCGTATTCGCAGAAAGCGGGCGAAGCCTTCGTCCGGCGGCAATGGGAACGGGCATCAACGGGCGGCGGCTACCCGTTCGTCATCGCGCGCGTTCACAACGACCGGCCGATCGGGGCCATCGGACTGTGGTTGAGGGATGCCGGCCAGGGGCGTGCTCGCTCGGATACTGGGTGGTGAAGGCCGCTCGCGGCCAGGGCACCGCTGCGTCGGCTCTTCGGGCCGTCACCGCATGGGCACTGGGTGATCTACGGATTCCCCGCCTGCAGCTATACGGCTACGAACAGGCCCTAGTACTGGAAAAGTACTTCCGGATCGTTCGGCGAGGGGCCGTTCAGCAGCGGACTGTGGATCCCCTTCAGCGTCTGGTCGAAGAACGCTGTCACGTACTCGCGGGTGATCACCACCCCGCGTTCCGGTGAGAGGGGCGGCGTCGGGAACCCGGCCTCCTCCAGAAGCAGGTCCAGGTCGCTGAAGCTGAAGTGGTCGGCGCCGGCGACCGTCAGCCACTTCTTGTAGCCGCCGAGGGCGGCCCAGGTCTGCCCCCAGTTGTCGCCGCCGGCCGAGTGGTAGGCGGCCGCACCCAGCATGAGGAACGGCCGGTTGATCTGGCCGGGCCTCGGGGCCGGGTGGAAGGAGCCGTCCATGTTCACTCCGGCCCGTACTCGCGGGTCGGCGATCATCGTGGCGGCGGCCGCCGCTCCGCCGAGAGAGTGTCCGGCCATGCCGATCTCGTGCTCGTCGATGAGGTGTGCTAGGCGCCACGCGGTATTGCCATGCGTCAACTGGCCGATCACGAAGGACACGTCCAGCGCGCGGCTGGCGGCGACGGAGTCGAAGTCGAGCGCCGGGTCATCGCAGATCGCGCACGGCGGCGTCTGGCCGTTCGCCAGCGTCTCGCCGCTGTCCTCGTAGGTGTGGCCGACGAGCGCGACGACGTAGCCGTGACTGGCCAGGTCGGTCGCGAGCGAGGTGAGCACCATGCGCGGGTCCTCGTACGCGGGTGAGAGGACCACCAGCGGATGCTTGCCGTGTTGCGGCCGCGCGCCGTCGAAGGCGTGAGTGGTGACGCTGGAAAGGTTCTGTGGGGTGACGCCGGAGCTCGCCGGCATCTTCCGGCGCTGTAGGACTCCGGCTGCCTCGGCGAGGGTCATGTAAGGGGCCGGAGTCCCGTCCCGGGGACGGCCGGGTAGACCATCGTGACGGTCAGTTGGCGGAGGCCTGATGACGGCACCCACGGGTCGGGACGGCTCGCGTCGGTGAGGTGGATGACGTCTTCGCCGGCGGCGTAGGGGCCGGTCGGCGCGGGGAGCGTGCCCTGGAAGGACCGCGGGGGCGCGGCGGCAGCTGTGGCGGCGGTCGCGTGCACGGTGGACGGCGGGGTCGTGGCGGCGAGTCCGGTGCCGGTCGTGGCCACTGATGCGGCGAGACCCAGGACGGCGACAGCGCTGATACGGCGCTTGCGGTTCGAGGTAGTGCTCACGGGCACGATCCTGCCCGGCCCCGCCCTGACGCTCGATCAGGCGGGCTTCCGTTTTGAGGGTGGTGCTGGCTACACCCTGAGATCCCCAGCGGCGCGAGGTTCCCTTCGCCGGCATCGTCGAGCGCCACCTTCGTCTTGGCCCACGACGAACACGACGCCAAGCCCTACCGCTGAACCTACGACAGCAGCCCCTCGACACAAGATTGCCGATGGGGGCGAAATAGGCAATGTTGCCGATGTCTTGACAGCCTATGGTGCCAGTAAAGTGACCGGGCGAGTCGATCAAGAGTTGAGGTGGTCAAGTGTTTTCTTTCATTCGAAAGCCGCTCAAGCGCGCCAGCATCACCGTCGGAGCGGCCGCACTGGTCCTGTCCTTCATTCCAGGGCAAGCATTCGCAATCGACCGAGTTTCGTGCGGCCCTACTGATTACTTGCAGCTCTGGTACCACGACGGCTCGGGATACTCGGACACGATGTGCTTCGCGAATGCGGGAACCGACTACCCGTGGCAGGGCCAAGCAAGGTGGATCGACAAGGTGTCCACCGGCAATAACGACGTGGTAATCCACGACCAAAACGGCACCGACGTTTACATCTCGCGGAACAACATCGTGACTTACCCGAACCGTCCGATGTCGACGAGCCACGTGACTATTCAATGAATAGGGCGAGCCGTAGCAGATCTCGCCCGTGCCGGTAGTCCGGGACGAAGAGGCAGCGCGGCTCCGACGTTGACCTGGGCGTCTCTCCTTGGGAGGGACGCCCAGGGTCGTTCTGTTTCATCCTTGGTCTCATTCACCGCTCTCCCTGCGGTCGGCATGCGCCGGCGTTGCCAGGGCGGGGCCAGGGCCGCGCTACGAGAATCGCCGGGTCTTCGTTCCCGTCGTGCTCGCGCCCATGCGGTCGCCGTCGTGGCGGCGGTATCGGCCCGGCGGCGCTCCCGCCGGGCCGATCGCGGTAACCGGCCCGCTCGCCGGACTCCTCCGCGCCACCGGCGTAGTGATCCGCCGACCGCTCGCCTCAGCCGGGCCGGGAGCCGCGCCGACCCCGCCGGCCACAGTCGCGCGAGACGCCCTCGGCGTGAGCGTCGCGGCCGGAGTCTAGGTCCCCGCGCCGTGGTGGTACACGTATCCGTCGGGTTCGGATCGGCCGGCCGGTCTCCTGTCACTGGCTCGACCACTTCGTGGCCGTCCTCGACGCGCACGGGGTCTCCTTCCACGCGACACTGCTCGTGGTGCCCGTCATTGGGAAGCGTTCAATGACCTCTCGCGTTACCTCTCCACCTGTCCGCCTACCTTGCCTGGCCCGGCGTCCGGGATGGAGTGGGCTCTGCCGCCGTGCTGAAAGCTTTCATCTGTCGCCACAGGTCACCGGCTGGAAGCGGACTCGTCGTTGACGGCATCCGGTCGAAAATCGAACAATGACGCCGCTCCTTCCCACGGTGGTGAGAGTCCGGGCTGCGAAGGGATCCCCCATGGACGTCGCACGTCGTTCCCGTTGGTGGCTTCCCAGCAGGAAGGGGCGGGGTCGATCGCACAGTAGGCGTGGTCAGGGCGTGCTCGCCGCGGCCGCCTCGGTCTTGACGGCTGCGGCCGCCGCGCTCGTGACCCTCACCGCCTCTGCGACCCCGGCCGCGGCGGCGGGTACCGGCACCGGCTATCTGCACACCAGCGGCAACAAGATCGTCGACAGTACCGGCGCGACCGTACGGCTGACCGGCCTCAACTGGTTCGGCATGGAGACCGACAACCACACCTTCCACGGGCTGTGGGCCGGCCGGAACGCCACTTGGCGGATGCAGATCGACCACATGGCGCAACTCGGCTTCAACACGATCCGGGTGCCGTTCACCGGCGACTCGCTGCGCTCTGGGGCGCAGGCGACCAGTATCAACACCGACAGCAATCCGGACCTGATCGGGTTGAGCCCGCTGCAGATCCTCGACAAGGTCGTCGACTACGCCGGGCAGAAGGGGATGCGCATCATCCTCGACCGGCACCGCCCGTCGGCGGCCGGCCAGACCGCCCTGTGGTACACCTCGAGCGTCTCCGAGGCCAGCGAGATCTCCGACTGGCAGATGCTGGCCCGGCACTACGCGAACAACCCGACCGTCATCGGCGCCGACCTGTTCAACGAGCCACACGCCGAGGGCACCGAACCGAACGGTACCGGCGCCTGTTGGGGCTGCGGCGACACCGCCCGCGACTGGCGGCTGGCCGCGCAGCGCATCGGCAACGCCGTGCTACAGGCCAACTCCAACTGGCTGATCTTCGTCGAGGGAGTCAGCTGCCCCTCAGGCGGTACGCCGAACCAGTGGGACAACGTCCCCGACGACCCGATGGAATGCGACTGGTGGGGCGGCAACCTCGCGGCCGCGGCCCAGTTCCCGGTACAGCTGAGCGTGGCGAACCGGCTCGTGTACTCGGCGCACGACTACGGCATCTCGGTCTACGATCGCCAGCCGTGGTTCAAGGACGCGAACTTCCCGAACAACCTGCCGGACGTCTGGGACCACTTCTGGGGCTACCTGTACAAGAACAACACCGCGCCGATCCTGGTCGGCGAGTTCGGCAGCACGCTGGCCAACCCGCTGGACACGCAGTGGTTGACCAAGCTGATGAGCCATATGGGCTCGGGCACGAACGGCATGTCGTTCACGTACTGGTCGTGGAATCCCGACTCCGGCGACACGGGCGGCATCGTCCAGGACGACTGGGTCACGGTGAACCAGAACAAGATGGACATCATCGGGCCCTCCCTGATCCCGCCGGTGGGCAGCACGCCGACCACCACCCCGCCCACCTCGCCCGGCACGTCGAGCCCGCCGGCCGGGGTCTCGTGTGCAACGACCTACACCCTGACCAACACCTGGCAGGGCGGCTTCCAGGCGGCGCTGACGGTCACCAACTCCGGCACGTCGGCCTGGAACAATTGGACCGTCACCTGGACCATGCCGTCCGGCGTGACCCTCGGCAGCGGGTGGAACGCGACCGTCACCGCGAACGCCACCACGTGGACGGCCAAGGCACCGAGTCAATCGCCCACCCTCGCACCCAACGCGTCAGTGACGATCGGCTTCACGGCCAACGGCCCGTCCAGCCCGGGAGCGACGAACATCCATTGCTCGTAAGCCGACGAGCAGTAGAGCCGTCTCAAACGTGGTCTCATTCGTATGTGCGTCAGCCGGGGTGCTGCTCAGTGTGGCGACCTCCATCGATGGCTATATCGACGACACGAGCCCGGAACGCCTGCTGCTGTCGAACGAAGCCGACTTCGACCGGTTCGACCAGGTACGCGCGGAGAGCGACGCGATCCTCATCGGAGCGACGACACTCCGGCGGGACAATCCCCGGCTACTGGTCAACTCGGCCGCACGACGGGATGAGCGGGAGGCGCGTGGTCTGCCGCGCATGAGGTGCAGTGGATGACCTCAAGCCACGATCCTGGCACCTTCCAGGCATGCCGAGCTTGAGCTACGCTGGCGAGCGTGGCGGCTGGCATTGACGCGATTGCAGCATTTACAGCCGGGGCTGCTTCGATTGGGGCGCTCGGAGTTGCTCTTCGAAGTTGGCTTGAAGCACGACGCTCGATTCGACACATCAAGATCACCCGCGGCAATAAAGAGGTCACCGTAGAGGCGAATACGGCCGACCCCGAACAAGCCAGGCTGCTCATTGAGAAGCTGATAGCCGACCTCCCTGATGATCGGGAGCCGTCCAATTGACGGGGACTCGGTCAGCGGCGGGCCGCTCAAGTAGATCCAAGGCCGACACGCAATCCTCGCGTAGTAAGCCGATCAGTGCGGGTATGGGAGGTGTCGGGGGCGGTACTGCTCTGATTGCCGCCGCTCAGCACATCGGCACGGATAAAACCTGGGGACAGGTCCTCCTGTACCTTTCGCCGATGGTCTCGGTTGCTCTTGGTTCGGTAATTTATTACTGCTTTGCGCAAATGAACTGGATGGTTCTTGTATTCGAGGTCAAGCGGGCCAAGCGAACTTTGCTCGAACAGCTCGAAGACCCTAATGTCTCCGACCAGGTCAAAGAGGACATCCGTCGGGACCTCGATGAGATAGATAGACGATTGTCTTCCGCTCGCTTGGCGCGTGTCAGAGCGGCAAGTAAGTCCATGGATAAATGGCTCGCCAAGTCGACTGAAGTCGAATAGCTGGTTGAACCAGTCCGGAGCGGGGGTCTCGCGACTCCCAGCCCCCCGCGAGCCGGAGCGCTCACCGGCGCGAAAACGTCTGTCACGCCGTCTCGTCGTTCGCGCGGGAGAGCACTCCGGACCGGTGCTCCCGGGGCCGAAGGGGGGCTTCCTGCTCCCTGGCGGCACCATCTGCCAGAGATCAAGACGCACGCCCGATTACCGCCCGAAGAGAAGCTCCGGGAGTCGTCGAAATCGTCCACCTGTGGAAGCCGGTGTCGGCCTTGCCGATGTGAACGCCGAGGACGGAGCGAGCGAAGCGAGCGGCTTTCCGTGGCGACTTCCGCTCAGGAGGCCGTGTCCTGGGCCAGCGCGTCGAAGGCCGTCATCGCCTCCTGGTCCAGCTCGATCCCGGTGACCGCGACGTTGTCGGCCAGGTGCGCGAGGTCGCGGGTGCCGGGGATCAGCAGCGTGGCCGGGCTGTGTCCGAGCAGCCAGGCCAGCCCGGCCTGAGCCGGGGTGATGCCGAGGCGCTCGGCGTGCGCGACGACCACCGGGTCGTCGGTGACGCTGGGCAGTTGGTCGAAGGCCGATCCGAGCGGGCAGTACGGCACCCAGGCGATGCCCTGAGCGGCGCACTCGGTCAGCACGTCCTCGTGGTCACGGGTGAGGACGTTGTAGAAGTTCTGCACGCAGACGATCCCGGCCGGAAGGGCCTGCCGCAGCTGCGCGAGGCTGACCTGGCTGAGGCCGATGCCGCCGATCTTGCCCTCGTCGCGCAGGGCGATCAGCTCGGCCAGCTGGCTGTCCAGGTCGACCGCCTGGTCGCCGGTGGCGATGATGCCCGGCGGCATGTCGGCCCGGCGGAGATTGACGACCGTGAGGTGGTCGGTGTCGAGGGCGCGGAGGTTCTCCTCGACCGACGCCCGTAGTTCGGCCGGCTTCTGCGCGGCGGCCAGTCGCTCGGTCGGATGAGTCACCGCGCCGACCTTGGTGACGATCCGCAGGTTGTCGGCGTACGGGTGCAGGGCCGTCCTGATCAGGTCGTTGACCGGGCCGTAGAACTGGGCGGTGTCGATGTGGTCGACGCCGAGTTCGACCGCGCGGCGCAGGACCTTGACGGCATCCGCGGGGTCGCTGTTTTCCAGCTGCATGGCGCCGAAGCCGACCCGCAGGACATCGTGTTCGCCCAGCTTTCCGTACGCGTACGCATGCGATGTGCCCATGGTCGTGGCCCTCCAGCTACGATGACCGAAAGCGGAACCGATTCCGCTTGGTTGACCCGACCCTAGCAGAAACGGAAGCGATTCCGTTTGTGAGGTGATCCCGGTTTCCGAGTCCGAACGACGCCCCGGCGCGCGAAGGGACGCGCAACGCAACCGGCAGCGCATCATCGACGCTGCCACCCGCGCCCTCACCGCCGGCCCGGACCCCGTCAAGATCGAGGCCATCGCCCGCGAGGCGGGAGTCGGCGTCGGCACGCTCTACCGCAACTTCCCGTCGCGCGAAGCCCTGGTCGAGGAGGTCTACCGGAGCGAGCTCACCCGCCTGTGCGCCATGGCCGCGCAACTGGTGGCCGACCACGCGCCGCCCGACGCCATGCGCGAATGGATGCGCCGCTATCAGGACTTCGTCGCCACCAAACGTGGCATGGCCGAAGCCCTGCGCGCGGTGATCGCCAGCGGTGCGATCAACTCCGGTCAGACCCGCGAACACCTCAACGGCGCCATCGCGACCATCCTCGACGCCGGTCGGGCCGACGGCAGCCTGCGCGCCGACGTCCAGCCGGCCGACGTCTCGGCCAGCATGGCCGGCATCATGCTCGCCGCCGCCGACAACGACCAGGCCACCCGGATGCTGCAACTCCTCGTCGACGGCCTGCTCGCCGGCGGACCCGCTTGACCACCGGGCCGTGGAGTGCGTGGCGATCCGGCACGCCGTCGCTCTGAGCGGTCGTCCGCGAAGACGGGGCGCTTCAGTTCAGTAGAGCGGAGGCGGCGACGGCCGCTGTGGTGAAGGCGTTTTCGACGGCGCGCAGGCCGGCGGTCACGACGGCTCCTTCGTGGAGCAGCATGAGGTGCTCGCCGACCTGTCGGGGATCGGCGACGCCGGCCGCGGCGGCCAGCTCGGTGAACAGGGCCAGCATCCAGCGCTTCTGTCCCACGATCACGGCGTACGCGGGGTGCGTCGGGTCGCTGATCTCGGCATGCGCGTTGATCATGGCGCACCCTTTCCGTCCCCGTTCCCGAGCCCATGCCGCGGAGGCTTCGAAGACGGCGGCGACCTGGCCGCGCGGGGCCGGGTCGGCTTGGGTCAGCCGGTCGTCGAGGAAGCGGCGCCATTGGTCGTCGCGCTCCGTCAGGTACTCCACGACCAGGCGTTCCTTGGACCCGAACCGGTCGTACAGCGTCTTCTTGGTGACTCCGGCGCGTGCGGCGATGACATCGACTCCGACGGCATGGATCCCGCGCTCGTAGAACAGTTCCGAGGCGGCCTGGAGCACGGCGTGCGCCTTGGGGGTCCAGTCGATGACGTCGCTCATGACGCCCAGGATACGGCAGCAGTATACCAATCTGTATAGTGACGCCACATGAGTATACAGATCGGTATACCTCGCGGGTTGCGAGCGTGGTCGACGGGTGTGCTCGCGGCCTTGTTCGTGCTCTGCTGGTCCTCGGGGTTCGTCGGCGCGAAGCTCGGCGCCGCCGAAGCCCCGGTCACCACGATCTTGATGTGGCGGTTCGTGCCGCCGGCGGTTCTCCTCCTCGCGGCCGTGCCGGCACGACTCGGGCGAGGATCCCCACGGCCCTCGCGCGGCGACGTCGCACGCCACGTGCTCATCGGCCTGCTCTCGCAGTCCGGGTACCTGCTCACGGTCTACTGGGCCATCGGGCTCGGGGTGAGCACGGGCACCACGGCCCTCGTCGATGGGGTCCAGCCACTCGTCGCGGGCGCGCTCGTAGGCCCGCTGCTCGGCGTCGCAGTGGTGGGGCGTCAGTGGGCGGGTCTGGTGCTCGGGCTCGCCGGCGTGGTGATCGTCAGCTGGACGAACGCCTCCTCACCCGCGGCTCACGCCCCCACGTGGGCCTACCTGATCCCGTTCGCCGGCATGCTCAGCCTCATCGCGTCCACGATCCTCGAACGCCGCGCGAACGTGCTCACCCCGCCCCTGCAGGCCTTGGCGATCCACTGCACCACCTCGGCCCTCGTGTTCACCGTCCTCGCCGTCGCCACCGGGACCGCCACCCCGCCTTCCTCGTCCGGATTCTGGATCGCCATGGCGTGGCTCATCCTGCTCGCCACCTTCGGCGGCTACGGTCTCTACTGGTTCTTGGTGCAGCGCATCGGTGTCACTCCCGTCAACAGCCTGATGTTCTTCGTCGCACCCGTCACCTCCCTCTGGGGCGCCGTGATGTTCGGGGAGCCCCTCACCCTTGTCACCCTGGTCGGGCTCACGCTCGCGCTCGTCGCGGCACTGATCGCGGGCCGAGCACCCACGCCCACCCGATGATCGACGCCTTCGGTCCCAGGACATGGCTGAGGCTGGAACGGGGGGTGGTTCGGCTCCCGTTCCGGCCGTGGGCGGGTTCAGAAGCTTTTCCGGGCGCGGGCGCGGGCGCGGCCGAGGAAGGCGGCGGCGAGCAGGGAACCGGCGACGACCAGGGCGGCGTTGACGCCGATCGCGACCCGTACCCCGCTCAGCACCGCTCCGGCGCCGGTGTGCCCGGCCATGGCGGCGGTGGCGACGGCGCTCATGACCGGCGTCCCGAGGGTGATGCCGATCTGCTGGGTCATGGTGGCGACGCCGGTAGCGCGGCCCTGGTCGGCGTCCGCGAGGCCGGAGGTCGCGGTGACCATGAACGCGACGATCACCAGCATGTTGCCGACACCGCCGACGAAGGTGGCGGCGAGCAGTAGCGCGATCCAGCTCGGGCCGGTGCCGAGGGCGACCAGGGTGACGGTGGCGACGGCCTGCACCAGGCCTCCGCCGAGGATGGTGGCGCGGGCGCCGAACCGGCCGACGGCGCGTCCGCCGAGGGTGCCGCCCAGGAGGGTGCCGAGGCCGAGGACGCCGAACGCCAGGCCGGTGGCCAGTGGCGAGTAGCCGAGGACCTTCTGCAGGTAGAGGGTGAGCAGGAAGACGAGCGAGGTCTCGGTGACGAACGCGATCAGTCCGGCGAGGTTGCCCCAGACCACCGTGCGGCGGCCGAGCAGGGCGGTGGGAACGAGCGGTTCGGCGGCCCACCGCTCGACGAACCAGAACGCGACCATGAGCGCGGCGCCGGCGACGAGCGCGACGAGCGTGGCGGGGGTGGTCCAGCCGTGCTCGCCGGCCTGAGTGAGGCCGAACACCAGCAGCAGCAGGCCGGCGGTGACGGTCGCGGCGCCGGGGACGTCGAGGCGGGGGCGGTCGCCCGACCGGTCATCGTCGATCATGCGGGGGGCGAGCGCGACGATCAGAGCGGCGACCGGCACGTTGATCAGGAAGGCCCAGCGCCAGGACAGCAGGCTGGTCAGCAGGCCGCCCAGGATCGCGCCGGCGGTGAATCCGGCCGACATCAGTGCGCCGTTGAGGCCGAGTGCGCGTTCGCGCAGCGGCCCCTCCCGGAACGCGGTGGTCAGCAGGGCGAGTCCGGCCGGGGTGACGGCGGCGGTGGCCAGGCCTTGCAGGACGCGGGCGGTCAGCAACATCACCGGTCCGGTGGACAGGCCGCCGAGCAGGGAGGCCGCGCCGAGGACGGCCATACCGCCGATGAAGAGCCGCTTGCGCCCGACCAGGTCGGCCACCCGGCCGAACAGCAGGGTGAATCCGGCGGCGGCCAGGGCGAACGCGGTGGCGATCCACTGCAGGTTCGCCAGCGAGAAGCCGAGTCCCGCGCCCACTTCGGGCAGTGCGACGTTCAGGATCGAGAAGTCGACGGCGACCATGAACTGGGCGCCGAGCAGCAGGGTCAGCAGGAGCCGTTCGCGGCCGACCATCCGTAGTGGGGGTGCGGTGGGAAGGGCCGTGGTGGGTGCGGCCATGGGAGTCCTCCAGTAGTTAACGGTTCTGTAGTTCCGTTAGGATGGCGATGACGGTAGCAGAGGATTCGCGCAAATGAAACTGGAGTCCCGTTATGACCGATGAGGGAGCCGCTCCCGGCATGCTCCGGCCCGGCGGGCGGACCGCCCGGGTGCGCACCGCGGTGCTGCGCGCCGCCGAGGACGCGCTGATCGAGTGCGGCTTCGACGGCGTCGACCTGGCCGAGATCGCGCGCCGAGCCGAGGTCGGCAAGACCACCGTCTACCGCCGCTGGCGAACCCCGCAGGTGCTGGTCGCCGACCTGCTCGTGGACATGGCCGAGCAGTCCGTCCCGCGCACCGAGACCGGCTCACTGGACGGTGACCTGCGCGCCAACGCCCGGCTGGTCGTGCGCACCCTCACCGACGAGCGCCAGGGCGTGTTGTTCAAGGCCGTGATCGCCGCCGCGACCACCGACCAGCGCACCGCCGAGGCGCTCCACCGCTTCTATGCCACCCGCATCGACGAGTGGTCCCCCTGCGTCGATCAGGCGGTGGAGCGGGGCGAGGCGCCGGAGGGCACCGACGCCTCCGAGGTCGTCCGCGCGGTCTCCGCCCCGCTGTACTACCGCTTCCTGGTCAGCGGCGACCCGCTGAACGAGACCGTCGCCGATGAGAGCGCCCACGCTGCCGCCTGCGCGACCAGAGCGGGCGCCTACGTGCGCCGGTCGGCCAGGTAGGAGCGATCAAGAAGCTCTCGATGCGTCCGTGAGCAGGAGCGACGCCGGACGGCGGCCGGTCAGGGGCAACTCGTCCGTTCGAGGGCCGGAGATGTAGCGTGCGCTCCGTGAACGAGCTGAGCTTCCGGGGGAGAGATCGGTATCACCCGTCCTGGCCGCATGTCGCGGCGCTGGGCCTCGGGTTGGTCATCGAAGGAGCCGTCTCCTTCTCCGGACTCGGCGCCGTGGGCACCTGCTGGCTGCTGGGCGGGACGGTGCTATTGGTCGGTCTCGGCATCTCCATGATGCTCCGGAGCTCGACCACGGTCGGGGCGGCCGGAATAACCATCTGCTGGGGTATCGGGCGTGGGCGTACTCATCCCTGGCACGAGATCCGGTGGATCGAGGTACGCGAGACCAAGAACAATCATGGGACGGCGCGCGTGGCTCGTATCACCCTCGCGAACGGGCGGCGCCGCTCACTGCCGGCGCTCCAGGACAGCACTCAATACCCTGACCCGGATTTTCCGGTGAATTTCCAGCGGGTGGTCACCTGGTGGGAGTTCAGCACGGACCCGGCCGCGCGGGTTCAGCCGCCGAAGCGGGTGCGGCACCGGGTGACGCCCCAAGTGGCCGGTCTCGTCCTGGGGGTGCTCATCACGGTCGTCGTCATCGTGCTCGGCGTCGCCATGAAGGGATAGGCGAGCGTACGGTCACCATTGCGGTTGTTATTCGGAATCGTCGGTTGTGAGGCGGTTAGTCTCTCGGGGGTGACGGAGACACTTGAAAACCTCGCCTTGCCAACTGCCCTGGCCGAGGTGGCAGAGGTCGGTTTCGAGTGGGAGTACGACGAAGAGACCGACGAGTCCCGCGGTTGTGACTTCGAGCCGTACCAACGGTTCGAAGCGCCCGAGAAGACCGCGTGGTGGTTCCGTCTGTGGACCGGTAACCCAGAGGTCGACGGCGGCGAATTCCGTTTCTTCGGCAGTACGGGGTCGGGCGACTACGCCGGCTTCTGGCTGGTCCGGCCCGGTGCCCCGATCACCGAGCAGCCTGTCATCTACATCGATTCCGAGGGCGAGTGCGGCGTGATAGCCCGCGACCTCGGCGACCTGCTCTGGTTGTTCGCGGACGGGTTCGGGCCGATGGAGGCTTTCACCGACCCAGATCAGGAGACGGAGCCGAACGAAGCGTTCCGGGTGATCGCTGAGCGGCACGCGCCGGGGAGACACCGCCCCGCAGCGGAGATCGTGGCGGCGGCGCGAGCGGAGTTCCCGGACTTCGCGGAGCGTATCGCCGCGATGTGCCGGTGAGCGGAACTCCGCTTCGTAGGTTCGTGAAGCCGCCGTCCACACTCGTACGGGTACTTGGGACTCGGTTGGGGGTTCGTGCGGGCGCCGATCGGCGACATGGCGCATACTGGTGCGTAATGAAACGCTCCCACGCCGCGACCCGGCGTCACCTGCCCACCAGTCCCTTCAAAGCCCCGGTCGCCGTGCCCGTCGAGCACTTCGCTCTGCGGGACCAGGTGAGCCATGATCGGTACGGTCTCGGTGTGGTCACCGGTGTCGAGGAAGGCATCGCCGTGATGGTGGACTTCGGTTCGCACATCGAGCGGATCCCCGCGCCGTACGCCAAGCTCGTCAAACTGTGAGACGTTCGGCGCCACGCCCCCCTTGGCGTTGCGCCGACGCTCCTGCCGTCGTCGTGGGCATGCCCGCGCCGGCGGCCTCACGCGTACCGGGTGGTCGTCCGGTCGGGCCGCGATCACCGCGGCCGCGGTCCGGTCCCGCGGCGGTAGGCGGTCATCGTGCTGGGGGTATGCCGCCAGGTGACGTGGTGGCCGCTGGAGGCGATCGGCGTCCATGCCCGGGCGAGGAGCTGAAAGAAGCCGTCATCGGCGCAGTGGCCGCCCGCGCCCTGCCCGATGTAGATCAGTAGGTCGCTGGTGTAGGCGCGGAGGGCGTCGGTCGCCCACGAGTCGTCATGAGATGGCCAGCACAGCAGGAGCGCCCGGTCGGGATGGTGCCGGGCGGCGGCCGGGCCGTCTCGCCGGACGGCGAAGTATTCGGTGCCGTCGGTGTAGCCGTTGGCGGAGGGGCTGACGGGCTCGTACGCGACGACGTCGATGCCGGCCTGTGCCGCCTGCCACGCCCAGTAGCCCGAGCCCGCGCCGATCTCGACCAGGCCGCGTCCGTGGAGGATCCGGATGAGCCAGGTGATGTCGCCCGGTGAGGGGATCGCCCAGGAATAGCGTTTGGTCAGCAGGTGATGCCCGACGGGGAGTCCGCGTGCGAAACCGTCGGGGCAGGCCCGCCCCGCTTCGCGCACCGCCGGGAGCTGCCGGACGATCTCCCAGTACGGGTTGTCGACGCCGGTGGGGGTGACCTGGTCGTACGCGCTGCCGGCGATCCGGAAGGCCGTCGGCCGGCTCGTGAGGCCGGATCGTTGTGCCCACCACTGGTGGATCTCGGCGAGCTCTGCTGACACGGTCACCCTGGTCTCCTTGGCGGACTTCTCGGACGATATCCACCCGACTGCGGTCATCGGAATGGCGAAGGTCGTGCCGAATGCCGGATACGGCCTGCGGGGTGACGCGGGCGATGGTGCGGACCGGACCGCTCGATCGCCGTCCTGGCACGATGGCGGCATGGAACGTGTGCTTGGAATCGGTGGGTACTTCATGCGGGCCGACGACCCGGCGGCCCTGAGCGCGTGGTACCGCGACTGCCTCGGCCTGGACGCCGACGAGAAGGGCCGGTGGCGCCAGGAGGCCGGGCCGACGGTGTTCGCGGCGTTCGACTCCCAGATCGACTACTTCGGGTCGCCCGCCCAGCGGACCATGCTCAACTTCCGGGTCCACGACCTCGACGCGATGCTCGCGCAGCTGCGCGCCAAGGGCGCGGACGTGGCCGCGGAAACGCAGGACATGGAGGGCGTCGGTCGCTTCGGCTGGGTCACCGATCCTGAGGGCAATCGGATCGAGTTGTGGCAGCCCGCCTGACCGGTGCCGCGCACCGGCGCGGCACCGTGCCTCGCTGCCAGAGGAGCAGCACGCTCGTCGTCGTCGCCGAGCCCCTGCCTAGGGCGAAGTTCAGCGAGCCCAAGCCGACGAACAGGTCGCTTCCGCCGGTGCCGCGGTCGCCTGACGCGGGAACGCGGTCACGGGCGGTCCGGCCGCGCCGGCGGGGGTTCCGCCTCCGAGCCGGCGTCGGCGCAGGCGGCGAGCCGGCGGGCCAGGGCGTGCACGAGGTCGCGCAGGGCGTCCGGAGACTCGATCACGAACGGGCGGTCCAGCCAGGCGAGCAGGGCGGCGACCCACTCCAGCCGCTCCGCCCGCAGCCGGACCCGTACCCAGGGCTCCGGCAGGTCACGAGCCATGTCGGCGGAGTCCGGCGCGGCGTCGACGGAGTCCGGCGCGGCGTCGGCCGGGAGGTCCTCGACCGTCGCGATGCCGGCCGGGAGGCGGGCGCGAACCTCCTCGGCCGAGCCCTGGATCCGCACCGACACCTCGTGCAGGTACGGCACCTCGGCGAGTCCGGACAGCACCCGGGCGGTCGGGTCGAACCCCTCGGGCACCTCGAACGACCCCTGCAGCGCCGTCGCGGACTCGATCCGGTCGAGCCGGAACGTGCGCACCTCACCGCTGGCCGAGTCCGCCCCGGTGACGTACCAGCGCCCGGAGTGCAGGACGATCCCGTACGGCTGCAGGGTGCGTTCGCTGCGCCGCCCGCCCCAGGAGGTGTAGCCGAGGGCGACCGGCCTGCGATGCCGCGCGGCCTCCGCGAGCACCAGCAGCACGCCCGTCTCCGGGGTGGTCACGGTACGGGACGGAGCGGTGAACTCCACGGTCGCCAGCAGTGCCTCCAACCGGCGGCCGAGCGCCTCGGGCAGCACCCGGCGCACCTTCGCGGCGGCGCTCTCCAGCGCCGTGACGGACGTGGTCACAAGCCCGGCCCGGCGGCCGGCGACCAGGCCGAGCAGTACGGCGAGGGCCTCCTCGTCGGTGAGCATCAGCGGAGGCATCCGGTACCCCGGCGCGAGGCGGTACCCGCCGTACCGGCCGCGTACCGACCGGACCGGGACGTCCAGGTCGAGCAGGTGGTCGACGTACCGCCGGACGGTACGCTCGTCCACGCCGAGCCGGTCGGCGAGGTCGGCGACGGTGCGGGTGCCGCCGGCCTGGAGGATCTCCAGCAGGGCGAGCACCCGGGCGGTCGGTCGGGTCATACCGTGAAGTCTGCCGCGAATACCGGGCGGAGTCTGTCCTGTACCCGGCCTGGCGTGCCGGTCATGGTGACTCACGTCGCGGGTTGCGCGGACCGGGGAGCGCGGGCCATCATCGAGGCATGATCACCAACCGAAAGGGCGGCGACGCCCCGGCGCTTTGATCGCGCCCGCGCGGCGCAGTGACGCCGCCGAACCCCTCAAGGCCGGCCTCCGCATCAGGAGCACCCTCGGCCTCTGGCAGGAGGCCACCGAGATCCGGCGAGAGTGGCTCGCCTCCGGCCTGTCCACGCGACCGGCCGACCGGCCGGCCGCCGAGCACCATCTGACCAGGATCTACGCGAGGATCCTGCGCCCGCGCCCACGGTTCCACTGGGTGGACTCTCCGCAACAGGCGATGTCGTTCGTCACCGGCCTGCCCACCCTGGATTCGCTGTACGCGCGGATCCGGGATCCACGGCAGCGGGGAACGCCCCCACTGGCCAGTGACCTCGCCATGGCCGCCGCGCAGCTGCGCGGCACGCTCAGCGCCGGTGTCGCGCACACCGACCCCGAACTGTCAGCGGTACGCAGAGGCAAGAACAAGGAACCCTGGCCCGAGCTGCCGCCGTCGCGGGCATTCGACGCCGGGGTTCCCCTGGGCGTCGTGCTGC
Organism: Actinoallomurus spadix; assembly: GCF_024055725.1. Lineage (GTDB taxonomy): Bacteria > Actinomycetota > Actinomycetes > Streptosporangiales > Streptosporangiaceae > Actinoallomurus > Actinoallomurus spadix. The sequence goes on along the minus strand of NZ_JAMXMX010000008.1, from coordinate 303,762 downwards.
ATCAGGGCGTCCTCGCCGCGCTGCACCGGAGCCTCGCCCAGGGCTTCCGCGTCCCCGTCCGGAACACCCTCGCCGGCGGCGGGCCCGTGCCCGTGTGCTGGTACGGGCAGCAGGACGCGGCGTGGGTCGCCTACTACGACACCCTGCGCCGGCTCGGGCTGGCCTCGTACGGGCCGGACGCGCTCGACCACCTCGGCGACTGGGCCGCGCTGGCGCGCTCGTGCGGCTGGTGGTGGCCCGGCGAGGACGTGTGCGTCGTCGTCGAACGACCCGAACTGGTCCTCACCGAACCGGTCCCCGGGGCCCGGCACGACGAGGTACGGCTCCGCCGCGGTGGCGTCCGCTACCGCGACGGGTGGCATCCGCTCCTGACCTGACCGGCCGGCGGGCCGGGACGAGAACGATTCCTCGGCCGGGCGCCGCCCGCGCCCCCCTGCCGCACCTCGACCTCGATCTCGGCGAACAGGTCGGCGTACTCCTGGGCGTACCTCACGGCCTGCGCCCGGTCCTCGGCGTTGATCAGCGCGAACCCGCCGATGACCTCCTTGGCCTCGGTGAACGGCCCGTCGGTCACCTTCGTCGCCGCACCCCGGTCCTTGCGGACCAGCGAGCCCTTCTCGGACGGGTGGACGCCCTCGGCCGTGATCAGGATGCCCCGCTCGGACCAGTCCTGAATCATCGCGCCCATCTTCTCGATGAACTCCTGGCTGGGGTTCCAGGCCTCGGGGGCGCGCTCGTCGATGCGGTGCATCAGCAGGAATCGCATGTCTGCTCCCTTGTCGTCTCGGGCCGGGTCCGGTCGGTTCCGGACACGATGACCGGCCGTCACCTACGCGTCGAACGATGGCACGGGGAATCGACACCCCGGCACGATTTTTTCCGAGGAGTTCTACGACCCGATGCGCGGCAGGAGGGTGAGGGGGCCGACGTACAGCCAGGCGCCCTCCTGGAGGACGAAACGGCTGTTCTCCTCCATGTGGCCGGGGCGGTTCCGTACGACGTAGTGGGCGCGGAAGTGAACGGTGCCCTCGGTGTCGAGATAGCCGCCGCCGGTAGTGCCGAGCACCTCGAGGCGTTCCCACCGCAGCGTCTCGTCGAAGTCGATGTGCGGCGGCCGCGTCGAGGGATGCCAGGTGCGCAGAAGATAGGCCTCGTCGCCGACGCGGAAGGCGGAGTACCGCGAGCGCATCAGCCGCTCCGCGGTCGGCGCCTTCGCGTCGCCGCGGTGATAACGCCCGCAGCAGTCGTCGTACGGCGCGGGCAGGCCGCAGTGGCAGCTCGTTGCGTCCGGGCCGTCCTGAGTCATGCCGGCCATTGTGTCGCGGCGCGGACGCCGCCGCGACCGGCGCGGAGGACCGCGAGCCGCGTACGTCTCGTACTTTCGGCTGATCAGGAGCCGGGCCGTCGCTCGTACGATGGTGCGGTGCCCGGTCTCGTCCGTTCCGTGTGGCAGGAGCCTCGTCCCCCCGACCCGCCGGTGCGGGTGTGGCGGGACTGGGCGCTCGTGGGCGTGCTGGTGCCGGTCGCGGTGCTCGAAGGGGTCGTGCGGCCGGAGGTTCCATGGCGGGCGCTCTCGGTGATTCTCGCCGTCGGGCTGGCGCCGACGTTGCTGTGGCGGCGGACCCGGCCGCTGCCGGTGGTCGCGTTCGCCTTCGTCGCCTGTGCCCTGTCCGCGCTGCTGACGAGCGGGAAGCCGCCGGGGCTGTACACGATGGTGTTCTTGATCCTCCTGCCGTACGCGTTGTTCCGGTGGGGGTCCGGGCGGGAGGCCGCCGTCGGGGCGGCGATCATTCTGGGCAAGGTCCTCCTCTCGCTGGTCACCGGCGACACGGGCCTCGCCGAGACGGTCGCCGTCGTCGCCGTCCTGTCCGCGGCCATGGCCGTGGGCGGGGCGTTCCGGTACCGCGCCGGCGCGCGGATGCGCGAGCTCGACCAGGTCAAGCTGCTTGAGCGCGAACGCCTGGCGCGCGACCTGCACGACACCGTCGCCCATCACGTCTCGGCGATCGCGATCCGGGCCCAGGCGGGTCTGGCGACCGCGGCGTCGCATCCGGAGGCCGCGACCGACGCGCTTCACCTGATCGAGGCCGAGGCGTCGCGCACCCTCGCCGAGATGCGCACCATCGTCCGTGCCCTGCGTCGTGACCGGCCCGCGGAGCTGGCGCCGAGCCCGCACATCGCCGACCTCGAAGGGCTCGCGGATCAGGGCCGCGGGGGCCCGGCCGTGACGGTTCGGGTCGCGGGTGACCTCGGCGACCTTCCGCCGTCGGTCGCGGCGGCGATCTACCGGCTGGCGCAGGAGTCGGTCACCAACGCCCGGCGGCACGCCCGCCACGCCACCCGCATCGAGGTCAGCGTCGCCGCCGACGACACGTCGGTGCGCCTGTGCGTGAGCGACGACGGCGACACGGGTCTCGTGCGCCCGAACGCGTCGCCGGGTTACGGGCTCATCGGGATGAGCGAGCGCGCCGGCCTGCTCGGCGGCACCTGCGAGGCCGGCCCGGGCCCCGGCCGAGGCTGGACCGTGACCGCCGTACTGCCGCGAACCGGGTAGGTCAGATGAGCATTCGCGTGATCGTCGCCGATGACCAGGAGATCGTCCGTACCGGGCTGCGGATGATCCTCGACGCCCAGCCGGGCATCGAGGTCGTCGGTGAGGCCGCCGACGGGCGGCGAGCCGTCGAACTGGCCCGGCGGGAACGCCCGGACGTGTGCCTGTTCGACATCCGCATGCCCGGGACGGACGGCATCGAAGCGACCCGGCTTCTCGCCGGTCCGGGCGTCGAGGACCCTCTCGCGGTCGTGGTCATCACCACGTTCGACCTCGACGAGTACGTCTACGCCGCGCTCAAGGCCGGCGCCCGGGGGTTCCTGCTCAAGGACGCCGGTCCCGCCCTGCTCGCCCAGGCCGTCCACGCCGCCGCCGACGGTGACGCGCTCATCGCGCCGAGCGTCACCGCGCGACTGCTGCGGGCGTTCGCCGACACCGAGCCCGCGTCACCGGCCGTGCAACCCATCGACGCGCTCACGGACCGGGAGGAGCAGATCCTCGTCGCGGTGGCACGGGGACGGACGAACGGTGAGATCGCCGACGAGATGCACATCACTCTCAGCACGGTGAAGACGCACGTCACGAGCCTGATGACCAAGCTCGGCGTCCGGAACCGCGTCGACGTCGCCATCTGGGCGTACGAGACGAAGCGCGTCGGCAACCGGTTCGGGCCCGCCGGCGCTCCCGAACGCTGAACGCCCGGCCGAAAGTACGGCCCTTCCCTCGGCCGATCGGCCGCGCGGAGCGGGCCCTTCTCCCGATGACCGGCGCCGCCACGCAGGTCACGATCGAAGCCATGACCGGCGAGGACGCGACCGGGGCGACCCGCCCGCGCCGCCGGTCGGCCGGGACTCAGAAGGGACTTCGCCGTGACCTCCTCCCCCAGCATGCAGCGGCCCGTACACGCCAGGGCGAACCGGCTCATTCCCGCGGGGCTGATCGCGCTCAGCTTCGTTCCGGTGGTCGCGGGCATGGTCCGCGTCACGGAACTGGCCGGTGGCGCCGAGGTGACGCCGGAGAACGCCCGGTTCTTCGCCTCGCCCGTGCCCGTGGTCGTGCACATCGTCGGGGTGAGCCTGTTCAGCGTTCTGGGCGCGTTCCAGTTCGCTCCGGGTCTGCGCCGCCGCAGGCCCGGCCTGCACCGCGTCGCCGGCAGGGTCCTGGTGCCGTCCGGGCTCGCGGCGGCGCTCTCGGGTCTGTGGATGACCGTGTTCTATCCCCGCCCCGACGACGTCGGTGACCTCGTCACCGCGTTCCGGCTGGTGTTCGGATCGGCCATGGTGGTGTCACTCGTCCTCGGCTACACCACGATCCGGCGCCGGGCGTTCGCGCGGCACCGCGCCTGGATGATCCGCGGTTACGCGATCGGGTTGGGCGCGGGCACGCAGGTGCTGACGCAACTGCCCTGGATGCTGCTCGTCGGGCCGCTCGGCACGGTCAGCAAGGGAGTGCTCATGGCCCTCGCCTGGGTGATCAACGTCGCCGTCGCCGAATGGATCATCCGCAGGCGGCCTGCCGGCCCGGTTCGTACTTAGTACGACGTATATCGTACTAAGACCCTGGTCGAAGGAGAATGATCCGTGAGTGCGTTGTTCGAGCCCCTCACCCTGCGGGAGCTGACCTTCCCCAACCGCGTGTGGATGGCGCCGATGTGCCAGTACTCCGCCCCGGACGAGGGACCGGACACGGGCGTCGCGGGCGACTGGCACCTCGCGCACCTGGCCGCGCGCGCGGTGGGCGGCGCGGGCCTGATCATCACCGAGGCCACGGCGGTGAATCCGGAGGGCCGGATCAGTCCGGCCGACCTCGGTCTCTGGAACGACCGGCAGCGCGACGGGCTCGCCCGCATCGTCGCGTTCCTGCGCGCGCACGGCAGCGTGCCCGGCATCCAGCTCGCCCACGCGGGCCGCAAGGCGTCCACCGAGCGCACCTGGCGGGGCGGCGGCCCGATCGCCCCCGACGAGCCGTACGGCTGGCGGCCGGTCGCCCCGAGCCCCCAGCCGTTCACCACGGACGGCCCGGCACCGGCCGAGCTCACCCGCGAGGAGATCGGCCGCATCGTCGAGGACTTCGCGGCGGCCGCCCGGCGGGCCCTCGACGCGGGATTCCAGGTGGCGGAGGTCCACGGCGCGCACGGGTACCTCATCCACCAGTTCGCCTCGCCGCACACGAACCATCGCACCGATGAGTACGGCGGCTCGTTCGAGAACCGGATCCGGCTCGCGCTCGAGGTCGTCGACGCCGTACGCGCCGTCTGGCCCGACGAGCTCCCGCTGTTCTACCGGCTCTCGGCGACGGACTGGCTGAGCGAGAACCCCGAGGACGACCGCGAGGGCTGGACGGCGCCCGACACCGTACGGCTGGCCAAAGAGCTGCTCGCCCACGGCGTCGACCTCATCGACGTCTCCACCGGCGGCATCGCCCCCGGCGCGCGCATCACGACCGGGCCGGGCTACCAGGTGCCGTTCGCCGAGCAGATCAAGGCCGAGACGGACGTGGCGGTCGCCGCCGTCGGTGAGATCACCGAGGCCCGGCAGGCCGAGGAGATCGTCGCCGCCGGGCGCGCCGACGCGGTGCTCCTGGGACGCGAGCTGCTGCGGGACCCGTACTGGCCGAACCGCGCGGCCCGTACGCTCGGCGCCGAGCCGGCCTGGCCCGACCCGTACCACCGCGCCGTCTGAGCCGGCGGCTCAGCCGATCGGCATCGTCACGGCGATGGGCCAGGCCAGGAGCACGCCGCCGACCACGGCGGTCAGCCAGGCCGGGGCCCGGACCGCGCGCAGCGCCGCCGCCTGAACGCCCTGCCAGACGAGCAGCGCGGCGAGCAACGGCGCCACGAGGAGGACGAACGGCGGGGCCGCGCCGAGGAACACGGCCAGGCACAGGCCGGCCAGTGCCCCGCCCGTCGTCCAGGCGTGGATCGCGGTCGCGGCGCGCCGTCCGTACCCGGCGCACAGTGCCTCGACCCCGCGGAAGAACAGCGCGGCGCAGGCCGTGATCGGGATGAGCGCCCAGCCGCGCGGGCCGACCGGGACGGCGTGCGCCCAGCCGAGCTGCGCAGGTACGGCGAACGACAGCACCGTCCACACCACCAGGACCACGGCGGCCACGATCGTCGCCCGCCGCCGCGGATTCCGGCCGGCGGTGCGCCCGGCGAGCCGCCGCACCCGGCCTTCGACGCGCTCGGTGAGCCGCGGGGCCTCGTCGGCGGGGCGTTCGGTGAGCCGCGGAGTGCGACCTCCGGTGCGCCCGGTGATCCGGAGGGCGAGCAGGATCACGGCGCCGGTCACGCCGAGGTAACCGGCGAGCGGGCCCGCCACCGCGAGCGGCAGCAGGCCCCGGGGGAGTGCCGCCATGGCCGGCACGGCCACAACGACGGCGGCCGCGGGTACGCCGAGCGCGACCGGAAGCGGGACGCGGCGGCGCTCGCGGCCGGGCGCCGGCACCCGCCCGAGCAGCGCCGAGGCGATCGCGCCGAAGCTCAGCACGGCCGCCAGGTGCAGCAGCATCGCCGACGCCGCGCGCCGTACCGGGCTCAGGCCCACGCCGCCACGCATCGCCGGACGGTCGAACGCCGCGTCGAACCAGGAGGCGACCTCCCGGTGGGTCCGCGGGGCGAAGAGGACGGAGACGTGCTCGACACCGCCGACGACCACGGCGCGGCGGGCGGTCCCGGCCCGCGGATCCCCGTACGTCACGCCGGCCCGGCCACCCGGATAGGCGGCGCGCAGCGCGGCCACGGCGCCGTCGGGATACCCGGGGAACTCCAGGCCGCCGGCGAGCAGGAGCAGGTCATGCGGGCGGGAGGCGGAGCCGGGCAACGTCATCGAGCCCTGGGAGATCGCCACTGTGGCGCGGACGTCCGGGTGCGCGGCGGCGTACCGCAGGACCGCGGCGGCGCCCATCGAGTGACCGAGCAGCCCGATCCGCCCGGGGTCCACCCACGGCAGGGCGCGCAGGTGGCCGACGGCGGCGTCCAGGTCGTGGCCGAGGCGCGCCTCGGCGGCCGGCCCTTCCCCCATGCCCGGCAGCCGCTCGGTGTCGGCACCGTGTCCGGCGAGATCGACCAGTTCGACCGCGTAACCGCGGCGCGCCAGCGTGTCCGCGAAACCGCGCATGAGCTGCCTGCTCGCGCTCAGGCCGTGCGCGACGACGACGCCGGGCAGCCGGCCGGTCGTCCGCGCGGGGCGGACCACCTCGACGGGGACGCCGGCCACGACGGCGGACCGGCGATCGAGGCCGTGATCCGCGGTGACCAGGCCCAGGACCCCGGCCGCCGCGGCCGCGAGGGCCAGGAGCAGCGCGATCAGCCTCCGCCGGGCCGGTCGGTCCGGCCCGGCCGTCCGGGGGTCCGGCACCGTCCGTGCGTCGAGGTTCAAAGTCCTTCTCCTGCCGATCGGTCCCACCGCGGCCCCCGTCGGGGAGTTGTGACGCGCCCGGGGAGGACGAGGTTCGGCGCGTTCGGAATCCACACCGTCTTGCATACCGATGCATTGGCGTGCATACTTGTGCTCATGTCCAAGGTGCTGACCTCCCTGCCTGTCGGCGAACGCGTCGGGATCGCCTTCTCCGGCGGCCTCGACACTTCGGTAGCGGTCGCGTGGATGCGCGAGAAGGGTGCGGTCCCGTGCACCTACACCGCTGACATCGGCCAGTACGACGAGCCCGACATCGCCTCGGTGCCCGGGCGCGCCACCGCGTACGGCGCGGAGGTCGCCCGGCTGATCGACTGCCGGGCCGCCCTGGTCGAAGAGGGCCTGGCGGCCCTGGCCTGCGGGGCCTTCCACATCCGCTCCGGCGGCCGCACGTACTTCAACACCACCCCGCTCGGACGCGCCGTCGCCGGCACGCTCCTCGTGCGGGCGATGCTCGAGGACGACGTCCAGATCTGGGGCGACGGCTCCACCTTCAAGGGCAACGACATCGAGCGGTTCTACCGGTACGGCCTGCTCGCCAACCCCTCCCTGCGGATCTACAAGCCCTGGCTCGACGCGCAGTTCGTCAACGAGCTCGGCGGCCGCAAGGAGATGTCCGAGTGGCTGCTCGCCCACGGGCTGCCCTACCGGGACAGCACGGAGAAGGCCTACTCCACCGACGCGAACATCTGGGGCGCGACCCACGAGGCCAAGTCGCTGGAGCACCTGGACGCCGGCATCGAGATCGTCGAGCCGATCATGGGTGTGCGCTTCTGGGACCCCGAGGTCGAGATCCTCGCCGAGGACGTCACGATCGGCTTCGAGGCCGGGCGGCCGGTCACGATCAACGGCAAGGAGTTCGGCTCCGCCGTCGACCTCGTGCTGGAGGCCAACGCCATCGGCGGCCGGCACGGCCTGGGCATGTCCGACCAGATCGAGAACCGCATCATCGAGGCCAAGAGCCGGGGCGTCTACGAGGCGCCCGGGATGGCGCTGCTGCACGCCGCCTACGAGCGGCTGGTCAACGCCATCCACAACGAGGACACCCTCGCCAGTTACCACAACGAGGGCCGCAAGCTGGGCCGGCTGATGTACGAAGGCCGCTGGCTGGACCCGCAGGCGCTGATGCTGCGCGAGTCGCTGCAGCGCTGGGTCGGCACGGCCGTCACCGGCGAGGTCACCCTGCGGCTGCGGCGCGGCGAGGACTACTCCATCCTGGACACCTCAGGGCCGGCGTTCAGCTACCACCCGGACAAGCTGTCCATGGAGCGGACCGAGGACGCCGCGTTCGGGCCCGTCGACCGGATCGGCCAGCTCACGATGCGGAACCTCGACATCGCCGACTCCCGGGCCAAGCTCGAGCAGTACGCCGCGCTGGGCATGGTCGGCAGCAACCGCCCGCACCCGACCCTGATCGGAGCCGAGCAGGCGGCCTCGACCGGGCTGATCGGCGCGATGGCCGAGGGCGGCGCCGAGGCGATCGCCTCCCGCGGTCCGAGCGGCCGGGGACAGACCATTTCCGCCGACGATGAGCTTCTCGACCACGCGGCGATGGAGTCCGGCACCGACTGACCGGCCCGCCGTCCCGGCCGTGAGGCGGTCGCCGGGCTCACCCTGAGCGGCGCTCCGGCCGGGACGCGGTCTTCTGGCTCCGCCCCGGCTGGCGCTCCGGCCGGAAGACGGTTCCGCGACCCGGTTCCGGCTGGCGCTCCGGCCGGGACGCGGTCGCCGGGTCGAATTCCGGCCGAAGTTCCGGGCCCTCCCGGCGGGTCGCCCGTCAGGCGTCCGCGACGATGATGTAGAAGGTCACGGCGGCGAGGAACGGGCCGCTCCGGAGATGGTCCAGCCAGCGTCGCGCGTCCTCCTCGGCGAGGTACCCGGCGGCGACGGCGCGCCCGGTGGTGCGCTCCAGCCCGAGCACCCGGTCGGCCGCCCGCACGTCCCGGAAGACCGGCGTGACGGGAAGGACCGCCGGCACGGAGAAGCCGGCGTCGGCGGCGAGCCGGGCGAGCTGCCGGCCGATGCTCGCGTTGCGGATCACCTCGTCGGCGACGTGGCGGGTGTAGGCGCGCGACAGGTCGCCGTCCGGGTGATCGATGGCCAGGGTCTCCCAGTCGGGCTCGCCCATGACCAGCCGCCCGCCGGGCCGCAGCACCCGGCGTATCTCGCCGAGCGCCCGGACGGGGTCGGCGACGTGCTGCAGGACGCGGTCCGTACGGGCCCGGTCGGCGACGTCGTCCGTCAGTGGCAGGTCGTGGACGTCGCCGAGGCGTACCTCCACGGAGGCCCGGCCGGCGGTGCGCTCCCGCGCGGTGTCGACCATGCGCTGCTCGAGGTCGACGCCGACCACCTCGCCGCCGGGACCGACCGCGTCGGCGAGCGAATCCAGGTCGGTCCCCGGACCGCAGCCGAGGTCCAGCACCGTCTGGCCGGCGCGTACGTCCAGTTCCTCCAGCATGAGCCGCTTGTACGAGCGGCCGAGCCCGGTCGCGGCGAGCCGGTCGAGGTAGGCGATCTGGTCCGGCCTGGTCGTCTCGAACGCTGATGAGGTCACGATCACAGTGAACCAGAGGCGGCTCGGCGCGGCACCGATCGTCCTGGGGATCGCCTCGGCCGTGAGCGGGATCCGGTTCAGCGTCTCCGTCTGGCGGGCGGGGCGGTGCTTCCCCCCGGGCATCGCGCCTTCCGGCCCTCGCTCACTCGGCTCCCGCGGCGATCTGTACGAACCGGGCGACCGCCGACAGGTCGCGGAAGCGGAGGTACGCCATCGGCCCGTCGCGCCGCTGATCGGCCTCCGGCCGATACAGCTGAACGCAGGACCGGAGCGCGGCCACCCGCCGGCCGTACGGCAGGGTCGTGTCACGCACCTTCCGCGCGTGGACCCCGAAGCTCATCGGCTCAACCGGCGGGGAAGTGCTCGACCGTCACCGCGAACTCCCGCGGAGCGGTGACCCAGGGGAAATGGGCTCCCGGCACCGTGGCACTCCGCCCCTCGGGGAAGAGCGCGGCGTACGCGGCCGCCTGGGCGGGAGCGGGGGCCGGGTCGTTCTCCCCGGAGATCACGAGGACGGGTGCCGGAAGCCCCTTGAGAGCCGTACGGGTGGCGGCCGGGTCGAACGCGCGCGCGCCGAAGAAGCCCCTGGCCGCCGCGGGTACCCGCGGGTACGAACGGGCGTGCGCCTCGGCCGCCCGATCCCAGGGGCTGTAGAAGAACGGCCGGGCGGCGAGGTAGGTCTCCTGGCGTTCGTCACCGGACTCCCACGCCTCCAGCGCGGCGAACGCCTCCTCGTACCAGGGCTCGGCCGACCGGCGGCGGATCTCGGCCAGGTCGTCTCGAACGCCGATGAAGCCATGATCACCAGTCAACCGGCGGTCCGTCCCGTCAGGTACCGCTGCGCGGTTTGTCCGCCCGGCCTCGTACGGCTTCCGCGCGGGTCACCGTGGCGCCGTACAGGGCCGACGTCCAGGCGTTCGTCAGGGTGTCGATGAGGACCCGCTCGTCGTCGAAGGGGGGGACGCCGGCCGCGGCCAGGTAGTAGAGGCGCTCGCCCATCCAGGTCAGGGAGGCGGCCACCGCGCGCACATCCATCGAGCCGAGCCGTTCGCGGGCGTGCGGATCGGCGTTGATCCGCGCGGCGGCGGCCTCGGTGAAGGTGTCCATCTGCTCGAGCCAGAGGTCCCGCAGTCCCTCGTCCGATCCCCAGCTCTCCACGATCGCCATGAGCACGCCCGCGTTCTCGCGCCAGAGCCGGGCGCCGTCGCTCACGCCCGCCCGCAGCGCGGCGATCGGGTCCTTCTCCTGGGCGATCCAGGGGCGTGCCGCCTGCTGCCCCTGCGCGACCGCGTCGCGCACCAGCTCGCCGAGCACGGCCTGCTTGCTCGGGAAGTAGAAGTAGAAGCTGGCCCGGGAGACCCCGGCGGCGGCCAGGACGTCGGCGACGCTGAGGTCGTCGAAGCGACGTCCGCGGAGCAGCTCGCGCGTCGCGGACAGGATGCGTTCGCGCAGCTCCGCGGGGGTCGGCTGGGGCCCGGATCGGCGGGCGGAGGGCGCGGTCCGCTTGGCAGGCATGCCGTCCATCCTAACGACCGTGGACATAGTGTATGGACTTGATGTCCATACACTATGTATGGTCTCCTCGTGACTCAGATAGCGATCCACCTCGTCGTCACCGATCCGGACCAGGCCGCCACCTGGTATGCCGACGCCCTCGGCGCGCGGGAGACGAGCCGGCTGACTCTGCCCGACGGCCGTACGCTCACGGTCGAACTCCTCCTCGGGGACACCGCCCTGGCGGTCGCCGGCGAACTGCCCGACCTGGGGATGCGCGCACCCGCCGCTCTCGGCGGCACCTCCGCCGCCCTGCACGTACGGGTCCCGGACGTCGACGCGGCCTGGGCGCGGGCGATGGAGGCCGGAGCCACGGTCTTCGAGCCCGTGCACGACGCCTTCTGGGGGGACCGCACCGGCCAGCTGCTGGATCCCTTCGGGCACCGCTGGGCGCTGGACCAGCACGTACGGGACGTGCCGCAGGAGGAGATCGCCGCCCGCGCGGCGGAGCTGTTCGACGGCTCGGTGACGGCGTGAGGTACCGCACCTTGGGCGGCAGCGGCCTGCGCGTCCCCGAACTGATCCTCGGCGCGATGACCTTCGGCGAGCAGGGCGGGGTCGGCGCGCCACTGCCGGAGTGCCGCCGGATGCTGGACCTATACGCCGAGGCCGGCGGCAACATGATCGACACCGCGGTCAACTATCGCGGCGGCGCCAGCGAGGACTTCCTCGGGGAGCTGCTGCGCGGCCGGCGAGAGTCGTTCGTGCTGGGCACGAAGTACTCCGTGTCCCGGGACCCCGCCGACCCGAACGCCGCCGGCAACCACCGCAAGAACCTGCGCGCGTCCGCGCGGCGGTCGGGCCGGTACACCCGGAACGAACTGCTCGCCCTCGGCTACAACGCGGGCCCGGGGAACACGCTGGCGTTCGCCCGGGGCGCCCGGCCGGGGTCGGTCGCCCAGTCCTACCTCGACCGGCTCCGCCAGAACTGGCCCGTGGCCGGGCGCGCCCTTCAGAGCCGGTAGCGAGCGTCGCCGCGGCATCGTGGGTGCTGAACGGTGTCCGCGGCGATCTGTACGAACCATGCGACCGTCAAGAGGCCGCGGTAGCGGAAATGCGCCGCCTGCTCATCACGCCACCGGTCGGGTTCCATATCCGTGGCCGCCGGAGGAGTGTCTTCCTCCTCCGGCGGGTCCGGGTCAGCCGACGACCGTGCAGGTCGCCGTGGCCTTCTTCGTGGGGTCGCTCTCCGACGTGGCGGTCAGCCGGATCCGCCCGGCGTGGGCCGCGCCCGCATTCCGTTTCGCGTACACCTGCACCGTCGTGCGCCCGCCGGCCTTCGCCGTGGCCAGGGCGTTCGGCAGCCAGGCCGTCCAGCCCCCGCCCACCGCGGTCGCGGACAGCCGGTAGACGTCGGAACTCCCATACGTGCCGGTACCGGCCGCGCCGGTGTTGCGCAGCGGCAGCGCGCACCGGGCCCAGCCGCGCTGCGGAGCCGCGACACCGACGCCCGGCGACAGGCGCACGCCCCGCCGCTGAGCCCCGGAACCGTCCAGCGACCGGACCGCGACCGTGTACGACAGGACGCCGGCCTTGTCGCGCCTGATATCGAGCACGTAGAAGTGCAGGCGGTTCGCCTGGTCGACGTATTCGTACTGGCTGCCCGAGCCGGTGCCCGCGTGGAACAGCGCGTCCGACAGCTGCCGGTAGTCGCCGATCGTCATCTTCTGCGGCGTGCCGTTCGGCAGGACGAAGTCGACCTTGTCGATGTCCTCCGGGTGGGCGTCGACCGTCCAGATGAACGGGGCCGCGTCGCGGTTCTTGGTCTTGGCGAGCAGGACGCCGCTGTCCGGCGTGAACGAGTCGTAGCCCATGCGGTCGACGACCTCGAGGGTGTAGTTGTCGTAACCGCCGCCGTCACACAGCGGATCGGCCGACACCGAGCAGGCCGGCTCGTGATCCCCGCCGCTCAGCGGCAGGTTGATCCCGGACAGCTCCCCGGACCCCGGCTGGACCTCCCGGGCCTTCACCGTGGCCACCACGATCCCCGACCCGGTCAGGCCGTCCCGGGAGAGGCTGAGGACGTTGGACGGGTCGACGATGCCGAGCTTCACCTTGTTGCGCAGCATGTGCTGGGCGCCCATCGAACTGCCCGCGGTGCCGGGGACGAGCCAGCGGCTGTGCGGGCCGCCCGGACCGTTGAACGTCCCCCGGCTCAGCATCTCCCACGGGCCGGAGTAGTCACGGCGGGCCGGGACGGAGTACGGGTTGTTGTAGTTGTCGCCGATGCCCAGGATGTGGCTGAACTCGTGGGCGTAGGTCCCCATCCCGGAGCTCTCCGCCTGAATCGAGCTCCCAGAGGCGGCGTTCGGCCAGATGTTCGCCGACGCCTGCCAGGACGTCCAGTCGACGTAACGGGTCTTGTTCCAGTTCGGCAGCGCCGGGTCCGGCGGCCCCCAGTCGTCGGTGACGTCCTGGGGCGTCGTGAACTTCATCTGCCCGAACTCCTGCCAGGTGGACGACTCGTCCTGCCCGGCGCTGAGGAAGAACACGAAGTCGTACTGCGCGGCGACCTGCTCCCCGACGTCGGCGATCCACGCCGCCCGGGCGTCCTTGCGGAAGTCGCGGTCGCACGTGTCGCCCGCCGGGCAGCCCTGGTCGCCCTGGAAGTCCGACTCGATCCCGTACTCGTGGCTCTTGGCGGGCATCCGGTACGGGCCGAACCCCTTCAGATCAATGCCGTACCGACCACCCGAGTCCTCCATCCAGTACTCGTGGATGGTGTGGCCCCGGTTGAGCTGCCCCGGCGTGTTGAGGAAGTCCTGGTAGAACCGCGGCACCTGGTCGCGTGGCACGTCGCTCACCGAGGTCGGGTTGCCGTAGATCGTGGAGTTCTTCGGCTGGGAGACGATGAAGGACTGGTCCGGGTAGTCGACCAGGACCAGGGCGCCCTTGAAGTTCTTGATCGAGCCCTTGCGCGCCGGGTCGTTCCAGTGCGTGTTCGGGACGGCCTTGTAGTCGTCCCAGGTCATGGTGTCCGGCAGTTCGTAGTTCTGCGGGTCGATCGGGCGGGGCGCGTCCTGGGCGTACGCGTGCCGCGGCTGTGCCTGCTGCCACGGCTGCGTCCGCGGCCAGTGCCGCATCTGCCAGGGGTTCGGGGTCGGCTTCGGCGGTTTCGCGACCGCGGCCGTCGCGGCCGTGCCGGACAGCAGCAGCACCGCCGTGCAGAGCATCGAACACGCCGCCATCCAGGCGCCGAACACTCTGCGGGGCCGCCTCGCGTCGGCGAACCCTACGGATTCACGCATGACATGTCCCTTTCGCGGGGGCAAGAGTCCACGTCACCGGTTCACTCCGGTAAGAGGGGAGGGGCTGATCGGGGGGAGTGGATCGGACAGTCGATGATCTCCCGCGCCCCCGGTCCGCGCCAGGGACCGAGCCCCGGACGCGCGGGATTGGCGGGAAGCGGCCAGGCATGGCACACGGGCCGATCACCGGGGGCCGGCGGCGTACGATCCGGTCGTGGTCGCCTACGACGTCTTCCTCGCCGACTGCCCGGCCCGGACCACCCTGGAGCTGGTCTCCGACACCTGGTCGGTGGTCGTCGTGATCGCCCTCGGCCGTGGTCCGGCCCGCTATTCCGAACTCCGCGAGAAGGTCGGCGGCATCAGCAAGAAGATGCTGACGCAGACGCTCCGCAGGCTCGGGGAGAACGGCCTGGTCGAGCGGCGCGCCCTCGCCACGGCGCCGCCCGGGGCGGAGTACCGCCTCACCGACCTCGGCCGCAGCCTCCTCGAACCCCTCTGTGCGCTGTCCCGGTGGGCCGAGGACAACACCGGCGCCCTCCTCGACGCCCGCGCCGCCGCCACCGCCCGCCCGGCATAGATCACCCCCGCCGCACCCGCCCAGCGGGGGTGCACCGCCCGCCGCACCCGCCCGCCGCCCGCCGTGGGGCACCGTTCGGTTCCCCACGGCCTCCTAGCGTTCCCCGCAGTGCTTCGACGTGACAGGAGGACTGCGATGAAGATCGGTGTACTCGGAGCCGGGAGGATGGCCGAGGCGCTGGTGCCCGGCTGGGTACGCGCAGGGCACGAGGTCCTGATCGGCGGCCGTACCCCGGCCAAGGCCGAGGACCTCGCCCAGCGGGTCGGCGCAAAGGCGGGCACCCTGCGAGAGGCGGCGGAGTTCGGGGACGCGGTGTTGCTCGCCGTGCTCCTCGCGGGACTGGAGGAGACGCTGGTG
Organism: Actinoallomurus spadix; assembly: GCF_024055725.1. Taxonomy (GTDB): domain Bacteria; phylum Actinomycetota; class Actinomycetes; order Streptosporangiales; family Streptosporangiaceae; genus Actinoallomurus; species Actinoallomurus spadix. The sequence continues at coordinate 288,506 of NZ_JAMXMX010000008.1, read as the reverse complement.
GCGGCGGGCGGCCCGGAGGGGGCGCTGGCCGGTAAGACGATCATCGACTGCGGTAACGCCGTCGACCTCTCGGACTTCTCACAGATCACCTTCCATGGCGGGACGTCGATGGCCGAGGAGGTGGCCCGCCTGGCGCCCGGCGCTCACGTGGTGAAGGCGTTCAACCAGGCGCACGGCGACGTCTGGAAGAAGCGTCCCCTGTCCTTCGACGGCCGTCCGTTCACCGTGCCGATCGCCGGCGACGAGGGAGGCAAGGCCGCGGCGCGCGCCTTGATCAACGACCTCGGCGCGGAGGCCCTGGACGCCGGTGACCTGACGCAGGCCCGTCACCTGGAGGCCATGGCGATCATCGTGATCCGCCTGCTCTTCTCGGGCTACGACCCGATGTCGGTCTTCACCTTCACCGGCCGCGGCGCCACCGGGCAGCCGGACTCCTCCCGCTGAGCCCGTTCCCGCCAAGCCCGGGCCGCTGTGGTGCTCTGCTGTGGCTTACCGATCGCTCGACTTGTCCTCGGTGACCGGATGGTCGGGGACGGGCCAGATGTACGGCAGGTCGTCGGGGACGTCCGGGAAGAACTGGGCGTAGTGCGCCGGGTCCTTGCGGAGCAGCGAGGACTGGTGGCTGCGGTGGAATTCCGGATCGCCCAGCCAGGGCGGCAGGGCTCCGGCCTCGGCCAGTTCGGCCTGGTCGCGGGCCGTGGGGATGAGCCTCGCCTCGCGCAGTTCGGTGCTCAGGCTGGCGGCGCAGGTGTCCCGGCGGCCGGTGCTGCACCACTCGCGGCAGATCGCCAGGCCGTAGCAGGTCAGCGCCTCCTCGTAGCCGGCCCACATCCGGACCGCGGGGTGGTGCCGCCAGCCGTAGCCGGGAATGGTCAGCCCCCGCAGCACCTGCAGCGCCTCGACCCGCTGTTTCCCGAGGCGGCGCTGGTCGAGGACACGCGCCGTCGCGGCGAAGTCCGCGTAGGGAAGGAAGGTCTGCATCACGTCCCCCGGATCGTGCCGGCAGCGGAACACCGGCTCGTCCCCGTCCCCTACCCGAACGAGGGCCGACCGCTCATCGCCGTACGAAATGCGCGGGGAACCGGGCGCCAGCGCACGGGCTGCGCCGACGACCGGTCGACCTCGTGCGGGTAGGCGCTGACGTCGATGCCGGGGATGAGGCCCTTCGGCCGGGACGCCGGGCGTACGCCTATCGCCCGTTTCCGGCCGGGGCGTTGCCTTCGCCGGAGGTCGCCCTGGTCGCGGCCGCCGGCCACTGATCGGCCCGCATGCGGTACAGGACGTGGGGCCGGAGCGGATGGCCTTCGGCGACGAAGGGATGGTCGAAGTCGCCGGCGGCGTCGTGCGTCATGCCGATGCGCCGCATCACGGCCTGGGAGCGCAGGTTCGGGCGCGCGGTGAAGGAGACGACCTCGGGGAGCCGGAGGTCCTCGAAGGCGAACGTGAGGGCGCGCCGCGCGGCCTCACTGGCGTACCCGTGGCCCCACGCGGGCCGCGCCAGCCGCCAGGCGATCTCGACGGTGGGGGTGAAGTGCGCGTCGAAGCGCGGCACCCACAGCCCGGTGAAGCCGATGAACCGGCCCGTGGCGGCCACCTCCAGGGCCCAGTGCCCGAAGCCCCGCTCGTCGAAGACCTCCTCGATCCGGTCGACGAACGCGTCGCTCCGCGCCCGGTCCCAGGTCTCGGGGAAGTGTTCCATGACCTCCGGGTCGGCGTTCAGGGCGGCGAACGGTTCGCGGTCGGAGTCCCGCCATCGCCGGAGGATGAGGCGTTCGGTCGTCAGTACGGCAGAGTCGGGCATTCACCGGACCCTACCGGCGGCGGGCGCGAAATGGCGGGCGCGAAAAAGGGGCCCTCGGATCGAGGGCCCCTTCTCCGTGGAGGGTGTTACTTGACGACCTCGGCGTGGGCGGACGCCGCGGTCTTCGCGGTGGACGCCGGCGGGGTCGGGTCACCGAGCTGCGCGACGTGCACGGTGTCCTGCTTGGGCAGCGTGCCGTTCAGGAAGTAGTCGTCGAAGTAGGCGTCGACGGCCGAGGCGCCGCGGTGCACGATGCAGTGCGTGCGGTCGCCGTCCTGCACGACGAGGTGCGAGCCCCGGAGGACCTTGTGGAGCTCGAGGGCGCCGGCGTACGGCGTGGCCGCGTCGTCGGTGGCCTGGAACATCAGGATGTTCTTCGGCAGGTCCCGGGTCTGGCCGACCTTGACCGGCTTGCCGGCCTTGGCGCCCCAGTACAGGCAGGGGGCGTTGAACCAGACGTTGCCCCAGGTCTCGAACGGCGCGGTGCGGTTGACCCGCACGGCGTCGGCGTGCCACTTGGCCCAGCTCAGCGGCCACTGGGTGTCGGTGCACTGGACGGCGTTGTAGACGGCGAACTCGTTGTCGTCGCTGCCGCCGGTGGTCTGAACGCCGAAGGTGTCGACGAAGGCCGCGACGTCACCCGTCTTGTAGGCGGACAGCCCGGCCGCGTAGGCGTTCCAGACGGCCTGGCTGCGCCGGTACGCCGCGCTCTGGATGCCGTCGACGAGCTCGTCCGGGCCGACCGCGGCGCCCTGGTAGGCCACGGCCTTGCCGGTGAGGGTGTCCTCCAGGCCGTAGAAGAAGTCGTGGACCTTCTTCTGGGTGTTGCCCAGGTGGTACACGTTGTCGTACTTGGCGATCCAGCCGAAGTAGTACTCGATGTTCTTGTCGAACGCGCGGTCCTGGTCGAGCTGGGCCTCGTACCAGACGTGCTTGGGGTTGACGTTCCCGTCGAGGACCATCCGGCCGACGCGCTTCGGGAAGACCGTCGCGTACACCTGGCCGAGGTAGGTGCCGTACGAGGCGCCGTAGTAGTCGAGCTTCTTGTTGCCCAGCGCCTTGCGGATCGTGTCCATGTCACGAACCGAGTCGATGGTCTTGATGTGGTCCATCAGGTCCAGCTTGGAACCCGGGCCCCACTTCGCGGCGCACGCCTGGGCGTAGGCCTTGCTCTTGGCCAGCCAGGCCGCGTCGGTGACCTTGCCGCCCGTGCCGTACGCGGGACGCGGCGCGTTGGTGTAGTCCTCGTCGCAGGTCATCTTGGGGGTGCTGAACCCGATGCCGCGCGGGTCGAAGCCGATGACGTTGTAGGCCTTCTGCATCGCGGCGGAGTTCTGCGCGTACACGCGCGGGCCGAACAGCGCGCCCTCGCCGCCCGGACCACCCGGGTTGACCACGATGTCGCCCTTGGCCGGGCCCGAGCCCTGGTGGGGCGTACGGGTCAGCTCAAGGGTGATCTTCTGCCCGTTCGGGTGGGCGTAGTCCAGCGGGACCTGCAGCTCGGCGCACTGGATGATCGTGGACACCTTGACCGGGCCGAGGGCGTCGTACGCCTTCGCTCCTTTCACGATGTCCGTCTGGCAGGCGTGCCAGTTCAGGCTCGCCGGGTGGAAGGCAGCGGACGTGTCCGTGGCCGCGGACGCGCTTGTGGCGCCAATAAGGCCGAGCCCGGTCATGCCGAGCCCGGCCGTCGCGGCGACGACGACAAGCTTCTTCACGAGACCCCTTTCGGGCCGGGCGGGGAGGAGGGGAGCCCGGCCGGTGGTGAACAAGGGCAGATTGTGGTTATGGACAATCGGGGACATAAGGGCCAAAGTTAGAAATTTGCCAAAACGTAACACATGGCAGTGGATGCTCACGCCACGGGCCTGAGTGCGAAGCTGCTGGTCAGGGGCGCATGGTGCCTGCGCGCGCGGCCTCAGCCGGCCGGCGGTACGGCCGGCGGCCGCCGCGGACGGTGATCGTTGAAGAGGCGGCCGCGGGCGGCGGGGAAGCGCTCCCGGCGAGCATGGCCGTGCTCATGGGGATTACGGGAATCGAGGGGCCGGACCGAACCGCAGGGGATGTCCGGTCAAGGGGAGGAGGGGGACGGGAGGAGGGGCGTGTCGTACGGTCCGGTGACGATGTCAACCGGGAGTGCGGCCGTTCCGGCCCTGGGCCTGTTCACCGGGGAACGGGGGCGTTCCGGTCTTCCTCCCCGGCGTCGAGGAGGAAGACCACGAAATGGCGGTGTTCTCGGGCCGGGGGTCGGCACCCGGCCCCTCGCGTCACCAGGTGATCAGCGGAAGGCGCTCGGTGGCCAGGAACAGCCACGTCACCACGACCACCAGAGTGACCAGGCGGAACGTGTGGCCCCACGTGCGCAGTGCGAGCCGTACCGTCCTCCCTACTTCCTGGGCGGTTGTTGACTTCATCGGGTCCCCCCTGAAAAGTAGAAAAGACGCCCATCCGGGCGTCCCATGACCAGCCTGCAAATGGTGCTTGACGGTGATCGTGGCGTATTTTGCCCTACTGTCCTCCCGGTGACAGGTCTGGTCTCTGTACTGTCGGTGATCTTGGCGTACCGTGTCAAGTTTCCTGCGGTAAAGACTCGGCGTTGCTCGACACGACCGCGAAAACCGCATTAACGGAAATCGCTCCCGATATCCGCTGATGCGCGATTTTCCAGGTGACGAATTCCGGACGACGGTGACGTCAGATCACGTCCCAGGGAACGGACTCGTACGCCTCGAAGAGCGTGCCGACCAGCCCGGGATCGATCGGGAGCGTCACGTCGTCGACCCGGCGGACCGGCGCCACGCCGCCCGAATTGGCGACGAACACCGTCGCGAACGCCGGCAGGTCCGCCACCCGGACCGTGCGCCGCCGCGACGGGATGCCGCGAGCCGCCAGCGCGGGTTCGAGGAGCTGCATCGTGATCCCCGCCAGCAGCGGAGCGTCCGGCCAGATCACCGAGCCGCCGTCGAAGAACCCGATGTTGGCGATCGACGTCTCCGAGATGACGCCGCCGGGCCCGGTCAGCAGCGCGTCGTCGAAGCCCGCGCGCTCGGCCGCCGCCCCGTGGTAGATCTGCCCGAACGCCCCGACGTGCTTGATGTGCGCGACCGGCCGCTGGTACTCCACCGTCCGGAGGCCCTGCGGAGCGGCCGGCATCCCGCCCGGCGGGCGGACGATCACCATGATCGATTCATCGCCGGCGTCGTACGGCCGGAAGACGACCAGCCGGATGGTCGCGTCGGCGATGTCGTCGCCGAGGGCATGCCGGATGTGGTCGCGGACCCGGTCGCCGTCCAGGCCCCTGCCGAACAGCTCGCGGTTCGCCGCGTCGAGCCGGGCGAGGTGCAGGTCCAGGCCGCGGGTGCGCCCGCCGCGGACCTGCATGACGGTGAGGTGGCCGTAGTTGACCAGCGCGAGGGGCCGCAGCCCGTCCACGGTCTCGGGAGCGGCGTCCACCTCGACGCGGATGGGGGCGACGAAAGCCATGATCACAACGTATCGAGCCGGGCCACCCGGCGCGGCTCGGACCGGCGCTGAGAGAATCGCTCCCGATGTATCAACTCGTGTTCTCGCTGCTCCTGCGCCGCCTCCCGGCCGAGACCGTCCACCGGATGAGCTTCGCGCTCCTGCGCCTGCTCGGGGCGGTCCCCGGCGCGCTGCCGCTCCTGCGCCGCGCCTTCGCCCCCCGCGACCCGGTGCTGCGCGTCCGCGCCCTCGGCCTGGACTTCCCCGGCCCCGTGGGACTCGCCGCCGGGTTCGACAAGGACGCCGAGGCGTACGAGGCGCTGGGCGCGTTCGGCTTCGGATTCGTCGAGATCGGCACGGTCACCGCGCGCCCGCAGCCCGGCAACCCCCGGCCCCGGTTGTTCCGTCTCGTACGGGACCGGGCGATCGTCAACCGGATGGGCTTCAACAACCACGGCGCGCGGGCCGCGGCCGCCCGCCTCCGTCGGCACCGGAACGTCATCGTGGGCGTGAACATCGGCAAGACCAAGGTCGTACCCGAAGCCGAGGCCGTCGCCGACTACGTCGCGAGCACCGAGGCGCTCGCCGCGCTCGCCGACTACCTCGTCGTCAACGTCAGCTCCCCGAACACCCCCGGCCTGCGGAACCTCCAGGCCGTCGAGCACCTCCGGCCGTTGCTCACGGCCGTACGGGAGGCCGCCGACCGGGTCACGGACCGGCGCGTGCCGTTGCTCGTGAAGATCGCCCCGGACCTCGCCGACGCCGACGTCGACGCGGTCGCGGACCTCGCGCTCGAACTCGGCCTCGACGGCGTCATCGCCACGAACACCACGATCTCCCGCGACGGGCTGGCCACCGACCCGGCCGAGGTCGAGGCCGCAGGCGCGGGCGGCCTGTCCGGGGCGCCGCTGAAACGGCGGTCCGTGGAGGTGCTGCGGCGGCTCCGCGACCGCGCCGGCGACCGTCTCGTCCTCATCTCCGTCGGCGGCGTCGAGACCGCCGACGACGCCTGGGAGCGCCTCCGCGCCGGGGCGACGCTCGTCCAGGCGTACACCGGCCTGATCTACGGCGGCCCGCTCTGGCCCCACCTGATCAACCGCGGCCTGGCCCGCCGCCTTCGCGCCGCCGCACGCTCCTGACAACTCCGCGCCGAGGATCCCCGCTGCGCCCGTGATGAGGATCCTCGGCATTCACGGATCGCCTGGGGCGGTCCGCCGACCACCCGGTCCGTTCAAGGCCGGTGCAGGGTCCGGTCAAGTGCCTTGAACGGATCGGCGTCCGCACAGCACCCTTTCCGCTGAGGAGGAGTGCCGTGTCCGGACGAGCTGCGTCCATGGCCGGCGCGTCGGCGCAGGCGAGGTACCGCGCACTGCGCGCGGAACGGCGCCAGGAGCGGGCCGTCGCCCGGCTCGTGATCTCCGGGGTCGCCGGTTCCATGACCGCCGGGCTCTTCGGCTGGGTGCCGGGGCTCGCGGTCGGCCTGGGGCTGCTGTTCACGCAGCTGCTCCTCTTCCGCGTCCGGCCCGGCGCGCTGACCGACTGGCGGAGGGGAGCGGCGGCCGAGCGGCGGATGGGCCGCCGGCTGTCCCGGCTGGACCCGGCGTACTTCCACGTGCTGCACGACCGGGCGCTCCCCGGCGGCTTCCGGGAGAACCTCGACCACCTGGTCGTCGGTCACACCGGCGTGTACGCCGTCTCCTCGCGGCGGTGGCGGCCGCTCACCCGGCTGCGGGCGGACGACCGGCTGTGGGCGGGGCCCCGGCCGCTGACGCGCCTGCACGCCCGGACCCGGCGGGCCGCGGCGGCGGTCGCGGACCGCCTCGCCGCCGAGACCGGCCACGAGGTGGAGGTCTCGCCGGTGATCGCCGTACACGGCGGCCGGCTGCCGCGCGGCGGGATCGTCCACGAAGGCGTCCTGCTGCACCGGGCCGACCGTGTGAAGCGCCTCATCGAGCGCCAGCCCGTGCTGTTCACCACCGCCGAGGTGGCGGCGATCGCCGCCGCCGCGGAACGCATCCTTCCCCCGATGATCGACATATGACGAAAAACCAGCACCCTTGGTGACGGATTAGTACGCTCAGCGCAACAGCCGAACATCTTTTCGTAGCCGGGGAGGTCGCATGGCGGGGCGCATCGTGATCTTCGGCGCGACCGGCTACACCGGCGCCCTGACCGCCCGGGCGCTCGTCGGCCAGGGAGTCCGCCCCGTCCTCGCCGGGCGGAACGCCAACGCCCTGGCGGCGCTGGCCGCCGAGCTCGGCGGCCTGGAGACGGCGTACGCGGACGCCGATTACCCGTGGACGGTCCGCTCCCTCGTCGAACGCGATGACGTGCTCGTCACCACGGTCGGCCCGTTCCGCCGGTACGGCCACGCGGCTCTCGCAGCGGCGGTCGACGCGGGGGCGCACTACCTCGACACCGCGGGCGAGTCGCTGTTCGTCCGCGAGGTGTTCGACGAGTACGGCGTCAAGGCGAGCTCCGTGCTGCTCCCCGCCTTCGGCTATCACCACGTGCCCGGCAACCTCGCCGGCGCCCTCGCCCTCGACCGGGTCGGCGAGGACGCCGCGCGGATCGACGTCGGCTACTTCCTCGGCGGCGGATCACTTGTGCGCGGCCTGTCCGGCGGCACCTTCGAATCGGCGCCGGGCCTGCTGGCCACCCGGATGTACACCTACCGGGACGGCGTCGTCGACGAGCCGCGGTCGCAGGTTCGGGACTTCGCGATGGCCGGACGGACGCGCACCGGCGTGTCCATCGGAGGATCCGAGCACTTCACGCTCCCGGCGTCCCATCCCGGACTGCGCGAGGTCAACGTCTATCTCGGCTGGTTCGGCGCGGCCTCCCGGATCGCCGCCCGGCTGCCGCGCGGCCGTGCCGCGGCCGCCGCGATCGGCTTCTGCGGGCGCGGGCTGGCCCGCATGGCCCGCCGCCGGGCCGGCAAGGGCACGCTGACGTCGCGGATCGTCGCCGCCGCCTATGACGCGCAGGGCGGCCTGTTGACGGAGATCCACCTCTCGGGCGGCGATCCGTACGATTTCACGGCCGGAATAGTCGCCTGGGGCGCCCGCCAGGTCGCCGATGGAATGACGGAAACGGGGGCTCTGGGGCCGGTTGCGGCTTTCGGGCTGTCCGAGCTGGAGGCCGCCTGCGCCATGGCCGGGATATCGCGCGTCACCGGCTGAGTCCCCGGTCGTACGGACCTGGTCCCGCTGTCGTTCGCCCTGATGAGCGCGTACGGGCACCTGGATCGCCGACGTTCACCCTGCCCGATAAATCTGCCGAATACGAAATATCCGCCCGGAATTTCGTTGACCGGAGATCGTTTGTCCGGAGCGGAAGAATTATCTACGCAAGGGCCGCGGGAAATAGTTGAAGGCGAGGCGGAAAAGGCTTTACCTTCGCGACATGGAAGACCGCCTCCTGGTCGATGGCCTGCGGTCGGGCGATCCCGGCGCGATCGGCGCGATGTACGACACCTACGCCGTTCGCCTCTACGACTACTGCTGGTTCCAGCTGCGCAACCGCGAGACGGCGCAGCTGGCCCTCCGCGACGCGCTGCTCGCCGCCGAGGCGCACATCGGTGAGCTGCGCGCCCCCGAGCGGTTCGGGCCGTGGCTCTACGCCCTCGCGCGGATCGAGTGCCGCCGGCGGCGGCCGCCGGGAGTCCTGCACCCGGACCTCCCCATCGCCCGCCACGACCAGGACGACGTCGACCTGCGCGTGATCGCCTGGCGCGCGGTCACCGGCCTGCCGGTGCTCAGCCAGGAGCTCCTCGACCTGCACCACCGCCACTCCCTCGGACCGTCCGACATCGCCGGGGTCGTCGGCCTGCCGGTCCGTGAGGTGGCCGACCTGCTCGCCCAGGCGCGTGAGCTGCTCGAGGCGGCCGTCATCGCGGAGATCCTCGCCCACGAGGACGTGTTCGAGTGCGACGACCGGGCGGCGATTCTGCGCCACCGTCGCGGAGAGCTCCGTGACGACGTGCGCGAGGTCCTCGTCGGCCACGGGATCGCCTGCGACGCCTGCGCCGCCCACCTGCCGCGCACGATCTCCACCGCCAAGGTCTGCGCCCTGCTGCCGCACGCCGTCCCGCCCGACTCCCTGCGCGGGCAGGTCACCGGCTGCTTCACCGACCCGCGGCTGGCCGGCTACCGGCTGTTCGCCGCCGCCCGGCTGCGCACCTTCGGGGCGCGGGGTTTCCCCCGGCAGCACGGGCCGGGGCGCGTACACCGACCCGTCCGTGAGGCGCGCTGGCCGCGGGGGCTGGCCGCGGCGGCCGGTGCGGTCGTCACCGCGGTCGGGATCGCGGCCGTCTGCCAGTGGATCAGCCGGGACACCCGCCACACCCCCCTCGTCACCGGTGGCGCCTCCCCGCCGCACGCGCGCGTCCCCAGCCCCGGCCCCATCGGGCCGCCGGCGGTCGGACGGCCGGTCGCGGCGACGTTCGCGCTGAACCCCCGCGACCGAGCCGCGGCACCGCCCGGGCGGCCCGCGGCGCTCACCCCCACCCTCGGTGACGGCTGGATCTACGTCGCCCCCGCTCACCTGAGCCTGGCCCCCGGCGGTTCGGGCGTCATCAGGGTCCAGGCCGCCGGCGGGGGACCGGGAGGCTGGCACGCCGTGGTGACGGGCGCGGTGACCGTCGAGCCCGCCGAAGGCTCCATCGACCTCCTGCCGGCCACCGTCCGCGTGCGGGCTCCCGCCGACGGGCCGGGAGAGGCAGTGATCACCTTCTGGCCGGGTGGGGCGCGGGTGGTGGTCGACTGGGGTGCCCCGTCCGCCCCGCCCGCTTCCCCACCCTCCCAACCGCCGTCCTCACCCCCGTCCACACCGACGCAGCCGCCGTCTCCACCGCCGTCCACGCCCACGCAGCCCTCGTCAACGCCGCCACCCAGTCCGCCCCCGCCCGCGTCCACTCCGGCCCCGCCGCCCTCGACGTCGTCCGGCCGCCCGTCGGATCCCCCGTCGAGCACCACCCCGTCCTCGCAGTCCGGCCCGGACGCGGCCCGGGACGCGACGCCGTCCGCGCCGGAGCACCCCTGATGGCGGCGTACACGGTGCGCCCCGGTGACCTGCGCGGTGACCTGGTCGCACCGCTCGCCGTCCCGCCCCGGCTGGCGGACGTGGTCGAACGGATTCAGCGGGCCCCGTGGCCGCAGTGGCTGCAGCCGGGAGCCCGGATCCGCCGCGAGGTGGCTGAGCTCTGCCGGCTGCAGTCGGCGCGCGGCCTGACGGTGCTGGCCTGGCTCGCCGAGGGCGACGCGCCCGCCGACATCGACTGGCTGCTCGACACGCACCGGCTCACGGGCCGGCGCCAGGAGCGGATGTACGGCGAGGCCGAGCGGCTCGCCGATCCGGTGCGTGATCTGGTCGTCGCGAACTGGACGTGGGCGCTGTCCACCGGTCACGGCGGCCGGGTGACCGCGCCGTTCTTCGCCAGCCGCGCCTATCCCGACGACGGGTACGCCGCAGCGCACGCGACCGTGACGCTGCTGCAGCTGTGGGACCGCGCCCCCGAGGTGCGTCAGGCGCTCGCCCTGGCCTGGGCCGCGACCCGGACTCCGGCGGACTGGTGCAAGGCGGCCGAGCTGGGGGCCGGCCACGGAGACGAGGTCCCGATCTTCACGTATCCGCGGGGCCCCCTGCCGCCGAAGTCGGCCGTACGGCCGTGGATCGGCCGTCTTTTGAGATGCGCCTGAGCTGATCCCCGGCCGGGTTCCGGGCGCCTCCATCGGTCACCGTGTCGGGGGTGACCTGAGGAAAACACGACTGTGACCGGTGTTTCTCTTGTGACCACTGGGGCTAACCAAGTGACAGATCGCTCACGCGGAACGGGGTCCGAGGGGGCACTTTGTCAGCTGTTGTCCGGCGCCGGCTCGGCGCCGTGGTGGTCGCGACGTGCGCGATGGCCGGTCAACCCGTCGGCCCGGCCGACGCCGACGTCCTTCCCAGCGCCGCTTCCGGCGCTGCTCCCGGCGCCGCTTCGGGCGGCCGTTCCGCCTCGGACGTCCGGTCGGCTCCGGACATCCGGTCCGCGCCGGGCGGCCGGTCGGCTTCGGGCGCGGACGGCGGGTCCACCGCGCGCGACGTCGCGCGGGGCAGGGAGCGGGTGCGCGCGCAGACCGCCCGGCTCGGCCGCATCAGCGCCGAACTCGCCCAGGCCGACGCGCTGCTCGACGATCTCGGCGTCCAGGCGGAGAGCGCCGTCGAGCGCTACAACGCCGAGCGCGTCGAACTCGACCGGGCGAAGGCGGCGTACCGGGCGGCGGCGTGGCGGTCGGCGCAGGCGCGGCACCGCCACGCGCAGATCCGTGACGACGCGGCGAGGATGGCGGTCGGCGCCTACCGAGGCGGGGGCGACGTGGCGTCCAAGGCTGCGGCTCCGGCCGGGGCGGGGGGACTCGCCGGATTCCTCACGCGGGCGACGCCGAGGCAGGCCCCGGCCGATCGCGGGCGCGCCCTGCTGCGGCGGGAGGCCACCGCCAAGACCGCCGCCGACGTCTCCGAACGTCAGGCGCGCGAAGCGCTCGCGGCCCAGGAGGAGGCGGTGCGTAGCGCCGCCGACGCCCGGCAGGCGGCGGTGGCGGCGGTGACGCGCCAGCAGAAGGCGGTACGGCGGATTCAGCAGCGGAAGGCCGCCCTCGTCGCCGAACTGGAGGCGGTCCGGGCGGGCGTGGCGGCCCTCGAAGAGGCCCGGCTCGCGGCCGTGGACCAGGCACGCCTCGCGCGCCCGGGAACCGAGCGGACCGTCTCGTCCCATCACGTCGTGCCCGCCGGGGCCCCGGCCCAGCAGGTCCCTCCCACGGGGACGTCGTCAGAAGGGTCGGTTCCGGCCGGGGCGTCGTCTCACCAGGTGCTCACCGCCGGCACGTCGCTTCATCAGGTGGCGTCCGCCGGAACGCGGCTCGGCGCCGCCGGTGTCCGGGCGCTCGTTCGCGGGCTCGCCCGGAGCTCCGACCCGGGGTCCGTCGCCGCGTCCGCCGCGCTGAAGTGGCTCGGCACGCCGTACTCCTGGGGCGGGGGCAACGAGGCGGGGCCGAGCCGGGGGATCGCGCAGGGGGCGGGGACCGTGGGGTTCGACTGCTCGGGCCTGGTGACGTACGCCTGGGCGAAGGCCGGGGTCCGGCTGGTCCACTACGCGACCACGCAGTACAACGCCGGACCGCACCCGTCACGCGGCGACCTGCGCCCGGGGGACCTGGTCTTCTTCGCGCACAATCCCGCCGACCCGAGCACGATCCACCACGTCGGGATCTACATCGGGAACGGGCAGATGGTGGAGGCGCCGTTCACCGGCGCACGCGTGCGGATATCTCCGGCGTTCCGTCCGGATTACGCCGGAGCCACCCGCCCCGTCGCCGCGGTGCCGCTCAGTGACCGTGCTGTGCCGCGCGCTTGATCGACAGCTCGATCTCGGCCTCGGCCTCCGCACGACCGGTCCAGCTCGCGCCCTCGACGGACTTCCCGGGCTCCAGGTCCTTGTACACCTCGAAGAAGTGCTGGATCTCCAGCCGGTCGAACTCGGAGACGTGGTGGATGTCGCGCAGGTGTTCCATGCGCGGGTCCGTCGCGGGCACGCACAGCACCTTGTCGTCACCGCCCGCCTCGTCCGTCATCCGGAACATCCCGACGGCGCGGCAGCGGATCAGGCAACCGGGAAACGTCGGCTCCTGCAGCAGGACCAGGGCGTCGAGCGGGTCGCCGTCCTCGCCTAGCGTGTTCTCGATGAATCCGTAGTCGGCGGGGTACTGGGTCGAGGTGAACAGCATCCGGTCCAGCCGGATCCGGCCGGTCTTGTGGTCCACCTCGTACTTGTTTCGCTGGCCTTTCGGGATCTCGATGGTGACGTCGAATTCCACAATGTCCTCCGCTCCCCGGGGCGGGCCGAGGTAGTTCTGGTTGGATGTTGGCTCGTACAAGGATCTCGCACCGTGGTGAGTGCACGACGATGGGGGAGGGGCGCACATGCCGAGGCCTGAGCGCGTCGTGGCCATGCTCACACTGGCGCTCCTGAACGTCTTCCTTGTCGCCGCCGCGCTCGCAGTGGTCAAGCTCACACCGGACCGTTCCCTGGCGGTACGACCTCCAACCGTCGCAGACCGGACGATCCTGACGGCGGCGGCACCGGCGCTGAGCCCGACGTCCGCGAATGCGCCGGCGCCGAGCTCGGGCAGCCTCACGTCCCGGCTGGACGGCCTGATGGAGCAGGCCGGGATGGGCGCGAACCTCTCCGGCACCGTGATCGACGTGAGCACCGGGCGGGCGCTGTACGCCAGTAACGCCGAGAAGCCGGCGGTTCCCGCCTCGACGACCAAGCTGGTCACCTCGACGGCGGTGCTCGCCGCCGTCGGGCCGGGGCACCGGCTGACGACCAAGGTGGTCAAGGGCGGTGGCGGCGTCATCCTCGTCGGCGGCGGCGATCCGACGCTGACCCGTGCGCCGGGCAAGAACGCCTACCCGCGCCCGGCCTCGCTGACCGACCTGGCGAAGCAGACGGCGGCCTCGCTGAAGGCGGCGGGCACCCGCAGCGTGCGCGTCGACTGGGACGTGTCCCTCTTCCAGGGCAAGCAGATGGGCCCGGGTTGGAAGCCCAACTACGTCGGCGAGGGCGACGTGTCGACGGTGTGGGCACTGGAGGTGGACGAGGGCAGGGTGGCCCCGACCTCGCACGTCCGCGTGCAGAACCCGCCTCGGATCGCCGCCGACGCGTTCCGGAGCCTCCTGCGCAAGCAGGGGATCTCCGCGACCCTCGGGTCCCAGACGACCGCGCCGCGGGGCGCCCGGCAGCTCGGCGCCGTCCAGTCCCCGCCCGTCTCGGCGCTGGTGGAGCAGCTGCTGACCAACAGCGACAACGACGTGGCCGAGGCGATGGCCCGTCAGGTGGCCCTCGCCCGGCACCGGCCGGCGTCCTTCGCCGGGGGAGCCGCGGCCGTCCACGAGGCCCTGGCCGGCCTCGGTCTCGCGAACGGCGTCGCGACCGTCGACGGCAGCGGCCTGTCGCCCAGGAACCGGATCACCCCGAACGCCCTGGCCCGGCTCCTCGTGACCGCGGCCTCCCCCGGCCACCCTGAGCTGGCCTCGGTCATGTCCGGGATGCCGATCGGCGGCTTCTCCGGCACCCTCGCCGGCCGCTACCACGCCGGTTCCTCCGCCGCCGGGCTCGGCCTCGTCCGCGGCAAGACCGGCACGTTGAACGGTGTGAACACCCTCGCCGGTGTCGTGTACGACGCCGACGGCCGGCTGCTCGCGTTCGCCTTCATGGCCAACCACGTCGCGAACCCCAGCGCCGCGCTGGCCGCGCTGGACGGCCTGGCCGGCAGTCTCGCGACCTGCGGCTGCCGCTGACCGCTCCCCGGGGAGCCGGTCCGCCGCCTTGCGGGACCGCGCCGACCTCTCCGGCGGCCGCCGGTGGGAGTCGATCGGGGCCGTCCGCGCGTTGGGTGGATATGGGCATGCCCCCGGGAAGAGCGGGGACGTACGGTTAGAGGTGCCCGGCCGGAGAGGTTACGTGATGCCAGCATCCATGATCGACTGGAACGTCGCCGTACAGACGGGGACCCGCCTCGTCCGCTCGGGACCACAGGTGAGCCCCACCGAGGCCCGCCAGGTCGTCGCCGAGCTGAGAGACCTGTCGCGGACCGCGCAGGGCCATGTCCGCGAGTTCACCGGGATGGACGGGGGGCTGGACCCGTCTCCGGCCAAGGTCGTCGACCGGCCGGGGTGGATCAAGGCGAACGTCGACGGCTTCCGGGTCGTGCTCGAACCCCTGATGGAGCAGTTGCAGGAGCGCAGGGGCGGCGGCGGGATGCTCGGCGGGATCGGCGGCGGCGCCGGCGGCGCGGTCATCCAGGCCGTGGGCTCGCGGGTCACCGGGGCTCAGGTCGGGGCCATCCTCGCGTACATGGCCAGCCGCGTGCTGGGCCAGTACGAGCTGTTCCTGCCGCCGGACCCGACGGGCCGCGCGCCGACGGGGCGGCTGACGCTGGTCGCGCCCAACATCGTGCACGCCGAGCAGGAGCTGGACGTCGACACCCGCGACTTCCGGCTGTGGGTGTGCCTGCACGAGGAGACCCACCGGGCGCAGTTCGCGTCGGTGTCGTGGCTGCGCGCGTACGTCCAGGACCAGATGACGGCGTTCCTGCTCGCCGCCGACCTCGATCCCGGAGCGCTGCTGAATCGGCTGCGCGACGTGGGCGAGGCCGTCGCGGACGCGGTTCGCGGGGGTGAGGGCAACCTCATCGACGCGATCCAGACGCCGGAGCAGCGGGAGATCCTCGACCGGCTCACCGCCGTGATGACGCTGGCCGAGGGGCACGGCGACTACGTGATGGACGCCGTCGGTCCCGAGGTCGTGCCGAGTGTGGCGGACATCCGCGCCAAGTTCCAGCACCGCCGCGAGGGCGGGTCCGGGGTGGACCGGGTCATGCGCCGCCTGCTCGGCCTCGACCTGAAGATGAAGCAGTACGCCGAGGGCTCGCAGTTCGTCCGGACCGTGATCGAGCAGGTCGGGATGGAGCAGTTCAACCGCGTCTGGACGTCCCCGAACACGCTGCCGACGCACGCAGAGATCAAGGATCCCGCCCTGTGGATCGGCCGGGTGGTCGGCAAGCCGGAGCTGCCGCCCGCCGAGTGACCCCGAGGCGCCCGGGTGCCGTCTCCGGGGCGGTGGGCGGCGCCGTACGGGGGTGAATGGTGCCAAGACGCCCCTCGGGTCGGCGTCGCGCTGGAGAATGGGACCGTGGGACCTGATCCGGCGGTCGCGGCGGTACGCCTCGCGGTCCGCGGCACCCTCCGCGAGATCGACGCGGGCGACCTGGTGCTCGTCGCGTGCAGCGGCGGCGCCGACTCGCTGGCCCTGGCCGGGGCGCTGGCCTTCGAGGCGGCCAGATCCGGCCATCGGGCGGGTGGCGTCACCGTCGACCACGGCCTGCAGGAGGGCTCGGCCGAGCGCGCCGCCGGGGTCGTACGGGCGATGGCGCGGCTCGGTCTGGAGCCGGCCGAGGCCGTACGCGTGACGGTGGGGACGTCCGGTGGTCCCGAGGCCGCCGCCCGTGACGCCCGGTACGCCGCGCTCGCCGACGCCGCCGCGCGGCACCGCGCCACCGTGGTCCTGCTCGGGCACACACGGGACGACCAGGCCGAGACGGTGCTGCTCGGTCTGGCGCGCGGCTCGGGCGCCCGCTCGCTGGCCGGGATGGCGGGGACGGCGGGCCGCTACCGCCGGCCGCTGCTGGACCTCGACCGTGACCTGGTCCGCCGCGCCTGCCTGGCGATGGGCCTGGACCCGTGGGAGGACCCGCACAACGACGACCCGGCGTTCACCCGGTCCCGGATCCGCCGGAACGTCCTGCCGCTGCTGGAGAAGGAGCTGGGGCCGGGGGTGGCGGCCGCCCTGGCCCGTACGGCGCGGATGCTGCGCGACGACGCCGACGCCCTCGACGCCTGGGCCGAGCGCGCCCTCCGGGAAGCCGAGGAGGCGGGGGGTGCCGGGGCCGTGCTGGCCGTGGGGGTGCTGGCCGGGTTGCCGCGGGCGGTGCGCACGCGGCTCCTGCGCCGGGCGGCGATCGCCGCGGGCAGTCCGCCGGGGACCCTGGCGGCGGTCCACGTCGACGCGGTGGACGCCCTCGTCACGGCGTGGCGGGGCCAGTCCCACGTGGACCTACCCGGCCGCGTCAGGGCGTGGCGGAGGTATGAAAAGCTGCTCTTCGGGCCGTCCGAATCCTCCGATAAGTAGGCAACCCGGAGTTTCCGGGCGGGCGTGAAGTGGATGTCATGATCGCGAAAGGCTCTGCGGTGGACGAAACGGACATGCGGGCAGATCTCGAAAAGGTGCTCATCTCGGAGGAGGAGCTCCAGAGCAAGATCCGGGAGCTCGCAGCCCAGATCGACGCCGACTATGCGGGCCGGGAGATCCTGCTCGTGGGGGTGCTGAAGGGCGCGGTCATGGTCATGGCCGACCTGGCCCGCGCGCTCCGCTCGCCCGTCTCGATGGACTGGATGGCCGTCTCCTCGTACGGCTCCGGGACCCAGTCCTCCGGCGTCGTACGGATCCTCAAGGACCTCGACGCGGACATCATGGACCGCCACGTCCTGATCGTCGAGGACATCATCGACTCGGGGCTCACCCTGCACTGGCTGATGAGCAATCTGGAGTCGCGCGGCCCCGCGTCCATCGAGGTCTGCGCGCTGCTGCGCAAGCCGGACGCGGCCAAGATCGAGGTCGACGTGAAGTACCTCGGGTTCGACATCCCGAACGAGTTCGTGATCGGCTACGGCCTCGACTACGCCGAGCGCTACCGCAACCTTCCGTTCGTCGGAACACTTGCCCCACACGTCTACGGTGGAAGTGGGGAACAAGAGGGTTAGCTTAGTACGTTGCTAGTTGCGAAGTAGGGCACCGGTCGTCGTGCTGCGGTCTTCCGTGAGACCGGTGTACCTTCGGTATCCCGGCTGCAACGCGGGGAGCCACACTCGGGAAGGCCGCCTCGGCGCATTCGCGGCGGGGTCTTGGAGACGCTGGTCAGGAGGGACGGGCCCCATCGTGGGGCACCGCATAAATGGATCTGAAGCGCTACTTTCGCGGGCCGTTGCTGTGGATTCTGGCCTTCGGGGCGCTGGTGCTCCTCGTCATGTACGGGATCAATCCCGGCGGCTCGTACGAGAAGGCCGATACCTCGAAGGTCGTCCAGGCCATCCAGAACAACCAGGTCAAGTCCGCCCAGATCATCGACAAGGATCAGCGGATCGAGGTCAAGCTCAACAACGGCAAGCAGATGCAGGCCTCCTGGGTCAGCGGCCAGGGCAACGACCTGGCCAAGCTGCTCCAGCAGAAGGCCGACGCGGGCCAGCTGAAGAGCTACAACACCTCGGTGCCGAAGCAGAACGTCTTCTTGAGCCTGCTGTTCAGCTTCCTGCCGATCGTCGTCGTCGTGCTGATCTTCCTGTTCATCATGAACCAGATGCAGGGCGGCGGCTCGCGGGTGATGAACTTCGGCAAGTCGCGGGCCAAGCTGGTCACCAAGGACACCCCCAAGACGACCTTCGCGGACGTCGCCGGGGCGGACGAGGCGATCGAGGAGCTGCAGGAGATCAAGGAGTTCCTGCAGAACCCCGCCAAGTTCCAGGCGATCGGGGCGAAGATCCCCAAGGGCGTGCTGCTCTACGGCTCGCCCGGTACCGGTAAGACGCTGCTGGCCCGCGCGGTCGCCGGTGAGGCGGGCGTGCCGTTCTACTCGATCTCCGGTTCGGACTTCGTGGAGATGTTCGTCGGTGTCGGCGCCTCCCGCGTCCGCGACCTGTTCGAGCAGGCCAAGGCGAATGCCCCTTCGATCATCTTCGTCGACGAGATCGACGCGGTCGGCCGGCACCGTGGCGCCGGTCTCGGCGGCGGTCACGACGAGCGCGAGCAGACGCTGAACCAGCTGCTCGTCGAGATGGACGGCTTCGACGTCAAGGGCGGCGTCATCCTGATCGCCGCGACGAACCGGCCGGACATCCTCGACCCGGCGCTGCTGCGCCCGGGCCGTTTCGACCGGCAGATCGTCATCGACCGGCCGGACCTGGAGGGCCGTAAGGGCATCCTGCGGGTGCACGGCCGCGGCAAGCCGTTCGCCCCGGACGTCGACCTGGACACCATCGCCCGCCGTACGCCCGGGTTCACCGGCGCCGACCTCGCCAACGTGATCAACGAGGCGGCTCTGCTGACGGCGCGCATGGACCGCAAGCAGATCGACATGAACACCCTCGAAGAGGCGATCGACCGGGTCATGGCCGGCCCGGAGCGCAAGAGCCGGGTCATGTCCGACCGGGAGAAGAAGACGATCGCCTACCACGAGGGCGGTCACGCGCTCGTGGCGCACGCGCTGCCGAACGCCGACCCCGTGCACAAGATCACGATCTTGTCCCGTGGGCAGGCGCTGGGCTACACGATGACGCTGCCGATGGAGGACAAGTTCCTCGCCAGCCGGTCGGAGATGCTCGACCAGCTCGCGATGCTGCTCGGCGGCCGTACCGCCGAGGAGCTGGTCTTCCACGAGCCGACCACCGGCGCGGCCAACGACATCGAGAAGGCCACCTCGATCGCCCGCAAGATGGTCACCGAGTACGGCATGTCCGAGCGCCTCGGCGCCCGCAAGTTCGGCGAGGGCAACGGCGAGCCGTTCCTCGGCCGGGAGATGTCGCACAACCGTGACTACTCCGAGGAGATCGCCTCGGCGATCGACGACGAGGTCCGTCGCCTGATCGAGTCCGCGCACGACATCGCGTGGGAGATCCTCGTCGAGTACCGCGACGTGCTCGACAACCTGGTGCTCCAGCTCATGGACAAGGAGACCCTCTCCAAGGCCCAGGTGCTGGAGATCTTCGAGCCGGTGCAGAAGCGGCCGGCCGCCCCGTCCTACAGCGGCTACGGCAAGCGGCTCCCGTCGGACCGCCCGCCGGTGCTGACGCCGAAGGAGCTCGCGCTGCTCGGCCCGAAGGACGTCCAGGACCTCACCCAGGGCAACGGCAGCGGTTCGTCCCGCCCGGCGCTCGGTGAGACCCACCAGGACAGCGACTCCGAAGGCAGCGCGTGACCGAGGAGCTCACCCCGCACGGACCGCCGATCGATCAGGCAAGGATCGAGAAGGCGGTCCGTGAGATCCTGCTCGCGGTCGGGGAGGACCCCGACCGCGACGGGCTCCTCGACACCCCGGCGCGGGTCGCCCGGGCGTACGCCGAGCAGTTCGCCGGCCTGCGGCAGCGGCCCGAGGACGTCCTCACCACCGTCTTCGACGCCGACCACGACGAGATGGTGCTCGTGAAGGACATCGAGGTGTACAGCACCTGCGAGCACCACCTCGTGCCGTTCCACGGCGTCGCGCACGTCGGCTACACGCCGAACGCCCGCGGCCAGATCACCGGGCTGTCCAAGCTGGCCCGGCTCGTCGACGTGTACGCACGGCGGCCGCAGGTGCAGGAGCGCATGACGTCGCAGGTCGCCGACGCGCTGATGGAGTTCCTGAAGCCGCGCGGCGTGATCGTCGTCATCGAGGCCGAGCACCTGTGCATGACCATGCGCGGCGTCCGCAAGCCCGGCGCGAAGACGGTGACGTCGGCGGTGCGCGGCGACTTCCGCGAGTCGCCGAGCACCCGCGCGGAGGCGATGAGCCTCATCCTCGGCCGCTGACACCTCTCCCCAGGGTGACGGCCTCCTCACCGAACGGGTTCGCGGCGAACTCCATGCCTTGACCAATCGTCGAACGAGTAGTCCCGCATCGCGGGAGACTGCGGCCCGGACGCCGAGGAGCCGATGTCGGTGCTGATGGCAGACCGGGCACGCCCGGACGACGACGCTGTGGGGCCGTGATGGGGACGAAGCAGGAAGCGCCGGCGCGCCCGGAGCCGGGCGAGGGCGCGCTGGAACGCCGCCTGCGGCGGCGCTGGGTACCGGCGGTGGCCGGATGGCTGTCGTTCCTGATCGGCCTGCACGACGTCGTCGGCGCCCTGCTCCCCGAGTGGCACCGCCGGATGGTGCGGCTCGACGAGTACGTCCCCGGCTCGGTGAACAACGCGGCCCGTACGGCCACGCTCGTCGCCGGGTTCCTGCTGCTCCTGCTGTCCCACGGCCTGCGCCGCCGTAAGCGCCGGGCCTGGCGCGCGGTGGTCGGCCTGCTCGCCTTCACGATCGTCTCCCATGTCGTCAAGGACTTCGCGCTGTCGGCGATCGTCGCGGCCGCGATGCTGGGGGCGCTGCTGTACCTCCGCGACGAGTTCTACGCCACCGGCGACCCGCGCACGCGGTGGCGGGCGCTGTGGGTCGGGTCGTTCCTCGCGGCGGCCAGCGTCGGGGTCGGCCTGCTGTTCATCGCGGTGAACCGGCACGGTCTCGTCCGCGACTACACCTTCTCCGAGCGGCTGTGGCACGTCCTCGGCGGTCTGTTCGGCGTCTCCGGGCCGGTGACGTTCGTCTCCGACGGCCGGAACGACCTGCTCAGCCTGATCCTGGGCTCGCTCGGCCTGTTCACCGCGGGTACGACGGCGTTCCTGTTCCTCCGCCCGGCCGAGCCCGCCCCCTCGATGTCCGCCGAGGACGAGGAGCGGATCCGGGCCCTGCTCGACCGGCAGGGCGCCCGCGACTCGCTCGGCTACTTCTCACTGCGCCGCGACAAGAGCGTGATCTGGTCGCCGACCGGCAAGGCGTGCGTCACCTACCGCGTGGTGTCCGGCGTGATGCTGGCCGGGGGCGACCCGATCGGCGACCCGGAGGCGTGGCCCGGCGCGATCCAGGCGTTCCTGGAGGAGGCGGCCCGGCACGCCTGGGCGCCCGCCGTGATGGGCTGCAGCGAGCTCGGCGCGGAGATCTGGTGCCGCGACACGGGCCTGTCGGCGCTGGAGCTCGGCGACGAGGCGATCGTGGACGCCGCCGAGTTCTCCCTGGAGGGCCGGACGATGCGCAACGTCCGGCAGATGGTGAACCGGGTGGCCCGCCAGGGCTACACCGCCGAGGTGCGCCGCGAGAAGGACTTCGCCCCCGACGAGCTGCGGGCGCTGTGGGCCCGGGCGGACGCCTGGCGCGGGACCGATACCGAGCGCGGCTTCTCGATGGCGCTCGGCCGGGTGGGCGAGCCCGGCGACGAGGACTGTGTGGTCGCGACGGCGACGAAGGACGGCGAACTGCACGCCATCCTGCACTTCGTGCCGTGGGGCGCGGACGGCCTGTCCCTGGACCTCATGCGCCGCGACCGGTCCGCGCAGCCCGGTCTCAACGACTTCCTGATCGTCGAGGCGCTCAAGGCCGCCTCGGACCTGGGCGTCAAGCGGATCTCGCTGAACTTCGCGGTGTTCCGCGCGGCGCTGGCCCGTGGCGAGCGGATCGGCGCCGGTCCCGTCCTCAAGGCCTGGCGCGGCCTGCTGATCTTCCTGTCCCGCTGGTTCCAGATCGAGTCGCTGTACAAGTTCAACGCCAAGTTCCAGCCGGTGTGGCAGCCGAGGTTCTTCGTCTATCCGAGCCTGAACGACGCGCCCCGCATCGCCCTGGCGGCGCTGGAGGCCGAGGCGTTCATCGTCTGGCCGCGCCTGCGCATCCCCGGTCTGAAACGTCCGTGATTCTGGCGACCCTCTAGGCTGACGAGTATGACCATGAGCGTCGCCGGCCTGCCCGATCCCGGGCGCTGCCTCGTCATGGGCGTCGTCAACGTCACGCCCGACTCCTTCTCCGACGGCGGCGCCTGGTTCGACCATGACGCCGCGATCCGCCGGGGCCTCGCTCTCGTCGCCGAGGGCGCCGACATCGTGGACGTCGGCGGTGAGTCGACCCGGCCCGGCGCGCAGCGGGTCTCGCTGCGCGAGGAGCTGCGCCGGATCATCCCGGTGATCGACGCGCTGGCCGCCGAGGGCGTGCCGGTCAGCGTCGACACGATGCGGGCGGAGGTCGCCGAGGCCGCCGTCGCCGCCGGCGCCCGGCTGGTCAACGACGTGAGCGGCGGGCTGGCCGACCCCGCCATGCCGCGCGCGGTGGCCAAGGCCCACGTCCCGTACGTCGTCATGCACTGGCGCGGGCACAGCCACGACATGGACAAGCGCGCCGTGTACGAGGACGTCGTCCGCGAGGTGCGCGACGAGCTGCGGGCCCGCATCGACGCGGTGCTGGAGGAGGGCGTCGACCCGTCCCTGCTGATCGTCGACCCGGGCCTCGGGTTCTCCAAACGGCCCGAGGACAATCACAACTGGACTCTCCTCGCCCACCTCGACGCCCTGCGGGCGCTCGGCCACCCGGTCCTCGTGGCGGCCTCGAGGAAACGGTTCCTCGGCCGGCTGCTCGCCGCGCCCGACGGGACGCCCCGCCCGTTCGCCGAGTCCGACGACGCCACGGTCGCGATCACCGCGCTGGCCGCCGCCGCCGGAGCCTGGTGCGTCCGCGTGCACGAGGTCCGGCCCAACGCCGACGCCGTACGCGTCGCCGCCGCCTGGGGAGCCGCCCGGTGACCGAGCTGGACGTCCAGGCCGTCGAGGGCGTACACGGCGAGTTCTACGCCGCGTTCGAATCCGCGGACCTCGACCGGATGGGCGCGGTCTGGGCGGACGGCCCGTACGCCGACGACGTCGTGTGCGTGCATCCGGGCTGGCCGCTGATCCGGGGCCGGAGCGCGGTCCTGCGCTCGTGGGCGCTGATCATGGCCAACACCCCGTACATCCAGTTCGTGCTGACCGACACCCAGATCAGGATCTCCGGCGACCAGGCCGTCGTGAGCTGCGCGGAGAACATCATCACCGCCGCGGAGGAGACGGACATCGGCCTGACCACCGGGGGAAGCGTGGTGACCACCAACGTGTTCGTACGTACGGAGGCCGGGTGGCGGCTGTGGCTCCACCACGGCTCACCCGTCCTGGGCCGGGAGGAAGAGGCGGAGTGAACGATCGGATCGTGCTGCGGGGCCTGCGGGCGTGGGGCCGGCACGGCGTCCTGCCCGCCGAACGCGAACTCGGCCAGGAGTTCGTCATCGACGTCACCCTGGGCCTTGACATCCGCCCGGCCGCCGCCGGAGATGATCTATTGCGTACCGTCGACTATGGGGCACTTGCCGACCGGCTCGTGGCCGTGGTCGAGGGCGAACCCGTCAACCTGATCGAGACACTGGCCGAGCGACTGGCGGCCCGCTGCCTCGACGTGGCACAGGTCGAGAGCGTGGAGATCACCGTGCACAAGCCCAATGCCCCTGTGCCCCACCCCTTCACCGACGTGGCCGTGACCATCCACCGGAGCCGCTCATGACGACATCTGAGCAGAAGAAGAGCCGAACCGTGCTGTCGCTGGGCAGCAATCTCGGCGACCGACTGGACAACCTGCAGGAGGGCATCGACGCGCTGTTCGACGCGCCCGGCCTCGACTTCATCGCGATCTCGCCGGTCTATGAGACCAAGCCGGTCGGCGGCCCGGAGCAGGACGACTTCCTCAACGTGGTGATCGTCGCGGACAGCAGCGTGGCGCCGCAGTCGCTCCTCGAACGCGTGCTGAACATCGAGGAGTCGATGGACCGCGTCCGTGACCTGCACTGGGGACCGCGCACGCTGGACATCGACATCGTCACCGTGGACGACCTGACGTCGGACCAGCCGGAGCTGGTCCTGCCGCACCCGCGCGCCCACGAGCGGGCGTTCGTGCTGGTGCCGTGGTCGGACGTCGACCCGGACGCCGCACTGCCGGGCCGTGGCCGGGTTGCGGACCTGCTGCCCGCGGTCGCCGGGCAGGAGCTCCGGCGCCGCGACGACCTCTCCCTGCAGCCGCCCGCGTGAAGCCGACACGGATCGCGGTCCTGGCCGCCGTATTCATCGGCGTCGCCGTCGTCGTGTGGGCGGTGGTGCGCCTCTTCTACACGTCGCTGCCGATCCTGCCGTGGACGATGGTGCCGTCACTGCTGCTGCTCGCCCTCGGCGAGCTGTACACCGCGTTCTTCACGCGCGCCCGCATCCAGCACAAGCCCGACACGAAACCGATCGAGCCGCTGGTCGCCGCGCGGCTGGCGGCGCTGGCCAAGGCGAGTTCGCACGCCGCGGCCGTGCTGGCCGGCGGCTTCGCCGGCATGGCCGTCTACCTGATCTCGTCGCTGGACAAGCCGACGCCCCGGCGCGACTTCTTCGTCAGCGGCGGCACCGCCCTGGCCGGCGTCGCGCTGATCGGCGCGGCGCTGTTCCTGGAGTACGCCTGCCGCGTGCCGAAGGGCCCGGAGGACGAGAACGACCACCGGCACGCCTCGCGCATCTGAGTGTCGGTCGCGGCTGCCATGCTTCGTACCGGGAGCCGACCGAGACGGGAGGGGCGCATGGCGTCCGCGGAGGAGTTGCGCGAGATCGCGCTGGCGCTGCCCGAGGCCGAGGAGCGCGAGACGTGGGGCCGGCCGACGTTCCGGGTCCGTGACCGGATCTTCGCGATGCTGTCGGACGACGGCACGTTCGCGAGCGTGAAGGCCACGAAGGACGAGCAGACGGCGCTGCTCGCCGAGGATCCGGAGATCTTCTCCTTCCCGGCGTACGTCGGGCGGCACGGCTGGGTCGGCGTGGACGTCACGCGGGTCGACGCCGGTCATCTGCGTGAGCTCCTCACCGACGCCTGGCGCCTTACCGCCCCGAAGCGCCTCGTTCGGGCCTACGAGGGGTAGCCCGTGGCCCGTCGGCCGCGGGCATTCGATCGGGGAAATAGTAGCCATGGCTACAGTAGTCATGTACGGTATTCGGTGTGAGCGGAACATCGAAGGGCCCGACGCCGGGCTCCCTGGTCTGGCGGCTGGCGAACAAGTGGCGCGTCGCGGTCGACCGCACCCTGGCGCCCCTGGATCTCACGCACGCGCAGTACGTGCTGCTGTCGTCACTGTTCGGCCTCGAGCGCGCCGGGCGGCGACCCAGCCAGCGCGAGCTGGCCGACCACACCGGCCTGGAGGCGCTGTACGTCTCGAAGCTCGCCCGGACGCTGGAGGCCGATGGCCTCATCGAGCGCACCCGCGATCTCACCGACACCCGCGCCGTCCGCCTCGCCCTCACCGACCGGGGGCACGAGGTCGTACGACCGGCGATGGGCCTGGTCCAGGAACTGCTCGACCGGCTCCTGGCGCCGCTCGGCGGCCAGGACGACCCGCGCACCGCGGCCCTGGTCCGCGACCTGACGACGCTCCTGGACGCCCCGCTCGACCTCCCGCCGTCGCGAAAGGACTCCTGACATGTCAGAGACCGACGTTCTCGACTCGACCATGCACTACGAGGACGTCGGGGAGGGGGCGGTCTTCGTCTTCCTCCACGGCAACCCCGGCTCGTCCCACATGTGGCGGCACGTCATGCGGGCCGTCGGACCGGGCCGCCTGCTCGCCCCCGACCTGATCGGGATGGGCCGCTCCGGCAAGCCCGACATCTCGTACGGCTTCGCCGACCATGCCCGCTACCTCGACGCCTGGTTCGACGCCCTCTGCCTGGACCGCGTCGTCCTGGTCGGGCACGACTGGGGCGGCGCGCTCGCCTTCGACTGGGCGGCCCGGCACCCCGGCCGCGTCCTCGGCCTGGCCTTCTGCGAGAGCATCGTCAAGCCGATGGCCTGGGAGAATCTGTCGCCGCAGGCCCGCAAGCGCTCCGAGCTGATCCGCACCCCCGGCGCCGGCGAGGAGATGGTCCTCGAGCAGGACCTCTTCGTCCGCCAGGCATTCACCGGCGGCGTCCTCACCCCGGTCTCCGGCGAGGACCTGGCCGTCTACCTCGCCCCGTACCCCACGCCGGAGAGCCGCCGCCCGATCCTCGCCTGGGCCCGCCAGATGCCGCTCGGCGGCGAGCCGGCCGGGCTGGTCGCCCGCATCGAGGCGTACGACGCGTGGCTGGCGACCAGCCCGGACGTCCCGAAGCTGCTGATGACCTTCGAGGGCTCGCCGACGCTGCTGATCGACGAGGAGATGGCCGACTGGTGCGCGGCCAACATTGCGGCCCTGGAGACGGTCGCCTGCGGCAAGTCGGGCCACCACGCCCCGGAGGATCGCCCGGAGGAGATCGCCGCCGCCGTCTCCGACTGGGCGGACCGCCACGGCCTGCGATAGGCCTTCTCGAGAGCCGGGTCGCCGGGCTCCCGAAGACGAGAGCACTGGTGATCGCTATGGGCAGCGATCACCAGCGATCACCGCATCGGCGCGCCGGTCATGCGGTCAGCAGGCCGAGGCCCAGGCTGAGGACGCCCGCGGCGAGGGACAGCGCGCCGATCCACAGCATCCAGACGAACCGGTTGGGCGCGGTGGCGCCTCGCCCCGCGGACGCGGCGAAGAATCCGCCGGACATCAGGATCGCGGCGACCGGCACGCCCAGCCGTGCCGTCCACAGCAGCGCGCCGGTCAGGCCGGTCGCGTCCGCGTAGAGCAGGCCGATCAGGCTGAGCAGCACCAGGACGCCGGCGTGGCCGTGCCCGGCTCGGGCGAAGGAGCGCTGGAAGTCGGTCATCGGCACGCCGCCGGAGGCGATCCGGGTCATGAACCAGCCGCCGACCTCGATGGTGACGATCGTGAGGAGCACGGCCCCGGCGATCACCCGGGACTCGGTGCTGAGGGCCAGGGTCTCCATGGCCACGTCCTTCCTG
Source organism: Actinoallomurus spadix (assembly GCF_024055725.1). GTDB lineage: Bacteria > Actinomycetota > Actinomycetes > Streptosporangiales > Streptosporangiaceae > Actinoallomurus > Actinoallomurus spadix. Next base: position 261,165 of record NZ_JAMXMX010000008.1, on the reverse strand, counting down.
ACGAGGGGGAACGAGTGGATAGTCACACTATCCGCTTTATGGCTAGTGATACTATCCATATTGCTGGAGGGGGTGGCAAGGATGCGCATCGGGGAGTTGAGCCGACGATCGGGCGTCTCGGTTCCGACGATCAAGTTCTACCTGCGGGAAGGGCTGCTGCCGCCGGGCGAGCTGACCAGCCCCAACCAGGCGGAGTACGCCGACACTCACCTGCGCAGGCTCCGGCTGATCCGGGCCCTCATCGAGCTGGCCGGTCTCCCCGTGGCACGCGTCAAGGAGGTGCTCGAGTCGCTCGACGCCGGCGACCAGGCCCTGCATCACCGCATCGGGGCCGTGCACCGCGCCCTCGCCCCTTCGTGGCCGCCGGCGGAGAGTGCCGACGCCCGCGCCGAGGCCCGGGTCCGCGAGCTGATCGAGAAACGCGGCTGGATGATCGAGCCGGACGCTCCCGCCATCGGGACGCTGGCCGAGACCATCGCCGTCCTGCAGTCACTCGGCCAGGACGACCTGGCCGCCGACCTGGACTCCTATGCGGACGCCGTCGAACGGCTCGCCGAGCGGGAGGTCGCGGCCGTCGCCTCCCGCCCGGACGCGGACCGCATCGCCGAGAGCGTCGTCGTCGGGACCATCCTCGGCGAGCGGCTCATCGCCGCGCTGCGCCTCCTGGCCCAGGAGCACATCTCGGCCCGGCTCCTGGGCTCTGCGTCAGGTGACTCGCGAACGGAATGAACCGCTGAATACGGGGGATCTTCTGGCGGCACGAGCGCAGCCGGAGGAGTGAGTGTGATGGGACTGTTCGCCCGCTCGAAGATGAGGGCCCGGACGAACCGTAAGCCGACCCGGCGGGAGCGCCGCGCGGCCGAGCGGACCGCCCAGGCCGAGGCGAGACTGCGGGGAACCGAAGAGAAGATCCACGAGCTCGCGAGCGAGGTCCGGTCCGACCTTCGCCGATCCGCCTGAGCTGGCGGGACGCGTGATCCCTGGCGTGTGCTGTCCCCTAATGGCAGTACACGCCAGGGATCGCGCGGTCAGGGCGCTCAGTTCCGCCGAGGTCAGCTCGACGCCGGGGGCCGGGATCACGACGTGCACGGTCTTGCCATCGGTTTCGTACGTCGTCCAGCGTGCCGCTGAGAGAGTGTCCACGATTCCCAGGCCCCAGCCGTTATTGGGCACCGCGCAAGGATCGATCGGTCGCGGGTCCGGATCGATGATGGACAGGCGCATCCATCGTGGAGCCGCCAGGACACCGATCCGTACTGGCCGGTCCGGGTAGGTCCACGGCGGGACCATTCCGTCCTCGACCAGCTTCTGCGCGGCGCGTAGGGCATTGGTCACCAGCTCGCTGGTGACGAGGCCGATGGTGCAGCGGTCCGCGCCGTGCTCGGCCGCGATCCCCTCGGCGAATCGCCGGGCGATCGGCGCGGAGACGTCCTGGACGTGGAGTGAGAGCCAGTCGGGCCGGCCGAACGCGTTCGGGGCCGTGCTCAGCTCCGGAGCTGCCGGTTCGGGTGTCACGTGATCGAACCCCCTACAGGGGTGCATGGTCGGCTTGCGTCGACCGAGGCCTGCGTTGCGTGCTGCGGTCATGGTGAGGTGATGTCATCATTGATCACAAGCTGTATTCGGAGATTCACCGAAAGTGGCCGAACACCTGACGTGACCTCATCGTCCGAGGCAGACTCTCGCCATGGCTTCCGTACACAGCCTCTCCGTCCGCGCCCGGCGACTTGCGACGGAGCTCAAGGGGCTTCGTGAGAGCAGCGGTCTGAGCGTCGAGCAGGCCGCGGCGCAGCTGGGCTGGTCCTACAGCAAGCTCAATCGGTTCGAGAACGGGCGCGCCATCCCACCGCCCAAGACCGTCGCCCACATCATCGACCTGTACGGCGTGCCCGACGGCAAGCGCGACAGCCTCATCCGCCTCGCCCGCGACGCCGGCGAACGCGGCTGGTGGGAGGACCTCGGCGTCTTCACCGGCTCCTATGTTGGCCTCGAAGACGCCGCCTCGTTCATCCGTTCCTGGCAGCCCCTGCTGATCCCGGGCCTCCTCCAAACTGAGGACTACGCCCGCGCCGTGATTCGGGCGGGCCTGCCCCACTTGGGTTCGACCGGAATCGAGAAACGAGTGAAGGCCCGCATCGCCCGGCAGACGCTGCTCAGCCGACCCGACGCGCCGGAGTTCCACGCGATCGTCGGTGCGGCGGCGCTGCGCCATGAGGTCGGAAGTGCAGCCGTTATGCGGGAACAACTCCGAAAGATCGAGGAGATCGCCCGCAAGCGGTCGAACGTCACCATCCAGGTCCTGCCGTTCACCGCCGGAGCCAGTATCGGCCTTGAAGGAGCATTCACTCACTTCGAGTTCGTCGAGGCCATCGATCCGGCCGTGTCCTGCATCGAGGACATCTCTGGGGAGAAGTACGTCGAAAGCGCGGAAGGGAATCGGCGGATTAGGCTGGCTTTCGACCGCATCGGCGATGCGGCCCTTACCCCCGAGGAGTCGGCGGCCCTGCTCGCCGACATGTCCAAGGAGTAGCCCCATGTCCTACCCCCTCGACTGGCGTAAGAGCACCCGCAGCGGCAGTCAGAACGACTGTGTCGAGGTCGCTGCGATCGATCGCCTCTTGGCTGAGTAAGCCGAGAGAAGGCGGTGTCCCTGGCGGTTGAGCGCCGGGGGCACTGTCATTCGGGGCAGAGGCCCAGAACGTGCTCGGCGGGCTTGCTGTGGCCTGGTTCGGCCACGCGAGGTGTGCGCGGTGCCCGGAATGTAAGGCTTGGGATCTTCATTCCGGAGGTGCTCATGGGGTTGGGGAGACGTGCGCTCGTCGCCGGGGTTGCCGGGGCCCTCGTCCTCGGCTCGCTGCCCGGGACCGCCTCGGCGACGACCTGGCGATACCTAACGATCAAGGGGCTGAGCCGGGCCGGGAAGGTGCCCTGGATCACCGCGCAGATCTACGACCCCGCGGCCGGGAAGTCCTGGCCGGTCATGGGTCGTGACAACGCCGTGGCGAAACTGCCGGACAAGCGGACGTACGAGATCTACGCGACGATCGCGCGGAACGAGCCGGGCGAGTCACCCGAGAACACCGTCGTCCTCACCACGTACAAGGTGTCCAAGGGCCACGACAAGGTCACGCTGAGCGCCAAGGGCGGAAAGCCGATCGACCTGTCGGTCGGTGACCCGTCCGTGCAGGGCCGGATCCGGGTCCACGTGCGGCACGGGGCGATGGACTTCACCACCGACGACGTCCCGGGGCGGCTGTACGCGGTACCGGTCAAGCGCTCCGGGGTGACGTTCACCCAGGGCAGCACCTGGACCGGGCCGGGCGTGATCTACCGCCTCGGGACCTCCTACTCCGGGGGCATCCCGGCCGGAGTGACGCAGCACGTCACCAAGGCCGACCTCGCGCAGGTCAAGGTCACCTACCGGTCGTTCGGCGACGGGATGAAGGTGAACCCGCGCTGCCGGGGCGCCGTCTGGGGCGGGGACGACGAGATGTGGCTGGATGCGCCCGCGACCGTCACCGAGTACGTCCAGCCGGGCGCGCCCTGCAAGCGGGAGCTGTGGTACGAGTCGTCCTCCCACCCGCTGTTCGGCGACATCAGCCCGGCCACCCGGACGTACGCCAACGGCACGGCACCCGCCGAGACCTGGAACGCCGCGGTGTTCGCACCCGCCGCGCCCGGCGGCTACCGGACGGGCGACCAGTTGCACTACACGCCGGTGAACCTGCTGTCCGACGGCGCCGGGAACTGGGGGTTCGACCAGTTCACGATCGCGAACGTGAAGCTACGGGCCGGGACGAAGACGCTCGCCCTCGACGCGTACGAGCCGGACGTCACCCTCGGGAAGTCGGCGGCGACCTACCGTCTCGACGTGACGGCCACCCGGGACGCCGCCGAGGCGACGCTGTCCGACCGTGTCCAGCTGAGCTGGGTGTTCAGGTCCGCGCGGACGGCGAAGAGGACGGCGCTGCCGCTGAGCACGGTGCGGTTCACGCCGCGCGGCCTCGACGACCGGAACGCCGCCGCGCCCGGCTCCACCACCGAGATCCCCGTACGGGTGGTGACCAACGCGGGCGCGGCGGCGCACCCCGTCACCACGCTGAAGGTCGAGGCGTCCACGGACGGGTCGAAGACCTGGCAGGCCCTCGCGGTGACGAACGGGACGGTGTCCGTGACCAACCCGTCCGATCCGGGGTTCGTCGCGCTGCGCGCGACGGCCGTCGACAGCGCGGGGGACCAGGTCACCGAGACCGTCTCGCGCGCCTACCGGGTGGCGGGCTGACCGCTCAGCCGGACGTCACCACGCGCTCGCCCTTCGACAGGTCCCGGGGCGATCTCGACGTACGTGTCGCTGCGGACACCGACCTTGACGTACACCTTCTGCGCCTCCCTCCGTCCCACCGCCGCCCCGGCGCCCAAAACGGCGGCGCACAGCCTACCGGCTGATTCATCACTCTCCGAGTTCAAAAGCGTGCTATAAGTAATGTCCAGTAGTGAAGGGTTGCCCTGCATGTTTAGTCGTAGCTAAAGTCGGGAACGGATAGAGCTGGTGAGCTGGGAGATCTACCTCACTGATGAGGTGCTCGAGTGGCTGGATGACCTCGAGGTCATCGACCCTCGTTCATACGATTTAGTGCTGGCGGCGATCAATCAACTCGAACTCCATGGGCCGGCTCTCGGCCGCCCCATGGTCGATCGAATCGTAGGATCGAAGTTGCAGAACTTGAAGGAGTTGAGGCCCGGCTCGGCAGCGTCCAGTGAGCTACGCGTGTTGTTCGTCTTCGATCCTTGGAGATCGGCGGTTCTGCTGGTCGCGGGTGACAAAGCAGGCAAGTGGTCACGATGGTACGCAGAGAACATTCCAGTGGCCGAACAGCTCTATGAGCGCTACCTCGGCGATCGTATGAGGGAAGGGTGAGCCTCGTGGACGGCGTCAAGCGGTGGAGGGACACGAAGCACGGTCAGATCGCCGCCGATTCAGAGCGGATCGCGGCGCTCGGAGAAGCGATGATGGCCGAAGTGCGGGGACACCAGCTCGCAGAAGCACGCAAACGCCGAGGCATGACTCAGGCGCAGGTCGCTGAGATCATGGGAGTCTCACCTGGACGCGTCAGCCAGATCGAGACCGGCCGGGTGACCGATGTGGGGACCGAGGTACTGACCCGCTACGTCGAGGCGCTCGGCGGGAAGCTGAAGATCGTGGCCAACTTCGGCGACGAGTGGCTCGTCGTCGCATAGCGGCCGGTCACTTGTCGATGTCGCCGACGACGAAGAACATCGATCCCAGGATGGCGATCATGTCGGCGACCAGGTGGCCCGGCAGCATTTCGCGGAGCACCTGGATGTTGTTGAACGACGCCGACCGGAGCTTCAGCCGCCACGGGGTCTTCTCGCCGTGGGAGACGAGGTAGTAGCCGTTGATGCCGAGCGGGTTCTCCGTCCAGGCGTACGTGTGACCCTCCGGCACCTTCAGCACCTTCGGCAGCCGTACGTTGATCGGGCCGGGTGGCAGTTCCTTCAGCCGGGCGACGCAGGCGTCGGCCAGGTCCAGTGAGGCGTGCACCTGGTCGAGGAGGCACTCGAACCGCGCCAGGCAGTCGCCCTCGGTCCGGGTCACGACGCGCAGCACGTCCTGGAGCTCGCCGTACGCGAGGTACGGCTCGTCGCGGCGCAGGTCGAAGTCGACGCCGGAGGCGCGGGCGATCGGGCCCGAAACGCCGTACTGCTCGATCTGCTCGCGGGTCAGCACGCCGACGCCGCGGGTGCGGGCCCGGAAGATCTCGTTGCCGCGGATGAGCCTGTCGATGTCGCCGACGCCGTGCCGTACGGCGGCGACGGCGTCGGTGACGCGGCCGAGCCAGCCGGCGGGCAGCTCTTCCTTCAGGCCGCCGACCCGGTTGAACATGTAGTGCAGCCGGCCCCCGGAGATCTCCTCCATGACGCGCTGCACCTGCTCGCGCTCGCGGAAGGAGTAGAAGATCGGGGTGATCGCGCCGACCTCCAGGGGGTACGACCCGAGGAACATCAGGTGGTTGAGCACGCGGTTCAGCTCGGCCAGGAGGGTGCGCGCCCACACCGCGCGGACCGGCACCTCCATGCCCAGCATCCGCTCGACCGCCAGGACGACGCCCAGCTCGCTGGCGAACGCCGACAGCCAGTCGTGCCGGTTGGCCAGCACGATGATCTGCCGGTAGTCGCGGACCTCGAAGAGCTTCTCCGCGCCCCGGTGCATGTACCCGATGATCGGCTCGGCGGCGGTGATCCGCTCACCGTCCAGGGTGATCCGCAGCCGCAGCACGCCGTGCGTGGAGGGGTGCTGCGGCCCGATGTTGAGCGTCATGTCCTCGGTGGCGAGGTCCTTGGTCCCCGCGCCCACGCCCACGATCCGCTCGGTACTCACTGCCGCGCTCGCCTTCTCCGCTCGCTCCGATCATCCATCCTGCCATGGCGGGTCTCGCGGAAGGCGGCCCGGTTGGGGTTGACTTACTCGCACCATGAACGCTGGCGATCAGTATCCGAATCCGCGCGCGGCGCAGGACATGCCACCGGGCAGTCCGAACATCCTGCCGCCCGGCGCGCCGGGCACCCGGCCGTACGGGCCGCCGCCTCCGCCGCCCGCCCCGAACGGGCCGTCGACGCCCTCGGTTGTGCCCATCGGCGCGCGGGCGGAGCAGGCGTTCGACCCGCCGGGCGGCATGGCATGGGTGCGGGTCTCACCGAAGCTGACCTGGCAGCGGCGCATCGCCGTGCTGCTGTGGGCGCTTCCGGTGACGATCATCGGCGCGTTCGTGCTGTCCCGGACGCGCGGGCTCGCCGGCGGCCTGATCTGGCTCGCCCTGGTCCTGGTCGCCTGCGCGGTGGGCTGGATCGTCGCCGAGCTGAGCTACCGGTCGTGGGGGTTCGCCGAGCGCGCCGACGACCTGCTGGTCACGCACGGCTTCTTCGTCCGGCACCTCGTCGTCGTGCCGTACGGCCGCATGCAGTACGTCGACGTGACGGCCGGGCTGCTCGAACAGTGGCTGGGGGTGGCGACGGTGCGGCTGCACACCGCGGCGGCGGCCACCGACGCGCGCATCCCCGGCCTGCCCGCCCGCGACGCCGCGATCCTGCGGGACCGGCTCGCGCAGAAGGGCGAGGCGAGGTCGATCGGGCTTTGAACGGTCCCTACGGTCCGGGAGGCTACGGGCAGCCGCCGCGTCCGCGATTCACCCCGCCGATGTACGGGCCGGGGTACGGTCCGCCGATGTACGGGCCGCCGCCCAAGCCGCCCGTGCACTTCTCCCACGGCGTGCACCGGCTGCACCTGGCCACCGCGGTGATCAACGCGGTGGGGGTCGTCGTCATCGCGTTCGTGCTCGGCGGCTACTCGCTGCTGCTCACCCAGACCCCGGACGGCGTCGCGCTGGCCCTCACCCCGGCGGTCATCGCACGCTTCCTCGTCGTGATGCTGCCGGTGACCGCCGTGGCCGCGGCCATCGGCTTCTGGATCTGGTGGTCGCTGAAGTTCTGGATCTCCGGGGACGACCTCGTCGTCGAGACCGGCATCCTGCGCCGCCGCAACCGCCGGATCCCGCTGGCGCACATGCAGGCCGTGGACGTCGTACGGCCGCTGACGTCCCGGGTGTTCGGGCTCGCCGAGGTGCGGGTGGAGCTGGCTGGGGGGGACCAGGCCGAGACGAAGTTCCGTTTCCTCGGGCGGCCGATGGCCGAGCAGTTGCGGGCCGAACTGCTGGCCCGGGCCGCCGGGCTGCCCGGCCACACGCCGGAGGCGCCCGAACGCCCGTACTGGCGGGTCGGGTTCGGGACGCTGCTCGGCTCGCAGCTGATGAGGCTGCCGGTCATCGGCGCCCTGATGCTGCTGGTGGCGCTGCTGGCGTTCGGGGTGGTGTTCAAGGAACTCGGCGTGCTGGCGGCCGCGCTGCCGGTGCTGCTGGGCCTGGCCCGCGGCGTGATCGCCCCGCTGGTCATGCACACGAACTTCACCGCGGCGCTGTCCCCGGACGGCCTGCGGCTCCGGTACGGCCTGATGGAGACCCGGATGCAGACCGTGCCGCCGGGCCGGGTGCAGGCGGTCCGGGTCGTCGAGCCGCTGCTGTGGCGGGGGAACGGCTGGGCGCGCATCGACGTGACCGTCGCCGGTTACGTCGGGGACCGGCAGGCGCTGTCGTCGGTGCTGCTGCCGGTCGCGCCGCGGGACGTCGCGATGCGGATGGTGGGCCTGGTCTTCCCCGGCACGAACGCCGAGGCGGTGCCGCTGCTGCCCGCCCCCCGGTCGTGGCTCGCGCCGTTCCGGAAGGGGGAGGCCGGCACGGACGACCGGCTGTTCGTCACCCGCCGGGGCCGGGTGTGCCGGCGGCTCGACGTGATCGCCCACGCGCGGGCGCAGAGCGTGCGTCTCACCGCCGGGCCGTTCCAGCGTTTGCTGGGGCTGGGTACCGTTCACATCGACGCGCCACCTGGACCGGTCCAGGTCGCCGCGGAGGATCGCGAGCTCGGGGAGGCCCGCGCGATCGTCGAGTCGGCGGCCGGGCGGGCGCACCGGGCGCGTGCCACCGACATCCGTACCGAACGTTGGGCACGTTGACGTCCTCCCCCCGACTGCACGCGGGGGATTCCACCGGCTCTATGTCGCGTCAGAGAACCTTTGCCCCGTAGTAACGTCCTGACGACCGTGTCACCGGCCGCATCGATCCCCACTTCGTTCGCCGCTCATCAGGGCAGGCGGGCGTGTTCGGCTCGGGTGGCAGTGATCCGCTCACGCGCGAGCGTACGGGCCCGCTTGGTGTCGTCGCCGGTGAGTCGGGCGAGGATCGTTGCGAGCGGCCTGATCTGGCCCCAGCCGCCCCAGTGACCCTCGGGGATCTCGGTGGGGAATACCCAGATCCGGCTGGCGTCACGCGGCCAGGCGCCGTTCTCCGCGTCGAGGATCGCCTCGGTGACCTCGGCGATGACGCTCGCTCGCTTCTGCTCGTCGAGCTGGCCCTCGGGGACGGACGGGACGATTTTGTAGCGAGGTGCGTCCGCGGGTTCTCCGCCGACGTAGATGCCGGCCGGTCGGTGCAGCCAGAGCCAGGAGACGGAACGGCTCACCGGGTCGGCGGGGTCGAAGCCCTCGTTGCGGACGAGGATCTCGGTGATGCGGTTCAGCAGCGCCGCCTCGGCGTCCGGCTGGAGCGCGCCGTCGGGAATGTACACGTCGAGCATGGGCATGGTCGATCTCCTTTATGGGTTTAGTTCTTCAACTCAGCCCGGAGCCTACGAGGGCTAAGTGCAGCTTGTAAACCCAGATCGGTACACTCGTCCCATGGAGACGCGGCGAATCGACCCAGTGAACTGCTCGGTGGCGCGCGCCCTCTCGGTGGTGGGGGAGCGCTGGTCGCTGCTGATCGTTCGTGAAGCGCTGGACGGCGCGCGCCGGTTCGGAGACTTCCACTCTCGCCTCGGGATCGCCAGAAATCTCTTGGCGACTCGGCTCGAGACCTTGGTGACCGCGGGAGTGATGCGCCGCGTGCCCTATCAGGAGCCCGGGGATCGGCGGCGCTTCGCCTACGAGCTCACCGAGCAGGGCCGGGCGTTGCGGCCCACGCTCGTGGCGCTCCTGGAATGGGGCGACACGTACCTCGCCGACCCGCAGGGCCCGTCGGTCATCGTCCGGCACCGGCCCGTCGACGATGCGAGCTCCTGCGACGAGCCGGTCAAGGTCGTCCTCGAGTGCGCTGCGGGGCACAGCCACCTCGCCCCGGAAGACGTCTGCCGTACGCCCGGGCCCGGCGCGCGCTTCGTGGAAAGCTCCTGAGATCCGCTTGCCTCTGGCCGGCGCCGGGGGTGCCGGCTCGTTCTCAGGGGCGTCTACTCAGACGAGAGGCCGACTGTCCCGGAAGACCGGGCACGTATGGAACGACTAGATTCCACACATATCGGGCATGTGAGCAGTGCTCCAGCAGCGCCTGCTCTTGGGCGGGCGTGGGCGCGAGCCGGAACCGCATGCCCGCAACCTGACAAGCCCCACCGGCAATCGAAGGAGGGAGCGGCGTTTCCTTGCCGGCCTGAAGGCCCGGATCGCCCCGCCGCGCAACTGATGAACGATTACGCCCCCTGGTCGCCGGCCTTCGTCGCCGACCCGTACCCCGCCTTCGAGCGCCTGCGCCGTGAGTCGCCGGTCTTCTTCCACGAACCGACGAACCAGTGGGTCATCTCCCGGTACGCCGACGTCAACACGCTGCTGCGGGACCGCCGGCTCGGCCGGACGTACCACCACGTCGCCACCGACGAGGAGTTCGGCCGCGCGCCGCAGCCGGACCATCTGAAGCCGTTCTGGGACCTCAACGACGCGGGCATGCTCGACATGGAGCCGCCGGACCACACGCGCCTGCGGCGGCTGGTGTCGAAGGCGTTCACCCCGCGCATGGTCGAGGACCTCCGGCCCCGGATCCGGGCGCTCGCCGAGGGACTCGTCGGCGGCCTGGTCGAGCGGGGCGGCGGGGACCTGATCGCCGAGGTCGCCGAGCCGCTGCCGGTGACCGTGATCGCCGAGATGCTCGGCGTCCCCGAGTCCGACCGGCACCTGCTGCGGCCCTGGTCGGCGGACATGTGCGGGATGTACCAGCTGAACCCGTCCACGGAGATCCAGAACGCGGCGGTGCGCTCCTCGATCGAGTTCTCCGACTATCTGCGCGACCTGTCCCGGGCCCGCCGGAAGGACCCTCGCGACGACCTCATCAGCGCCCTGTGCCAGGTCGAGGGGCTTACCGAGGGCGAGCTGATCGGCACCTGCGCCCTGCTGCTGAACGCCGGGCACGAGGCGACCGTGAACGCCACCGGCAACTCCTGGTGGGCGCTGTTCCGCAACCCCGGGGAGCTGGAGCGGCTACGCGCCGACCACGACCTGATCCCCACGGCGGTGGAGGAGCTGCTGCGGTACGACACGCCGCTGCCGCTGTTCGAACGCTGGGTGCTGGAGGACATCGAGGTCGGCGGCGTGCCGATCCCGCGCGGCGCCGAGGTCGCCCTGCAGTTCGCCTCGGCCTGCCGGGACCCGGAGGTGTTCGCCGACCCGGACGTCCTCGACCTGTCCCGTACCCCGAACCCGCACCTGGCCTTCAGCGCCGGAATCCACTTCTGCCTGGGCGCGCCCCTGGCACGGGTCGAGCTGGCCGAGTCGTTCCGCGCGTTCCTCCGGCTCGCGCCCGGGCTCACCGTCAAGGCCGACCCCGAGTGGAAGCCGGGCTACGTCCTGCGCGGCCTGCGCGCCCTCCAAGTCGAGATCTGAGCCGTCTGGCGAGGTCTGAGCCGCCGTCAGGGTGAGGGGCGGGTCTCGGTCAGGATGGCGGGGAGGCCGACCCCGACGGTCTGCACCAGCCACCCGAAGCTGCCCAGGCCGGACGGGTCGATCAGTTCGGCGTCCTCCCCGGCGGCGCGCAGCGCCCGGAGGTAGGCGCGCGGGTCCGACCGGGCCAGGTCCAGCGCGGGCCGCGCGCCGCGCAGCCCGAGCGCGCGCAGCGCGGCGCGCTGGGTCGTGAGCAGGGTGGACGTCGCCCCGGCGAGCCGGCCGGCCTCGGCGCAGGCGTCCAGGGCGACGTGCGCCGTGATGTCGCAGGAGCCGTCGGGCACCGGGGTGACGCAGCGGCCGTCACGGTACCCGGTCAGCGTGCCGTACGCGGGGCGGTGGTCCCGTTCGTGCGCGTAGTCGACGGCGAGGGCCAGACCGCCGCGCAGGCGCCGCAGGACCGACGCCCACGCCGCGCAGCGATGCCGGCCGATCTCGGCGCGGTCACCGGGCTCGCGCAGCGGCCACCAGCGTTCGAGCCATTCGGTGTCCTCCACGGCGGGGGCGGGGCCGGGGATCTCGGCTCCGGTGCGCGGATCCACGACGACCAGGCGCGGCCCCTCGTCGGTGAGCTCGACGACGTCGACGGGCACGTTGTCCAGCCACTCGTTCGCGACGACCAGCCCGGTGATGTCCTCAGGCGGCGCGGAACACCACTCGATCGCCCCGCTCAGGCCCGCGGGCCGCGGGGCCACCTCGACGGCGACCGGCCGCAGCCGCCCGCCGAGGTTCGTCACGGACAGGATCTCGGCGAGCAGCTCTCCGGAGCCGGCGCCCACGTCGACCAGGTCGAACCGGGCCGGGTGCCCCAGAGCGGTGTCGACCTCCGCGATCAGCCTGGCCAGCGCCATGGCGAATCGGTGCGAGGCGTGCACCGAGGTCCGGAAGTGCGCGGCGGGCCGCTCGCCCCGCGCGTAGAAGCCCCCGGGCCCGTACAGCGCCTGCTGCATCGCCGCCCGCCACCCGACCTGACCCACCTCTCGACCGTACCGCGTGCGCCTCGTGGTGGACTCCGCCTCAGACTCGCGGCTGACGCGCCTGCGGCGCCCCCGAACGTACGCTGATGCGGTGTTCGCCCGTCTCTTCGCCTGGCTTCGGCGCCATCCCCGGCTCGTCGACATCGTGTGGGCGCTGCCGATCACCGCCTTGTCCCTGGCGGTCACCAGCAATTACACGAACTCGGACATCGTCGGCCGGCGGCCCATCCCGGAACTCGCGTATCTGGCGATCGTCGTCGGGATGTGCGTCCCCATGATCTGGCGCCGGCGGTGGCCGCGCGCGGTGTTCGCGATCGTGTCGATCGTCGCGGCCGTGCACTGGGCCTTCAACGTCGAGGCCGGGCCGGCGGACGGCAACGTGTTCGTCATGCTGTACGCGGTCGCGACCGGGTGCAGGTTCCGCTGGTCGCTCGCGGCCGCTCTCGTGACCGAGTTCGGCTCGGTGATCGCCGTGTGGCGCTGGTGGGTGCTGCCGAACTCCTCCATGAATTGGAACAACCTGATCCCGTTCACGGTCTTCACCGCGGCCGTGTGGATCGGCGGGCTCTACGTGAACACCCGGCGAAAGTACACCGCCGAGCTGGAGGAGCGCGCCAGGCGGCTCGAACGTGAGCGGGACGCACACGCCCAGGTCGCGGCGGCGGCCGAGCGGGCGCGGATCGCCCGGGAGATGCACGACGTCATCGCGCACAGCGTGAGCGTGATCGTGGTGCAGGCCGACGGCGCCTCGTACATGGTGGACATCGACCCGGCACGGGCGAAACGGGCGATGGAAACGATCGGGGCGACCGGGCGGCAGGCGCTCACCGAGATGCGGCGCATGCTGGGCGTGCTGCGGGAGGAGGACGACGCCGGTTCGTACGCGCCGCAGCCCGGCATCGAGCAGCTGTCCGAGCTGGTCGGCCAGATCCGCTCGGCGGGGCTGCCGGTCGGCCTCACGGTGCAGGGGGTGCCGTCGGAGCTGCCGACGGCGCTGCAGCTGACGGTGTACCGCATCGTCCAGGAGGCGCTGACGAACACCCGCAAGCATGCCGGGCCCGCGGCCACGGCGGAGGTGAACCTCCACTACGGTGATGACGCGGTGGAGATCCGCATCCGCGACGATGGCCGGGGCGCCGCCGCCTTGAGCGACGGTAAGGGTCACGGCCTGGTCGGCATGAACGAGCGCGCCGCCCTGTACGGCGGGTCGGTGCGCTCCGGGCCACGGTCCGGCGGCGGATGGGAGGTCTTCGCCCACCTTCCGGTGACCGAACCCCGACCACGAGCGGAAGCGAACGCGGCATGACGGATGAGACGGCGCCGATCCGGGTCCTGCTCGTCGATGACCAGGAGCTCGTACGCGCGGGGTTCCGCATGGTGCTCGACGCGCAGCCGGGCCTGGAGGTCGCGGGCGAGGCCGGCGACGGCGAGCAGGCGGTGCGGGTCGCCCGGCAGACCCCGGCCGACGTGGTCCTCATGGACGTGCGGATGCCGCGCCTGGACGGCATCGAGGCCACCCGGCGGATCTGCGCGCTGCCGGACGCGCCCAAGGTCATCATTCTGACCACGTTCGACCTGGACGAGTACGCCTTCGCCGCGCTGAAGGCCGGGGCGGCCGGGTTCCTGCTGAAGGACGCCGGCCCGACGCAGCTCATCGAGGCCATCCACGCGGTCTGCTCCGGTGACGCGGTGGTCGCGCCCAGCACCACGCGGCGGCTGATCGACAAGTTCGTGCCGCACCTCCCCGCCGAGGAGCCGGCGCCGGACGGCCGGCTGGACACCCTCACGGCCCGCGAGCGCGAGGTCCTGCACCTGGTGGCCAAGGGCCTGTCCAACGGGGAGATCGCGGGCCGCCTGTACGTCTCCGAGGCGACCGTCAAGACCCACGTCGGCCGCATCCTCATGAAGCTGGAGCTGCGCGACCGCGTCCAGGCGGTCGTGTTCGCCTACGAGACCGGCCTCGTCCGCAGCGGCGCCGACTGACCGGCGGCGGCCGGCAGGACCGCGCTCGCGACGACCTCGAAGAGGTGATCGGCGCGTGGCGCGAGCGCGGGTTGATCGCCGGCCCAGGCGAGCATGGCGATCAGCGCGAACAGATCGTCGCCATCGATGTCGTCGCGCGCCGTGCCCGCGGCCTGGGCCCGGGTGAGGAGCCGCGCACCGGCGGCGCGCAGGGTGACGCACGAGGCGTGGAGCGCGGATTCGGGATCCTCGATCGCGGCCGCCATCAGCACGGTCACGCCGCGGTACTCGGTCGTCCACGTGACGCAGTCGCGTAGCCACGAGACGAGGGCGTCTCCGGGCGCGCTGGACGTCTCGAGCTCGCCCGCCTTCGCCGTCAGTTCGTCGAAACTCGCGTGGAGCAGGGCATCGAGCAGCGCCTCGCGGGTCGGGAAGTGCCGCAGCAGCGTGGCGAGCCCGACACCGGCCCGGCGCGCGATGTCGCGCAGGGCCACGTCGACGCCTTGCTCGGCGATGGCGGTGCTCGCCACGGCGAGCAGGTGGTCGCGGTTCTTCCTGGCGTCGGCCCGCATCCGTCCCTCTTGTTGACTATCCGGATCAGTGGTCCATATATTCGGATCAGTGGTTCACTTATGTGGATCGCTGGTCCGATTCAGCGTATCCCGCAGTACGAGCAGGAGAGAACGATGCCGACACACACCATGAGGGCGGTCCGGATCCATGAGCACGGCGGCCCGGAGGTCCTGCGTTACGACGAGGTGCCGGTTCCCGAGCCGAGGCCGGGCGAGGTGCTCGTTCGCGTTCACGCCGTCGGCGTCAACCCCCCGGACTGGTACCTGCGAGGCGGCATGACCACGATGCCCGGGAAGCCCGAGGCGACGGTCGAGCTGCCGATCATCCCGGGGACGGACGTGTCGGGCGTCGTCGCGGCCGTCACCCCGGACGTGGACGACTTCGCCGTCGGTGACGAGGTCTTCGGCATGCTCCGCTTCCCCGGCTTCGACGGCAGCGCCTACGCCGAGTACGTGGCCGCGCCCGCGTCGGACCTCGCGCCCAAGCCGGCCGGCGTCGACCACGTGCACGCCGCCGGGGTGCCCATGGCCGGGCTCACCGCGTGGCAGTACCTGATCGAGGTCGGACACGATCACCCCTCGCCCTTCCAGGAGGCACGGCATCGCCCGACGGCACTCGGCGCCGGCACGACGGTGCTCGTCAACGGCGCCGCGGGCGGCGTGGGGCACTTCGCGCTCCAGCTGGCGAAGTGGAAGGGCGCGCGGGTCATCGCGGTGGCATCGGGCGCGCATGAGTCGTTCCTGCGCGAGCTCGGCGCCGACGAGTTCATCGACTACACCAAGAGCCGCCCGGAGGAGCTCGTGCAGGACCTCGACCTCGTCCTCGACACCGTCGGTGGCCCCGGCAGCAGGCGCTTCCTGCGCACGCTCAAGCGCGGCGGCTCCCACTTCCCCGTGTTCTACGCGGACTTCGACGAAGAAGAGGTCGCGAAGCTGGGCGTGACGGTCTCGATCAGCCAGGTCCGCTCGAACGGCGCGCAACTCGCCGAACTCGGCCGCCTGCTCGACGAGGGCACGGTCCGCGTCGCGATCGACAGTACGTTCCCGCTCGCGGACGCCCGGGCGGCGCATGAGCGCGCCGCCCGGGGGCACATCCAGGGCAAGATCGTCCTCACGGCCGCCTGATCGGCCGCGCACCTCTCGATCAGCGCGTGCTACTCGCTCGCCGGAGAGGGCGGGCCGGCCGCCTCGGCGCGCGAGACCGGAAGGTAGATGCGGCCGCCGGACGCGTTGAACTCGGCGGCCTTCTCGCGCAGGCCCTCGGTCAGGGCCTGCGCGTCCTCCAGGCCGCGCTCGGTGGCGTAGGCCCGGACATCCCGCGTGATCTTCATGGAGCAGAAGTGCGGGCCGCACATCGAACAGAAGTGCGCGGTCTTGGCCGGTGCGGCGGGCAGCGTCGCGTCGTGGAACGCCCGTGCGGTCTCCGGGTCGAGTGAGAGGTTGAACTGGTCCTCCCACCGGAAGTCGAACCGCGCGTCCGACAGCGCGTCGTCCCACGCCTGCGCGCCCGGATGGCCCTTGGCCAGGTCCGCGGCGTGCGCGGCGATCTTGTAGGCGATCACACCCGCCTTGACGTCGTCGCGGTCCGGAAGACCCAGATGCTCCTTCGGCGTGACGTAGCACAGCATCGCGGTGCCGTACCAGCCGATCATCGCCGCGCCGATCGCCGAGGTGATGTGGTCATAGCCGGGCGCGATGTCGGTGGTCAGCGGCCCCAGCGTGTAGAACGGCGCGTCGTCGCACCACTCCCGCTGCAGGTCCACGTTCTCCTTGATCTTGTGCATCGGGACGTGTCCAGGGCCCTCGTTCATCACCTGGTTGTCGTGCTCGGCGGCGATCCGCGTCAGCTCGCCCTGAGTGCGCAGTTCGGCGAACTGCGCCTCGTCGTTGGCGTCGGAGATCGACCCGGGCCGCAGCCCATCGCCCAGCGACCAGGTCACGTCGTACGCGGCGAAGATCTCGCACAGCTCACGGAAGTGGGTGTACAGGAAGTTCTGCCGGTGATGCGCCAGGCACCACGCCGCCATGATCGAACCGCCGCGGGACACGATGCCGGTGCGGCGACGCGCCGTCAGCGGCACGTACTCCAGCAGCACGCCCGCGTGCACCGTCATGTAGTCGACACCCTGCTCGGCCTGTTCGATCACGGTGTCACGGAAGATCTCCCAGGTCAGCTCGGCCGGGTCCCCGCCGACCTTCTCCACGGCCTGATAGAGCGGAACCGTCCCGACGGGGACGGGGGAGTTGCGCAGGATCCACTCGCGAGTGGTGTGAATGTCCCGGCCCGTCGACAGGTCCATGATGGTGTCGGCGCCCCAGCGGGTCGCCCAGGTCATCTTGGCCACCTCGTCCTCGATCGAGGACGCCACCGCCGAGTTGCCGATATTGGCGTTGACCTTCACCAGGAAGTTCCGCCCGATGATCATCGGCTCGAGTTCCGGGTGGTTGACGTTGGCGGGCAGCACCGCGCGGCCCGCCGCCAGCTCGTTCCGGACGACCTCGGGGTCGACCCCTTCGCGCAGCGCGACGAACTCCATCTCCGGGGTGATCTCGCCGCGCCGCGCGTACGCGCGCTGAGTCACCGCCCCCGGGCCACTCGCCCGGCGCGGCGACCGTTCGGCGAACGCCGCCGCGTTCCGCAGGGGGTCGCCGGAACGCCGCCCGTCGTCCTCGGGCCGTACGGCACGGCCGGGGTAGGACGTGGTGTCGCCGCGCTCGGCGATCCAGGCCGTACGGAGCGCGGGCAGGCCACGCCGCACGTCGGCGTCGTAGTCCGGATCGGTGTACGGCCCCGAGGTGTCGTACAGCACCACGGCGCCGCCGTCGCTGAGCGGCACCTCCCGCATCGGCACCCGCACATCCGCCCGCGTCCCCTGGAGGTACACCTTGCGAGCGTGCGTCATCGCTGTGTCGGTCATGAGGACTCGATCTCTCCCTACGCCGGCATTACCCGGTCAGGTTCCAGCGGTCAGCGGCCGTCTCAGCCGCTATCTCAGCCCGGTTCGCCGGGCCCCCGCGATCTGTCGTACTCGACCCTAACCCGCGTGACCCGTCAGGGATAGAGGCGGCCGAGAGTAGGCCGTGCTCGTTGAGGCGATAGGCCGCCCCGGCCTGGTCCGTAGCGGCGCCGACCTGCGGCGGACGATCTCACGAATGATTGGTGTGAAAAGTCCCTTGTAGTCGGCGGAAAGGCTTTTCATACTTCGGGAACGCCGGCGATCGGCGGACTTCCACGCGTGAAGCCGCCGGCGCGCGGTGCCGGACGGCTCCTATCGAGAGGCTCCCACATGCACCTGCTCGGCAGGCACCGGACCACTGTGGTCGGCGGCGCCATGGCCTTCGCCGTATTAACGCCGGCCGCCATCGTGCCGGCCACGTCCGCGCACGCCGCCACCACGATCACCGTCGCGGCCGACGGCTCCGGGAATTACACGACCGTCCAGACCGCGCTCGCGGCGGCCTCGTCCGGCACGGTCATCAACATCAAGCCGGGCACCTACCACGGCCAGGTGTCCATCTCCTCGGGCAAGTCCGGCATCACCCTGCAGGGGACGACCGGGAACTCGGCCGACATCGTGATCACCGGGAGCACGCCCGCGTCCACCGCCGGGACCGCGGGCAGCGCGACGGTGCTCAACAGCGCCAAGGACACCACGGTCAAGGGACTGACCATCGCCAACACCTACGCCGCACACGACAGCCAGGCACTGGCCCTGTACGCCGGCGGCGACCGGCAGGTCTACCGCAACGTGCGCCTGCTGGGCTACCAGGACACGTTCCTGTCCTGGGGCGGTACCGGAAGCTCACAGGTCCGCCAGTACGTCTACAAGAGCTACATCGAGGGTGCCGTGGACTTCATCTACGGCAACGGCGCCCTGGTCATCGACTCCACGACCATCCGCTCGCTGGACCGCGGCAGCACCAACAACGGCTACATCACCGCCGCGGCCACCAACGCCGCCAACCCGTACGGCATCCTGATCACCAGGTCGACGCTGACCAGTTCGGCCGCGGCGCGGACCGTCGCCCTGGGCCGCTGCTGGCACGCCGGTGGCGCGGCCGACGCGATCGGTCAGGTCCTGGTCCGCGACTCGACGCTGGGCGGGCACATCCGCCAGGCCGGAGCCTGGCAGGACATGGGCGGCTTCTCCTGGAGGACGTGCCGGTTCAGCGAGTACGGCAACAGCGGCGCCGGAGCCAGTACCGGTACCGGCGATCGTCCGCAGCTGAGCAGCGCGACCGCGGCGAACTACACCGCGCAGAGGTACCTGGCCGGCAGCGACGGCTGGAACCCCGTGCAGTAGCCCGGCCCTGCGACCGGGTCAGCGTTTCCAGGTCACGCCCTCGTCGCCGCTGTACGGGTCGTTCGACCAGACGGCGCCGGTGACGTCGGCGCCGCGGGCGGCCAGGACGGGGCTGCAGCTCTTGTACGACTTCCCGGGGCGGAAGGTGTGGGTCTTCGGGTAGCTGTCGCACGTGGTGAAGGTGCCGAGGACCTTCAGGGCGCGCGTCTCGTCGCCGCTCGCGAGCAGGCCACGCGGTTCGGGCGGCATCGTGAGGGACAGATCGGTGGTTCCGGCGTTCTTGATCGTGCTCCGGATGTAGTAGGGGACCATCTTCTTGGC
Source organism: Actinoallomurus spadix (assembly GCF_024055725.1). Classification (GTDB taxonomy): domain Bacteria; phylum Actinomycetota; class Actinomycetes; order Streptosporangiales; family Streptosporangiaceae; genus Actinoallomurus; species Actinoallomurus spadix. The sequence goes on along the minus strand of NZ_JAMXMX010000008.1, from coordinate 241,703 downwards.
CTTGGCGTCGAGGTTGAGCCTGGCCAGGTCGGAGTGCGTGCCCTTCTGGATGGCGGTGACGGTGATCTGCAGTCGCCCCTTCTTGTCGTTGTAGGTGAAGTCGACGAGGGCGGGCTGCCCGATCTTCAGCGCGGTGCCCGGCCGGGCGACCCCTCCGGCGGCCGTCCCGGCGGAGGGGGAGGCGGTGGCCGCCGGCGTTCCGGCGGGGGAGCCGGCGGGCTTCGGCTCGTCGCTCGATCCGCACCCGGTCGCGCTCAGGACGACCAGCGCCGACGCCGTCGTCACGGCACCGCGGAGTCCTCGCTTCCCGATCATCTGCCTGGAGAACATGGCGGTCATTACACTGCGGTGATCGTCATGTACGCAAAGAGAGCACTCGTCCATGGTCCGGATGCGCGATTCGTCACCGGGGGCGTCGCCGGTCGCTTACGCTGAGGCCATGATCTGCCCGAAGTGTCATGGCCCGATGCAGACGTACGACCGGCACGGCATCCACATCGAGCAGTGCTCCGGGTGCGGGGGCATCTTCCTCGACCGTGGTGAGCTCGAGCAGATCGTGCACGCGGAGCAGCGGCACTACGCCGCCCCGCCGCCGCCCTATCCCGGCGGCTACACCGACTCCCCGCCGCCGTACCCGGGCGGCTACAAGGATTCCCCGCCGCCGTTCCAGGGCTACCGCGACTCCCCGCCGCCGTACCACCCCGGGCACGCCCCGCAGCACGGGCACTACAAGGATTCGCCCCCGCCGTACGGGCGCCGCGGCCGCAGGAAGAGCTTCCTCGAAGAGCTCTTCGACTGACGTTCCGTGAATCCGCTGATCTGCGCGCGCTGTGGGGCGCGCGCGGATTCACCTCATGTCGTCGCCGAGCCTCCGGTCGTCGTCTGCGCCGTGTGCGGTCATCGGCAGCCGTTCGCCCGGCTTCCCCTGCTGGCGCTCACCGGCCCCAGCGGCTGCGGCAAGTCGACCGTGGCCCGGCTCCTCGTCGAACGGCTGAGTGAGCGCTTCGTCGTCCTGGAGCAGGACGTGCTGTGGCAGGCGGGCCTGCACGACCCCGTACGGTTCCGGTCGGCGTGGCTGGCGATGGCGGCGATGATCCAGCAGAACGGCCGGCCGGTGCTGCTGTGCGGCACCGTCGTGCCGCCGGAGTTCGAGCCGTTGCCCGAGCGGGCGCTGTTCCAGGAGATCAGGTACCTCGCGCTGACCTGCGACCCGGACGTCCTCGCCGCCCGGCTCCGGGCGCGCCCGGCCTGGCGGGAGTGGTCCGAGCCGCGCATCGCCGAGATGCTGGAGTACAACGCCTGGGTCCGCGCCGAGGCCGCCTCGATGAAACCCGCGATGCGGCTCCTGGACACCACGACGGCCACCGTCGAGGCCACCGCCGACGAGGTCTGCGCCTGGGCGCTCGGGACCGCCACGGCCTGAACAGGTCACGCGTCACCTCATTCTCCAGACGGCCGAAGGGCGGGGCCCCGGCGCGTTGAGGGTCGGCTGGCGGACTACCCCTGGTGTGGCTTGCATGAAACAATATTCCGCAAAGAGACATCAGGCTTCGTCCTGCGGTCGCCCCGCAGGGACGGACACCCGACCATGGCGAGGCTGGGGAATGACGGCATCGGAGTCAGCTGCCGGTCGGTCCCTTGCAGAAGAAAGGCACACCGGAACATGACGGCGACATCGAGCCGGCGCCCCACCGCTGCGGATCCGGCGGTCACCGGGCAAGCGGCGCCGGAGGACCTGCGGGCGCTGTTCGGGCAGTCCATCGCCGTCTTCGCCTCGCTCGCGGGGCCGGTGCACCTGGTGGAGGCGGCCAACCCGGCGTTCTTCGCCGCCATCGGCCAAGAACGGGCTCGCACCGGGATTCCGCTCGCAGACCTGATGCCCGAACTGGTCGATCAGGGCTTCATCGCCCTATTGGACCAGGTCTACCGCACGGGCGAGCCCTACACCGGCCGTGACGCCCGGGTGATGCTGGGCAGCGGCCCCCACGAGCGGGAGGCGTTCTTCGACTACACCTACGAGCCGCGCCGAGACGCCGACGGCAACGTGATCGGGATTCGTGTGATCGGCGTGGAGATCACGCAGGTCAAGCATGCCCAACGGCTGATGGCCGAACACCGCGCCCTGCTGGAGCAGATCGCCCGTCAAGCCCCCCTGACCGACGTGCTCGATGGGATGGCCCGCTGTATCGAGAACCTCGCACCGCAGGAGGTCCTCGTGTCGGTCCTGCTCGCCGACCCCGACGGCCGGCACCTGCGCCACGGCGCCGCCCCGAGCCTGCCCGACTTCTACAACCAGGCCATCGACGGCATCACCATCGGCGAAGGCGTCGGCTCCTGCGGCACCGCCGCCCACCGGCGGCAACCGGTCATCGTCACCGACGTCACCGCCGACCCGCTGTGGACCGACTTCCGGCACCTGGCCGAGGAGGCCGGACTGGCGGCCTGCTGGTCCACGCCGATTCTGGCCGCCGACGGCACCCTGCTGGGCACCTTCGCCATGTACCACCGCACCCCGCGCGTCCCGCAGGACACCGACCTCGCCTTCACCCGCGTCTTCGCCGGCACCGCGGCCCTGGCCATCGAACGCCACCACGGCGAGCAGGCGCGGCAAGCCGCCGAAGCACGCGCCAAAGCGGCGCATGACGAGCTGGCCAAGGCGATACAGGCGGAGCGGCGATTGCGCGCCGAGGCCGAACAGCGTGCCGCCGACGCCGCGGAACTCGCCGCCCGGATGCGCGCGGCCGCCGCCGCGCAGGCCGCCAGGCCACGCCCCGAACACTGCCAGCTCGGCGGCACCGAGGGGTGCACCGCACCGGCCGAAATCAAGATCGCCGACTCATGGGGCGACGCGGCCTGGGGCTGCACCGTCCACGTCGAAGAGGCCCTCATCAACGTGCGGTCGGTCTTCATCGCCAACGAACAACCCGACGGCCTGGGCGCCTACCTCAACCGCTGACCGGCTCCGTCGACCGGCTCCGTCGACCGGCTCCGTCGACCGGCTCCGCCGACCGGCCGGGAAGCCATCGGTCTCTGAGCCGCCCGCCGGGCGGGCAGGGCCGAATCCGATGGCTTCACCGAGCGTTACGCCGGTCCGGGTGCGCGGTCAGCGCAGGGCGTAGGCGCGGATCACGGTCTGGTCGACGGCGTCACCCGCCCCGTCGTCCGCGTGGAGCCGGATCGAGACGTATCCGGATCCGGTTCCCGCGGCGGGATGCCGGACGTCGGCCGTCCACCGGTCGGCGCCGGCCGCGGACACGGGCGCCTGCCGCCAGGTCTTGCCGTCGTCGAAGGACGTCTCCACCGTGACCGTGCGCATGACGACGGCGGGGGGCGTCGTGCCCGAGATCCGGACGTCGTCGGCCCTGATGCCGAGGCGGAACGTCGCGTCGGAGGGGGCGCGGTCGGCCTGGTCGAACGCCCCGGACACCCGCAGGGCGGGGAGCCGGGGCTCGTTCTGCGGCGTCCGCGGCTCCGGGTCGTACCCGAAGGTCCAGGTGACGTCGGTGCTGCTGCCGAGGGGTGTCCACGGCGCGTCGCGCCGGGCCGTGGCGTGGAGGGTGTAGGACGCCGAGCCGCTCGGCAGCGTGAAGCAGGCCCCGGCGCCTTCGGTACTGCCGATGACCTCCCCGTCCCGCCGCAGGGTCATCTCCTGCACGGGCGTTGCTGCGCCGTCGGACAGGTTCGTGGCGTACGACGAGCCGTTCGGCGGTGTCAGGAGATCGGTCGTGAACGTCCGGCCGTTGCGGCAGGGTTTCGACGCGTGGGCGATGGGGCCGCCGACCGCTTCGTTCCAGTCGTACGCGACTCGCCGGCCGGGCGTCAGCGCCGGATCGGCCCCGGCCTCGAGGAAGACGGGAGTCGCGCCGTCGGAGCCGATCAGCTCGCGGTACCACCTCACCCCGGGCGTGACCGAGTAGAGCTCGGTACGGCCGCCGGGCAGCCGCACGTCGTAGGAGCCCATACCGAGGGGGAAGGTCTCACCGGGCAGGATCGCGACCGTGTCCCGGGTGCCCGTGAGCGCCTTCCCGGCGGAGTGGTACCGCGCGTCCAGCGTGGCGAGGTCCCCGTCGTGGAGCCGGTAGACCGGCCGGTCGGGAATGTGATCCTTCGTGAGCAGCGCCAGGTGGTAGGCGCGTGCCGTGGAGCCCGCGCCGAGCGGTTCGGCGAGGGTGGTCTTGTAGAAGAAGGAGTACGGCCGCGAGGTCACCCGTTTCGTCGGGATCGCGTAGAGGCCGAGCGCCGGGTTCTCCGACACGGTGCTGAAGAGGAAGGTCTGCCCGGCGATCTCGCTGTCGATTCCGGTGACGTCCGTTCCGCTCTGGACCGCCGTCGGGCTGTCGACCTTCGCGGCGATCCTCCTGCCGCGCCGGGCGTCGACCGTGAGCTGGACGTCGTGGTCGATGTTCAGCTCGGGTTCGGAGAACAGGGTGCTGTCCGTGATGGTCCCGTCCGCGGCGACGGTGTCCACGTTGATGTTCAGGGCGTACCGGCCGGTGGGCACGCGGGCGGTCACCCGCCCGCCGCTGACGAACGTCTCGACGGGTGTCCCGGTGTCCAGGTCGACCAGCTCTCCCCAGGGCAGCGACTCCAGGGACCGGCCGGAGGAGGCGCCGTTGCGGTCGATGCCGGCCACGCTGATCGTGTGCAGCCGGGGTTCCCGTACCGCGCCGACCGCGACGGCGACCTTCTGCCGGCCGTCGGAGGAGGTCGCGGTGAGACGTCCGCTGTACCGGCCGGCGGCGCCCGGCGCACCGTCGATTTTGATCGTCGTCGTCGCCGTGCCGTGCGCCGGGACCGTGAGGTGATCGGCGTCGACACCGAACATTCCGGCCGGCGCGGGTTCGCCGTCCGGCCCGTTCACCGTGAGCGCGAGGTCGAGGTCCAGGGCGGCGGAGCCGTCGTTGCGGAAGGTCACCTGCCGGGTCGCCGTGGTGGAGTCCGGCTCCGTCAGGTGGGCCGAGACGCTTCCCGGAGCGGCCCACAGGGTCTGGGAGACGCCCCGCTTGAGGTCGATCCGGCCCGCGCCCTGCTGGAAGACCGTACCGGCGGAATTGGGGACGGCGGTGTTCATGAGAGCCGCCTTGAGGTCGCCGGCCTTCCAGTCCGGGTGCTCCTGGGCGAGGATCGCGGCCGCGCCGGCCACGTGGGGTGTCGCCATCGACGTGCCGGACAGCCTCGTGTAGTCGTCTCCGACGGGCTCGCCCATCTCAGTGCCGTGCGCCCGGGCGGCGACGATGCCGACGCCGGGCGCGGTCACGTCCGGTTTGACCGCCCCGTCGCCGATTCGCGGTCCGGCGCTCGAGAACTCCGCGAGCGCGTTGTCGTGGTCCACGGCGCCGACGGTCAGCGCCGCGTCGGCGACCGCGGGAACACCGACCGACCGGTCGCCGCCCTGGTTGCCCGCGCCGACGACGAACAGCGTTCCCGTACGGGCGGTGAGCGTGTTCAGCTCCGCGGAGAGCGGGTCGGTCCCGTCGCTGGCGATGTCCGTGCTGAGGCTCATGTTGACCACCCGGGCACCCTGCGTCGCGATCCACTCCATCCCGGCCATCACCTGGGAGAAAGCGCCGTTGCCGTTGCCGTCGAGGACCTTGCCCACGACGAGCCGGGCGTCCGGCGCGACCCCCTTGTACCGGCCGCCGGACGCGGCGCCGCTGCCCGTGATGATCGAGGCGACGTGGGTGCCGTGGCCGTAGCCGTCCTGCGTGCCGTTGTCACCGCCGGTGAAGTCCTTCGCGACCGTCACCGTGTCGGCGAGGTCCGGGTGCGCCGTGTCGATGCCCGAGTCGAGGACGCCGACCGTCACGCCCTTGCCCGTGTAACCGGCCGCCCAGGCGTCGGGAGCGCCGATCTGCGGCACGCTCTGGTCGAGCACAGCGTGCACCTTCGCGTCCAGCCACACGCGCGTCCGGTTCGAGGCGCGCCCGCGGAGGGTCTTCCAGAAACCCCCGGACCGGTCCTTGCCCGCTTGGACGGCCGCGCCGTTCACCGCGGACAGCGTCCGCGTGGTGCGCGTCCCGGCGAGGGCCGGTGCGGGCGCGTCGCTCACGATGAGCGGGAGGTCCTTGCGCGACGCGTCGCCGTACCCGTCGCGCAGCAGCCGGGTCACCTCGAACAGGTGACGGTCGAGCCGGCCCTGGGCGACCATCGGGGCCGCGTCGGCGGGGATGACGGAGACCTCTTTCCCGTGGACCTGCTCGTGGAAAGGGATCTTGCCGCGGCCCGTGCCGGGCTCCACCCGGATGAGCCGCCGTCCGCCGGCCCCGTCCGCCACGAGGACACGGTCCCCGGTCACCAGGGTCACGCTCCGCCAGTCGTGGCCGGAGGCGGCTCCGGAGGCCGGTGCCGCGCCCTCCGCGCGTGCCATCGGCAACGCCAGCATCACGGCCAGGACGGCGGCCGGCAGACCTACTGATCTTCGTCGCATCGGTGAACTCCTTGTCGGTGATTCACCTATCTCCGCCGGCCGGCCGGATCGCTTTCGGCGCCGAGATCATCCCGGCCCGTACGACTTGAGTCTGACGGGGCGGGCGCGTGTCACCGGGAAGGCTGACTCAACGCTGTCCGCAGGGGCGATGGCGGGCGAGCGGCGGAAATCTACCGTCGGTCACGACGTTCCGAGACGATCGAGGAGTTCAGTCGTGACAAGCACCGTCGTAGGCGCTCCGCCCGCCGTGCTGGCCCAGAACGTGATCAAGGACTACGGCACCGGCGAGGCCGCCGTCCGGGCCCTGCACGGGGTGAGCGTGGGGTTCGCCCGCGGCGCCTTCACCGCCATCATGGGCCCGTCCGGTTCCGGCAAGTCCACGCTCATGCACTGCCTGGCGGGCCTGGACACGGTGAACGAGGGCGAGATCCGCATCGGCGACGTGGAGATCACCCGCCTGTCGGACAAGCAGCTCACCCACCTGCGCCGCGACCGGGTCGGGTTCATCTTCCAGGCGTTCAACCTGCTGCCGACGCTCACCGCCGAGCAGAACATCCTCCTGCCGCTGGAACTGTCGGGCCGCAGGCTGGACCGCCGGTGGTTCGACCACGTCGTCGACACGGTGGGGCTGCGGCCGCGCCTGTCGCACCGGCCCAGTGAGCTGTCCGGCGGGCAGCAGCAGCGGGTGGCCTGCGCCCGCGCCCTCGTCAGCCGGCCAGAGGTCATCTTTGCGGACGAGCCGACGGGCAACCTCGACTCCGCGTCGAGCGCCGAGGTCCTGTCGTTCCTGCGCGCCTCCGTACGGGAGATGGGACAGACGATCGTGATGGTCACGCACGACCCGGTGGCGGCCTCGTACGCCGACCGGGTGGTGTTCCTGCGCGACGGGCGGATCACGACCGAGCTGTACGGCCCCACCCCGGACACCGTTCTGGACGCGCTGAAGAGCCTGGAGTCCTGACGATGCTGAAGACGACGCTCACCGGGCTCCGCGCGCACCTGCTGCGCCTCATGCTCACCGCTCTCGCGATCACCCTCGGCGTGGGTTTCGTCGCCGGCACGTTCGTGCTGACCGACACGATGAAGGCAGGGTTCGACCGGCAGTTCACCGCCTCCGCGGAAAAGGTCTCGGTCGCCGTCCTCCCCGACGACGATGACAAGAAGGTCCCGGACTCGGTGCTGCGCGCGGTCCGCGCCGTGCCGGGCGTCCGGGACGCGCAGGGCCTGGTCCGCGGCGACGCCGCGCTGATCGGCAAGAACGGCCGGGTGTACGGCGAGGTCCCCACCCTGGGGATGTCGATCACCACCGGTTCGCTGGCCCGCTACCCGATCACCAAGGGCCGCGCGCCGAACGGCCCGGCCGAGGCCGTCCTGGACACGGGGGTGGCCGGACACACGGGCTACCACGTCGGTGACACGATCAGGGTCCTGGACAAGAAGGGCGCCACGCACTCCTTCACGGTCACCGGCCTGGTCGACGTGGGCGTCGACCAGGAGGTCGGCTTCCGCGGCGCCGTCGGCTTCACCGAGCCGGTGGCACGGCAGATGACCGGCGAGCGCGGCTACGTCGAGGTCGACGTCAAGGGCGCCGCCGGCGTCCCGGACGACCGGCTCCGCACCGCCGTCGCCGCGGCGGCCGGGTCCTCGTACACGACCCTGACCAGCCACGGCCTCGCCAAGAGGATGGCCGCCGAGTCGAGCCTGGACGTCGACAGCATCACCACGTTCTTCTTCGCGTTCGCGCTCGTGGCGCTGTTCGTCGCCGCACTCGTCATCTACAACACCTTCAACATCCTGATCGCCCAGCGGACGCGGGAGATGGCACTGCTGCGCTGCGTCGGCGCGACCCGCGGGCAGGTCTTCCGCAGCGTCCTGCTCGAGTCGGCGGTGGTCGGCCTGCTGGCCTCCGTGCTCGGCGCGGTCGTCGGAATCGGGCTCGGGTACGGCGCGGCCGTCGTCTTCAACTCCGGGACCGGCACGCCGGGCGGCCCGCTGGCCGTCTCGGCCACGCCGTTCCTCGTCGGCATCCCCCTGGGACTCGCCGTGACCGTGCTGTCGGCCCTGATGCCGGCCCGCACGGCGACGCGCGTGCCGCCGGTCGCCGCGCTGCGCGCGCAGGCGGAGGGCCGCGTGCGGGGGCGTGCCGGAATCGTCCGGATCATCATCGGCGCGCTCTTCGGTGCCGCCGGGACGGGCATGGCCGTCCTCGCGCTGACCGCCAAGCCCGGGCAGGGGCCGTTCCTCCTGATGGTGGTGGCGGGTGCGCTCATCTTCCTCGCCGTCGTCGCGCTCAGCCCACTGATCGTCCAAGCGCTGAGCGGGCTCGTCGGCGGGCTTCCGGCGCGGTTCTTCGGGGTCCCCGGCCGGCTGGCCCTGGCCAACTCGCGGCGCAATCCCAAGCGCGCCGCGGTCACCACGATCGCGCTGACGGTCGGCGTCACGCTGATGACGATGTTCTCCGTCGCACTGGCGTCCACACGGTCCACGGCGGACGCCCACCTCCGTGAGCAGTACCCGGTCGACTACCGGCTGAGCGCGCAGTCGGGCCAGGACGACCGGCCCGTCCCCGGCGCCGTGGTGACGCGCCTGCGCGCCGCGCCGGAGTTCTCCGCGGTCATCGAGGCGCGGAGGGCGACCGCCCACGTGAACGGGAAAGAGGTGGGCGTCGGCTCGGTCACCCAGCGGTACCTCGGCCAGGGTCTGAAGCCCAAGGTCTCCGCCGGCTCGCTGGCGGACCTGCGGCCGGGCACCGTGGTGCTGAACGACGAGCGGGCCAAGGCGTTCGGCGCACGGGTCGGTGGGACCGTGCCCGTACGGACCGGCCGGGGCACCGCGAACCTGCGGGTGGTCGCGATCGTCACCGGCGAGTCCCTCCTCTCGGGGATCCTGCTCGACGAGACGGATTTCACCCGCTCGTTCGGGCCGAAGGACCCCGAGCAGGTCTACCTGATCGCCAAGAAGGGCGTCTCGACGAAGGTCTCCCGGGCCGTCGTCGACGACGCGCTCAAGGACTACCCGGCGGTACGGATGAGCTCGGCCGCGGACCTCAAGGACCAGCTGTCGAAGTCCCTTGACCAGCTCTTCCTGCTCGTCGCCGCCCTGCTCGCCCTGGCGATCATCATCTCGCTGATCGGCATCGCGAACACGCTGACCCTGTCGGTGGTCGAGCGGAACAGGGAGTCGGCGCTGCTGCGGGCGCTCGGCCTGACCCGGCGCGGGTTGCGGCGGATGCTTTCCCTGGAGGCTCTGATCATCTCGCTGATCGGGGCGCTCGTCGGCGTGGTGCTGGGGATCGCGTTCGGCTGGGCCGCCATCTCCGCCGCCATCGACGACGCGGTGCTCGGGCTGCCGATCGGCCGGATCGTCCTGTTCCTCCTGCTGGCGGCCGTCGCCGGCGTGGTCGCGGCGATCATGCCCGGCCGGCGGGCCGCGCGGACGTCGATCGTCGAGTCGCTGGCGGCCGAATAGTGAGGCACGTTCTCGACAGAAGGCCACAAAACAGTCACTCTATGTAACGATCCGATCACGCCGAGATAGATCCGCTTACCATTACCTGGGAGTATCTGGATAACTACCGTACGTACCGGCCGCCCCTCGGGGCGGCTGCGAACCGAAGTACGGGAGGAAACTCAGGTGCTCAAGAAACTCTCCGCGGCCGGGGTGGCGGCGGCCGCCGTCACCGGCGCGCTGCTGCTGGCCGCCCCGGCCAACGCGGGCGAGATCGGCACGAGCGGCGCGGGCGGCATCCTGTCCGGTAACCAGGTCGTGGCGCCGATCACGGCCCCGATCAACGTCTGCGGCAACAGCGTCGCCGTCGTCGGCGGAGCGCTCGCCGGCTGCAAGGGCGGCGCCTCGGTCGGCGGCGGGCACCGTCACCGCCCGCCCTGCCACCACCACCGCCGCCCGCCCTGCCACCACCGCCCGTGGTCGTCGTCCTGACCCGGTCGTACGGCTAACAGCGTTCACCGGCCCGCCCGCAGTGCCACCGGGCGGGCCGGTGTGCTGCCCGGCCCCAGTCGAGACCGTGTGCAGTCCGGCCCCGGGCGCGGGCCGGAATCCGGGTGCCGCCAGGTCCCCGGGCGCGGTGCGGATCGGGGCGCCGCCCGGCCCGATATAAGCTGTGGCGGCACCGTCCGGTACCCGCAAAGGACTGGAACGATCTATGACCGCCTCTCACGACCGGCCGGGACGGCTGGCCGTCGGCGTTGTCGGCGTCGGCCGTGTCGGCTCGGCCCTCGGCCACGCCCTCACGCTCGCCGGCCACACGGTCGTGGCCGCCGCGGGCGTCTCCGAGGCATCCCGCGAACGCGCGCGACAGCGCCTGCCCGGCGTCCCGCTCCGTACCGTCCAGGAGGTCGTGTCCGCGGCCGACCTGGTCCTGCTCACCGTTCCCGACGACGCGCTCGCGCCGCTCATCACGGGTCTGGTCGCCACCGACGTCAAGGTCGAGGGCAAGCTGCTCGCGCACACGAGCGGCCGGTACGGCGTCCGCGTCCTCGACCCGGCCACCCGCGCCGGAGCCCTGCCGCTCGCCCTGCACCCGGTGATGACCTTCACGGGGCGGCCCGACGACGTGCACCGGCTGGCCGGGATCACCTTCGGCGTGACCTCGCCCGAGCCGCTCCGTCCCGTGGCCGAGGCCCTGGTCGTGGAGATGGGCGGCGAGCCCGTCTGGATCCCCGAGGAGCGTCGCGCCCTCTACCACGCGGCCCTCGCGGGCGGCGCGAACCACCTCGTCACGCTCGTCGCCGAGTCGATGGACCTGCTGACGCGCGCCGGCGTCGAGGCGCCGGGCCGGATGCTCGGGCCGTTGCTCGGCGCGGCGCTCGACAACGCGCTGCGGCTCGGCGTCCGGGGGCTGACCGGCCCGGTCGTGCGCGGCGACGCCGGGACGGTCGCCGAGCACGTCACCGAACTCGCCCGCGTCTCACCCGAGGCGCACGACGCGTACATCGCGCTGGCCCGGCTCACCGCCGACCGCGCGCTGGCCGCCGGGCTGCTCCGCGCCGAGGACGCCGAACGCCTGCTCGACGCCCTCGCGGGCGGCCGTGGAGACGACACCGAGGGGACCGGACAATGACACCCATCATCGCCCGCACGCGCGAGGAGCTCACCGCCGCCCGCGCCTCCCAGGGCACCCTGGCGCTGGTCCCGACGATGGGCGCGCTGCACGAGGGCCACCGGTCGCTGCTGCGCCGCGCCCGCGAGCTGGCCGACACCGTCGCGGTGAGCATCTTCGTCAACCCGCTGCAGTTCGGCCCGAACGAGGACCTCGACCGGTACCCCCGGACCCTGCCGGACGACATCGAGATCTGCGCGGCGGAGGGCGTCGACCTCGTCTTCGCGCCGACCGTCGACGTCATGTACCCGCCGACCGCGCTCGGCGCGCGGGTCACCGTCGACTCGGGGCAGATGGGGACCATCGTCGAGGGGGCCTGCCGCCCCGGCCACTTCGACGGCGTGCTGACCGTCGTCCTCAAGCTGTTCAACCTGGTCCGCCCGGACGTCGCCGTCTTCGGGGAGAAGGACGCCCAGCAGCTCGCCATGATCCGCCGGATGGTCGCCGACCTGAACGTCCCCGTCCGCGTCGTCGGCTCCCCGACCGTGCGCGAGGCGGACGGCCTGGCGCTGTCCAGCCGGAACCGCTACCTGTCCCCGGCCGAGCGCCTCACCGCCGTGTCGCTGTCGATGGCCCTGCGCGCGGGCGCCGAGGCGGCCGGCGACGGCCCCGCCAAGGTCGTACGGGCGGCGCGGACCGTGCTCGACGGCGCGATCGCCGCCGACCCGCCGCTCGAGCTCGACTACCTGGTGCTGGTCGACCCGGAGACGTTCCAGGAGGTCGACGACGCCCACACCGGCCCGGCCGTGCTCGCCGTCGCGGGCCGCGTCGGCACCACCCACCTCATCGACAACGTCCCCCTGGCCTTCGGCCACGCCTCGGAGTGACCCGCATGTTCCGCACGATGTTCAAGAGCAAGATCCACCGGGCCACGGTCACCCAGGCCGACCTGCACTACGTGGGCTCCGTGACGATCGACGAGGACCTCATGGAGGCCGCCGACCTGCTGCCCGGTGAGCAGGTCCAGATCGTCGACATCACCAACGGCGCCCGCCTGGAGACGTACGTCATCAGCGGCCCGCGCGGCAGCGGGGTGATCGGCATCAACGGCGCCGCGGCCCACCTCGTCCACCCCGGTGACCTGGTCATCATCATCAGCTACGCCGCGATGACGGACGCCGAGGCCCGCGCGTTCCAGCCGAGCGTCGTCCACGTCGACGGCGACAACCGCATCGTCGACCTGGGCACCGACCCGGCCGAACCGGTCCCGGGCACGGCCGCCGTACGCGGCGACGCCGTGGCGCCGCGCTGACTCACGGGGCGGCCGCGGCGGTGGCCGCGAGGACGTCGAGGTAGTCGCGCTGATGGACGATGCGGCCGTCGCGGACGGTGAGGACGATGCTGTCCATCGTCGGGGTCAAGCTCGGCGAGCTCCCGCAGACATCACTGCCCCTGCTGCGCTCGACGTTCACCCATCCGGAGGCGACCGAGCGAATGCGGGCCGCGATGACCCGGCAGGTCGAGCAGGCGAGCGCCGCCCTCCCGGACGAGGACGGCGAGCTGCGGGCCGCGCTGATCCTGGCGATCCTGTTCGGCGTGTCCACCGGACGGAATCTGATCGAGCTCGGCCCGCTCCGCGACGCGACGCCGGAGCAGATCACGCGGCTGCTCCGGCCCTGCTTCGAGGCGCTGACCGGTCAGGCGGCGCCCGAGGCGTGATCCGCCGGCGCCCGTGACCCGGGAACGCGCGGACCGTCGCCGGCGGTGCCCGGACGGCGCCACACGCGCTCGCCGAGCACGGCCATCGCCGCGGGCAGGAGCACGCCGCGCACCAGGGTGGCGTCGATCAGGACGGCGACCGCGAGGCCGACGCCCATCATCTTGTACTCGATGGCCGTGAGGACGGCGAACACGCTGAACGCGGCGGTCATGATCGCGGCCGCGCTGGTGACCACGCCCGAACTGGCGCCGATCCCGGTGACGATGGCCTCGACGGCCGGGACGCCCGCCGCGCGGCGCTCGCGGATCCGGCTGAGGATGAAGATGTGGTAGTCCATGCTCAGCCCGAACAGGATCACGAACATGAACAGCGGGAGCCAGCCGATCACCCCGCCGTACGCCGTGAAGCCGAGGAGCGAGCCGAGGTGTCCGTCCTGGAACACCCAGGTCAGCACGCCGTAGGCGGCGCCGATCGACAGGAGGTTGAGCAGGATCGACACCAGCGGGATGGCCACGGATCGGAACGCCACCGACAGCAGCACGAAGGCCAGGGCGAGCACGAACCCGAATACCAGCGGCGACCGTTTCCTGATCACGTTGGTGAAGTCGTAGGCGAAGGCCGTCTTGCCCGCGACGGCGTGGTCCACGCCGTCCAGCAGGTCGAGTGCGGCCGTCCTCCGGCGGAGGTCGCGCAGCGACCGGTTCGCCTTCTCTCCGGTGCCGAAGTCGGCGAGCGGGACCCGCGCCACGATGATCCGGTCGACGCGGGTGGCCGAGATCGGGTGCAGGTCGGCGACGGCCGGGCGCACGGCGGGGTCGTCCAGGGCGCCGGGCTGCTTCTCCCACAGCACCACCCAGGCGGGCGAGGGGCTGCCGGGGAACGCCTGCTGCATGCGGATGGCCGCGTCCACCACGGGCACCCTGCGCGGCAGGCTGTCGGTGACCGCCGCGTCCTGCAGCCGCATGCCGAGCGCGGGCAGCGTCATGAGGATCAGGGCGAGCGTGGCGACCCCGCCCCAGAGGAGGGGACGGCGGACGACGTGACGTGCCACCGCGGTCCAGAGGCGGGACCGCCCGGCCGCGGTACGACGGCGGCCGAGCCAGGGGACGCGGGCCCTGTCGACGCGGTGCCCGAGCAGGGACAGCAGCGCGGGCAGCACCGTCACCGACCCGGTCATGGCCAGGCCGACGACCAGGACGGCGCCGGCGGTGAGGCCCTTGAAGTTGTCCAGTCCGGTGAACAGCAGACCGGCCAGGCAGAGCATCACGGTGAGGCCGGAGACGACGACCACGTGCCCGGAGGTCCTGGCGCTGATCGTCAGGGCCTCGGTGACCGACCGGCCGGCGGCGCGTTCTTCCCGCTCGCGGCGCAGGTAGAACAGGGAGTAGTCGATGCCGACGGCGAGGCCGATCAGCAGCACGATGGACGAGGTCGCGCTGTTGACCGGCACCCAATGCCCGACCACCTGCAGCAGCCCGAACGTGCCCGCGACCGTGGTGATCGCCAGCAGGAGCGGAATTCCCGCCGCGATCAGCGAGCCGAACACCACCAGCAAGATGATCACAGTGAGCGGCAGGGAGAAGTACTCGGCGCGCTTGACGTCGTCCTTGATGCCGCCGTCCACCGCGTCGGACAGGCTCTTGTCCCCGGCCTGCGCCAGCCGGACCTGCGGATGCCGGGCCGTCACGTCCCCGACGCCCTTGACGATCGCGGCATAGTGCTCGCGGAACGCCTCGTCGGGGCCGGCGACCTGGATGTTCACCAGGCCGGACCGCCCGTCCTTAGAGATCAGGTCCGCCCCGTCCGCGTCCAGGGGCGAGCGGAGGGTGCCGAGGCCGCGCAGGGTCCGGGTCAGGTCGCGGGTGGCCGACCGCAGTTCGGGGTCGTCGGCGAAGCGGGCCGTGCCCGTCCGGGACTGGACGAGGATGTTCTCCTGCAGCGGCACGTACGCGGTCTGGGCGTCCAGGACCCGGTCGACGCGACCGGACTCTCCCGGATCGGTGCTGCCGGTCTGTTCCAGGCCGAGCACACCGCCGGCCAGCACGGCGACGATCACCAGTGTGAACCAGCCGCAGATCGCCAGGAGCCGGTGCCGGACGGACCAGCCCGCGATCCGCTCGGTGATCGGTTTGCGTTCAGGCAGCACGAAATGCTGTCCTTTCCCTGAGGGAGCGTTCCTGTGAGAGCCCGCCCTCGGGCGGGTTGGTGCTTCTTCGTCCACTGGGCCGTCGAGTTGCCGCTCGGCGGCCCAGCTCGTTCGTCACTTCACGGTCTGCGGCGTCACTCCACGGTCTGCAGGATCTTCTCCAGTGCGTTCATGCGCTCTTCCATCGCGGCCAGGCGCCTGCCGGCCTCGGTGAGCTGCCGCTCGATGTTCTGCTGGGCCTCGACTCCGCTCTCGGCGAGCCTGCGGTACTCCCCCTCGCGGGCCAGCGCCGCGCGGGCGCGCACGGTGGCGCCCACCTGAACGATGATCACGGTGATCACCGTCGTGATGAAGGCGAAGATGCCGATCGCGCCGGCCACCTCCGCGAGTTCATGGCCGTCCATCACACGTCGCCCTTCTTCTCCTCCGGCACGGTGAGCGTGCGCACCGCGACCTCGATGGCCTGCGGTGTCAGCTCGATCGTGAACGGGTTGACCTCGTAGAACTTCATCGCCTTGCCGTCCTCGGACACCTCGGCCCGGCCCGTCACCAGTCCGGCCGCTTCCAATTTGCGCAGGTGGACCTGAAGGAGGGGCCGGCTGATGCCCAACTCGCGGGCGAGCCTGCTCACGTAGTTGCGCTCGCCCGACAGCGCCGCCAGGACACGCAGGCGGTGCGGGTTGGCCAGCGTGGCCAGCACCTTCAGCAACTCGTCCCCACTCGTCATGACACATCCCGGCACATGCAAAGAAAAGTTAGCACATGCCTATTCAAGTTGACCATCACGGTGAGGAGTTATAGTCAATCTGACGAAAACGCCTCCGAGGAGGGTCCATGATCCCCCGACGCCTCACCGCCCCCGATCCGGGCTGGACGATCGACACCGACATCATCGTGATCGGCTCCGGCGTCGCCGGGCTCGTGGCGGCCCTGCGCGCACGTACGGCTGGACGGGTGCTGCTGGTCACCAAGGCGCTGCTCGACGACGGGTCCACGCGATGGGCCCAGGGCGGCGTCGCGGCGGCCCTGCACCCGGATGACTCCCCGGAGGAGCACCTCCGCGACACCCTCACCGCCGGGGTCGGCGTCTGCGACGAGGAGGCCGTGCGCGTGCTCGTGACCGAGGGGCCCGACGCCGTGCGCGAGCTGATGGAACTCGGCGCCGAGTTCGACCGCGGCGACGACGGGCGGGTCGCGCTGACCCGCGAGGGCGGGCACCTCAAGCGCCGCATCGTGCACGCGGGCGGCGACGCGACCGGCGCCGAGGTCAGCCGGGCGCTGCTCGCGAACCTCAAGGACTCCGGCGTCGAGGTCATCGAGCACGCCCTGGTGCTCGACCTGCTGATGGAGCGGGGCCGGGTCGCCGGAGTGACCCTGCACGTCATGGGGGAGGGGCGCCGGGACGGCGTTGGAGCGGTCCGCGCCCGCGCGGTGATCCTCGCGACCGGTGGCCTGGGCCAGGTCTTCCAGGCCACCACGAACCCGGAGGTGTCCACCGGTGACGGCGTCGCGCTCGCGCTGCGCGCCGGGGCGGCCGTGACGGACCTGGAGTTCGTGCAGTTCCACCCGACCGTGATGTGGCTCGGCCCGGACGCGAAAGGCCGGCAGCCGCTGATCTCCGAGGCCGTCCGCGGCGAGGGGGCGTACCTCGTCGACGAGCGGGGCGACCGGTTCATGGTCGGCCGGCACCCGCTGGCCGACCTCGCTCCACGGGACGTCGTCGCCAAGGCGATCATGGCGATGATGCGGGAGACCGGAGCCGCCTGCGCGTACCTCGACGGCCGGAACCTCGGGCCGCGGACCTGGGCGAACCGGTTCCCGACGATCCTCGCGACCTGTGAGGAGCACGGCATCGACCCGGTGCACGAGCCGATCCCGGTGATCCCGGCCGCGCACCACGCCAGCGGCGGCGTCCGTACGGACCTGTGGGGCCGCACGTCCGTCCCGGGTCTGTACGCCTGCGGCGAGGTGGCCTGCACCGGCGTGCACGGCGCGAACCGCCTCGCGTCCAACTCCCTCCTCGAGGGACTGGTCTTCGGCCGGCGGATCGCCGAGGTGCTCCCCGCCGACCTCGCCATGGACGCGCCCGGACGTACCGCCGAGGCCGCTCCGGAGCCGGCGCTGCTGGACCCGAGCGTGCACGCGGACGTCCAGCGGATCATGACCTCCTACGCCGGTGTCCTGCGGAACGGTCCAGGACTGGAGCGTGCCGCGCGGGAGCTCACCGCCCTCACGGACCGTACGACCGACGAGCCGTGCACGGAGGCGTGGGAGGCCACCAACCTGCACACCGTCGCGTCGCTGATCGTGGCGGCCGCCCGGCGCCGCGAGGAGACCCGGGGCAGCCACTGGCGGGAGGACTTCCCCGACGCCGGCGACGCCTGGCGCGGTCACCTGGTCTCCACCCTCGCCGACGACGGAACCGTCACCACGAACTACGAGGAGCTCTCGTGAACCCCGAACTCGAGACGAGACTGCGCGCGGCCGGACTCGATCCCCAGGCTGTGGACGGACTCGTCCGTACGGCGCTGGCCGAGGACGGCGCGACGGACGTCACCAGCGAGCCGATCTTCCCTCCGACCGCCACCGGCCGCGCCGACATGGTGGCCCGGCAGGCCGGCGTCGTCGCCGGCCTGCCCGTCGCCGAACTGGTCTTCGCGATCCTCTCCCCGGAGGCCGGGGACGGCCTGAAGGTCGTGACCCGCGTCGAGGACGGCTCCCGCGTCGCGCCCGGCGACGTCCTGCTCACCGTCGAGGGCCCGCTCGTGCCGCTGCTGCGCGCGGAGCGCACCGCGCTGAACCTCCTCACCCACCTGTCCGGCGTCGCGACCGGTACCCGCCGCTGGGCGGACGCCATCGCGCACACGAAGGCCCGGGTCCGGGACACCCGCAAGACGCTGCCGGGCCTGCGGGCGCTGCAGAAGTACGCCGTCCGCCTCGGCGGCGGCGTGAACCACCGCATGTCCCTCGCCGACGCCGCCCTGATCAAGGACAACCACGTGGCCGCCGCCGGGTCGGTGACCGCCGCGTTCACCGCCGTGACCAGGCCGGGCCTGCACGTCCAGGTCGAGTGCGACACCCTCGACCAGGTACGCGAGGCGCTCGCCGCCGGGGCGCGCTCGATCCTGCTGGACAACATGAGCATCGCCGAGCTGACCGAGGCCGTGCGCCTGACCGGCGGCCGGGCCGAGCTGGAGGCCAGCGGCGGGCTCACTTTGGACGGGGTCCGCGCCGTGGCCGAGACCGGAGTCGACTACCTTGCCGTGGGGGCGCTGACCCACTCGGCGAGCGCCTTGGACATCGGCCTTGACCTCACGGGAGCGGCGAGCTGACGAGTGAGCGGAGTGGACGGCGAGGAACGAGCCGTCCGCGAAGCGAGCGAGGAGGCGAGCGCGACCATCAACACAGCGGGGACCTGATGCTGCTCACGATCGACGTCGGCAACACCCACACGGTGCTGGGCCTCTTCCAGGGGGAGGAGGTCATCGAGCACTGGCGCATCAACACCGACTCCCGGCGTACCGCGGACGAGATCGCGGTCGTCCTGCAGGGCCTCGTGCAGCAGAGCCCGCTGCTGGCCGACACCGACATCAGCGGCATCGCGCTGTGCTCCACCGTTCCCTCGGTCCTGCACGAGATGCGGGAGATGTGCCGCCGCTACTACGGCGACGTCACCGCCGTCATCGTCGAGCCGGGCGTGAAGACCGGCGTGCCGATCCGGATGGACAACCCCAAGGAGGTGGGCACCGACCGGATCATCAACAGCCTGGCGGCGAGCCATCTCCACGGCGGCCCGGCGATCGTCGTCGACTTCGGCACCGCGACGACGTTCGACGCCGTCTCGGCCAAGGGCGAGTACGTCGGCGGCGCCATCGCCCCCGGCATCGAGATCTCCGTCGACGCGCTGTCCGCGCGCGGCGCCCAGCTGCACAAGGTCGAGCTCGTACGGCCCCGCAGCGTCATCGGCAAGAACACCGTCGAGGCGCTGCAGTCCGGCATCATCTACGGCTTCGCCGGCCAGGTGGACGGCGTCGTACGCCGTATGTCGGAGGAGCTGGCCGACGATCCGGAGGAGGTCACCGTCGTCGCGACCGGCGGCCTGGCCCCGCTCGTCCTGGAAGAGGCCCGCAGCATCGACGTGTACGAGCCGTGGCTGACGCTCATCGGCCTGCGTCTCGTCTACGAGCGCAACGTCGGCGTCTCCGGCTGAGCCGGCGGCGTCGCGACGCCCCCGGCTCGGCCGGCCGGTGGGTCAGCCGCCGTGCACCGTGACGACGTATCCGTCGAGGTCGCGGAAGGCGAACATCCGGCCGAACGGGCTGTCGGAGGGCGGCCGGACGATCACCACTCCGGCCGCGACGAGGTCGTCGTGCGTCTTGTCGGCGTCGTCGGCCTTCAGCCACAGCGCCACGCCGAGCCCGGCCGGCCCGGCGTCCAGGTCCACACCGGGCAGTGGCTCGCGCACCGCGAAGCTGATCGGCTCCGTGGCGAAGACCACCGCGCCGGGCGGTGCCGCCGGGGCCCGCCGCAGACCGAGGCGCTCCTCGTAGAAGGCGGCCGCCGCCGCGACGTCGCGCACCTGAAGGGCGACGAAAGAAGGTCCGCTCACTGTCATTCTCGGCTCCCGTTCGATGTCAGGACTTTGACATGGGCCACGGTATGTCAGGATGTTGACATGACGCAAGACGAACTCGACACGAGCGTGGGCTACGTGCTCAAACGAGTGCAGTCCGCGCTCCGCGCCGCCATGGACGCCGCCCTGCGCGAGCACGGGCTGACCACCCCGCAGTACGCCTGCCTCGAACTGCTCGACCAGCGGCCGGGCCTGTCCAACGCCGACCTCGCCCGGGGCGCCTTCGTGAGCCGTCAGTCGATGAACGTCGTCCTGCGCGGCCTGGAGGAGAACGGGCTGGTCGAGCGTCCGGCGCAGGCGGCTCAGGGGCGGGCGCTGCCCGTCCGGCTGACCGCCGAGGGCAGGGAACGCCTTCGCCGCGCCCACGCCGACGTCTTCGCGATCGAGCGCCGCATGGTCGGCGTCCTCGACCCCGAACGCGTGGCGCTGCTGCGCGCGGACCTGACCCGCATCGCCGAAGGACTCGGCGGCTGAGGAGGCTCTCCGGGCCGGTAGCCTTTTTCCTCGTGAGCGAGTCGTACGACGATCTTCCGGAGCAGATGCGGATCCGCCGCGAGAAGGTGGACCGGTTGCGCGAGCAGGGCGTGGACCCCTATCCCCTCGGGTTCCCGCGCACCGCGACGATCGCGGAGGTCCGCGCGAAGTACCCCGACCTCGAGCCGGGCGCGTCGACCGGGGACAAGGTCGGCGTCACCGGGCGCGTCATCCTCGCCCGCAACACCGGCAAGCTCTGCTTCGCCACGATCCGGGACGGCAGCGGCGACATCCAGGTCATGCTCTCGCTCGCCAACGTGGGCCCGGAGGCCCTGGAGTCCTGGAAGCGCGACATCGACCTCGGCGACCACGTCGGCGTCGAGGGCGAGGTGATCACCTCCCGGCGCGGCGAGCTCTCGATCATGGCGGACCGGTTCGCGCTGACCTCCAAGTCGCTGCGCCCGCTCCCGGAGAAGCACGCCGGCCTGACCGACCCCGAGCAGCGGGTCCGCATGCGCTACGTCGACCTGATCGTCAACGACGAGGCGCGGCGCATGGCCCGCCTGCGCAGCGACACCGTCCGGGCGGTCCGCGAGTACCTCACCGGCCGCGAGTTCCTCGAGGTCGAGACGCCGATGCTGCAGCCGATCCACGGCGGCGCGGCCGCGCGCCCGTTCGCCACGCACATCAACGCGTACGACATGGACCTCTACCTGCGGATCGCGATCGAGCTGTACCTCAAGCGGCTCGTCGTCGGCGGCATCGAGAAGGTCTTCGAGATCAACCGCAACTTCCGCAACGAAGGCGCGGACTCCACGCACAACCCCGAGTTCACGATGCTCGAGGCCTACGAGGCGTACGGCGACTACGACACGATCGCCACCCTCACCCGCGAGCTGTACCAGGCCGCGGTGGTCGCCGCGCTCGGCACGACGGTGGTCGTCCACAAGGGACGGGAGATCGACCTCGCCGGTGACGAGTGGCCGCAGGTCACCCTGTACGGCGCGGTCTCCGACGCGGTGGGTGAGGAGATCACCACCGCGACGCCGATCGACGACGTCCGGAAGATCTTCGAGCGGCGCGAGCTGGAGTTCGACCCCACGTGGGGGCAGGGCAAGCTGGTCCAGGAGCTGTTCGAGGCGCTGGTCGAGCACACTCTCGTCCAGCCGACGTTCGTTCGCGACTACCCTCTCGAGACCTCCCCGCTCGCCCGCACGCACCGCGACGACCCGCTGCTCACCGAGAAGTGGGACCTCATCGGCTTCGGGACCGAGCTGGGCACCGGCTACTCCGAGCTCATCGACCCGATCGAGCAGCGGCGGCGGCTGACCGAGCAGTCGCTGCTGGCCGCCGGCGGTGACCCCGAGGCCATGCAGCTCGATGAGGACTTCCTCCGCGCTCTGGAGTACGCCATGCCTCCCACGGGCGGCGTCGGCATCGGCATCGACCGCATGATCATGGCTTTCACCGGCAAGAACATCCGCGAGACGATCCTGTTCCCGCTCGTCAAGCCCGAGTGACCCGGGGAGCCCCGGCGAGGCACGTCCCGCTCGGGGCTCGCTCGTGGGTTCGTGCTCCTTTCACCGCCGGTCCGTCACATCCACCGTGATGCCGCAGGTCAGCGACATTCGAGAGTTAACTGAAAAGTTGCCTCATTGACAGTGGAAGCTGTCAGAATCATCCTTAGCGCAGCCTGATCAGCTGCTGCTGTGCTCCCCGCCCCGCCCGGCGTCCGTTCGGGAGTGCAGCGACCCTCATCACCGCGCGGTCGATGGCCCCTGCTCTACCGGAGAGGCTCTGATGAACCTGAATCGACTCGACGGCCCGGTGCTGTCCCTCTTTCGCATCGTCGTCGGCCTGCTGTTCCTCTTTCACGGAATGGCATCGCTGTTCGGCGTCTTCGGCGGTAACCGCGGCACCGGCCATGCCATCGCCGCCGGCACCTGGCCCGGCTGGTACGCCGCACTGATCCAGCTGATCTGTGGCGCGCTCGTCCTGGTCGGACTGCTCTCCCGTCCCGCCGCGACCCTCGCCTCCGGCTCCATGGCGTACGCCTACTTCACCGTCCACCTGAAGGACGGGATCATCCCGCTGCAGAACGGCGGCGAGCCGGCCGCGATGTTCGCCTGGGCCTTCCTGCTGATCGCCATCCTGGGCCCCGGCACGTGGGCCCTGGACTCGGTGCTGTGGCGCCGCCCGCGCCGTACGGTGGCCGCCCGTTCCGCGGACGCCCGCCCCGACCCCGCCACGACGGCGTAAGAGGTCACTGCCCCGCCGAGGGGACATGAGGAGTCCCCGGGCCCGCGGTCGAGCCGGATCGCCCGATTGCGGGTCCGGGGACCACGTCCCCTGGGCGGGGCCATGAGACGGGCCTTACGGCTTGCGCCCGACGCCGGCGTAGAACCAGGTCTGGACGGCCTCCTCCATGGAGACGTGCCGCTCCGGGCGCCACAGCGGCGCCCACACCAGGCCGGGGTCGACCAGCGCGAACTCGCCGAACAGCGCCGTCACCTGCTCCCGGGTGCGGGGCGTGCCGGGGGCGGAGGTCTTCTTGTAGACCTCGACCACCTTGGCGACCACGTCGGGCACGCCGTCGGCCGACGCGTGGGTCAGGGCCAGGTGGCTGCCCGGTGCCAGCGCCGCGCGGAGTTCCGCCATGATCGCCTGCGGGTCGTCCTCGTCGGGGAGGAAGTGCAGGGTCGCGATGGTGAGCATCCCGACGGGCCTGCCGAGGTCGAGCAACTGCTTCCGCCGGACGCGGTCGAGGATCTCCGCGGGCCGGCGCAGGTCGGCGTGGATCATCTCGGTCTGCTCCGAGTCGGCGAGCAGGGCGCGCCCGTGCGCGACCACCTGCTCGTCGTAGTCGACGTAGACGACCCGGGCGTCGGGGTTCACCGCGTGGGCGATCTGGTGCACGTTCTGCTGCGTGGGCAGGCCGGTGCCGATGTCGAGGAACTGGTCGATGCCCTGTTCGGCCATGTACCGCACCGCGCGTCCGATGAAGGCGCGGTTCTCCTTGATCAGGTCGATTAGCGTGGGATCGGCGGCCACGGCCTCCTCCGCGCGTACGCGGTCGGCCTCGTAATGATCCTTCCCACCGAGGTAATAATCGTACATTCGGGCGATATTCGGGACTTTCGCGTCGAATATGCCTAGTCGAGATTCCTCGTCCGCCATCGCTTCTCCCCCTCTTGGCGCCCACACCCGAAAGCCGGCATCTCGGCCGTACGAAATGCCGGGGAAGACAGGGATTCTAGCGAGATCGAGGTAAACGCCGGGGCGGCATGGTGGGAATGCCGGCCCCGGCGTTCTCAGGGGACCCGGGGGGTCAGTGGGGGGTCTGACGTGGGGGTGGTGGCCGGTCCGGACCCGTCCAGGGTCCGTCGACGGCCCTCTTACCCTCTTCCTGTGATCCGCAGGTTGTGGTCTCAGGCGGCTCGTACGAGGAGCCCGCGGTGGTTCGGGACGCTGCGGCCGTCCGGCAGCAGCTCGCCCGTGTCCTCGAAGACGATGACGCCGTTGCAGAGGAGCCCCCAGCCCTGTTCGGGGTGGTAGGCGACGAGGCGTGCCGCGTCGTGGTCGGGGGCGTCCGCCCGTGGGCACGGCGGACGGTGCTGGCACATCGCGGAGTTCATCCCCTTTCACTGGTCCGGTGAGTTGTTCTCATCCGTCAGCATGCCGTGGTGCCGGCGCCACCGAAGTGGGGAAAATACCCGGTTGACTACCTGGACCGCATAGGTAGGTGTACGCAGGCCCAGAGTGGCGGGCGCGGTCAGGGATGGATCAGGTGGTACGCCGCGTACTCGATGCGCTCGCGGGCCTGGAGCAGGAGCGCCGAGATCTCGCGTTCGCGGACCTCGTTGAGGCGGATCGCGGGGATCGACACGCTGATCGCGTCGCGCGCGGGCCGCTGGAGGCGCAGGGCGACGCCGAAACAGCAGACGCCCGGGGTGTTCTCCTCGCGGTCGATGGCGTGGCCGCGTTCGCGGATCCGGCGCAGTTCGGCGCGGAGGCCGTCGTGATCGGTGATCGTGCGCTCGGTCTGGCGCTCGAGCTTCTTGGGAAGGGCGGGGTCGGGGTGGTCGGCGAGCAGCGCCTTGCCGAGTGACGTGCTGTGCGTCGGCACGCGCCGGCCGACCCGGATGACGGGCCGCAGATTGTGCCGGGACGGCCGGGAGGAGAGGTACACGACGTCGTGGTCGTCGAGGCGGCCGAAGTGCACGGTCTCGCCGGTGACCTCCGCCAGCCAGTCGAGCGTCTCGTGGGCCATGCCGACGACGGGGTCGCCGTCGATGTAGGACGCGCCGACGAGCAGGGCCCGCATGCCGATGCGGTAGAGGGTCCCCGTCGGGTCGGTCTCGACCCAGCCGAGCTGGACGAGGGTCCGCAGCAGGGCGTACAGGCTGCTCTTGGGGTAGCCGAGCTCCTGCTGGATCTCGGTCAGGCTGTACATCCCGCCCTGGCGGGCGAAGAAGTCGAGCAGCTCGACGGTCCGCGTTGCGGACTTAACGCCCGGCGCGGTCCTTTCAGATGCGTCCATGAAGCCTCCTGAGGCACCTGGCCTGCGCTTACGCGCGGCCCGGCGACCACGCCGGAGCCATGGAACAGCTTAGTCCCGTCCAGGTCTTGTTCATATATGCGAACACTGGCTATGGTTGTGGACACTCACTGATCGATTCATCCTCGGAGGATTCCCCTATGGCGAAGATCGTCCTTAGCCATGTGGTCAAGGCCTACTCGAATGAAGCTAAGGCGGTGGACGACCTCAACCTGGAGATCCAGGACGGGGAGTTCATGGTGCTCGTCGGCCCGTCCGGGTGCGGCAAGTCGACCGCGCTCCGGATGATCGCGGGCCTGGAGGACATCACCGGCGGAGAGATCGCGATCGGTGACCGGGTGGTCAACAACCTGGCCCCCAAGGACCGCGACATCGCGATGGTCTTCCAGAACTACGCGCTCTACCCGCACATGACGGTCGAGCAGAACCTCGCGTTCGGCCTCCAGCTGCGCGGCACCCCGAAGCCGGAGATCAAGAAGCGGGTCAACGAGGCCGCCAAGATGCTCGGCCTCGACCAGTTCCTCAAGCGCAAGCCGGCCGCCCTGTCCGGTGGTCAGCGGCAGCGTGTCGCGATGGGCCGCGCGATCGTCCGCGAGCCGCAGGCGTTCCTGATGGACGAGCCGCTGTCCAACCTCGACGCCAAGCTCCGCGTGTCCATGCGCGCCTCCCTCAACCAGCTGCACGACCGGCTCGGCGTCACCACGGTGTACGTCACGCACGACCAGATCGAGGCCATGACCCTCGGCGACCGCGTCTGCGTGCTCCGCGAGGGCAAGCTGCAGCAGGTCGACACCCCGCAGAACCTCTTCGACAACCCGGTCAACCTGTTCGTCGCCGGGTTCATCGGCTCGCCGGCGATGAACTTCGTCACCGCCGAGCTCGTCCGCGACGACGGCCCGGCCGTCGCCTTCGCCGGGTTCAAGCTGCCCGTTCCGGAGTCGGTCCTGGCGTCCCGCCCCGGCCTGGACGGCTACTTCGGCCGGGAGGTCATCCTGGGCGTCCGGCCGTCCGACTTCGAGGACGCCGGTCACAACCCCAACGAGTGGCCGACGATCCGCGTGCACGCGGACGTCACCGAGGAGCTCGGCAGCGAGATCAACGTGATCTTCACGATCGACGCGCCGCCGGTCGAGCACAAGGACACGGCCGACCTCGCGCACGACGCCGACGAGGACGACGCGGCGATCCCGCTCGCCGAGAACAAGGCGCTGTGGACCGCGCGCGTCAACGCCCGCTCGCACGTGCGGCCCGGCCAGGACATCGAGCTGTCGATCGACACGAGCCGCCTGCACTTCTTCGACGCCGGCACCGGCCTGGCCATCGGCCACTCGGAGGTCGCGAAGGCCGCCGCCACGGCCTGACGACCGCGTAGAGGAGTCACCGGGGATCTCCGCGCCGCGGGCGCGGGGATCCCCGCGTCTCTTCCGGGTCAGCCCGGCCGCTTCGGGTCAGCCCGGCCGCCGGTGCGGAGCCGGGCCGGCTCGCCGGAGCGTGCGGACGGCCACGACCGGAAGCGCGCCGGCGAGCAGCAGCAGGGCCGCGACCTGGCCGTAGACGACCGGGCCGGCGTACGGAAGGGGGCCGGCGGCCCCGGCCGAGTGGATCCGCACGGCGAGGATCAGCACCGCGTACAGCGCGACCGCCAGCGAACGGTGCCCGAGGGCGCGGTCGGCCGACGATCGAGAGCGGACGAGGCAGACGGCGCCGGCGCCGAGCGCGACCCAGCAGTACACGCCGTCCGGGTCCGGGACCAGGCTGGGGAACAGCCGGCCCGCGGCGAAGAGGGCCACCGCGCCGGCCGGAACCGCGGCGAGCCCGCCGACGGGACGCACGGGCGGCGCGTCCCGGTGAAACGCCACCGCGATCGCGAGTGCGGGCACCGACACGGGTACGAGGACGGCGGCCACGGTGCTCCACGACCACACGAACGGCACGGTCAACCGGATCAGCAGCGGAAGCGCGGCGGGGATCGCGAGCAGGCGTGCCGCGCGGCGTCGTCCGCGCACGACCGTGACGTACACGGGGATCCAGAGCAGGTCGAGCAGGTTCCAGGCGACGTGCCCGGCCACGTCGATCCGCGAGGATCCGGCGTTCGCCGTCCGCAGCACGTCACGCGCGTCGTCGGATCCGAAGAAGACGACGTCGAGCAGGCCGAGTGCTCCGGCGCCGGCCAGGATCGCCTGCGCGAGGGCGCCGACGAGGGCGAACAGCCGGACCGTCTGCCCGAAGGCGAACAGGCGCGGCGGTGCGCCGAGGCCGCCGAACCAGACCCGCGTCGCGAGTGCGACGACGCTGGCGGTCTCGGCCAGGTCCGGGCGGCCGAGTGCGTCGTCCTCGGTGTCACCGACGCTCTCGGCGAAGACCGCGATCATCTCCTCCTCCCGCGCCGCCCGGTAGGACGGCGGGAGGATCCGCAGCAGGGCGCGGTACCTCTGGACGATCAGGGGCTCGTCCGGGCCGGAGCGGCCCGTCATGCCCCGCCCTCCGAGAGACGGTCCCGGCGGGCGCGGAGCCGGGACGTCGCGGCCCGTACGTGCACCGACAGGCGGTCGGCCTCGGCGGCGAGGGCGGCCGCCCCGGGGTCCGTCAGCCGGTAGTACCGCCGCAGTCTGCCCTGGTGGACCTCTTCGTGGTCGAGCTCGACCAGCCCGTCGGCCGTCAGGCGGTCCAGCACGCCGTAGAGCGTGCCGATCCGCAGCCGCATGCGCCCGTCGGACAGCCGCTCCACCTCGCCGACGATGCCGTATCCGTGCCGCGGCTCATCGACCAGGGCCGTGAGCACCAGGAATGCCTGTTCGGTCAGCGCTCGGTTCGCCATGAGGCACATCATATATCGGGAGACAAGATATCGTGCGAGACCTGACTACGAGGTGTGACTTGTCGGTGACGTCGTGCTCGCCGCCCCCCGGCGGGTGGGTCCGCCCGGATCGTCAGGCGGACTCGCGGACGACGAGCTCGGGGGACAGGACGACCTGCCGGTGATCGTGGTGCTCCGGGTCGCCGGTCTCCGCGAGCGCGAGCTCGGTCGCCGTACGGCCGAGGTCCGCGCGCGGCCGGCGCACCGTCGTCAGCGGCACGACCGCGGCCGCGGCCAGGTCGATGTCGTCGTACCCCACCACGCTGATCTCCGCGGGCACCTTCACCCCGGCCCGTACGAGCTCGTTGACCAGGCCGATCGCGAGCAGATCGCTCGCGCAGAACACCCCGGTCGGCAAGGGATCGAGTGTGAGCAGCCGGGCCGCCGCCGCCCGCCCGGCCGCGGCGGTCGACTCCGCCTGCTCGAACGTCGTCAGCTCGCGTTCGGTCAGCCCGGCGTTCCGCGCCGCGCGCAGGGCGCCGTGGTGGCGCTCCCGGACCGGCCGGGCGGACAGCGGGCCGGTCACGAACACGAGCCGGCGATGCCGCCGGGGCAGCAGGTGACGGGCCGCCAGCGCCCCGCCCGCCCGGTGGTCGGCCGCCACGGAGCAGACGCGGACGCCGCCCCGGTCGAGCAGCACGACGGCGAGGCCGCGGCCGTGGAGTTCGGCGACGCGGTCCTCGCTGAGGTCGAGCGGGCTGATGAGCACGCCGGAGACGTTCTGTTCCTCGAGGAAGTCGAGGCAGCGCTGCTCCTTGGTGCGGGAGCCGTCGCTCGTGCACCACAGTGCGTCGAACCCGTCGGCGTTCATCGCCGCCTCGGCGGCCCGGCCGACCTCCGTGAGATTCGGGTCGGTCATGCTCGGCAGGACCACGCCGAGGACGTGCCCGCGTCCCTGCCGGAGCTGCCGCGCGGTCTCGTTGCGCACGAAACCGAGCTCGCCGATGGAGGCCTGTACGCGTTCGCGGGTGGCTTCGGCCACGAGATTCGGCCGATTAAGGACATTCGAAACCGTGCCCACCGAGACCCCCGCATGGATCGCCACATCCCGGATGCTGATGCGCGCCAACGCTTCCACCTTCCCGGTGAGACCGATTTCCGCAGGTCGACGAGGGTGAACAACTGTGGCCGATGTGTTATGTAGCGGAACGGATACGACGGTGTACGCGGCGTAACATGCCAACCCTTGACGCTGGGAAGACGGCCGCTTAGCGTTCCGGAGCGGAGCGTACCTTGAAACGATTCACGATCTTGCCGGATCGCTGCGCGAAAGGATGGGGGGCGAGGGCGCACACATGACCCCACCCGGACACGCCGAACTCGGTCCCGGCAACGCCGCCGGGACGTTTCCTCGTGCACCCGAGGCGACGTTCCCGCTCAACTCTCCAACGTATGAATCGTTACCCGGAGTTCCCGCGTCGCGCATCCTCATGCGGGCGGGCGGCCAACTCCGGTCAAGTGCGCCTTCGCCTACCCGTGCCCATGCGGCTGTCGCCGCACCCCCGCAGCCATCACCCGGGATGAGGGAGGACGGAGTGGAACAGGCCACACTCGCACGCCGTGGCACCGACGATCCGCGTCTGAGCGAGGACGAGCTTCGCCTGCTCGCGCAGATCGCCACGGGCGTCACCGCAGATGTGGCGGCGCGGAAACTCGAACTCAGCGCGCGCACCCTGCGGAGGAGGCTGCGATCGATCTGTGACCGGCTCGACGTGAACACCCCCATCGAGGCCGTCGTCTGGGCGGCGCGGCGGCAGCTGATCTGACCCAGTGGGTCCCAGCGGCTAGGGTCCCCTGATTGTGGATATAGCGACCCGTCGCGCCCGCGTCACCGACGTCCGGGCGATCCGGCGGCTCATCGACCTGTACTCCGGGCCGGGCCGCCTGCTGGAGAAGACGACCGTCACCCTCTTCGAGGACGTCCAGGAGTTCTGGGTGGCGGAGGACCGGGCGAGCGCTGAGATCGTCGGATGCGGCGCGCTGCACGTCATGTGGGAGGATCTGGCCGAGGTCCGTTCGGTGGCCGTCGATCCGTCCCGGCGTGGGCATGGCGTGGGGCACCGGATCGTCGCGCGGCTGCTCGACACCGCGCGCGAGCTCGGGGTGCACCGCGTGTTCTGCCTGACGTTCGAGGTGGAGTTCTTCGCCCGGCACGGGTTCGAGCCCCTCAAGGGCACGCCGGTCTCCCCTGTGGTGTACGAGGAGCTGCTGCGCAGTTACGACGACGGCGTGGCGGAGTTCCTCGACCTGGAGCGGGTCAAGCCGAACACCCTGGGCAACACGCGGATGCTGCTGCACCTGGAAGGTGATCGATGAGCGAGCCCTACCCCGTGTACGGCGACCAGGGCGCGTACGGCGGTCCGAGCGCCCACGGCGACCACGGCGGATACCGCGACGGCGGCGCGTACGGCGATCAAGGCGGGTACGGCGACGGCGGCGCGTACGGCGACGGCGGCGCGTACGGCGAGCAGGAGCCGCCCGCGGAATTGCTGCTCGCCCCGATCGCGCGGCGGGCCGCCGCGCGGCTGATCGACGCGGGGCTGCTCGGGGTCGCCGGGTTCGCGCTCATCCTCCCCTTCATGATCGCGGCGGTGGGGCTCAACGAGCCGGGCAGCCACTTCAAGAGCGGCGGCGGCATCTGGTCCGGCACGGCCATCGTCGGCTGGATCCTCGTCGTGGGGGTCCTGCCGTTCGGGTACGAGGCGGTGCAACTCGCGTTGTGGGGCCAGACGCTCGGCAAGCGCGTGCTGCGACTGCGCGTGCTCACCGAAACGGGCGAGCCCCTGACCCCCGCCCGCGCGTCGGCCCGCGCGGCCGTCAACAACATCGTCTATCTCTTCGGCTGCGGACTGGGCACCGTGATGGCGTACCTCTGGGCGATCTGGGACCGGCCCTTGCACCAGAGCCTGCACGACCGGCTGGCGGCCACCGTGGTGGTCGACGACCGAGAGTTCGCGGACGAGTGACCGAGGAGGGCGCCGGCGCCGTCGCGGAGCCGTCACAGCGACTGGTCGCCCGGATCATCGACACCCTCATCGTCGGCGTGCCCGTCGCCACGGGCGCGACCGAGCTGTTCCCCCGCCAGACGGCACAGCACGTCGCCGCGCCCATCGCCTTCGCGGTGGCGTTCTTCCTGTACGAGGCGGTGCAGGTCGCGATCTGGGGATGCACGGTCGGCAAGCGCCTCACCGGCCTGCGGGTGATCTCGGCGACGGGGGAGCGGCCGACCGTGGCGCAGGTGCTCGTCCGGGCGGCGATCTACGCGCTGCCGCCCGCCGCGCGCCCGGTGCCGGTCCTGAACATCCTCGCCGCGATCTTCTGGCTGGCCGAGAACGGCCTGATGTTCGAGGGCTCGTACCGCCAGGCCCTGCACGACCGCGCGGCCGGCACGCTCGTCATCGACGTCCGGCCGTCCGCGCCGGGCCCGGTGGAGGAGCCGCCCGCGCCGGGCTCCGCGCGAGAAGAGGAGCCCGGCGAGCCCGGCCGCGTGGCCGGCCCGGTGGTCGAGCCCGTGGTCGAGCCCGTGGACGAGCCGGGGTCACAGCAGCCGTAGCTGCCGATCCCGGGGCCGTCGGCGTGCCGCCTCCGGGCGGGTCACCAGTTCGGCCGGGAGCGCGCGCAGGAACGGCGAGGGCTCCCGGCGGCGCGTGGACGACAGGTACAGGTGTGTCTGCGCCCGCGTCATGCCGACGAAGAACAGCCGGCGCTCCTCCGCCTCGTCGCTGTCCGGCAGCCGCAGCGGCAGCAGCCCGTCCTCGCAGCCGATGACGAACACGACCGGGAACTCCAGCCCCTTCGCCGCGTGCAGCGTCAGCAGCGCGATCCGGTCCGCGCGCGGGTCGTACGCGTCGACCTCGGCCCCCAGGGCCAGCTCGCCCAGGAACCCTTCCAGGTCGTCGCCGTGGCGGCTGGCGAGCGGCGTCATCAGCTCGGCCGCCGACCGCAGCACCGACTCGTCGTGCACCTCGGCGAGCACGCCCGCCGCGGCGCGGAGCCGGTCGCGCAGGGGCCCGCCGTGGTGTCGCAGCTCGTGGGCGAGCTCCCGGACGCCGGGCCGCCCCAGCAGCCGGTCGTGCGAGCGTTTCTGGTACGGCATGCCGGCCCGCGTGAGGGCCTCCATGACGGGTTCGGACTGCGCGTCGGTCCGGTACAGCACGGCGATGTCGGAGAAGTCCAGGTGGTCGGCGTGGTGGCCGTCGGAGCGCCCGGAGTCCATCGAGTGGAACGACGCCCCGCCGAGCAGCCGGTCGATCGTGCCGACGACGTGATCGGCCTCCGCCTGCGCGTCGGCCGTCTCGTGCACCTGGATGAGCCGGTCGCCGGAGCGCTGCGGGACGAGCGTCCGGTCGGGCACGAGGCTGGTGGCGGCGATCGCGCGTACGGCTCCGTCGACGATCGCGGGCGCCGACCGGTAGTTGCGGGTCAGCTGGACCGTCGTCGCGTCCGCGAAGTCCTCCTGGAAGCGCAGGAAGAATCCGACGTCCGCGCCACGGAAGGAGTAGATGGCCTGGTCCGGGTCGCCGATCGCGGTCAGCCCGCCGTCCCCGAAGCCCGGCCCGGCCGGCCCGCCGTCCGCAGGGCCGCGCCCGGCCGGCCCGCCGTCCACGGGACCCGATCCGGTCAGCAGCCGCAGGAGGGCGTACTGCGTCTCGTCGACGTCCTGGTACTCGTCGACGCTGATCCACGGCCAGCGGTCGCGGTAGGCCCCGGCAAGCCCGGGGTCCTCGCCCAGGAGGCGTACGGGAAGGCGGAGCAGGTCGGTGAAGTCGGCCAGGCCGCGCTCGCGCAGGCGCTTCTCGAACGAGCTGCGGGCCTCGGACCCGTCCCGCCCGCCGTCGCCCTCCGGCCGGTCGAACTCGGCCAGCAGCCGCCGCGCCTCCTTGTCCGAGCCGGTCATCTCCCGGGCGACGTCGAGCCGGTCGGTCTCGTCCGCGATCCGGAAGCCGTCGGGCAGTCCGGCGCGGGCGTGCTGCTCGCGCAGGATCAGCGCGCCCAGGCCGTGGAAGGTCGTCACGGTGAGCCGGTGGGCGCGGCCGGGCAGGAGCGCGTCGAGGCGCTCGCGCATCTCCTCGGCCGCGCGGCGGGTGAACGTGATCGCCAGGCACCGCTCGGGCGGGACGCCGCGCTCGCCGACGAGGTGGGCGATGCGGTGCGTCAGCGTCCGGGTCTTGCCGGTGCCGGGGCCGGCGATGATCAGGAGCGGCCCGCCGGGATGAGCGGCCGCGGCCCGCTGGTCCGGGTCCAGCCCGTCCAGGATCGACGGGTCGCCCTCATCCGCGATGAAGGTGCCGCCCGCCTCCCGGATCGGCGTATCGCCCTCCTCTGGGAGGGATGCGCCGTCCTCCTCCGCCGGGATCGAGTTCTCGGCGGCCTCGACGGCTTCCAGGATGTCCTGCTGGCCCTCGATCGGTGTTTCATCGGGGACGGCCTCTTGGACGGGTTCGTGGGCCTCTGAGGCCGCGGCGGCGGCGCTCTCCAGGGGCGAGGGGCGGTCCTCGGCGCCCGGAACGTCGAACAGGCCGGGTTCGCGGACCGCGGGCGCCGTGTCCCGTACGACCGTGGCGGGCCCGGTCGACGTGGCGGAGGCGGCGGACGGCTCGGGCAGGTCGAACAGCCCCGCGTCGTCGGGCGCGCCCAGGAGGCCGACGGCGCGTTTGCCGTCCCGGCGGAGCTCGCCCTCGTGGAAGAGACGGATGACGCCGTACTCGCCGTCGAATCCGGCGTCGCGGATCACCTCGCCCCGCCGCAGCCGGGCGATCGCCTCGGCCAGGAGCTCGCCGCCCGCCCGGTGTACGTCGTCGAGCGGCACCTCGTCGAGGATCGCCAGCTCCGGCCCGAGGGCCGCCACGAGTTCGGCGATGTGGCCCAGGACGGACTTGGAGCGCGGCCCGACACCGCGGATCTCGCTGACGATCTCCGGGAGGGGGATGAGGTTGCGGAAGTCCGCCGCGCCGTCGGGGCGGCGTCCCTCGGGGTGGTCGGCGAGCTCGTCGACGCGGTACAGCACGCCGACGGTGAGCGGGCGGCCGCAGGACGGGCAGCGGCCGTCCTGCGCCTTGGTCTCCTCGGGTTCCAGGCGTACGCCGCACTTGCGGTGCCCGTCGAGGTGGTACTTGCCCTCTTCGGGGAAGAACTCGACGCTGCCGGCGTAGCCCTCGCCGGTCTCCAGCGCGGCGCGCAGCGCGTAGTAGTCCATCTCCGTCGTGAAGGCCGACGCCTCACGGGCGAGCGCGGGCGGGGAGTGCGCGTCGGAGTTGCTGACGAGGCGGTACCGGTCGAGCGAGCCGACCCGCCAGTTCATCAGGGGGTCGGAGGACAGGCCGGTCTCGACGGCGAAGATGTGGTCGGCGAGGTCGTCGTAGCAGTCCGCGACGGCGTCGAAGCCGGATTTCGATCCCAGGACGGAGAACCACGGGGTCCACACGTGCGCCGGGATGAGGTACGACCCGGGGTCGCTCTGCAGCGTGATCTCCAGGAGGTGCCGGGAGTCGAGGCCGAGGATGGGCCGCCCGTCCGAGGTCAGGTTCCCGATGCGGGACAGGGCGGCGGTGATGCGCTCGGCGGCCTCGAACGAGGGGGCATAAAGAAGGTGATGCACCTTCCGTGTGCGTTCACCCTTTTTGTAGATGGTTGAGATCTCCACCGAGAGCAGAAAGCGCACCGGCGCCCGGCACGCGGGCGGTAGTGTACGGGCCACCCTGCGCTCCAGGTCGGGCCGCAGCCGGAACAGGCCGGGTTCGGCGGGAACCAGGTTCTGCCGCAGCTCCTCCATCCACGCCGGATGCGTGAAATCCCCCGTCCCCACGACCGATACGCCTTTGCGCCCGGCCCACCAGGCCAAGTGTTCAAGGTCACAGTCCTTGCTGCAGGCGCGGGAGTACTTCGAATGGATATGAAGGTCCGCGTAGAACATCCGTCGTCGCCGCCGTCTCTCGATCGTCCGACCCACCCCAATGGATCCTGCCATGTCCCGGGACTTATGATCGCCCGATCGCCGGGGCGGCCGGATTCCCCGGAACCCCTTGCCCCACAGGGGATCCGGGACCCTAGGGCATGGTCGCCGGGCGCATTCCCAAGCGGGGCTGGGGTTAAGGGCGGCTTCGAGACTCTTATTCGCGATGCCGGAGGTGTCGCCAAATCGGAGAGACGCCCGTTTAGTGGGCATGGCCGCGACCGCCGTCACCGGCCCGCCTCCGACCCCGCTCGCTGCGGGAACGCCCATGGCGGCCTCGTACGTTGATCAGTGGGCCCGCGGCCGGCCTCGCCCAATCCCGGCCCTCCCGTGCGGCCCCGCATGGCCGTGGGCGCCGGACCCGAAAGGGGGCGGTGCGCCTCCCGCCTCGGCTCTGGGAGACAATTTCACGGTGAGGATGCAGGCCCAAGAGCACGGCGTTCGGGGCAGGCGTCCGTTAAACCCGACCGAACGGAAGGCGTGGGTTGGATGTGGAAGGACCTGGCTGCCCTCGCGCCGCCTCTCACGGTGGCCGCCGCGTTCTTGGCAGGCGTGTTCTGGGTGGTGCGGCGAGAGATGGGCGGTAAGCGACGGCGCGAACGCACCCCCGAGAAGCGCCGGAGCGGCGAGTAACCCGGGGGGATCCAGAGCGATTGCCGGGGATAACGCTGCGTAACGGGCGTGCTAAACTCTGATCTGTGGTTCGAATTGTCACCGGCCACCGTCGCGGTATATCTTTGGCAACCGAATGCAGTTTGCTCCGGTGAAAGGTCAGTCTCCATGGCAGAGCAGATCATTAAGCGCCTCATCGACGACCTCGATGGTGGCGAGGCGGAGGAGACGGTTCCGTTCTCTATCGACGGTGTCTCCTATGAGATCGATCTCAGCAGCGACAACGCGAAGAAGCTGCGGGATTCTCTGTCGCCGTTCGTGGAGCACGCGCGGAGGGCCGGCGTGGGACGCCGCCGCCGCAGTCGTGCCGCCTCGAGCCGCGAGCGTAGCGCGGACATCCGTGCGTGGGCGAAGGCGCGTGGGATCAAGGTCAACGAGCGCGGGCGCATCCCGGCGACCGTCGTCGAGGAGTACGAGCGCGCGCACTGACCCGCGGCAGAGAGAAGTCAGACCGGCCCGTTGCCCGAGTTTTGTCGGCGGCGGGCCGTTCGCTTGCGGCGTACGGGGAACATCCCGGGCCCGCGCGGTAGTTGGATGAGGATGAACAGCCCTAGCCCGGGGAATCTTCTCTGGTACGGCGCCGAGGTAGGGACCGCGGGGCGGGCTAGCATGCGGGAGGACAGGGTCGGACATCCCGGCTACTGCCCGACCGCTCTGTGAGGAGCGACGAGATGTTCGAGAGGTTTACGGACCGCGCGCGGCGGGTTGTCGTCCTGGCTCAGGAAGAGGCCAGGATGCTCAACCACAACTACATCGGCACCGAGCACATCCTCTTGGGCCTCATCCACGAGGGCGAGGGTGTTGCCGCCAAGGCTCTGGAGAGCCTGGGCATCAGCCTCGAGGCCGTCCGCCAGCAGGTCGAAGAGATAATCGGCCAGGGGCAGCAGGCACCTTCGGGACACATCCCGTTCACTCCGCGGGCGAAGAAGGTCCTTGAGCTGTCGCTGCGAGAGGCGCTGCAGCTCGGCCACAACTACATCGGGACCGAGCACATCCTGCTGGGCCTGATCCGCGAGGGTGAGGGTGTGGCGGCCCAGGTCCTGGTGAAGCTCGGGGCCGACCTGAACCGCGTCCGCCAGCAGGTGATCCAGCTGCTGCACGGCTACCAGGGCAAGGAGCCGGCGTCGTCCGGCGGCCCGTCGGAGGCTGCGCCTTCGACCTCGCTCGTGCTGGACCAGTTCGGCCGCAACCTGACCCAGGCCGCGCGCGAGGGCAAGCTCGACCCCGTCATCGGGCGAGAGAAAGAGATCGAGCGGGTCATGCAGGTGCTGTCCCGCCGTACCAAGAACAACCCGGTGCTGATCGGGGAGCCCGGCGTCGGCAAGACCGCCGTCGTGGAGGGCCTGTCCCAGAAGATCGTCAAGGGCGAGGTCCCCGAGACGCTCAAGGACAAGCAGCTCTACACGCTGGACCTCGGCGCGCTGGTCGCCGGTTCCCGCTACCGCGGTGACTTCGAAGAGCGCCTGAAGAAGGTCCTCAAGGAGATCCGCACGCGCGGCGACATCATCCTGTTCATCGACGAGCTGCACACGCTCGTCGGCGCGGGCGCCGCCGAGGGCGCGATCGACGCCGCCAGCATCCTCAAGCCGATGCTGGCCCGCGGCGAGCTGCAGACCATCGGCGCGACGACGCTGGACGAGTACCGCAAGTACCTCGAGAAGGACGCCGCGCTGGAGCGGCGCTTCCAGCCGATCCAGGTGGCCGAGCCGTCGCTCAGCCACACGATCGAGATCCTCAAGGGCCTGCGGGACCGCTACGAGGCACACCACCGCGTGTCGATCACCGACGCCGCACTGGTGGCCGCCGCCCAGCTCGCCGACCGCTACATCAGCGACCGGTTCCTGCCGGACAAGGCGATCGACCTCATCGACGAGGCCGGCTCGCGGATGCGCATCCGCCGCATGACCGCGCCGCCGGACCTGCGCGAGTACGACGAGAAGATCGCCGACGTGCGCCGGGACAAGGAGTCCGCGATCGACGCGCAGGACTTCGAGAAGGCCGCCGCGCTGCGCGACAAGGAGAAGCAGCTTCTCCAGGCCAAGGCGCAGCGGGAGAAGGAATGGAAGGCCGGCGACATGGACGTCGTCGCCGAGGTCACCGAGGAGCTCATCGCCGAGGTCCTCGCGACGGCCACCGGCATCCCGGTCTTCAAGCTCACCGAGGAGGAGTCCGCGCGGCTGCTCCGCATGGAGGACGAGCTCCACAAGCGGGTCATCGGCCAGAACGACGCCATCAAGGCGCTGTCCCAGTCGATCCGCCGCACCCGCGCGGGCCTGAAGGACCCGAAGCGTCCCGGTGGTTCGTTCATCTTCGCCGGCCCGTCCGGTGTCGGTAAGACCGAGCTGTCCAAGACGCTCGCCGAGTTCCTGTTCGGCGACGAGGACGCGCTGATCCAGCTGGACATGTCCGAGTTCATGGAGAAGCACACGGTCTCGCGGCTGTTCGGCTCCCCGCCCGGCTACGTCGGGTACGAAGAGGGCGGCCAGCTGACCGAGAAGGTCCGCCGCAAGCCGTTCTCCGTGGTCCTGTTCGACGAGATCGAGAAGGCCCACCCGGACATCTTCAACTCGCTGCTGCAGATCCTGGAGGACGGTCGCCTGACCGACGCCCAGGGCCGGGTCGTGGACTTCAAGAACACCGTCGTGATCATGACGACGAACCTCGGCACCCGGGACATCTCCAAGGGCGTCTCCGTCGGCTTCGCCCGGGAGAACGACCAGCAGGGGTCGTACGACCGGATGAAGGCGAAGGTCCAGGAGGAGCTCAAGCAGCACTTCCGGCCGGAGTTCCTCAACCGTGTCGACGACATCGTCGTCTTCCACCAGCTCACCCCGGTGGAGATCATCGAGATCGTCGACCTCATGATCGCCAAGGTGGACGAGCGGCTGAAGGACCGCGACATGGGCATCGAGCTTCGCCAGGAGGCCAAGGACCTGCTGGCCGAGCGCGGCTACGACCCGGTGCTCGGCGCGCGTCCGCTGCGCCGCACGATCCAGCGGGAGATCGAGGACAACCTGTCCGAGAAGATCCTGTACAACGAGCTCCGTGCCGGCGAGATCGTGATCGTCGGCGTCGAGGGCACCGGCGAGACCGCCAAGTTCACCTTCACCGGTGAGCCCAAGCCGGGTTCGGTGCCCGACTCCCCGCCGCCCGCGGCCGAGTCGGTCAACCGCCCGTAGTCCCGCCCGATCGTCCCGAGGCCCCGCGTTCCGAGAGCGCGGGGCCTTCGGCATTCTGTTGGGCGTTCGGCATCGCAGCTATCAGAGGAGATGGGACCGAATGGAGTACGTGAAGCTCGGCACGACCGGTTTGGACGTGTCCCGGATCTGCGTGGGGTGCATGAGCTTCGGCGTGCCCGACCGGGGGAACCACGAGTGGACCCTGGACGAGGAGCAGAGCCGCCCGGTGATCCGCCGTGCCGTCGAGGCGGGGATCAACTTCTTCGACACCGCCAACGTCTACTCCGACGGCACGAGTGAGGAGATCGTCGGCCGGGCCCTGGCGGAGTACGCCCGGCGGGACGAGATCGTGCTGGCGACCAAGGTGCACGGGCGGATGCGGCCGGGCCCGAACGGCGGCGGCCTGTCCCGTAAGGCCATCATGACGGAGATCGACAACAGCCTGCGCCGCCTCGGCACCGACTACGTCGACCTCTACCAGATCCACCGCTGGGACCCCTCGACGCCGATCGAGGAGACCATGGAGGCGCTGCACGACGTGGTGAAGGCCGGCAAGGCCCGCTACATCGGTGCCTCGTCCATGTGGGCGTGGCAGTTCGCCAAGGCGCAGTTCACCGCCGAGCGGAATGGGTGGACACGCTTCGTGACGATGCAGAACCACTACAACCTCCTCTACCGCGAGGAGGAGCGCGAGATGATGCCGTTCTGCGCGGACCAGGGCGTCGGCGTCATCCCGTGGAGCCCGCTGGCCCGCGGCCGCCTCGCCCGCGCCTGGGACGAGACGACGCACCGCGCCGCCACGGACGAGTTCGGTAAGACCCTCTACCAGGAGGGCGACCGGGAGATCGTCGAGGCGGTCACCGCGATCGCCGAGGCCCGCGGCGTGACCCGCGCCCAGGTGGCCCTCGCCTGGGTGCTGAGCAAGCCGTTCGTGAGCGCGCCGATCGTCGGCATGGGCAAGGACCGCCACCTCGACGACGCCCTGGCGGCGCTGGAGCTGCGGCTCACCGGCGACGAGATCGCCCGCCTCGAGAAGCCCTACACCCCCCACCCGGTCGCCGGCTTCTAGATCCCTTCGGGCATCCGCGTGAACGTCGCGCGGATGCCCGAAGCCGATCTTGTTGTGAAAGATTCACGGGTTTCGTTGACGGGCTGCGAAGAGCTGTGTGCGATGGGAGCGCTCCCACGACGAAAGGACGCTCCGTGCGCACTGCCCCCGCACTGCTCTCGGTCGCGCTCGCCGCCGCCCTCGGCGGCGGCGTGATCGCGGCACGGCCCGCCCAGGCCGCCACCGGCCCCGCTCTCGCCGTCGACACGACGGCCGCCCGGCACGCGATCAGCCCCTACATCTACGGCATGAACTTCGCCGACGAGGCCCTCGCCCGTGACCTGCGCCTGCCGGTACGGCGCTGGGGCGGCAACGCCACCTCCCGCTACAACTTCCGCAACGACACCACCAACCGCGCCGCCGACTGGTTCTTCGAGAACATCCCCAACGACAACCCCGACCCGTCCACGCTGCCCGACGGCTCGGAGACCGACCGCTTCGTCGACCAGGACCAGGCCACCGGCACGAAGACCATCCTCACCCTCCCGATGATCGGCTGGGTGGCGAAGGACCGGGCGAAGGCGTGCGGGTTCAGCGTGGCGAAGTACGGCCCGCAGCAGCAGACCGACCAGTGGGCACCGGACTGCGGGAACGGCGTCACCCCGGACGGCACCCAGATCACCGGCAACGACCCGACGGACACCAGCGTCGAGGTCGGCCCGCAGTACGCCAAGGACTGGATCGCCCACCTGAAGAGCCGCTACGGCGGCGCCGCCGACGGCGGAGTGCGCTTCTACGACCTGGACAACGAGCCGGACATCTGGCACAGCACCCAGCGGGACGTCCGCCCCACCGGCCTCGGTTACGACGAGCTCCGTGACCGTACGTACCAGTGGGGCGCGGCGGTGAAGGAGGCCGACCCGGACGCCAAGACCCTCGGACCGGTCGGCTGGGGCCTGAACTCGATCTTCTATTCCGGCCTCGATCAAGACCAGTGCAACCGCACCGGCTGCTGGTCGAACCCGCCGGACAAGGCCGCGCACGGCGGCGAGGACCTCGGGCCGTGGTACCTCGACCAGCTGCGCGCGTACGAGCAGGCGCACGGCACCCGCATCCTGGACTACTTCGACATCCACCTGTACCCGCAGCAGTCCGGCGTCTCGAGCAGCGATCCGGGCGACGCGACCACCAAGGCGCTGCGCCTGCGCTCCACCCGCCAGCTCTGGGACCCGACGTACGTCGACGAGAGCTGGATCAACCAGCCGGTGCAGATGATCCCGAGGATGCGCGCCCTGGTCGACCAGCACTATCCCGGGACGAAGACCGCCATGACCGAGTACAGCTGGGGCGCCTTCGGCGACCTCAACGGGGCGCTCGCCGAGGCGGACGTCCTCGGCATCTTCGGCCGCGAGGGACTCGACATGGCCGACCTGTGGACCGCGCCCACGAGCGACCAGCCGGTGGCCGACGCGTTCCGGATCTACCGGAACTACGACGGCAAGGGCGGGGCGTTCGGCGAGACGTCGGTCAAGGCGACCAGCGAGGACCAGGGCAAGCTCGCGATCTACGCCGCCGAGCGATCCAGCGACAAGGCGCTCACGATGGTCGTCGTGAACAAGACCGGTGACGACCTGGCCGCCCCGGTCGCGCTCACCGGCGCCTCCGCCGGCACCGCGCAGGTCTACCGCTACAGCTCCGCCGACCTGACCGGCGTCGTACGGCAGGCCGACCAGCCCGTCACCGCGAGCGGCTTCAACGCCACCTTCCCGGCCAACTCGATCACCATGGTGGTGCTGCCGAGCGGCGGTGACACGCAGCAGCCGACCGCACCGGGCAAGCCCGTCGCCGGGACGGTCACGAGCAACAGCGTCGCCCTGAGCTGGACGCCGTCGGCCGGCGGCGTTGTGACCGGCTACGACGTGCTCCGCGTCGACGGCGACACGACGACCCAGGTAGGCGCCACCACCGGCACGTCGTACACGGTGACCGGCCTCACCCCGGACACCTCCTACACGTTCGCCGTCCGGGCCCGCGACAAGGCCGGCAACGTCTCACCGCTCTCGCCCTCGCTGACCGTACGGACGGCGGCCACGTCGGCGGGAACCTGCAAGGTCGCGTACGCGATCGGCAGCAGCTGGCCGGGCGGCTTCACCGCGAG
Organism: Actinoallomurus spadix; assembly: GCF_024055725.1. Lineage (GTDB taxonomy): Bacteria > Actinomycetota > Actinomycetes > Streptosporangiales > Streptosporangiaceae > Actinoallomurus > Actinoallomurus spadix. The sequence goes on along the minus strand of NZ_JAMXMX010000008.1, from coordinate 199,820 downwards.
CGTCTCCATCACCAACACCGGTACGAAGGCGGTCGACGCGTGGAAGCTGGCGTTCGACTTCCCCGACGCCGGTCAGCGGGTCACCCAGGGCTGGTCCGCGACGTGGACCCAGACCGGCAAGAGCGTCACCGCGGCCGGCCTGAGCTGGAACGGCCACCTGAACCCCGGCGCGTCGACCACGGTCGGCTTCAACGGCACCTGGTCAGGCCAGAACCCCGTCCCGACGGCCTTCACCCTGAACGGCCAGAAGTGCGGTAGCTGATCACAATGCCGGGGCCCGCCACCGCACGGGCCCCGGCTCAGGTCTCGTCGTCGACCGGTGCGGCTTCGTCGTTCGTGGCCGGTACGGCCGGAGGGACGGTCTGCGCCCACGCGGCCCAATCGGCCAGCGACTCGTAGAGCCGGGCCGCCGCCTCGATCGCCACGCGCATGGAGCGGGTCTGCGGGGATCGGCGCCGGTCGGCCGCCGTACCGCAGGCGGCGGCTGAGCGCGGACGGCCACGAGCTGCGGCTCGCCGTGAACTACCTGGCTCCGGCGCTGCCGGCACGGCGGCTGACGCCGGCCCTGCGCGACGGGGCGCCCGCCCGGATCGTCAACGTCGGCTCGGTCGGCCAGGCCCCGGTCGACTTCGCCGACCCGCGGATGGACGCCGGCTACAGCGGTGCCCAGGCCTACTACCGCAGCAAGTTCGCGCTGGCCGCCTTCACCTTCGATCTCGCGGGTGAACTCGCGAGCGACGGGATCACCGTCAACTGCCTGCACCCCGCGACGTTCATGAACACCCACATGGCCCGGGAGGCGATGATGCCGCCCATGTCCACGGTGGGCACGGGCGCGAAGGCGGTGCTGAACCTCGCGGCCGGCCCGGCCGGCGGCGCCGTCACGGGCCGGTACTTCGACGGTGAGAGCGAGGCGAGGGCACACGAGGGCACGTACGACCCGGCGATCCGCGCCCGGCTGCGCACCCTCACGGCCGAGCTGCTGGCGCCCTTCCTCGGCGACGATGCCCGGAGCGGCGTGCGATAGCCGGCTCAGCGTCCGGTCGCGCCGTCGACGCGCTCGCGAAGCAGGTCGGCGTGGCCGTTGTGACACTCGATCTCGCGGGCGTCGGTCCCGGCGCCGGGGATGACGGCGGAAAGCCGCCGGATCCTGAACGCGCACCTGCCTACCGTTACGGCTCATGCAGCAGAGTCGCGCCATCGTCCAGGGCGCCTGGGACGCGTTCGCCAGCCACGACGCCGAGCGGATCGGAGCGGTCTTCACCGAAGACGCCGAGTGGCTCGCCCCGCCGGGGAACGCGACCGCCCTCGCGCTGAAGGCCCCCAGCCACATGGTCGGCAAGAAGGCGATCGTGCGCTTCCTCGCCGAGGACTTCCCTCGTTTCTTCGTACGTGACGTCACCGTCACGTTCCACGGGATCTACGCGGCCGACGACCGGGTGATCGTGGAGGAGACCATGACGGCGACCCTCGCCAACGGCAACCACTACGCCAACGACTACTGCTTCGTCTTCGAACTCCAGGACGGCCTGATCCACCGGGTCCGCGAGTACATGGACACGGCCCGCGGGCACCGCATGGTCTTCGGCGGCGGAGGCGGACCAGGGTCTGCGGACGCTGGGACACCCACCCGGCGCGCCGCCGGCGATGAGCACTGATCCGCGCGGCCCCTCAGGAGGATGGGGTTCTTCACCGGCGCTGTCCCCTGAGCGGGGACAAATCCCTCCTCAGGTGACGGCTTGGATCGGGTGGGGTGCCTCCGGAGCGGATCAGGTCGGCGTGGCCGTTGTGCCGGGCGTACTCCTGAATCATCGTCGTGTACACCCAGCGGAGGGTCATCTCGACGCCGACGCGAGGGTCGAGGAAGGTCTCGTCGAGCGAGCGCCCCGACGTCACCTCCTGGACGAGCTCGATCTCCCGGACGTACGCCGCCAGGTCCGCCTCCGCATCGGCGTCCGCCACGTCGAACTTGGCGTTCAAGTCCTCATCGGTGCAGTAGAGATAGCCGGGCCGCTGCCCGGCGAAGCGGTACCGGAACCAGTCACGCTCCACCTCGGCCATGTGACGGACCAGGCCGAGCAGCGACAGGCCGGACGGCTCGACGCACGGCCGCTTGAGCTGCTCGGCGGTCAGCCCCCCGCACTTCCACAACAGCGTCCGCCGATGATGATCCAACCAGGTATCCAGCGTCGTACGCTCATCCGCGGTGACCGCCTGAAGATGGGCCGAATCGCGCCGCGCCTCCGGTGCCGTCCAGGCCATACGCTGGCCGCCTATCAGGACTGGTCGGCTCCGTCGGACCACTCGGTGACCTCGACGCAGTTGGAGTCTCCGGTGCCGCTATAGGTGGCCTTGCGCCATTCACGCATGTTGTTACGCCTCCTCCGCGTATGCCTCGATCATCTCTGCGGAAAGGTCCGGTGGCAACGCCAGGGCGGCGAGTTGCTGAAAGGCCCGGTGTGCCCGAAGCACCTCACCCGGAGTGTCGATCAGCTGACCGCGTGGCCAGCCGTCGGAGTACGCGACGTCAGGCTCTTCGGGAAGACACATGATGGTGATCGGCCCATCGATTGCTTCGTGCAGGCACGCAGAGAACGGAAGGACCTGGATGGTGACGTTCCGGCGAGGAGCACCCAGCGCCTGTAGCTGCTCGCGCATGGCCGCCGGATCACCGATTCGGCGGCATAGGACCGCTTCGTCGATGATCGCGTGAAGGAGAGGCGGATGTTCCCGGTCGAAGATTCGCTGACGCCGCATTCGGAGCTGAACCAGGTCTTCGACCTCTTCTGGAGATAGATGTCGGCGGGCTCGATGTACTAAGCGGGCGTACTGCTCCGTCTGGAGTAGCCCTGGCACCAGTCTCATGTCGTATTCGCAGATCGCGTCTGCGCGTTGTTCGAGTTCGATGCGGTCGCCGAAGGGGGTGCTGTCGTCCTGGGCCTTCTTGGAGAGTTCGGTCATGACGCCGGGGAGGTTGAAGAGGGCGTCGGCGTGTTCGCCGAGGCCGGGTGGGGGTTTGCGGCGGCCCTGCTCGACGGAGGCGACCGTCCAGACGGACCACGGGACGCGCTCGGCGAGTTGTTCGCGAGGCCAGCCCAGGCGTTCGCGGTGACGGCGTAGTTCGGTGCCGAAGTAGGCGACGAAGCCGGAGGAGTTCGTCATGGATACGGGCTCCTTGTACGCGTCGGGGGAGAACTGAGGGGTACGAGCTGGAACAATTCCGCAGCGTAATCACCCGGTGACACCATCGTCAGGCAGATGGCGAAGTCCGATCACAGGAGGTCACCGTGCTGATGAAGGTCGAGGGCGTGTACGTCTCCACCTGCGCCCACATCCCCGAGAACACGACGCTGCGGGTCGTGTGGCACGAGGACGAGGAGATCACGTCCATCCGGTTCGGCGAGGACGAACTCCTCGTCGTCGAACTCGACGACGGCCTGATCCCCACGCTCTTCGAGGCCGTACAGGCCGCTCATCGGCCTCAGCCCGACGCGGTCTGATCCGGCGCCCGGCTCTGTCGTGCCGTCAGCGGGGGAGGGCGAAGCGGCCGTCGTCCAGGGGGTCGATGAGGCCGTCCTCGATGAGCGACGAGAGGGCGCGCTCGCGCTGGCGTACGTCGTCCCAGGCGTCGTCCAGCGCCGCGCGCTCCACGGGGCCGCTGGCGTGCCGCAGAACGGCGAGGAGACGGCCCCGGCACTGGCGGTCGGTCCCGGCGTACGTCTGGCCCTTACGGGCGGGGCCGTCGTACGCGGGCTTGCCCGCCAGCCGCCAGGCGCAGGAGGCGGTGACCGGGCAGTCGGCGCAGCGGGGGGTCCGTGCCGTGCAGACGAGTGCGCCCAGTTCCATCACGGCCACGCCCCAGGTCGCGGCCGTCTCGGCGTCCGGCGGCAGCAGCGACTCGGCGAGGCGGACCTCGGCGGCCGTCTGCGTCTTCGGCGGGTACTCCACGCCGGTGACCATCCGGGCCAGCACGCGGCGCACGTTGGTGTCCAGGACGGCGTGCCGCTGCCGGTAGGCGAAGCTCGCCACCGCGGCGGCGGTGTACGCGCCGACGCCCGGCAGCGCCCGCAGGTCGTCGTACGCCGAGGGCACCTGCCCGTCGTGGCGCTCGACGATCGCGCGGGCGCTCGCGTGCAGGTTCAGCGCGCGCCGGGGATAGCCCAGCCGGCCCCAGGCGCGGACGGCCTCTCCGGGCGGCTCGGCGGCCAGCGCGGCGGGAGTGGGCCATCGGGTCAGCCACGCCTCGTACGCGGGCAGCACCCGGGAGACCGGCGTCTGCTGCAGCATGATCTCGCTGACCAGGACCGCCCAGGGGGAGGCGTCCGGCCGGCGCCACGGCAGATCCCGGGCGTTCTGGGCGTACCAGCTGAGAATGGGTTCGGCGTAGGTAGGTCGGTGCATGGTGAGTTCGATCCTGGCACGGCGGGTCGCGATGGCACGCACTGATCAAAAAAGGATACTCAGCGTATGGACTCCGACACGCACGGGGACCTGGGGGAGGCGGACGCCTACTGGCGCCGCCGGGTCTACGTCCTCGCCGGGGGGATCACCGCCATCGGCCTGATGGCGTGGGCCTGCTCGGGTCCCGATCACAAGAAGCCGGCGGCCCAGGTGCGCGATACCGCCGCCTCGATGACGCCGCCGCAGGTCACCGCCACTCCGGTGGTGACGCCGGTTGCTCCGACGTTGACGCCGACGCCGACGCCGACGGTGACGGTCACGGTGACCGCCGGGGTGCCGCTCGCGAAGCCGCGCAGCGGTGATCCCTGTGACGAGGCGGACGTCGTCGTCGGGCTCACGTCCACCAAGGACGTCTACCAGGACAAGGAACACCCGCGGTTCCGGATCAGCGTGGTGAACACCGGCCACCGGCCCTGCACGTTCGACGTGGGAGCGAAGGCGCTGCGGCTGCGGATCACCTCCGGCTCGGACCGCGTCTGGTCGTCCGACCGGTGCGCCGACCGTCCCGCCTCCGACCTCCGGGTCCTCCGGCGGGGTGTGCCGTACATCGCGGACGTCGACTGGGACCGTACGCGCTGCGGCGGCGACTCGCGCGCCCGGCCGGGGACGTACGTCGTCGCGGCCAAGAGCGGCGGCGTCCGGACCCAGAGCCAGGTCTTCCGCCTGCGTTAGGTGCGCTGTTCGGTGGATCGCCGAAGCGGCGGATTCGTCGGCACAACGGACGAACACCGCAAACACGCCCTGGCCGCGGCAACGTCAGTACATGGGCGGCATAAAACGGTGCCGCCGGTGTTGACGGGATGGAAGGTACGAATGGCTCACCTCGGGCGGCGGCCGGGAAGGCAGGGCGATGAGCGACATCGACGAGCGGATAATCGAGGAATTTCGGGCGAACGCGGGGCAGGTCGGCGGCCAACTGGCCGCCCTGAAAGGCGAGGAGCGCGACCGGACCTGGGCCACCGTGGTACAGCACTACCCCGTCTTCGGCGACTACGAGAAGACCGCCGGCATCCGCACGATCCCGGTGGTGGAGCTGACCCGCGTGCACTCCGGACGGGAATGAGCGCCCCCGGCCGGGACGTACGTCGTCGCAACTCCGTTCAACGCCGCCGCTCTCTCGTCCGCGCCGGTGCGCCCGGTCGCGTTGGGCGTTGTCTCCTTTGGGCCTGCGGTGTTCCGTGAGCCCGTTCGCACACAAAGTGCCTGAACGATCTCCGCTAAGCGCTCGGCGCTCGAATCCCCATTTCGGGCTCTGGCGCGCTCAGGGACATAACGCACCATCTCGGGCAGTTCGTGCGAGTAGACGGCCTCGGAAACGATGCCCCCGCCCGGCCGGGGAACGTACGTCGGCGCGGCTCTGATCACGCGGCACTGGGCGACCGCAGGTCACGCCGGACAGGCGCTGGTCGCGAAGTGACGGTCGGCAACTCACTACGCGGACGGCAGAGAGCATCGCCGCTGTTGACGGGATGAAAAGTGTGAATGCGGCGACTCCTGGTTCTGCGGCGGCAAAGTGGCCACTGCGGCGGTGAAGCAGGTATCTCAGTGGGCCCGCACCATCGACGTGGTGACCGGGCGCGGCGGATTCATGGGTCACGGCACTGTGGCCCCGCCGGGACGATCCGGCACCAGGCAGGTCCGCTGTGTCGGCGAGGACGGGAATCCGCATCTCTGTCGCCAGGACGGGTAGAGGCGGGCCGAGAAGGATCCACGGTGCAAGGGAGTCGACATGAGCGCTCAGGACAAGGCGGCCAACACCGGCGACAAGATCAAGGGTAAGGCGAAGGAAGCGGCGGGCAGGCTCACCGGGAATGAGCGGCTGGAGGCCGAGGGCCAGGCCGACCAGGTCAAGGGTGACGCGAAGCAGGCGGGCGAAAAGATCAAGGACGTCTTCAAGGACTGAGCCCGGTCCCTTCCGAACGCGCGGTCGCAGCCCGGAGGGTTGCGGCCGCGCGTTGATTCCGTCGCCGGCGATTCCAGCACGGCCCTCGGCGCCTCCCGGCGCTTCCGGCGCTGCTCCCGGTGGCCCGCGCCGGTCATCGGCGGTGCGCCCGTCATCGGTAGCCGCGCCGGTCGTCGGTAGTCGCGCCGGTCGTCGGCGGCCGGGCCGGTGGGGGCGGCCGGGGCGCGTCAGACGTAGCGTTCGAGGATGGAGGACTCGGCCAGGCGGGAGAGGCCCTCGCGGACGCTGCGGGCGCGGGACTCGCCGACCCCGCCGACCGACTGCAGGTCGTCGATGCTGGCGGCGAGGAGCTTCTGCAGGCCGCCGAAGTGCTCGACGAGGCGCTCCATCAGCAGGCCGGGCAGGCGGGGGACCTTCGCGAGCAGCCGGTAGCCCTTCGGGCTGACCGGCGTGTCCAGCGGGTCGTTGCCGCCGAAGTCCAGGACGTCGGCCACCGTGGCCAGGTCGAGGAGCTCGGAGGCCGACAGCTGGTTGAGCGCGGCGAGGACCTCCTCGACCGAACGGGTGTGGTTCTCCGGCTGGTAGTCGCGGACGATCAGCTCGCGGTCGACGTCGACGCCGGAGACCAGCTCGTCGAGCTGCAGGGACAGCAGCCGCCCGTCCGTGCCGAGCTCGACGACGTAGCCGTTGATCTCGTCGGCGATGCGGCGCACCATCTCCAGGCGCTGCACGACGGCGCTGACGTCGCGGGCGGTGACGAGGTCCTCGATCTCCAGCGCCGACAGGGTGCCGGAGACCTCGTCCAGGCGCAGCTTGTAGCGCTCCAGCGTGGCGAGGGCCTGGTTGGCGCGGGACAGGATGGCCGCCGAGTCCTCCAGGACGTAGCGCTGGCCGTCGAGGTAGAGGGCGATGATCCGCATCGACTGGCTGACCGACAGCACCGGGTAGCCGGTCTGGCGGGCGACCCGCTCGGCCGTACGGTGCCGGGTGCCGGACTCCTCGGTCGGGATCGTCGGATCCGGCATGAGGTGCACGCCGGCGCGCACGATGCGGGTGCAGCCGGCGTCGATGACGATCGCGCCGTCCATCTTGGCCAGCTCGCGGAGCCGGGTGGAGGAGAACTCGACGTCGAGCTCGAATCCACCCGTGCACAGGCCGGCGACGACACGGTCGTAGCCCATCACGATCAACGCGCCGGTGTGACCCCGAAGGATGCGTTCCAGCCCGTCGCGGAGCTGCGTCCCCGGAGCGACGGCGGCAAGGGTTGCGCGGCGTCGCTCGTCTCTGCCCTTGTCTTGTGCTGGCACGTGACCCCCGGAGGTCTCTGAACGGCGGTCAGTTTATCGGTGAACGCCCGAACGCCGACCCGCTCCCCTCGCCCGAACGACGGCCGGCGCGGTCACGCGTCCGCGCCTGCCGTCGCGAACGCGAAGGCGAGCGCCGTCCAAACGTCGTCCACTTCTGTCACTTGCATACCCTCATCCGTCACGATCGTGCCACTGGTGCGGCCGGAAGTGGGATCGAGCGACCCGCCGGGCACGATGGCGCGCCGGTAGCCGAGCCGGGCGGCCTCCGAGAGCCGCCGCTTGGCCGCCTGCACGCCGCGCACCTCGCCGGCCAGGCCGACCTCGCCGAAGGCGACCAGGTCGGAGGGGAGCGTCGCGTCGTTGGCCGCCCCGGTGACGGCGAGTGCCACGGCCAGGTCGACGGACGGCTCGCTGAGCCGTACGCCGCCGACCGTCGCGGCGTACACGTCGCGGTCGTGCAGCTTGATGCGGCAGCGGCGCTGCAGCACCGCGAGCATCATCGCGATCCGGGCGGAGTCGAGCCCGGACGTCATGCGGCGCGGGTTGGCCAGCGGCGAGGGGGCGACGAGCGACTGCACCTCCGCCACCAGCGGCCGCCGGCCCTCCAGGGTCACCGTCACGCAGGTGCCCGGCGCGGGCTTCTCCTGGCGGGTCAGGAACAGGCCGCTGGGATCGGCCAGCCCGATGATCCCCATCTCCGACAGGTCGAAGCAGCCGAGCTCGTCGGTGGGACCGTAGCGGTTCTTCACCGCGCGGATCATGCGAAGCCGGCTGTGCCGGTCGCCCTCGAAGTAGAGCACGACGTCGACGAGGTGCTCCAGGACGCGCGGACCGGCGATCGAACCGTCCTTGGTCACGTGGCCGACGACGACGGTCGTGATGCCGCGCTCCTTGGCGACCCGGATCAGGTTGGCCGCGACCTCCCGGACCTGGCTGACCCCACCGGCCGCGCCGTCGACCTCGGCCGAGCCGATCGTCTGAATCGAGTCGACCACGACGAGCTCCGGGGCGACGGCGTCGATCTGCCCGAGGACGGCCGCCAGGTCGGTCTCGGAGGCGAGGTAGAGCCGGTCGGCGATCGCGCCGATCCGGTCGGCCCGCAGCCGCACCTGCTCCGCGGACTCCTCGCCCGTGACGTACAGCGCGGTGCCGCGGTCGGCGTGCAGCGCCGCGACCTCGAGCAGCAGGGTGGACTTGCCGATGCCGGGCTCGCCGGCCAGCAGCAGCACCGCGCCGGGCACCAGCCCGCCGCCGAGCACGCGGTCGAGCTCGTCCAGCCCGGTGGCGGCGGTCTGCGCGGCCTGCACGTCGACCTCGCCGATCGGCCGGGCCGGCGCGCTCACGGGGCCGGGCGTCACGACCCGCGCCGGCTTGGCCGCGCCCGCCACGTCCACCGTGCCCCACGCCTGGCACTCACCGCAGCGCCCGACCCACTTGGAGGTCTGCCAACCGCACTCGGTGCAGCGGTACGCCTGCTTCACGCTCTTCGCCATGCCCGCGACTGTACGGCCCGCCGCCGACAAATGAGAGTGACCTAGGTGACTGCCGGTGACATAGTAGTCACTGACCGACTTCGGACAAGGATATTGACGGAGCCTGTCCGTCGGTCCTTACTGGCGGGCAGACGGGCAGGGGGAGGCGCGATGCGCAGGTGGCCGGCTCTGGTGGCGTTGGTTCCGGCGCTCGTCGTCGGCGGCCCCGTGCGGGCGGTCACCGCCTCCGGCGGCTCTGTGCAGGCGGTCACCGCCCCGGGCGGTTCCGCGCGGGCGGTCACCGCCACGGGCGACCCGGCCAGGGTGCTCACCCTCACGAGCGGCCCGGCGCGGGCGGTCACCCTCACCGGCGGTCGCTACGTCGCACTCGGTGACTCGTTCACGGCGGGGCCGTTCATCCCGCACCGGCACGGCACCCCGATCGCGTGCCTGCGCTCCGACCACAACTATCCGTCGCTCGTGGCGCGGATGCTGCAGCCCGCCTCGTTCACCGACGTGAGCTGCAGCGCGGCCACGACGGCGGACCTGAGCCGGTCGCAGTCCGTCCTGTTCGGCCACAACAAGCCGCAACTCGACGCCGTCACCCGCGACACCACGCTGGTCACGATCGGCATCGGCGGCAACGACATCGGCTACAGCCGCATCGTGCTGACCTGCGCGGCCTTCAGCCTCACCGATCATCGCGGCGCGCCCTGCAGGCGCTACTACGGCACGACCCTGGACCGGCGGATCGACGACACCGCGCCGAAGATCGCCGCGATCCTGCGGGCCGTGCACGACCGCGCGCCGCGCGCCCGCGTCCTGCTCGTCGGCTATCCCCGCATGCTGCCGTCCCGTACGGGATGCTGGCCGAACGTCCCCACGGCGGTCGGCGACATTCCGTTCCTCGACCGGTTCGAGCGGCATCTCAACACGATGCTCGCCGCGGAGGCGCGGCGCGGCGACGCGCGGTTCGTCGACGCGTACACCACCGCCCGGCATCACGACATGTGCTCCGCCGACCGGTGGGTCGAGGGCATCCTCATCAAGAACCCGGCCGCGCCCGTGCACCCGAACGCCAAGGGCATGCAGGCCGTCGCCGACCGGGTGCTGGCCGTCCTCGGCGCGTCCCGCGTGTCCGCCGACTGAACCGGGTACCTGTCAATAGCGCCTCAGTAGCGCCGCCACCACAGGTTGACGGCGTAGTCGACCTCGCAGCCCTCGACCTCGCTCAGGAACTCCTCGGCGAGCTCGGCCGGGAACTCGATCTTGAGTACGGCCTCGAGGTCCGTACGGTCGTCGAAGCGCCAGCAGATCTCCAGTGGCGTACGGGAGAACCCATGCCGAGACCAGAACCGCTCGACGGCGCCGGAGTCGTAGGACGGCAGCCAGCGCCGGAACCAGCCCCCGAACGTCGACCGCGTGGCGTCGTTGTCGATGACGAACGCCGCGCCGCCGCGCCGCAGCACCCGCTTCAGCTCCGCGAGGCCCGGTTCGCAGCCGGGGCCGAAGAAGTACGCCCAGCGGGCGTGGACGACGTCCACCGACGCGTCGGGCACTGGGAGCGCCTGCGCCGCGCCCACGCGTACGGCCGCGTTGGGGACGTCCGCGACGCGGCGGCGGGCGAGTCCGGCGAGGCCCGCGTGCGGTTCGACGCCGACGACCTTCGCGGCGGTCCGCGCGAACGCGGGCAGGTGGAAGCCGGTGCCGCAGCCCACGTCGAGCAGGACGGCGCCGTCCCAGGGCCGGATCTCGCGCATGGCCCGCTCGATCCGGCCGTCCGGGTCGACCGCGCGGTTCTCCAGCTCGTAGACCTGCGGGCTGTTCCAGATGTTGGGGCTGGCGATGGCTCCAGGGGCGATCACGTCTCCACGGTAGACCGCCCGGGAGGCGATCATGCCTCCGCGAACAGCGTGGGCACGGCTGGCCGGATCAGGCGATGGAACGCATAGGCTTGCCGATTGTGGAAGAAGTCCTCCAGGTCCCCGACGCGCCCATCGTTCTGTCCTCGGCGTCGGTCTACCCGGAGAAGACGCCGGCCGCGTTCGACCTCGCCGCGCGCCTCGGGTACGACGGCATCGAGATCATGGTCACCGCCGATCCGGCGAGCCAGGACATCGACGTGCTGCGCAGACTGTCCGACTATCACCAGATCCCGATCACGTCGATCCACGCGCCGTGCCTCCTGCTGACCCAGCGGGTGTGGGGGCGCGAGCCCTGGGGCAAGCTGGTCCGCTCCAAGGACACCGCCGAGAAGCTCGGCGCCGAGGTCGTCGTGGTCCATCCCCCCTTCCGCTGGCAGCGGGAGTACGCCCGGGAGTTCGAGCAGGGGCTCGCCCGCATGCAGGAGGAGACCGACGTCGTCTTCGCCGTGGAGAACATGTTCCCCGTACGGGCGCGCACGGCCGAGGTCGGGATGTACTCCCCGCATTGGAACCCCGTCGACCTGCCCTATCCCAGCGTGACGATCGACCTGTCGCACGCGGCCGTGTCCGGCTCGGACCCGCTGGCCATGGCGGACTCCCTCGGTGACCGGCTCGCGCACATCCACCTCGCCGACGGCATCGGCATCGTCAACCGCGACGAGCATCTGGTCCCCGGCCGGGGCAACCAGCCGTGCGCGGAGATGCTGGAGCGGCTGGCCGCGCAGCGCTACGCCGGTCAGGTCGTCGTCGAGATCAACACCCGCCGCGCCACCGACCGCGAGCAGCGGGAGAGCGATCTGGCCGAGTCCCTGGCGTTCGCGCGCCTGCATCTCGCCGCCGCGGCCGCTCCCGCCGGGCCCTGGCAGGTGAACACCGAGGGCGAGGTCACGCCCTCGTGACCGCGTCGGCGGCTCCCTTGCCCGTACGGGCGGCGGAGCCGCTCCCCGGGATGCGCCGCGGATGACGGCGCCGGCGCGCCGCCCAGGGCGCCGCCCCGGGCCGTCCTCGTCGCGGGACGACATCCTGGCGGCCGCGCGCGTGCTGTTCGGCGAGCGCGGCTACGACAAGGCGTCGATCCGGGCGATCGCCCGTGAGGCGGGGGTGGACCCCGCGCTGGTCCATCACTTCTTCGGCTCGAAGGAAGAGCTCTTCGCGTCGGCGATGGAGTTCCCGGTGGACCCGGCGGTGTTCCTCGGGCAGGTGATGGCCGGCCCGCGATCGCAGATCGGTGAGCGGCTGGCGCGGACGTTCCTGCGGATCTGGTCGGATCCGCGGCTGCGCCCGCAGTTCGTCGGCATCTTCCGGTCGGCGGCGACGACGGAGCAGGGCGCGGCGCTCCTGCGGGAGTTCGTCACCCGGGCGATCCTCGCCCGCGTCGCCGAGGCCCTCGGCCTGCCGCCGCTGAACCTCGCGGCGGCCGCGTCCCAGATGCTGGGCGTCGTGATGCTGAAGTACATCGTGCAGGTCGAGCCGATGGCGTCGGCGACCGAGGACGAGCTCGTCGCTCTGCTCGCGCCCACCCTGCAGCGTTACCTCGAGGGCTGACCGCTCCGCCCCATGCCTTGACACCCTCTTTCGCGCGCGCCTAAATTCAACGCATGATGAATTCCGTGATCGTGGTCCGGGACCTCCGGGTCGCGCGCGGCGGGCGTACGGTCCTGCGCGGCCTGACCTTCGAGGTGCCGCGCGGCTCCGTGGTCGGCCTGCTCGGGCCGAGCGGCTGCGGCAAGACGACGCTCATGCGGGCCGTCGTCGGCGTGCAGATCGTCCAGAGCGGCACGGTCACCGTGCTCGGCCGTCCGGCCGGCCACCGCGCGCTGCGCCACCGCATCGGCTACGCCACGCAGCGGCCGGCCGTCTACGCCGACCTCACCGTCCGGGAGAACCTCCGCTACTTCGCCGCCGTCCTCGGTGCGCCCCGGGGCGACGCCGACCGGGTCCTCGACGAGGTCGGCCTCGGCGGCGCCCGCGACCAGCTCGCCGCCTCCCTGTCCGGCGGCCAGCTGAGCCGGGCGAGCCTCGCCGTCGCCCTGCTCGGCCGGCCGGAGCTGCTCGTCCTCGACGAGCCGACGGTCGGCCTGGACCCGGTGCTGCGCGGCGAGCTGTGGGAGCTGTTCCACGAGCTGGCGGGCCGGGGGACGACCCTCCTCGTCTCCAGCCACGTCATGGACGAGGCCGCCCGGTGCGAGCGGCTGCTGCTCATGCGGGAGGGCCGGATCATCGCCGACGACACCCCCGCCGCGCTGCGCGACCGGACCGGCGCCGGCGACCTCGAACAGGCCTTCCTCACCATCATCGAGCGGGGAGAGAAGGTGGGGCGGCCGTGAGCGTCACCATCACACTCGCGACGGCGCGGCGGATCCTGAGCCAGCTCCGGCACGACCACCGCACGCTCGTGCTGATCGTGGGCGTCCCCAGCCTGCTGATGATCCTGCTGCGGTACGTCATGGACCGGCCCGAGGCGTTCGACCGGTTCGGGCCGATGCTGCTCGGCGTCTTCCCGCTCGTCGTGATGTTCATCGTGACCAGCATCGCCACGCTCCGGGAGCGGACGAGCGGCACGCTGGAGCGGCTCATGACGATGCCGCTCGGCCGGCTCGACCTGCTCCTGGGCTACGCGCTGGCCTTCGGCGTCACCGCGCTGATCCAGGTTGGGATCGTCGCCACGATCTCCCTCACCTGGCTCGGCCTGGACCTGCGGGGACCGGTGTGGGCGCTCCTGCTGCTCACCCTGCTCGCCGCGCTCCTCGGCGTCGCCCTGGGGCTGTTCAGCAGCGCCTTCGCGCGTTCGGAGTTCCAGGCGGTGCAGTTCATGCCCGCGCTCATCCTGCCTCAGACGCTGCTCGCCGGGCTGTTCGTGCCGCGCGACCAGATGGCCACGGCGCTGCGGTGGATCGCCGACGTGCTGCCGCTGTCGTACCTCGTCGAGGCGATGCGGGAGCTGACCGGCCACCCCGGCGTGACCGGCACGCTCTGGCGCGACATCGCCGTCATCGCCGGCTGCACCGTCCTCGCCCTGCTGCTGGGCGCCGCCACCCTCCGCCGCCGCACGACCTGACGGCCGGCCGGCCCCGTCCCGGTCAACCGGAGGGAGATCCACCGTGACCAGGCGCATCACGGCTGTCATAGCCTGATGGGCGATCGGGACAGTGTGGTCCCTTGGGGAGAGGGGGAAGCTTGCTCCGCCAGGCTCTCTTGGCCGCCTCACGCAGCAGCGGCGTACGCCGGGTCGTCGAGACCGCGCCGTACAGCAGAAGTGTCGTTCGCAGGTTCGTCGCGGGGGAGACCGCCGCCGACGTCCTCACCACCACCGACCGGCTCGTCTCCGACGGCCTGCTGGTCACCATCGACCATCTCGGCGAGGACACCGTCGAGGCCGTCCAGGCCAAGGCGATCACCGCCGAGTACGAACGGCTCCTGGAACGCCTCGCCGAGGCCGGGTACGGCCCCCGTGCCGAGGTGTCGGTCAAGCTGACCGCCCTTGGCCAGCTGCTCGACGACGGTGAGCGTACGGCGCTGGAGAACGCCCGGCGCGTCTGCGCGGCCGCCCGCCAGGCGAACACGACCGTGACCCTCGACATGGAGGACCACACCACGGTCGACTCGACGCTGCGCATCCTGAAGGAGCTGCGGCAGGACTTCCCCGACACGGGCGCGGTCATCCAGGCCTACCTCCGCCGCGCCGAGGAGTACTGCGCCGACCTCGCCCACGAAGGGTCGCGGGTGCGCCTGTGCAAGGGCGCCTACAACGCACCGGACTCGGTCGCGTTCACCGGCAAGGACGCCGTGGACCGGTCGTACGTGCGGTGCATGCGGGTGCTGATGGCCGGGCGCGGCTACCCGATGCTGGCCACCCACGACCCGCGGCTGATCGAGATCGCCGGCGCGCTCGCGGTGCTCAACGAGCGGGCCTCCGACAGTTTCGAGTACCAGATGCTGTACGGCATCCGGCCGAACGAGCAGCGGCGCCTGACCGAGCTCGGCGGACAGGTGCGCGTGTACCTCCCCTACGGCCAGGAGTGGTACGGCTACCTCATGCGGCGGCTGGCCGAGCGCCCGGCCAACGTCGGTTTCTTCCTAAGGTCGCTGGCCTCCAGGTCCTGAGGCGGAGAGGTCCTGCGGCGGAGGGGTCTGCGGCGGAGAGGTCCTGCGGCGGAGGGGTCTGCGGCGGAGAGGACGAACCGCCCCGGCCAGGGTGGGATAACGCACTTCACGGGAGGTGCAGGCCGGGGCGGTCCGCGTACCCCGGGCGGCGAGGCCCGGGGTGCATGAGGTCCCCTTTAGTACTTGTCCGAAGGGCAGTTTCGGTTTCCGGGTGACCGCCGTTTGTGACGGAGGTCACCCGGAATCCGGATCAGTCGTATCAGCCGTATCAGTCGGATCAGCCGGATCAGCCGGTGTAGGCGCGGATGACAGTCTGGTCGATCTTGCCGCCGCCGTCGTCGGTGGCCTGGACGCGCAGGGAGACGCCCTGGTCCTTGGCGGCCTTGGGCAGCGTGGCGGTGTAGGTGCCGCCGGTTCCGGTGGTGACGGGGGCGGGCTGCCAGGTCGTGCCGTCGTCGAGGGAGGTCCACAACTTCAGGCCGGTGGCCTTGGCGGTGGCGGCCCCTCCGACGCGGGCGACGGTGAAGGTCGCGCTGTCGCCGTTCGGGTGGTTGAGCAGGTCCAGCGGCAGGGCGTAGTCCACGGTCAGCAGCGGTACCCGCTCCTCGCCCGGCTTGGAGCGGAACGTCCACGTCGTCGAGGTCTTCGCCGACACGGGAGTGAGCTCGGAGGCGTCCACGTCGAAGACGAGCCGGTAGGTGCCCGCCTTCGCCGGCACGCTGAAGTCGCCGTAGGCGTGCGCGGTGGTCCCGACGAGCTCGTCACCCGCGTACACCTTCATCGTCTCCGGGATCGGATCGTCGCTGAACCAGGTCATGCAGTCGAAGCCGTCGATGCGGTCCTGCAGCGCGACGAGCTGGACGTGGATGTTCCCGGACGTGCGGGTGACCGGACTGGGAGCGCACGCGCTGGCCGTCTGCCCGGTCGCGGAGTACGGGCCGGGCCGGAACGGCTGGCGCATCCAGTCCCCGGCGTACACCCCGCCGGGAGAGTAGGCCCGGATGTCCTCCTGAGGGAGCCAGCCGGCCGTGTCCTCCGTCGGCCCGGCCTCGTCCTGCCAGCGGACCCCGCCGGTGGCGGTCACGTAGTCGGTGCGGGCCGTGCCGGCGGGGACGTTCTCAGAGGTCTGGTCGACCGAGTAGCCCGCCGGGGTGACGCTGCGCCGTACGTGCCTGACGGTGCCCGCGTCGCCGCCGAGCGCGTGGAAGCGCTCGTCGATACGCGCGACCTCCTTCTGACCCGCGGTGTAGTCGATCTTGGCGGGGACCCGGGAGCCGAGGTCGTGCAGCAGGTCGTAGACCTTCGTGCCGTCACCACTCGCCACCCGGCCGCCGACGTAGACATCGAAGGACCCGGTCTTGGGGGCGTCGATCGGGATGCTGTAGAGCTCCGTGTGGTTGATGTCGAAAGCCCAGATGCCGTCCGCGGTGCCGCGTTCGACGTGGAGCACCTTGTCGCTCATCGTGGCCGCGTCCGGGGCGGCGAACTTCACCGGTTCGGCCTTCGAACCGTCCAGGGACAGCGTGGTGTCCTGGTCGACGTTCACTTCGGGTGAGCCCGCGAGCGCGACCCGGAACTCGTCCGAGTCCGGCTCGGTCGCCTCGACCACGCCGAGCGCGACGTAGCGGCCGGCCGCGAGCGACACCGTGGGATCGTCCGACTCGCCGAACTCCACCGCCGTCGCGAAGGTGTTCGGGTCGTCCAGGTTGAGCACCCACATCTTGGTGATGGTGTTCCCCTCGGGTGTGCCCGGAAGGGGAGTCGTCTTGAAAGTGAGCGTGTGGGTCTCCGGTTCGGCGAACGCGCCGAGCCGCGTGCGCAGCGTGGCGCCGCCCGCCTGCGCGGTGACCGCGCCGCTGTAGTAGCCGGCGGTGGACAGGCGGCCGGGATCCAAGGTGAGCGTCGCGGACGCCGAGCCGCCCGCCGGGACCGTCACCGACGCGGGCACCTGGACGGCGCCGGAGTCATGACCGGCGTGGTCGGCGAACGTCGCCGACAGCCGCAGTTCCACCGGTGTGGAACCGGCGTTGGTCCAGCTCAGCTTCTTGGTCACGGTCGGCGCGGCCCCGTGGGGGACCCGGCCGAACGCGACGCCGGAGTCGTCCGCGGTGACGGTCGCCGCGACGGCGGCCGCCACGTCGAGGCGCCCGGTGCCGACCTGGTTCACGTTGCCGGTCACGGCGTCCGCGGTCGACGTCAGGGCCGCCTTCAGCCGGGCCGGACTCCAGCCGGGATGCTTCTGCAGCAGGTCGGCCGCGGCCCCCGCGACGTGCGGTGTCGCCATGGAGGTGCCGCTGAGGGCGGTGTAGTACGCGTCGACCGGGTGGCCTATCCCCGTGCCGGCGGCCCGGGCGGCGATGGTCTCGACGCCGGGTGCGGCGATGTCCGGCTTCAGGAGAGCGCCGCCCTGGCTGGAGAAGTCGGCCGGCTTGTCGTCGGCGTCGACCGCCCCGACGGTCAGCACGGCGGGCGCGATACCGGGAGAGCCGATGCTGTCGGCGTACGGCCCGTCGTTGCCGGCCGCCACGACGAACAGCGTGCCGTACCGGGCGGTGAGGTCGTCGGCGGCCTTCGCCACCGGGTCGCTGTCGGGGTCGGCGGTGTTATCGGCATAGCTGCCGAGGCTCATGCTGACGATCTTGGCTTTGGAGGCCGCCCACTCCATGCCCTTGATGACGTCCGACTCGTAACCGTTGCCGGCGTCGTCCAGCACCTTGCCGATGAGCAGGTGGGCGTCGGGGGCGACGCCCTTGCGCGCGCCGTGGGCGGCGGCTCCGGTGCCGGCGATGGTGGCGGCCACGTGGGTGCCGTGTCCCTGCCGGTCGACGGTGTCCTTGGCGTCGGTCGCGAAGTTCTGCTGCTCGGCGATCTTGCCTTTCAGGTCCGGGTGGGTGGCGTCGATCCCGGTGTCCAGGACCGCGACGTCGACGCCTTTGCCGGTGGCGCCGGCGGTCCAGGCGGCGGGGGCCCCGATCTGCTCCAGGTCGCGGTCGAGCTTCGTGGCCTTGAACCTGCGGTCCAGCCAGATGTGCTTCACGCCCGCGGCGAGTCTCCCGGAGGAGGTCAGCTGGGCGGCCCGCTTGCCCTTGTGGTGGCGTACGGCGGTCGCGTGGACGGCCTTCAGGCTGCGGCCCGGAGAGTCACCGCCCTGCACGATCAGCGGAAGGGTCGATCGTGAGGCGTCGTCGTCCCCCTGCTCGATCAGCGTGGTGACGTTGAAGAGAGCGGGGTCGATCTTCCGGCCGATGAGGCCCGTGACGTCGGCCGGGAGGACCCGTACGGTGCCGTCGGGCCGGATGTCCTTGATCATCGGAACGTCCCGCCGGCCCGGTCCGGGGTCCACCGACACGAGCGGAGGCCGTCCTCTGTCCGTCCGTACGTGGACGACGTCCCCGGTGAGCAGCGTGACCTTCCACGCGCGTCCGGTGGGCAGCCCGCCCGTCTTGGAGGTGGCGGGGTGCGGGGAGGCGGCGGGCGCGGCGGATACGGAGTCGGTGATCGCCGGAATCCCGCCGATCACCAGCCCGCCGAGCGTGATCGCCACGCCCGCTCTGAGTCTTCTCATGCGGCACTCGATTCCCATCGGCAACATCGGTCGCGTGGGTATCAACCGCAGAGGCCACCGGCTTTCCCGAACAGTCGGGACGTGTCAGGTCCCTGTCGAACGCGCACGGAATGTTCGGTCGTAAGGACGGTGATCTCGGTCGCAGGCCACGGCGCGGGCGGGGCGGGCGGCTCGGTACGCTTCTGGGAGACGGGAGGCTGGGGAAGATGATCGCGATTCTCGGTGCCGGCAAGATGGGCGAGGCGCTGCTGTCCGGAGTGCTGCGGGCCGGGCGTAAGCCGTCCGAGCTGCTGGTCACGACGCGGCGTGAGGAGCGCGGCGCGCTGCTGCGCGAGCGGTACGGCGTCCAGGTGGTCACCAACGCCGAGGCCGCCGCGACCGCGGACACCCTCGTCCTCGCCGTCAAGCCGCAGGACATGGACACGCTGCTGCGTGAGGTGCGGGATCACGTTCCGGCGGGCCGCCTGGTCATCTCGATGGCCGCCGGCATCCCGACGGCGTTCGTCGAGGAGCGCCTGCCCGAGGACGTCGCGGTCGTCCGCGTCATGTCGAACACGCCCGTCCACGTCGACGAGGCGATGAGCGTGATCTCCGCCGGCACGCACGCCGGGGAGGAGCACCTGAAGCTGACCGAGGAGCTGCTGAGCCCGGTCGGCAAGGTGCTGCGCATCCCCGAGTCGCTGCAGGACGCCGCCACCGCCCTGTCCGGCAGTGGCCCGGCGTACTTCTACTACCTCGTCGAGGCGATGGTCGACGCGGGCATCCTGCTCGGCATGCCGCGCGCGGCCGCGCTCGAGATGGTCATCCAGTCGGCGGTGGGCGCGGCGGTCATGTTGCGCGACTCCGGCGACCACCCGGTCATGCTGCGCGAGGCGGTCACCTCGCCCGCCGGGACGACGATCTCGGCCATCCGCGAGCTGGAGCGGCACGGCGTGCGCGCCGCCGTGATCGAGGCCATCGAGGCCGCCCGCGACCGCGGCCGCGAACTCGGCGCGGGCTGACCCGGGAGATCGATACTTTTCCGGGCGGTCATTGAACCGTTTCGCCCCGCCTGACGCTGATTCAGGTATGGGCCTGATACTTCGCCTGCTCGTCGTCGCGGGGCTCGCGGCCGACGCGTACGTTCACTTCCACCTGGCCGGGGACATGGGGTCGTCGGGCGGCGGCCTCTCGGAGGGCACGCTGTTCTGGATCCAGGGGGTGCTGGCCGTGCTCGTCGCCGTGCTCGTGCTCGTCCGCGCGACCCGGCTCACGTACGGCATCGCGTTCCTCGTCGCGGCGAGCGCGCTCGGCGCCGTCCTCCTCTACCGCTACGTCGACGCCGGGGGACTCGGACCGCTCCCGAACATGTACGAGCCGGTCTGGTACGCCGAGAAGGTCGTCACGACCGTCGCCGAGGCGGTCGCCACCGTCGCCGCCGCGTTGGGCCTCTGGCACACCCGGGCCGCACCGGCGTAGCCGGGAGGCCGGACGACTGCGCCGAGGATCCTCGTCGCCGGCACGACACCGATCCTCGGCGCCAGAGGCCGGGCGCTGTGCGCCCGCGCACAGCGCCGGCGGGTCAGCGGGTGATGCGGCGGCCGCGGGCGATCTCGGCGGTTTCGATCTCCCGGCGGGCGCGCAGCAGCAGCGCCACCCACGACCGGTAGGGCCGCCAGGCCTCGGCGATCGCCGCGAGGCGCGCCGGGCTCGGGTCATGCAGGCCGTACTCGTGGGCCATCTCGTCGTGCAGCCGGCGCTCCGAGGCGGGGAACACGTCGGGGTGCCCGGCCCCCCGGATGAGGATCAGCTCGGCGGAGAACAGCCCGATCCCGGGGATCCGCTGCAGCTCGACCAGCGCCTGGGCGATCTCCATCGCCCGCAGCCGGCCGGCGTCCAGGTCGCCGTCCAGGGCGGCGCGGGCGATGCCGTGCAGGCGCTCGATCTTGACGGGCGGCAGCCCCGGCACGTCGGTGACGGTGAGCAGCCGCTCCGGGCCGGGGAAGCTCGCCATCCCGCCGACGACGTCACCGAGCCGCTCGGCCATGCGCTGCTTGATGCCGGCGGCCTGGGCCATCCGGATGCGGTGCCCGATCACGGACCAGCAGGCCGCCTCGTACGGCGAGTGGAACAGCACCGGCCGCAGGCCCGGGAACCGCTCCCGCAGGCGGACGACGTGCGGGTCGTCGATCGCGGCGAAGCCGGTGCCGTCGACGTCCAGCGACAGGATCCGCCGGGCGTGCTCGGCGGCCGGCGCCACGTCGTCCGGGTGCGCCTCGATCTCCGCGTGGACGGCGCCGCCCTCCTGCCGGAGCCGGACGCCCACGGGACGCCAGGACGGCGCAGCGGGGAAGGCGAGCGGGAGGACGCCCCGGTGCCGCCCGGCGTCCGGCCGGCCCGCCGGCGTGAACCCCTCCAGGAACCGGATGCTCGCCGCCAGGTCGAACGGCCCCCGCACGGCGAACGCGACAGTCTCTGTCATACCGCGATGGTCACACTCGGGTACGACGTTTCCGACCGGGATACAATCACTCCCGTGCGAGGATCACTGCACAGCAGTAGCTGGTGGGCCGCCTGACGGCGGCCGACCCTCCTCGCGTACCCATCCACGGCCGCCGCTTCGGCGGCCGTTTCGCGTTCCGCCGGGTGCGGTGGCCACGTCGACAAGGAGTCACCGTGGCCCGTGTCCTCAGCCTCTTCACCCCGTCAGGCCGTCCGACGCTCGGCAACCTGCTCGGCGCGCTGCGGCCGTCCGCGCAGCGCCTGACAGCCGGCGCCGCCCGTACCGACCACGTGTACGGGATCGCCGACCTGCACGCCCTCACCACCCCGCACGACCCCGCGCTGCTGAACGAGCGGGCGCTGGAGCTCGCCGGGCTGGCCGTCGCGGCGGGCATCGACCCGGAGCGGTGCGTGTTCTTCCGGCAGAGCGCGGTCGCCGCGCACACCGAGCTGTCGTACCTGCTGGAGAGCACCGCCCACTACGGCGAGATGCAGCGGATGATCCAGTTCAAGGAGAAGTCGGCGCGCCAGGAGGTCGTGCGCCTGTCGCTGCTCACCTACCCGGCGCTGATGGCCGCCGACATCCTGCTGTACCAGGCGACCGACGTGCCGGTCGGCGCGGACCAGTCACAGCACCTGGAGCTCGCCCGTGACCTGGCCGAGCGCTTCAACCGGGCGTACGGACCGGTGTTCACGCCGCCCCGCGCGGTGGTCCCGAAGACCGCGGCACGCGTCATGGACCTGGCCGACCCGTCGCGGAAGATGAGCAAGTCGGTCGACTCCCCGGGCACGATCCACCTGCTCGACCCCGTCGACGTCGTACGGCGCAAGGTCATGCGGGCGGTCACCGACTCCGGTTCGGAGGTGACGTACGACCCGGTGGGCAAGCCGGGCGTGTCCAACCTGCTGGTCATCCTGTCCGCGTGCACGGACACGCCGGTCGAGGCGCTGTCGTACTCCTCGTACGGCGCGCTGAAGCGGGACACCGCCGACGCGGTGATCGCGCTGCTCGAGCCGCTGCAGGACCGGTACGCCGGCATCGCCGCCGACCGGGCCGGGCTGGAGAAGGTCCTGCGTGAGGGCGCGGAGCAGGCCCGTACGCTGGCGGCGCCGACGCTCGCGGCGGCGAAGAGCGCGATCGGCCTGACGGCCGCCTGAAAGAGTGTCCCTCGGCGAAGCCGTCGGGCACAGCCGGCCTCCGTGTCTCAGGCGGCTTCGGGGACCGAGCCGTGCCCGACGTCGCGGCGGATGAAGCGGGCGGCCTCCCGCATCGCCTCGCCGGCCTCGGGGATCAGGCCGTTGAACATCTGGAACACGTGCATCTGACCGGGCCAGACCTGGAGTTCGTAGTCGGCTCCCGCCTCGGCCAGCACGTCGGCGAATCTCTCGGCCTCGTCCCGTAGCACCTCGATCCCGCCGACCTGGATGAGGAAGGGCGGCAGGTCAGCGCTCCCACAGCTCAGGATGGACAGCCGTGGATCGTTCCAATCTCCGGTCCCCACGTAAAGCCGGCCGAACCGCGTCGCGACGGCCGGGACGATGAAGGGATCCCGCCGCAGCATCGCCGAGGACATCGCCAGCTCGCCGGTCAGGTCGATCCAGGGGGAGAACAGCACGACCTTGCCGGGGGTCGGCAGGTCCGTCCGGCACGCCTCGCCGGTGAGGGAGGCGGCGAGGTGCCCGCCGGACGAGTCGCCCACGAGGGTGATCCGCTCGGGCGGGATGCCGCGGGCCAGCAGCAGGCGGTACGCGTCGAGGGCGTCCTCGAACGCCGCCGGGAACGGGTGTTCGGGCGCCTGCCGGTAGCGCGGGGCGAACACCGGCAGGCCCGTGTCCATCGCCAGCCGGGTCGTGATCGCCCGGTGGGTGCGCGGCGAGCAGATCGCGTACGCGCCGCCGTGCAGGTACAGGACCACGCCGCGGCTCGCGTCGCCGCCCGGCGGCCGCAGCCACTCGCCGCGGACCGGCCGGCCGATCTGCGGCAGGTCGACGCACGGGTCGCTGAAGGGCTCGACGTGGATGCGAGGATCGGCGCGCAGGCAGTGCGAGCCCGCGCCCAGGAGGGTGCGCCACACCCGGATCCCGGCGGGGCCGCCCTTGACGCGGCCGGAGAAGGGCCGGACCCCCAGCCGGATGGCCGTGGCCAGCGCACGGCTCTGGGAGCTGGGGGTCCGCTCGTAGGGCGGAAGTTCGGCGTCTGTGACGTGCGTCATTGGCAACCGCCTCCTGGGCCAGGAGTCACCTGACTAGTTAGATGCCCCACATGTCCTGTTCTTCACGTCACAAACCTGTAGAGTTACCCGCTAGATGTCTGACATCTGGCAGCTGAGAGAGGAACGGGCGTGGCGCTGCAGCCGATTCCACGGGGCTCGGCCGTCGAGGCCGTGCTCGACCAGATGCACGACCAGGTCGCCTCCGGGGCCTGGACGGTCGGTGCCCGCATCCCCGGCGAGCACGAGCTGAGCGCCGTGCTGCGGGTCAGCCGGCCCGCCGTGCGGGAGGCGATCCGCGCCCTGAGTCACGTCGGCGTGCTCGAGGTCCGGCGCGGCGACGGCACCTACGTACGCAGCGCCGCCGACCCCCGGCCACTGCTGCGGCGCGTCGAGCGGGCGTCGCTGCGGGACGTGTTCGAGGTGCAGCTCGCCTACGACGTCCAGGCCGCCAAGCTCGCCGCCGTGCGCCGTACGCCCGAGGACCTGCGGCGGCTCGAAGGGCTCCTGCGCGACCGCGACGCCGCCGAGGACCCCGCGGACTTCGGCGAGGCGGACTCGCGGTTCCACCTGGGCGTCGCCGAGACCGCGCGGAACCCGCTGCTGGCCGAGGCGTTCCGGTTCTTCCGGCACCGGCTGCGCGAGTCGCTGAGCGCGCTGCGCGAGGACCGCGACCTGCCCGAGGGCGGTCCCGAGCCGCACCACGCCGTGCTGGCGGCGATCGCCGGCGGCGACGCCGAGGCGGCCGGTCGCGCGGCGGCCCTCGTCGTCGAGCCGACCCTTCGCGCGCTGGAGGACGTGCTGTGAGACGCTACGCCGGAATCCTCCTGATCGTCCTGGTCGCGCTCAACCTGCGGCCCGCCGTCGTCGCTGTCGGCCCGCTGCTCAGCCAGATCTCCGGTGACCTGCACCTGTCGGGCGCGGCGGCCGGCGCGCTGACCACGCTCCCGCTGGTCTTCTTCGGCTCGTTCGGGCTGGTCCTGCCCCTCCTGCGGCGCTCGCCGCGCGGCGAGCGCCTGCTGGTGGCGAGCATGCTCGTGCTCGTCGTCGCGCTGGTGGTGCGCGTGCTGCCCTCGCCGGTCGCCCTGTTCGGCGGGGCGCTCCTGGCCGGGATCGCGATCAGCGTCGGCAACATCGCCGTCCCGTCGATCATCAAGCGGGACCACCCGCAGGCGATCATGGCGGTCACCGCCGTGTACACGATCGCGGTGACCGTCGGCGCGGCGGTCTCCGCGAGCGTCGCGGTGCCGGTCGAGCACGCCGCCGGGTCCTCCTGGCGGCTTCCCCTCGTGCTGCTGGCCGTCCCCGCAGGCGTCGCCGCGCTCGCCTGGCTGCCGCGCGCCCGCCGGGCCGCGGCCGGGGTGCCGGCCGCCGAGGGCTCCCGCCAGGTCTGGCGGTCCCGCCTGGCCTGGCAGGTCACCGCGTTCATGGGGATCCAGTCGCTGCTGGCGTACGTCGTCTCCGGCTGGCTGCCGACGCTCTGCCAGGACCGGGGGCTGAGCGAGACGGCGGCGGGCTACGCCCTCGGCGTCACCAGCCTCCTGCAGGCCGTCGGCGCGCTCGCCGTCCCGGTGATCGAACGCCGGCTGCGCGACCAGCGGCCCCTCGTCGTCCTCGTCGGCGTCCTCTGCCTGGTCGGCTTCGCCGGCACCGCCTGGGCGCCGATCGGCTCCGTCTGGTTGTGGATCATCGTGCTCGGGCTCGGGCAGGGCGTCGGGTTCGCCACCGCCCTCTCGTTCATCGGCCTGCGCGCCGCCGACGCGCACGTGGCGGCGCAGCTGTCCGGGATGGCGCAGGGCGTCGGCTACGTGATCGCCGCGCTCGGCCCGCTCGCCATCGGCGCCCTGCACGACGCCACCCACGGATGGACCGTTCCGTCGGTCGTCCTGCTGGCCGTGTCGGTGATCCTCGTGCTGCCCGGGCTCGGCGCCGGCCGCAGCCGCACGATCGGCGCCGAACCCGAGCCCGCCCTCGTCAGCCGCCGGTGACCTTCGGCGCGCCGTCCGCGACGCTCACCTTCAGCTGAGCGGTCGACTCCACGACCGTGCCGACGGGCGCCTGGCCCTTCTTCGCGTCCACGACCACCGTTCGCCGGCCGAGGAGCAGGTACGTCCTGGGATCGAAGATGTACTCCGCCCGCTCTCCCGCGCCCTCGTCGACCCGGGCGACCGCGATGCCCTTGCGGCCCGCGGCGTCCTCGGCCCGCCCGACGGCCTGCGCCCCGGGAATGGTCGCGGCGGCGCGGAACAGCGCGGCGCGCTGGGCGGCCGGCATGTACCCCTCCGTGAGCATCGCACCGGCCCGCGACCAAGCCTCCCGGTCGCCGTCGGCGGTCCCCGGCGTCAGGTGGTCGTAGAGGTGCGCGCGCATGCCCTGGGGGTCGGCCGGCAGCCGGCTCAGGTACGCGTAGTCGGTCCGCAGGTATTCGGCCCGGTTGTCGAAGTCGATCGTCCGCTCCGACGTTCCGGCCTCCTGCCCGGCCTCAGGCGGGATCGGCCAGTCGCCGTACCGCCTGGGCGGCAGGCCGGTCTCGATCAGGACGCCGCCCGTGGCCCGGCCCGCGACGGGCAGCCAGATCTTCCGCCGGTCGCGGCTCAGGTACCGGGAGTGGCCGTGCTCCTTGGAGTTCGAGTCCACGCTCTCCTCGTTCTCGGACTCGAAGACCAGGAACTGGCCGGGCCTCGGGTGCAGCTCACGCTGCCTGGTCGCGGCGTCGGCGGCGCGGTCGAGCGTCTGGACCACCGCGACCGGCACGGCCTGCGGCGAGTACGACGCCCGCGGGGCGCGGGGATCGCCGCCGGACAGCGCGATGCCGGCGACCGCCGCGGCGGCCAGCCCGGTCGCGACGGCGCTCAGGCCGATCCGCAGTGGCCACGCCCTTCCCCGGTGGGCCGGTCGCGGCAGCCGGGCCGACCCGGGGGCGGCGATCTCGGCCAGCAACCGGTCCTCTTCGGTGCGGAGGTCCCCCGGGGCGGGCCGGGGTACCTCCGCGCGGAGGAGGTTCAGCTGAGCCATCTCATCCATGTTCGAGTTCCTCGCTGACTGAAGTGGGGTCGACGCCGCCGAGTTCCGCGCGGAGTTTCTTCCGGGCCCGGTTGACGCGTGAACGCACCGTTCCGATCGGCACCCCGAGCGCCTGGGCGGCCTCCTGATAGCCGAGGTCGCCCCAGGTCACCAGCAGCAGCGCGTCACGGTGACCGGCGGGCAGCCTCCGCAGGGCGGCGGCCAGGCGCCGCCGTACGGCCCCGGCGCTGACCCGCTCGTCGGAGCGGCTGAACGGATCGGTGACCGGGTCGACGCCGGTTCGCTCGAGGGCGCGCAGCTGCCGCACCTCGGTGCGCTGGTGGCGACCGATCCGGTTGGTCGCGATGCCGTACAGCCAGGGGCGGGCGCTGGACCGGGTCAGGTCGTACCGGTCCCGCTGCCGGAACGCCGCCAGGAACGTCTCGGCGACGACGTCCTCGGCGGCGTCCGCGCCCAGACGGCGGGTGACGTACCGCTTGATCTCGGGTGCGTGCCGACGGAACACCTCGGCGAACACCTCGGGCTCTCGCCGGGACCGCTCGATCACGGAGGCGTCGTCGGCCTCCGTGGCGGTCCGGCTCATTTCGCTCATTTCCGGCCTCTCGGCTTTCGGGCAGGACGACCCTTGTTGCCCGCCCGGAGGACGCCGGTTCCCGCCCCGAGGCCGAATTCAGCGGAAGAGACTCAGACGCGAGTGGGGCGGCGGGCGAGTTCGCCGCCGCAGTCGGGGCAGACGTGGGACAGCCACCGCGTGCACGCCCCGCAGAACGATGACTCGTAACTGCAGATGTAGGCGAGGCCGTTCTGGTCCAGGGGGGCGTCGCAGCGTTCGCACACGCCGCGCATCTCGAGCGCCATGGCCGCAGAGCGTACATGTAGCGTGATCCGTGGGAGTTTCGGGCGCGGTCGGTGGTCGGGAGGTCGAGCGGTGAGTGCCTCGTTTCGGGTGTTCTGGGACGACCGGCTGGTGACGTACGACTTCGGGGCCGAGCATCCGATGAATCCCGTCCGCGTCGAGCTTACGATGGCCCTCGCTCGTGAGCTGGGCGTGTTCGACGCGCCGAACGTCTCCGTCGAGGGGTTCGAGCCCGCCGGCGACGAGCTGCTGACCCTCGTGCACGACCCGGCCTACATCGACGCGGTCCGCGCGGAGCGGCTCGACGTCGCGCGCGGGCTGGGCCTGGCCGACAACCCGGTCTTTCCCGGCATGCACGACGCGTCCGCGCTGGTGGCCGGGGCCTCGGTGGCGGCGGCGCGGGCCGTGTGGACGGGCGAGGCCGAGCACGCGGCCAACATCGCCGGGGGGCTCCACCACGCCATGCACGGCGCGGCGTCCGGGTTCTGCGTCTACAACGACCCGGCCATCGCGATCGCCTGGCTCCTCGCCCAGGGCGCGGAGCGGGTCGCGTACGTCGACGTCGACGTCCACCACGGCGACGGCGTCCAGGCGGCGTTCTACGACGACCCGCGCGTCCTCACGATCAGCCTGCACGAGACCCCGCGGACGCTGTTCCCCGGCACCGGGCTGCCGAAGGAGACCGGGGCGCGGGGCACGTCGGTGAACGTCGCCCTGCCGCCCGGCTGCGGAGACCGGCACTGGCTGCGCGCCTTCGACGCGGTGGTCCCACCGCTCCTGCGCCAGTTCCGGCCGCAGGTCCTGGTCACCCAGCAGGGCTGTGACAGCCACGAGCTCGACCCCCTCGCCCACCTGACGCTGACCGTGGACGGGCAGCGGGCGGCGTACGAGGCGCTGCACCGGCTGGCCCACGAGACGGCCGGCGGCCGCTGGGTCCTGACCGGCGGGGGCGGCTACGAGCTCGTCCACGTGGTCCCGCGCGCCTGGACCCATCTGCTCGCCGAGGCGGCGGGGCGGCCGATCCCGCCCGGCACGCCGACCCCGGAGACCTGGCGGGAGCTCGTCCGCGGCCGTACGGGGCGGCGGGCGCCCGAGCGCATGACCGACGGAGCGGACACGGAGGTGCGGACGTGGAGCAGCGGGTACGACCCGGCGGATCCGGTGGACCGGGCGGTGCAGGCGACGCGGCAGGCGGTGTTCCCGGAGCACGGTCTGGACCCGATGCCGTGAACCTCGCCGATCATCCGGTCCCGTCCCGCGACGAGCTGCGCGACCACCTGGTCCGCACGCTGATCGCCGGGGTCGTCGCCACGCCGCGACAGGGCAACCTGCTGCACTACCGCCGGATGGCGGCGCGCAAGCCGTACTACCTGTTCGGCCTCGAGCTCGAACAGGAGTGGGGGTTCGAGCAGATCTTCGCGCTGATGGTCAAGAAATGCGGGATCAACCCTGACCCGGCGCATCTGTACGGCGACGACACGATCGACCCGGACCGCACGATCGACGCCCTGGACGCCATGGCGGTCCGGCTCGCGCGGGCGGCGGAGCGGCGGGAGACGGTGCTGCTGGCGACGGGCCATCCGGGCGGGCTGCTGCCGGTGTACCTCGCGGTGGGCCGGGCCCTGCGGGCGCGGGGCTGCCGGGTGCTGACGCCCGCGTCGGGCTGGGCGTACGAGGTCGAGACGCCGCGCGGCGCGGAGCGCCGGTCGATCCGCTACATCGAGGGCGTCGCGGCGCTGAGCGCGGGCGCGTCGCTGCACCATACGCACGACGCGGAGCCCATGCGCGCGATTTTGCGAGACCTTTCCGCCGACGGCGGCTCCTGGCCGGATCTGGTCATGGCGGACCATGGCTGGGCCGGCGCGGCGGGCCAGGCGGGCATCGACACGGTCGGGTTCGCGGACTGCAATGATCCGGCCCTGTTCGCGGGGGAGGCGGAGGGGAAGGTCCATACCGTGGTGCCCCTGGACGACAACGTGCTCCCGGATCACTACACCCCGCTCACTGTGTATCTTTTGACACATTCGAGCCTGATTGATTGAACTCCCCTCTTGCGACTCGGGAATCACGATTTACGCTGGAGGAAAGTACACGGCCGTGATCAAAGTCACCCAAAGGTCTGACGCGCGGCGTGTGGAAGAGGGCGTCCGATGAGCTCAGGCGAGCGACCTCTGAGCGAGGTCAGGTTCCTGACTGTGGCCGAGGTGGCTGCGGTGATGCGGGTGTCCAAGATGACCGTATACCGCCTCGTTCACTCGGGAGAACTACCGGCGATTCGCGTGGGACGTTCGTTCCGCGTGCCGGAGCAGGCTGTCCACGACTATCTGCGGGACGCGTACATCGAAGCGGGCTGACGCGCACGTGGGCCGCCGGAGGACGGCGGCCTTCGCGGCGAGTGGCGGCGGTCCGCGAACGATCGGCGTCGAGGCGGCGGTACCCTTGGGCTCCGGGCCATGTGCCCGCCAAGGGTACTGATCGCCCGTCTCCTGCTGATCATCGAGTGAGGGTTCCGTGGGCTCTGTCATCAAGAAGCGTCGTAAGCGCATGGCCAAGAAGAAGCACCGTAAGCTGCTGAAGAAGACGCGCATCCAGCGTCGCAACAAGAAGTAACGCAGCCGTCCACGGATGGGGGGACACCGGTGCCGTCGACGACGCGTCCCTCCGCGAGCGCAGCAACAGGTTCCGGCGCGAGCCGGGTCGTC
Organism: Actinoallomurus spadix; assembly: GCF_024055725.1. Taxonomy (GTDB): domain Bacteria; phylum Actinomycetota; class Actinomycetes; order Streptosporangiales; family Streptosporangiaceae; genus Actinoallomurus; species Actinoallomurus spadix. The sequence continues at coordinate 169,810 of NZ_JAMXMX010000008.1, read as the reverse complement.
CTGGTCACCGGCGTCGCCCGGTGGCTCGGAGCACGGGTGGCCGAGGCCCTGCAGGCAGAGCCGAGCATCGAGCGGGTCATCGGCGTCGACACCGTGCCGCCCGAGGCATCCCTCGGGCGCACCGAGTTCGTACGGGTCGACATTCGCACGCCGAGCATCGCCAAGATCATAGATTCGGCGCGCGTCGACACGGTCGTGCACCTGAACCTCGTGACGATGACCGCGGCCGCGCGGATGGCGACCAAGGAAGCCAACGTCATCGGCACGATGCAGCTGCTGGCCGCCTGCCAGCGGTCCGCGGCCATGCGCAAGCTGGTCGTGCGGTCGTCGGCGGCGGTGTACGGCTCGTCGGCCCGTGACCCGGCCGTGTTCACCGAGATCGACGAGCCGGTGGCGCCGCCGGCGCACGGCTACGCCAAGGACGCGGTCGAGGTCGAGGGCTACGTCCGGGGACTCGCCCGGCGCCGCTCCGACCTGATCGTGTCCGTACTGCGCTTCGCGAACTTCCTCGGCCCGAACGTCGACAACCCGCTCAGCCGCTACTTCCACATGCCGGTGGTGGCGACGGTGCTCGGGTTCGACCCGCGCCTGCAGTTCATCCACGAGGACGACGGGATCGAGATCCTGCGCCGGATGGCCGTGGAGGACCATCCCGGCTGCTTCAACGCGGCCGGCGACGGCGTCGTGCTGCTCTCGCAGGCCCTGCGCCGGGCGGGCCGGCCCATCCTCCGGCTGCCGTCGCCCGCCGTGCAGACGCTCGGCGACGTCGGCCGCCGGTTCGGCGGCCTCAAGGGCTTCTCGCCCGAGCTGCTGCGCTGGCTGACGTACGGCCGGGTGATCGACACCACGCGCCTGACGAACGAACTGTCCTGGCGCCCCAAATACAGCTCCGAAGAGGCCTTTGCCGACTTCGTCGACTCGCAGGGGCTCGGGCGAAGCCTGCGAGCCGGGATCTTTGACCTGGTCACCGGCGGGGTAGAGGGCTTCAGCAGGAGGTGACCGCAGTCTGATGTCCGAGGAAGCGAGAGCGGTGGCGGGTCACGAGGCCGAGGTGATCCCGATCCACGGTGGCGCGGCCGTCCAGCCCACCGAACCACCCGGCGGTCTGGAGCAGAGGATCGCGTCGGCGCTGCGCTTCGTGCGCCACCGGCTGGAGGGCGACTACCACGTCGACGAGTTCGGCTTCGACCCGGAGCTGAACGACACGCTGCTGATGCCGCTCGCCCGCCAGCTGTACGAGCGGTGGTTCCGCGTGGAGATGTTCGGGCTGGAGAACGTCCCGGACACCGGCCCCGCCCTGGTCGTCGGCAACCACTCCGGCACCCTCCCGCTGGACGGCGTCATGCTCCAGGTCGGGCTGCACGACCACCACCCGGCCAAGCGCAACCTCCGGCTGCTCGGTGCGGACCTCGTCTACCAGATCCCGGTCCTGGCCCACCTGGCGCGCAAGAGCGGGCACACCCTCGCCAGCCAGGCCGACGCCGCGCGCCTGCTGGCCAAGCGCGAACTCGTCGGCGTGTTCCCCGAAGGGTTCAAAGGCGTCGGTAAGCCGTACAGCCAGCGGTACCGTCTGCAGCGGTTCGGGCGGGGCGGGTTCGTCGCGACCGCGCTGCGCGCCCAGGTGCCGATCATCCCGGCGGCGATCGTCGGCGCGGAGGAGATCTACCCCAAGATCGCCGACCTGCGGCCGATCGCCCGGCTCTTCGGCCTGCCGTACTTCCCGATCACGCCGACGTGGCCGATGTTCGGCCTGCTGGGCCTGGTCCCGCTGCCGTCCAAGTGGATCATCGCGTTCGGCGAGCCGATCATGACGGACGAGTACGACCCGGATCAGGCCGACGACCACATGACGGTCCTCAACCTGACCGACCAGGTCCGCGAGACGATCCAGAACATGCTCTACGACCAGCTCCGCCGCCGGGCCTCGATCTTCTTCTGAACCGCGCGGGCCTGACGGGCCGCCGAAAAAATCTTGGAACAGAGCTCTTCTGTTCGGGCAATCAGTACCGTACGCCCCTCTGACAGAAGAGCTCCATGAGAAGCCCGAGTCACCGGTGATCGCCGCGGTGCCCGACGACGCCGAGGTGATCAGTGCCTCCACGACCGATCCCGAGCGGTTCACCGAGCTCTACCGCCGGTACGCCGCCGACATCCACCGCTACGTCGCGAGCCGGCTCGGCCCGGACACGGCCGACGACCTGATGGTCGAGACGTTCCTTCAGGCGTTCCGGCATCGTCACCGTTACGACCCGGCGCGCGCCGCGGTGCGGCCCTGGCTGTACGGAATCGCGACCAAGCTGATCAGCCGGCAGCGCCGCTCCGAGCTCCGGATCTACCGGGCGATCGCGCGGACCGGCATCGACCCGGCGGTCGAGTCGCCCATCGAGTCGGCGACCGACCGCCTGTCGGCCGAGGGCAGTGCACGGCCCTGCGAAACGTCGACGGCACGATTGCGGTTGCCCCCCGTCCGGGGACAGGTCCTGCCAGAAGGTCGAGTGCGTGCCCGGACAGGTTGAACGCGAACGTCTTCTCCAGCCCGACCAGCCCGCCGAACTGCTCCTTGCGGCCAGCCGCTCCAGGATGTCGACGAGGCGCAGCCGGCCGCGATAGTCGGCGCAACACGAGCTTTCATGAAAATGACCGGCCAGTTCACCCGGCCCGAGAAGCAGGACGGCCAGACCGGCGCGTGGACCATCGAACTCCGTTGAACACCATGGTCCCTGACTCCGGCTCCCGGCCGATCTGTTCGCACAGCTCGGCCACCCTCGCGAACAAAAGCCGATATCGCGTCTCCTCGTGGTCAGGTGGGCAGCCGAAGGTACGGAGCGACGCTGCGAAGCTTCTCGCGCGTCTCCTCGTACTCTCGCTCAGGAGTGGATTGCCGCATCACCCCCGCTCCCGCGCGCAGCCACGTCGCGTCGCCGTGCCGGAAAATGGTGCGCAGCACGAGCGCGGCGTCAAGGGCGCCATGGGTATCCGCGGTCAGCACGGCTCCCCCGTAGAGGCCGCGGGTTCCGGGCTCGTGCCGGGCGAGTGCGGCGAGTGCGGCGGCTTTGGGGACGCCGGTGGCGGTGATGGCCGGGAAGAGCACGCCGAACGCCGACCATGGCCCGACGCCGTCACGTAGGTGTCCGGCGACCCTGGAGGCCAGGTGCTGCACCGAGCCGCGTTCTTTCACGGTCATGAACTCCTCGACCGCGACGGAGCCGGACCGGCAGATCGCTTGCAGTTCCTCGCAGGCCAGCCGTACGGAGATGGCGTGCTCGTGCACCTCTTTGGAGTCCGCGAGGAGTTCGGCGCGCAGCCGCCGATCGTGATCGGGGCTGAGGCCCAGCGCCCTGGTGCCGGCGAGTGGCTGGGTGGACACGCGGCCACCCGGCTCTATCTGGGCGACGGTCTCCGGGCTGAATCCGGCTGCCCGCCAGCCGCCCAGGTCGAGGAGGAACGACCTCGCCGGAGTGTTGCCTCGGCGGCCGGCGAGGTAGGAGGCAGGCAGATCTGGACGTATCCCGGCGGGCAGCGGGATGGCGCGGGAGAGGACGGCCTTGTCGATCCGTCCGGCCTCGATGTCGGCGATCGTGTCCGACACGCCCTTCATGTAGGCGTCACCATCCTCGCCCAGGATGGCTTCGACATCGTCCACCGGACGTGTGCGGGCGAGCGGATCGGCCTGCGGCACGCTGCGGAGCGACTCGGCGATCTTGGCGGTCCACGTGTCGTCGACTGCGCGCAGTTCGGCCTTTCCGGGGGTGAGGACGGCTTCCAGACAGGGCACAAGCAGGTGGAGCAGTGGTTGCGTACCCGCGGACGGCCGTTCGCCGTGCAGCAGATGGGCGAGCTCGAAGGCGGCCCAGCCGAAGACCCGCCGTCCGCCGGGATGGACGTGGCCGAGGGCCGTGAGCGCCGCGGCGATCTGGTCGAGCGGACGGCCGTCGGTCGCGACGGTCCACTCCCGTCCGGCGGCACGGGCGGTGACCGATGCCGTGTCCGCGGTGAGAGTGACCGCCGCCCCTGCGGCGAAGTGCCAAACTTCGTCGCGCTCGTAGATGACGTACTGGCCGCCGAGCCAGGTGGACAGGTGCACGGCGGTGCGGGCCGGATCGTCGGGTGCGTCGAGAACCTCCTCGTGACGTACGGCGGGAACCTGATGTGCCCAGTCCTGCCAGGGCGCTGCGGCCTGGTCGGTCATTGTCAGCCTCCTTCCGGGGAATGATCTTGCTGAAGAGACCGGCTCTGCCGGCCGGTGGTGCCCGGCGCGCGTCTTCACCGGGCGGCCAAGCGCCAGCCTTCGGCGCGCGTGCGCTCCCGCCAGAAGTCCGAATAGGTGCCACCGGCGTCGACGAGTTCGCTGTGCGTGCCCTGCTCGCTGATCCGGCCGCCCTCCAGGACCAAGATCTGGTCCGCGGCCAGCACGGTCCGTAGCCGATGCGCGATGACCAGAAGTGACTTCTCCACCGCCAGCTCGGCGATCGCCGATTCCAGGATCGCTTCGTTCTCGGGGTCGAGAGCGGCGGTCGCCTCGTCGAGGACCAGAATCGGAGCGTCCTTCAGGAGCGCACGGGCGATGGAGATGCGCTGGCGCTGACCGCCGGACAACGCGGTTCCGCGCTCACCCACACGGGTCGCCCAGCCGTCGGGTAGCTCCGCGACGACGCGGTCCATGCCCGACAGTTCCGCCGCACGCCTGATCCTTTCGGCGCTCGCGTCAGGGGCGCCGATCCGGACGTTCTCCTCGATGGTGTCGTCGAAGAGGTAGACGTCCTGAAAGACGATCGCGACGGTGGCGGCCAGGCGCTCGGGTGCGATGTCACGCACGTCGACGCCGCCGATGCGGACGGTTCCGGCGGTGGTGTCCCAGAAGCGGGCGAGCAGCCGGGCCACGGTGGTCTTGCCGGCGCCCGAAGGGCCGACGAGTGCCGTCAGGCCGCGCTCGGGGAGGCGAAGGCTGATGCCGTCGAGTACTGCCGGCGGGGCGACGGCGGCGCCGTTCGTAGAAGAGGCGACCGTCTTCGGATAGGTGAAGGACACCTGGTCGAACTCCACGGCGGTGCCGGTCGGCACTTTCGGGTCTGTCGGCTGCGGAAAGGGCGTCTCCTCCAGGACCGCGTCCAGCCGCTCGAGGTTGTTGCGTGCGATGCGCAGGCCGGCTCCAAGGTCGGCGGAGGCGGAGACGCTGTCGACGAGCCGGCCGGTGAGCACGACCAGGGCGATGAGCGTCGGCGCGGCCAGGGTGCCGTCCAGCGCCCAGGCGACCTGGAGCGCCAGTGCCAGGGCGAAGACCATACGGGCGGCGAAGGCGAAGGACACCAGCCCCGGGACGCCCCGCACGATCAACGTGCGGTCCGCGTCGGATTCCGCCCGCAGGGCGTTCTCGAGGTCGGCGTGTCCGTCGACGGTACGGCCGAAGGCTCTCAGCACCGGCTGATTCTGGGCGAACTCCAGCACACGGTCGGCCGACTCATCGATCGCGGTGTCGCGGCCACGATCGAGCCGGCGCACCATACGGGTACTCCAGACGTGCACCCCCAGCAGCACCGGTGCGCACAGCAGCAGGACGACACCGACTCGCCAGTCGAAGAGGAAGGCGGCGAGGACAAGGGTGACGGGGGTGAACACCGAGCTGATCATCGGCCGCAGCAGGTGCGCCGGCATGTTCATCACCTGGATGACGTTCTGACTCGCCAACCGGCCGAGTTCGGCTGCTCGCGTGCCGGTGAACCAGCCGACCGGGAGGTCCAGGGCTTTGTCGGCCAGCCGTCGATGCAGGACTCGGGAGATGCGTGAGCCGACGGTGAACCCCTGGCTCAGGCACAGGGCCTGGACCACGGCGTAGCCGAGCGAGCAGCCCGCGAAGGCCACGAGCCAGGGCCAGGCGTGCCCGGGTCCCCGGCTGAAAAGCGTCCGCAGGAGCGGCACGAGCAGGGCGAAGGCCACGCCCTGCAGGACGGCGGCGCCGACCATCAGCGCGAGCAGACGCTTGAGAGGGCCGGAGGCCTCGCGTCCCAGGACGTGGAACAGGTGGCGGATCATCGGTGCGTGCCCTTCGGGGTGAGGTCCGGACGGCTCGTGTCGCGCGAGGCGGTCGGCGCGGTGAGGTCGACGGAGGCGTCCAGGCCTTGGGAGCGCCACATGCGCGCGTAGCGCCCCGCGGCGGCCAGGAGTTCCTCATGGCGGCCCTGCTCGGCGATCCGCCCGCCGTCCAGGACGACGATGCGGTCGGCGGAGCGGACGGTCGCCAGCCGGTGCGCGATGACCAGCAACGTTCGGCCGAAGGCGAGAGTTGACAGGGCGTCCTGGATCAGCGACTCCGACCGCGGATCCGCGAACGCCGTGGCTTCGTCCAGGACGACGATCGGTGTGTCGGCGAGCAACGCCCGGGCGATGGACAGGCGCTGGGCCTCACCGCCGGACAGCACGACGTCGGTACCGACGACCGTGGCGTATCCCTTCGGCAGCGCGGTGATCCGGTCGTGGATCTGCGCCGCCCGTGCGGCCCGCTTCACCTCTTCATCGGTGGCCTCCGGGCGGCCCAGCCGCACGTTGTCGGCGACGGTGGCCCGTAGCAGTCGGACGTCCTGGAGGACGAAACCGACGTGGCGGTACAAATCAGCGGCCGGGATCGCGCGTACGTCGGCATCGCCGATGGTGACCGTACCGGTGGTCACGTCGTGGAAGCGGAGCAGCAGCGCGGCCAGCGTCGACTTACCGGACCCGGACGGTCCCACCAGAGCGGTGACCGTTCCCGGCTCCAGGTCCATATCGATGTCCTTCAGCACATCGGTGCTTCCGTCGTAGGAGAACGACACTCCGCGCATCGACACCCGGGCGTCGGCGGGGGCCGCGGGGACGGCCGGCTCCGGCAGCACCGGGGCGTCGAGCAGAGCGGTGATCCGGGCGGCCGCCGCCTGACCGGTCCGGATCTGCTGCATGCGAGCGCCGACCAGTCCCATCGGCGCGCTGACGACCGGGCCTAGGAGCACGAAGGGCACCAGGTCGACGACGGGCGTCCATCCGGCCCCGGTGAAGACGACCCCGGCCGTCACCAGGACGAGCAGCACGACCACTGGGGTGACCACGAGCAAGGCAGCGGTCGAGGGGATCAGCGTGGCGCGTACCCAGCCGGTGAAGAACTCCGAGAAGCCATCGGTCGCCGCCAGGAACCGGGCGTGCGCTCTCCGGCCGCGGCCGAACGACTTTACGACGGCGATACCGTTCGCGAACTCCACCGCGGCCGAGGAGATCCGGCTCTGCGCCGCGCCGTACTCGGCCATGTTCGCCTTGGCGCCGGCCATGGCGCGGCCGAACAGGTACACGCCTGCCGCCAGGGGAAGAACGCTCAGCAGCGCGAGCCGCCAGTCGATGGTGAGCAGGTAGGCCAGGGCGAGGAGGGGAGCGGTGAGCAGTGCGGTGGCGTCCAGAAGCGTGTGCGCGACCAGCGAGTGCAGGGCGTGCACGTCGTCCTGGATGGCGCTCTTCAGCTCGCCGGTTCCGGCGGCGCTGACCCGGCCGAGGGGCATCCGGCCGATGTGCCTGGCCAGGTCCAGGCGCAGGCCCAGCTGCAGCCGGTTGTCGGCGAGGTGGGCGACGACCCCTGCGGTGAACCCGAGGACCATGGCGGCGAGGCCACCGGCACAGGCGAGGCTCGCCAGGGGCCAGAGCCGGCCGCCGGAGGGTGCGGTGCCGGCGGTGAGACGCTCGGCGATCAAGGTGACGGCGATGAAGGGAACGACGCCCGCGATGGAGCCCGCGGCCTGAAGGACGAAGGCCACCGCGATGCGGCGCCGCACGCCGTACAGGATCCGGCGTAGCGGGGGCCTGCCCGCCGCGTGGGGCGCGGTCGTCGGTGCAGGGCGTTCGGTCATTTGAGCAGAACTCCGATCTCGGGAACGGCCTGGCCACCGGCTTCGGTGACGCGGTGGCTGGTCATTCCGGCTTCGCGGGAGAGCTGGGCGACGTCGATGGTGTGCCAGAGGTAGCTGTCACTGACCTCGCGGACGGTCCGGCCGTCTCGCAGCACCTTCCAGGTGGTGGTGAACCGCATGGCATCCCCGGACGCGGGTTCGCCGCCGATCCACCACTCGTAGGTCTGGCGGCCGATGGTCTCGCGCAGCGACATCACCGGCGGGATGTGCCGTGGCGCGTGCACGCCCATGAGCTCGACGACGATGGGCCCGCCGGGCGGGAGCCGTTCGGAGAGGCGCCGCCACAGGGCGATGCGTTCGGGCGGGGTCAGGTGACCGGCCACGCCGAATACGACCACGGCGGACACGTGGTCCGGCAGCCGAAGGTCCTGGGCGAAGTCGTCGGTGACGGTGACGCGGCGGCGCAGATCCGGGTCGCCGGCGATGCGGGCGGTGAGGATGGCGCGCATGGTGGCGGACGGTTCGGCGGCGATGATGTCGGCGCCGGGCAGTGTGGCCGCGATGACCTCGGTGATCCGGCCGGTACCCGCGCCGATCTCGACGATCGGACCGTGGGAGGTGTCGACCGAGGCCAGCACACGTGCGAGCGGCGGGCCGCTGCTGGCGGTGTGGCGGACGGCGACCATGTCGTAGAACTCCGCCGACGGCGTGTAGTAGTCGATCACGTTCTCTCCTGGGTGCGGTGGGGCCGTCGCCGGATCCCCACGGACCGCTCGGGCTGGGCGGTCCGGTCACGGAGTGCTGGGCCACCCTCGGGCGTCCCGGGTGAACGAGGGGCTCAGCCGCCTGAGGACGGTGCTGACGACCCGTTCACGCTGGGAGTTGAGGTAGAAGTGGCCGCCGGGGAAGACCTGGACGGCGGTGTGTGCGGTGGTCAGGGCCGCCCATCCCCCGGCCCGGACATCGCTCCGCGCGAGCCGCACCTCGGGATCGACGTCACCGGTGAACACCTCGATCGGGCAGTTCAGCAGGGGACGCGCCGCGGGCCGGTAGGTCTCGATGAGGCGGTAGTCGTTGCGGATGTAACCGAGCACGGCCGCGCGTAGCTCGGGGTCGGCCAGCACCTCGTGGTGGGTGCCGCCGAGCCGTTTCAACTCGGCGCACAGCGCGGCGTCGTCCTGCCGGTGCACCTCGCCGACCTGGGCGGTCCCCGGTGCCTCGCGACCGGAGGCGAACAGTCGCCGTGGCCCGGATACCCCCCGGGCGCGCAGCTCATGGGCGAGTTCCCAGGCGATGGCCGAGCCCATGCTGTGGCCGAACAGGGCGTACGGACGATCGATCAGCGGCAGGAGGGAGTCGGCGACCGCGTTCACCAGCTCTTCCATTCGGTCGACCATGGGGTCGTTCCAGCGGTCTTCTCTGCCGGGGTACTGCACGGCGATCAGCTCGACGTCAGGGGGCAGCAGAGCCGCCCAGGGACGGTAGGAGCTGGCCCCGCCCCCGGCGTGCGGGAGACAGACCAGCCGGAACCGCGCGCCCGGGTATGCCGCCCAGCGCCGCAGCCACGGGCCGAGGCGGCGCTGCCCGGGAACCCCGAGCCCGGCACCGGTGGTTCGAGAGGTCGGGGAGGAGGTGTTCACCAGGCCACCGGCATCTTCTCGACGCCGAAGGTGGCCGAGTCGTGTTTGAACACGATCTCTTCGTAGGGCACCGCGAGCCGCAGTGTCGGAACACCACGGATCAGTGTCTGCAGCGCGATCTCCATTTCGAGGCGGGCGAGCTGCTGACCGATGCACTGGTGCATGCCGTGCCCGAAGGCCAGGTGAGGGTTGTCCTCGCGGTGGAAGTCGACCGTCTCCGGGTCGGGGAACCGGTCGGGGTCGTGGTTGGCCCCGGCGAGCAGGCCGATGATGCCGTCGTCGGCGGGGATCGTCCGACCGGACAGCTCGATCTCCTCGGCGGCGATGCGCAGGGGGATGGAGTCCGCGACCGAGAGCGCCCGCAGCAGTTCCTCCACTGCGGAGGGCATCAGGGAGGGCTCGGCGCGCAGTTGCTCCATCAGGTCGGAGCGCCGGAGCAGAAGCAGGGTCGACAGCGCGATCATGCTGGTAGTGGTCTCGCGACCGGCGTTGATGGTGATGCCGACGGTCGAGAGCAGCTCGTGCATGGTTAGGTCGCCGGTCAGCAGGTGCTCGGTGACCAGCTTGGACAGCAGGTCCTCGCCGGGGTCCTCCCGCCGTTGCGCGATGAGGTCGGACAGCAGCGTGAACAGACCGTTCAGCGCCTCGGCGACCTCCTCGGCCGTGCTGGTCCTGGAGCCGGAGACGCGGGTGACGTCACGGAAGAACTCCAGGTTCTCCCTGGGGATGCCGAGGAGCCCGCAGATCACCGACGTCGACACCGCATTGGCGTAGGACGCGACGAAGTCGACGGGCTGCGGTCCGGCGAGCATGTCCCGCAGGATGCCGTCCACGAGGTCCTGCACGGTGGGCCGCATGGCGCGGACCTTACGGACGGTGAACTCCGGGAGCAGCATCCGCCGGTAGCGGGTGTGCTCGGGCGGGTCGGTGCGGATGAACGGACGCAGTCTGGCGCCGGCCTCTTGCTCGCCCACCCCGAGGGCGGGGAAGTTCGGTCGGCGGATGTCGGCGCTGATGCGCGGGTCGGACAGCAGGGCACGGACATCGTCGTAACGCGTGACCGCCCAGGCGGGACGGCCGGTCGGCAGGGTCACGCGGGCGACGGGTTCCTCGGCACGCAGTGCGGCGTACTCCTGAGGCGCGGAGAAGGGGCAGGCCCGGCGCATCGGGAAGTCCCGGGGAGGCGTGGTGCCGGTCGGCTGGTCGGCCGGCGGCGGGGGCACAGGTGCGTTCATGACGGGTCCTTGGTCGGTAAGTGAGGGGTCAGGCGATGGGATGGTGGGTGAGCATGGCCAGGGGTGGGCCGCCGGTCCGACCGGTCAGTGGCCGCGTGCGGAGTCCGGACTCCTCCGCGACACGATCGAGGCCGAAGGGGATCCAGCGGTAGGAGTCGTGTACCTCCCGCAGCGGGTCGGCGCCCTCCGCCTCGGCCGCGTCGAACACCCGATAGGTGCTGTGCAGCCGCATGGCAGAGGGGTCTTCGGGGTCGGGGGCGCCGTCGAGCCACCACTCATAGCGGTGCCGCCCGGCGTGTGCGGTGGCCATCCGGGTCGCCGGCAGCGCGACGGGGTCATCGACCCCCATCAGTTCGACGACGACACGGCCGCCCGGGCTCAGCCGTTCCCGCAGCCGTTCCCACAGGTACCTGCGTTGCTCGGTGTCGAGGTGGCCGAGAACGCCGCACAGCACCGCCGCGCTGATGCGGTCCGGGAGTTCCAGATCGGGAGCCGAGCCATCGGTGACCGTCACCCGCCGCCGCAGGTCGGGGTCGCCGAACACCCGGCTGGTGAGCACGGCGCGCATGCCGGTGGCCGGCTCGCAGGCCAGGATCTCCGCGTCGGGCAGGGCCCGCGCGACGGCCTCGGTGACCAGGCCGGTGCCGGCCCCGATGTCGACGATGGGGCCGTCGGCGGTATCGATTCCGGCCAGCGCGCGAGCGACGGCCGGACCGCTCGAGGTGGCGGTGTGACCACCCGCGACGAGGTCGAAGAACTCGGCGGACGGTGTGTACGGCGCCGCTGTCACGGGCCCCGGGGCGTCCGATGCCGCCCCGTCGTCCGGCGCGCGTACGGGCGACGTGTCCGGCTCGTGGTGGTCGGGGAACAGCTCATGGGCCGCGAGCGGTTGCGGCGCGGGCGGCCGGACGACCTGCGGCGGGCCGAGCACGGCGGCCAGTTCGGACCAGATCCTGCAGACCGTCAACTCGTACTGGTTGGAACGCAGCGGGTCACGGCTCTCGGCGACGGCGTCACGTAGCTCGTCCAGCGCGTGCCCGATCGCCTGCGGCCACAGGTCGGCGAACACCTCGTTGAACGGCACGGTGGCACCGACCACGGACGTCGTCGGGAGCCCCAGATGCTCGGTTCCGGGGCCCTCCAGCACGAAACGACGGTCAGCGTCGCGGTGTGCGTGCAGGCGTGGGCTCCACAGCACCGGGCCGTGGGTGTCGGCCAGCGTCAGCACCCCCCCTTCGGTGCCGATGGCCACGCGATGCCAGTGCAGGGCGTGGTTGTCCCGGTCGGCCGGATCCAGCTGGTGGTGGACCCGCAGCGTCAGCGGCACGCCGCCCAGGACGCCCTGCACGGTGCGGAACGGCTGTGGCCCGAAGTCCTCGGGAGCCGGTGCCGGATCCGCGAACCGCCAGGGCCGTAGGGAGCCGAGCGCCCGGCCGAGGATGTCCACCAGCGGATGCATCAGATGGACCGGGGTGGCGGCATCCACGAACAGGGGCGTTCGCCGCTCGGTCAGCCGGCGCGCCGCGGCCGTGAAGGAGGCCACCGGCGCGACGTGCGGATAGTGGGTGTTGAGCCGGTACTGAACCCGGTGGCGGCGCGCCAGCTTCACGCACGCGGTGAACTCGTCCAGATGGACGGGGTGCTCCTGCAGGACGTGTATGCCCTGGCCGAGCAGCGACATCGCCAGCTCGGTGCCCGCCCCTCCGGAGATCGTCGAGCCGACGACGACACAGGCCAGGTCGATGGTGTCGTCGGGCACCTGGTCGACGGCGGTGTACAGGGGAACGCCGAGCCGGCGAGCGCAGGCCCGGGATGCCGTGGAGCCGCGGGCGAGCAGTCCGGCCAGCGCGTAGCCGGGGCGGGCGCGTACGGCCTCGATGTAGAAGCGGCCGAAGTTCGTGCCGCAGACCAGCACCCGCAACGGTTTCGTGAGGCTCACAGCGCCCCCTCGTCGACGAGGCGGTCGGCGTCCGTCGCGGCGCCCTCGCACGGAGCGGATCCGTCCGCGCGCGCCTCTCCGGACGGCTCGAACCGGGCGGCGCCGCTCTCGCGGATCCATCCGGCGACGCTCTCCGGATTCAGGACGTCGCAGGCGAAGTGGACCCCGGGCGGGACGTCACCGCGCAGTACCGCGTCGACGGCGAGCGCCCCGACGGCCGCGGTGAGCCGATAGCTGCTGGCCGTCAGTACGGTCAGGCGGCGCGACACAGGCTCCCCGCCCGCGCTTCCCTCGAGGGCGAAGTGCATGACATAAAAGGGGGTGCGTCCTGCCAGGTCCAGCCGGGCGGCCAGCATCATTCTCTCTGCGAGGTCCCCGCGGTCCGCACCGGCGGCGAGGCTTCCGGGCAGGCGGTTCAGCAGGGCACGTACCTGCGGGCCCGGGTGGACGTTGAACCAGTCGACGCGGTCGAGTGCCAGGTCGGCGGCGAGCCGCTCGGTCTCGGCGCTGAGGAACGGCTGCACCGCCGCGCGGCAGGGGAAGCCGGGGGCCGCGGCGTCCTCGACCGGCCGCAACGCGCGGGACTGCCTGCGTCCGGCACGCCAGGCGGCGAGGGGCTCTCCGTACGCGGCGCCGCCCGCGCCGCCGGTGGTGAGCGACAGCATCAGGTCCTCGGCCACCGTCGGGGAACACGGTTCCAAGCCGCCGCAGTAGGCGGTCAGTGCGGTGGCGCCGTCCAGGCCGCGGGCGAGCCAGCGCGGCAGGATGCTCGACAGGCCGGGCAGCGTACCCGCGGACAGCACCACGGTCCGGCCGCTCACCGCGGGATCACCCCTACTGAGCAGCGCCTCCGCGGCCGGATCGTCGCCTGCCACGTCGACGCAGTGGGCACCGGCCGCGAGCGCCGCGGCGGCCACCGTGGCCTTCAGCCGATAGGTCGGGCCCGCGCAGTTGAGCACGACGTCGCAGCGTTCGGCGAAGGCCGCCAGGCTCTCCGGGTCGGCCACGTCGACTCGCACGACCTCCCCGGCGCCCGCCGGCTCCTCACGCGCGACCTCACGAAGGGCGTCGAGACGGCGCCCACCCAGAAGCGCCACGGTGTGCCCGAGATCGCGCAGCTCTCGCACCGCGGCCCGCCCGACTGCCCCAGAGGCACCCAGGACGCCGACGATCTGACCGGCCGTCATCGGGTCACCACCCCGTCGGTCAGCTCGTCCAGGAGCTTGAGCACCGCGGGCGAGTGCTCCACCGACAAGCAGCTGAAGTGGTCTCCGCCGATGTCGAGGATGCGCAGGTCACCGAGCGTCAGTTCCTCCCAGTACTCGGTGACGGCGTCCTTGCTGCCCGGGAAGGGGTAGGCCCCGCTGTGGCGCAGGAAGGTGATGTCGCCCGCGTACGGCTCGGCGTCGTAGCGGGTGATGGCGAAGACGCTCTGTCTGAAGGCCAGGAACAGCCGCGTCATGTGGTCGGGCGCGTAGGTTCCGGCGGAGGCGGGCACGGCCTCGCACATCCTGGCGATGCGTGCCGCACGCGGCACCCCGGCCATCTCCCGGAAACACGTGGCCACGTCGGCGTACTCACCGGTGAGCGCGGCCAGACCGCCGTCTGGCAGTACTCCAGGGCTGCCCGCCAGGACCGCGTCGGCGGCGGCCGCCACGCGGTACTCGTCGGCGGGGAAACCGAGGTCGGCCGGGTCGATGCCCATCATGACGGCGAAGGAGTACTCCGCGAGCAACTCGTCGTCGAGGCGGAAGCGCGGGCTGTGGCTGCTGATCGCGGTGAGACTCTCGACCTCGGCGCCGGATTCGGCGAGGTTGCGCGCCACCTCAGTGGCGATCAACCCCCCGAGGCAGTAACCGACCACGTGGAAGCGGCGGCAGCCGCCGTCCAAGAGGGCGCGTGCGTAGTCGGCGGCGAGTCGCTCGATCAGTCCCTCCGGCTGTGCGCCCAGGAACCGGTCCAGGCCGGGGATCTCCAGGCCGACCACGGTGGCGGTTCCGGGTGAGCGCCGCCGGATCTCGGTGATCAGTGCCCGATAGGGCATCACCGTGCCGGTTCCGGCGTGTACCAGGACCGTCGTGGGTTCGTCGGGTGCGCCGCTCCCGTGCAGGTGCACGACAGGACTGACCGGGGCGCCCGGCGCGGCGTCGCTTACCTGGATGCCCGTCAGGCCGCGGAGGAACGCGGCGAGGCCCGCCACCGTGGGCCGGCGGAGCATGTGCCGGAGCACGACCTCCCATTCCAGCGCGGCGGCCTGTGGTACGCGCTCGCGGAGCCGCCCGACCATCCGGGCGACCAGCAGCGAGTCCCCGCCGAGCGCGAAGAAGTCATCGTCGCGACCGACCCGTTCGAGCGACATCAGCTCCGCCCACAGCTCGGCGAGCCGACTCTCCAGTTCGTCCATGGGCTGTTCCGTGAGTGCCGCGGCGATGCCCGGGGTCTCGCGCGGGAGCCAGGAGAGCAGGCGCGCCCGGTCCGTCTTGCCATTGGCGGTGCGGGGCATGGCGTCGAGGACCTGCCAAACCGCGGGGAGCATGTACTCCGGCAGCCGGTTCGCGGCCTGGCGGACGAGTTCACCCACCGTGACGTGGATCCGGTCGGTCTTCATCCGGGCGAGGAACGCCTCCTGCCCGGTGGCGGCCAGCGGGTCGTCCGGCGTGGGCAGTGAGGTGACATCCGCCGCGCCGTGCCGGTCGAGCAGGTCCAGCCACTGCGGCCGGGTGAGGAAGGACTGTCCGTTCGCCGCGCGCAGGTCGGTCCAGGCTCGGTCGGCGACTTCGAGGAACTCCATCGATACCAGCAGCGGAGGATGGTCGTCGCGGGTGTTCTCCACGAACACCAGGTGGCCCCCTGGCACGAGCAGTTCACGCAGGCGTGACATCGCGGCGTCGACGTCGGTGGCGGCGTGCAGGGTGTTGGCGCAGATGACGACGTCGAAGGAGTTGGGGGTGAACCCCTGGTCGCGGATCTCCCGGTCGACGTCGAAGCGTTCGTAGCGGACCCAGGGATGGTCGGCGAAACGCTCCCGCGCCTCGTTCAGGAAGAACGGCGACGGGTCGGTGAACAGGTAGTCCACGCCGTAATCGGCCAGCATCGGCACGAGTTCACCGGTGGTGCCTCCGACGCCGCCGCCGATCTCCAGCACGCGCAACCGCTCCTCGCCGACATGACCGGCGGCGACCTCCCGAAGCGCGGCGACGACGGCCTGGTTGAGGTGACGAATGGCCAGGTTGTCGCGGTACGCGGCGTCGGCCGCCGACAGGTCGGCGCCGGGAAAGAGCAGTGCGCGAATATCGATCTCACCGCTGATCAGCTCGGGCAACCGGTCGGCGCACAGGCGCATGACGTCGAGTAGTCCGGTGCTCCAGCCGACCTGTCCGCCCAGGTCGGTCGCCTGCCGCCAGGCCTGCTCCGGGTCCGCGGCGGCCGGGCGCAAGCCGCGGTAGGAGCCCGCGTCGTCGTGGATCAGCCGGTCACGGGCGGCCAGGGCGCTAAGCCATCGGCGGATGACGTGCCGGTGACGGGGGGTCGCACGCAGTGCCGCGCAGATCTCCTCAGCGGTACGGGGAGTGTCGCCGGTGAACAGGCCGGTGCCTTCCAGCAGCCGGGCCATCACCGACAGCGCCACGTCATCGAGCGCGTCGAGGAACTCGGTCAGGCGGGCCGCATCGACCGCGGCGGACGCCTCGCGAACGGCCTGCGCCGCCGCCTCGTGGACAGCGGCGGCACGGCCGGATCCGATCTCGTCCCGCTCACGGCGTCCGGTCTCGACGAACGCTGCCAGGCGGCGGCCACCGGGCGCGGAGTCGTCGACGACGACGGCCGCGGCGGCCACCGCCGGATGCGACTGGACGGCGGCTTCGATCTCGGCGAGTTCCACCCGGTAACCGCGGATCTTCACCTGGGCGTCCTCGCGGCCGAGGAACTCGATGGAGCCGTCAGGGAGGTAACGGCCGATGTCGCCGGTCCGGTAAACCCGCGCGCCGGTCTCCGGTTCGGTGACGAAGCGCTCTGCCGTGCGGGCGTCGTCGCCCAGGTAGCCCAGCGCCACCCCGGCACCGCCGATGTAGAGTTCGCCGGGCACCCAGTCGGGGCACGGCCGCATGGTCTGGTCGAGCACGTGAAAGCTCTGGTTGGCCAGCGGTCGGCCGTAGGGGATGCTCGGGCGGGAGACGTCGACCTCATCCACGGGGTGCGCGATCGACCAGATGGACCCCTCGGTGGCTCCCCCGAGAGCGACGATCTCCAGCCCGGGCAGGATCGCCCGCGCCTGGTCCGGCAGTGTGACGGGGATCCAGTCACCGGACAGCAGGGCCAGGCGCAGCCTGCTCGACTCGAGCGCGGGACCTGGGCGCAGCCAGTCGCAGAGCATCTGGAGCTGTCCGGGAACCGAGTTCCAGACCGTCACCCCCGAGCCGGTGATGAGATCGGCCCAGTGAGAGGGATCACCGCGGCGCTCCGCGTCCGGCAGCACCAGAACACCGCCCGCGGACAGGGTGCCGAACAGGTCCCACACCGACAGGTCGAACCCCAGTCCGGCGACGCCGAGAATCCGGTCGTCGGCGCCGATGTCGTGGCGCCGATTGATGTCCTCGATCGTGTTCAGGGCCGCCCGATGGCTGATCATCACGCCCTTGGGGCTGCCGGTCGAACCGGAGGTGTAGATCACGTAGGCGAGGTCGTCGGGTGACACCGCGCGCGGCGGGGTGTCGGCCGGCACGACGCCTTCGGGCAAATCGTCGACGGCGAGGGCGGTCACGGTGTCCGGCAGGTCCCCGGCCTCGGCCAGCCAGGATTGAGTGAGCAGGAGGCGAACCCCCGCATCGGACAGGATCGCGTCGCGGCGTGCCGCGGGCTGTGCCGTGTCGACGGGCAGGTAGGCGCCCCCGGCGAGGAGCGTACCGAGCACGGCCACCACCTGTTCCCAGCCCTTGTCCATCCAGATCGCCACCGGCTCCGCGGGGCGCAGCCCGGCGGCCCGCAGCCGCGCGGCCACCTCAGCCGCGCGGGCGGCGAGCGCGCGGTAGGTCAGGACCCGATCGGTGGTCCGTACGGCGACGGCGTCGGGCGTTCGCCGGGCACGGGCGAAGACCGGCTCGTGCAGCAGGGCGTCCGGCAGCGGATGGGCGGTGGCGTTGACCCAGGCTCGCCGCTCGGCCTGGGCGGCCGGCAACGGAACCTCGGCGGGCCGTGTCCACACCTCTTCCTCCCCGGCCAGCCGTTCCACCAGGGCCGTCCAGGCGCCGAACATGTCCTCGGCCAACCCGTCCGGCAGCACGCCCTCCCTGACGTCCCAGGACAGAGCGATGGCGCCGCCGCGTTCCATCACCTGACAGTCGATCCATACCTGCGGGGTCTGGGTGACGGCGTAGCCGACCACCTGCGGGACGCCGGCGGAGCCCGGCCCGTCGCCGGACGACCGCGCCGCGCCGAGGGCGCTGGTGAACACGACCGGCATCAGCACGGGCGAACCGCTCCGGTGGGACAGCTCGGCCAGCACCTCCGAACCGGTGAACAACGGGTGTTCCAGATCTTCCAGCAGGCGGTCGCCGATGGCCCGTGCCCGCTCGATGAAGGGCATCTCCTCGGAGAGGTCCACGGCGAGCAGTTCGAGGGAGGTGAAGTCGCCGACCACGCGGTCGATGTCCTCGTGCAGCGGGAGCCGGTCCACGGTCGGCACGTTCAGGGTGAAGCGCGACGCGCGTGACCAGCGGCCGACGGTCTCGGCGTAGGCGGTGAGCAGCGCGGTCGCGGAGGTCAGGCCGTGCCGGCGGGCCCGCTCGGCCAGCAGCTCCGTCGCATCAGCTGAAAGCGTCCGCTCCAGGCGGCGGAAGCGCACGGTTCCGTCGAACTGCGCGGCGGGCCCGGTCGTGGCGCGGGCCGGTGCGGCCCAGCCTTCGGCGGTCGGCAGTTCGGGGGCGGGCGGGAGTTCCTCCAGACGCCCGTCCCAGTACGCGCGGTCGCGCGCGTACTCCGGCGTCTCCGTCAGCGCCCGCCGCGCCAGCACGTAGTCCCGGAAGCCGATGCGGAGCGGCGGCAGGTCACCACCGGCGTACAGCGTCTGGAACTCCGCGATGAGCAGCCGGAGACTGGCGTGGTCGACGACGAGCATGTCGAAGGACATGTGCAGCAGGTCACGCCCTGGTGCGTGGGTGATGTGCAGCGTGAACAACGGCCAGCGGTCGGTGGGCCCGGTGCGGTGCGACAGGCGGGCACGGACGCCTTCGACGGCCGCCTCGTTCCGCGCGTCGGTGACGCTGATCGGCAGTTCCGGGACGTCCGGCAGCACTCGCTGGTAGCCGTCGGGGTGGACGATGACGCGGAGCATGTCGTGTCGGGCGATCAGGGCGCGCCAGACGGCGCTCACCCGCTCCGGGTCGAGTTCGGCGACGCTCAGTTCCACGTAGGCATGACAGGCGACGCCGCCGTAGGCGTAGGCGTCGGCGCGGCCGATCAGGTAGGCGGCCTGGATGTCGGTGAGCGGGAAGGGTTCGTACCGGTTGCCCGCGTCGTGGCGCAGAGCGCGCTGGGCGTCGCCGGCGGCCAGGTGTTCCAGGATCGCCGCCTTGTGTGTCCGCAACTCGGCACGGCGTGCCTCGGTCATGTAGTCCTTGGGCGCGCGAAAACGCAGTTGCCCGCCTTCCGCCCACAGATGGACACCGTCGCGTTCGTAGGCGGCCAGCAACTCGGTGATGTTCACAGCTCTCCGATCTCGGTTTCGTTCGCGGCGACGGCGGCGGCGACGTCTGTTCCCAGGGCTGCGACGGTGGGTGCGGCGAGGAGCCGGCGTACGGGGATCCGTACGCCGAACCGGCGCTCAATCGCGGAGGCCAATCGGATGGCCGACAGGCTGTCGCCGCCCATGGTGAGGAAGTCCGTGTGCCGGTCCCGTACGGAGCCGGGGAGGACCGTGCCCCACAGCTCGGCGAGGGCGATTTCGACCTGCCCTTGTGGCGGTTCGGGTCGGGTGCCCGGGTCCGGCGCGTCCTGTTCGGCGAGAGCGGCCAGTGCGCGCCGGTCGACCTTGCCGTTGCCGGTCAGCGGCAGCGCGGGCAGGACGGTCACCCGAGAGGGCACGGCGTAGGGTGCCAGCCGCCGACCGAGCCAGGGCCGCAGCCAGTCCTCCACGGGCCGGGGGTCATCTACGCCGTCCTGGGCGAGAACGGCGAACGCGGCGAGCCGTCGCGCCGTACGCTCGCCTGCGGCCACCACGGCGGCCCGGGTGACGTACGGGTGTGCCTCGATCGCCGCCTCGACCTCGCCCGACTCGATCCGGTGGCCGGCGATCTTCAGCTGGCCGTCCATCCGGCCGAGAAACTCCAGCAGCCCGCCGGGGCGGTAACGGCCCAGGTCACCGGTGCGGTACCAGCGTTGCCCGTCCTGGTGAACGAACTTTTGCGCGGTGTGTTCCTGGTCGCCGAGGTAACCGGCCGCAAGACCCGCTCCGCCGATCCACAGTTCGCCCGCGACCCAGTCGGGGCAGTCGCGGCCGCCGGGGCCGACGACGCGGTAACGCTGGCCCGGGAGCGGATGGCCGTACGGGATGGACGGCCAGGCGGGGTCGAGCTTGTCGACGGTGAACGTGTTGGACCACACCGCGGCCTCGGTGGCGCCTCCCATGGCGATGAAACGGCAGCCGTCGGCGGTGCGCTCGCGCAGTCGGCCGGGCAGGTCCAGTCCGATCCAGTCTCCAGAGATCAGCGCGGTGCGCAGGCCGAGCAGTGTGCGGCCGTCCTTCGGGGCCTGGTCATCCGCGTCAAGGAGCAGGTCGAGCAGGGCCGGCACGGTGTTCCACGCGGTGACCTCGTGCTCGCGTACGAGCACCGGCCACTGGTGCGGCTCCCGCCGCTGTTCCTCGGTGGGCAGCAGCAGGGACCCTCCTGCGGCGAGCAAGCCGAAGATGTCGTAGACCGACAGATCGAAGTCGAGTGCGGACAGGGCGAACACCCGGTCGTCGGGGCCGATGCCGTGGAGCGTGTTGATGGCCGTCACCGTGTTCCACGCCGCGGCGTGGCTCATGGCCACTCCCTTCGGCTCGCCGGTGGAACCCGAGGTGAAGATCACGTACGCGAGTGCGGTGGGCGGCACCGCACGCGGTCCGTCGGCGGGCGCGGCGGTCAGTGCCTCGTCGATGGTGAGTACCGGGTCGCCGGACGGTGCCTGCTCGATCGAGGCGCCGGCCCGCTGATCGTCCGTCGCGGACTCGGGCTCCTCCGCCGCACGGGCGCCGATCGTCAGCCGTACTCGGGCGGTGGTGCGTATCCGGTCGCGGCGAGCGGTCGGCTGCTCGACTCCGATCGGGACGTAGGCCGCGCCGGCGGCGAGCACCCCCAGCACGGCGATGATCTGCTCCGGTCCCTTGGGCAGCGTGACCGCGACCAGGTCACCCTCGCGCACCCCGCGCTCGCCCAGGGCGGTCGCGGTGCGCAGGGCGGCGTCGGCCAGCGCGCCGTAGTCCACGGTGCGGCCGTCGGCGGTGACCAGCGCGGTGCGGTGCCGTTCGGCGGCGGCACGGGTGAAGAACGTCTCGTGCAGCAGGCGCGGCCTGGTGGGCCGGGTACGGTTCAGCGCGGCGCGGGTCTGCCGCTGGTCGGCGGGCGTCAGGTCAGGGATCGGCGCCGTCCAGTCACCACCGGCGAGATGGTCGAGCAGCCGGGTGTGGGCGTCGACCATGGCGTCCAGTACGCCCTCGCAGAACAGCTCTTCGACGGCGTCCCAGGTGACCACCAGTTCGCCCGATTCCTCCGTGACCTGGTGGTCCAGGCACACCTGCGGTGACTGGGAGACTCCCCAGATCTTCGGCGGGAACCCCGCCGCGGCGTCGGAGAGCGTGGCGTCGCCGACACCGAGCGCGCTGGTGAACACCACGGGAACGGCCGCGTCCAGGGTGCCGGTGCGGCGGCCCAGCTCCCGCAGCAGCCAGGAGGCCGGCACGTCATGATGGTCCAGGTCCTCGGCCTGACGGCGCTGCAGTTCCTTGGCTGCCGCCAGCCATCCCCGGTCCGAACGCCGGTACGCGGTCGGCGCCAGTCCGGTGAAGTCGCCCAGGACGCGGTGGACGTGCGGGTGCACGTCCCGCCGGTTGAACAGGGTCAGGGTGACGGTGACCGCGTCGCTGCCGCTCCACGTCGACAGAACCTCGCCGTACGCGGCGAGCAGCACGGTCGACGGGGTCAGCCCGTGGCGTGCGGACTCCTCCTTGACGGCCTGCCAGCGTGCCTCGTCCAGACGTAGCCGGCGCCGGGTGAAGCGGGGCGTCTCCACGAGCGCCGGGTCGCGGTCGAGCGGCAGTGTGGGCGCGGGCGGAAGCTCCTCCAGCCTTCTGCTCCAGTGGGCACGGGCACGCTCTTGGGCATCCGGGTCTTGCGGCAGCCCGGTGACGTAGTCACGGAAGGCGAGCTCGACCGGTGGAAGCTCCGCCGCGGGATCGGCGTAGAGACGGTTGAGCTCGGCGTACAGCGTCGTGATCGACAACGCGTCCAGGACGAGATGGTCCAGGCCGATGCCGAGCCGGACCCGGGTCGTCCCCGAGCCGTCCTGGTAGCGGACCGCGCGGACGTCGAAGAGGGGCCAGCGGGCGGGGTCGCGTACCTGGTGTGACATCTCGTCTCGCAGAGCGGCGAGTGCCTGTTCCGCCTCAGCGGCGTCCACGTCGCGGACGCCGATCCGAAATTCCGGCACCGTCTCCAGCACCCGTTGCGCATCGTCCTCGATGACGGCCCGCAGCATCCCGTGCCGCTGGATGAGCCGCCGCCAGGCGGCCGTCAGCCGTTCCAGGTCGACGGCCGGGCCGTCGAACTCGCTGTAGTGCCACGTGCCGACGTTCCCGAGCGTGAATCCGGATCGGCGGCCTATGAGATAGGCCGTTTGGACGTCGGTGAGCGGGAAGGGCTCGTGTGCGCGGCGCGGGTCCGGCGTGATCCCCGTCCCTGGCGCATCTTCGCGGCCGACGGTCAGGAGAGCCGCGAAGTCGCGCAGCGCCGGTGCGCCGAACAACGCGGCCACGCCCGCACCGTGCAGCCCGGCGGCGCGTAGCCGGACGACCATCCGAGTGGCGATCAACGAGTCGCCGCCCAGGGCGAAGAAGCCGTCGTCGCGGCCTACCTCCGGCAGGTCCAGCAACTCGGCCCAGATCCGGGCGACGGTCTGCTCCACCGGGCCGTTCGGGGCCTCCTTCCGGATGGGCCGTTCGCCGACGGCCCGGTTCAGCGCCGCCTGCGCCGCGGAACGGTCCAGCTTGCCGTTGGCGGTCAGCGGCATCGCGTCCTGGACCAGCAGGGGGTCCGGCAGCATGTACGAGGGCAGCCGGTCGGCGGCCCAGGCCAGTAGTTCGTCCGGGTCGGGTCGCTGCCCGTCGGCGGGTGAGACGACCGCCCCCAGACGGCGGGCGGGCGCCTCGATCACGGCGGCGACCGCGTGCAGCACACCGGGGTGGGCTTCCAGCGCCGACTCGACCTCGCCGAGCTCGATCCGATGCCCACGGATCTTGACTTGGTGGTCGGCGCGGCCGAGGAACTCGATGATCCCGCCAGGCCCGTAGCGAGCGAGGTCTCCGGTGCGGTACCAGCGCTCCCCGTCGTACTCGACGAAGCGAGCGGCGGTGCGCTCCGGGTCACCGCGGTAGCCGCTGGCGACACCCAGCCCGCCGACCCATAGCTCGCCGGGCACATGGTCGGGCCGATCCCGGCCGCGCTCGTCGACGACGCGCGCGCGCATGTTGCGCAGCGGCACGCCCCAGGGCACCGATCGCCACGCGGGATCGACCTGCTCGACCTCGAAGACCGTGGAGTGGATGGCGGCCTCGGTCATGCCGCCGAGCGCCACGAAACGGCAGCCGGGTACGAGGGCGCGCAGCCGGTCGGGCTGGTCCAGCCCGACCCAGTCACCTCCCAGCAGCACCAGGCGGAGGCTGTCGCCCAGGCCCTCTCCGGCTCTGGCCTCCCGCCCGTTCGGCGCGTCGCCCCGCACCGCGTCCATGAGCATGTCCAGCAGTGCCGGCACGCAGTTGATCACGGTGACGCCGTGCTCCCGGACCAGGTGCGCCCAATGCCGCGCGTCGCGCTGGTGCTCCTCGCCCAGGGCGACGACGCGGCCACCTGCCGACAAGGGTGCGAACAGATCGTAGGTGGCCATGTCGAAGTCGAGAGGGGCCAGAGCCAGCGTGCCGTCGTCCGGCCCGATTCCGAACAGGTCACCCACCGCGTCGATGGTGTTCACGACCGCGCGGTGCGGCACCTCGACGCCTTTGGGCCGGCCGGTGGAACCCGAGGTGAAGAGCAGATAGGCCGGGCACTCGGGCGCGGGACGGACGACCGTCGCCGGCTGCTCGAATCGGGCCTCGGCCAGGCGGAGTACCGTCACCCCCGGGAGCCGGCCGGTCAGATCTACGTGCGCGTCGTCGGTGAGCACGATGGCGGCTCCGGCGGTGCGGTGAACGTCGGCCCGCCGGACGGGAGGCTGCTCCGTACCCACAGGCACGTAGGCGGCGCCGGCGGCGAGCACGCCGAGGACCGCGGTGATCTGGTCGGCGCCCCTGGGCAGGGTGACGGCGACCGCGTCTCCTTGGTGTACGCCATGGCGGTGCAGCAGTGCCGCGACCCTTCGGGCGTCCAGGGCGAGCCGTCCGTAGCTCAGCTCCGTACCGTCCTCGCGGATCACCGCCACGCGCTCCGGGTGACGTTCGGCCACGTCGAAGAAGCGCGTGTGCAGCGCATCGTGTGATGCGGGCGCGGGCGGGAGCGCGGCGCGCGTACGCCGGGCGAGTTGCTCGGCGGGCAGCAGTGGTCCGACCGGACGTAGCCAGGCGGCGTCCGTGCGGACCAGGTCGGTCACCAGACGCCGGTAGGCCGCGAAAGCGGCGGTCAGCGCTCCGGGAGCGAACACACCCTCGCGAACGTCCCAGTTGAGCAGCAGGCCACCGTCGAGTTCGGTGACCTGGGCGTCCAGGGCGACCTGGGGCCCTTGAGAGATGATCCACACCGGACGGCCGAAGCACGCCTGGACCTCTGAGTCGTAGATCTCGCCGAGGCCGATGGCACTGGTGTAGACGACGGGCGCGAGCACCGGGCCGCCCTGGTGCCGGGAGAGGTCTCGGAGCACCTCGACGCCGCCGTACGCTCCGTGGGCGACGGCCGCCCGCAGGCGCGCCTGGAGCTGCCGGGCTTGCTCGACCACCGGCAGGTCGGCGCGCAGGTCCGCGTCCAGCATGATCGAGCTGCTGAAGTCGCCGACCAGCTGCGCGACGTCGGGTGTGATCATCTCCCGGTCGAAGAGCGGAAGGTTGAGCAGGAACCGCTGGGTGCCGCTCCACGCCGCGACGACTTCGGCGAAGGCGGTGGCGAGGAGCGCGGCCGGCGTGATGCCGTGGCGGCGCGAACGCTCGATCAGGGCCGCCTTGGCCTCCGGGTCGAGCCAATGGTGCAGGCGTCCGGTGCGGGTGAGCGCGGTGTCGGCCGCCGAGACGGGTCGCAGCAGGTCCACCGTGGTGGGCAGCTGGGGCGACCCAGGAAGATCGGGTATCCGCTCGCGCCACCAGCGCGCGGACTCCTCACGCTCAGGGCCGCGGCGGCGGGCTCGCTCGGCCAGGTAGCGGCGGTAGTTCAGGCCGATCGGAGGCAGCGGCTCGCCCGGCTCTTCGTACAGCCGGCGCAGGTCCGACAGCAGGTTACGCAGGCTGAGCGCGTCGCCGGCGATCATGTCCAGGTCCAGGTGTAGGCGTGTCCTGCCCTGGGGCAGCAGGGACAGCGCGATCCGGATCACCTCGCCCGCGGCGACGTCCATCCGGGCGTGGGTGTATCGCTCACGCAGGTCGTCCAGCACCGCGTCGACTTCTTCGGCGGACCGGTCGCGCAGGTCATGGACGGTCAGGCGGGGACCGGTGGCCACGTGATGCTGGCGGCCCTCGTCGTCGATGCGCACCCGCAACATGCCGTGGCGGGCCGTCAGAGCCTCCAGCGCCTCCCCGAGCCGCCGGGGATCCAGGTCGTGGCCGTCGAGTTCGGTGTAGAAGTGCGCGGCGACGCCGCCGAGCGGCTGACCGTCCTGCCGGCCGACCCAGTAGGCGTGCTGCATCGTCGCCAACGGGTACGGCGCCTCCTCCTCGTCAAGGCTCGCGGACACCGGTGCCGGCCGGTGCGCCGGGACGGGCGACACCGGCTCCGTGCCCGTGCTCTTGGAGATGAGGGCGACCCAGGTCTCCAGGACCGGATCCTCGGAGAGGTCCTGGAAGCTCACCGTCCAGCCGCGGCGGCGCCAGGCACTGACCAGCGACATCAACCGCAACGAGTCGAGGCCGAGTTCGAACAGGTCGCGCCCATCGTCGACCTCGTCGACGGGGATCTCCAGCACCCGGGCCACGTCCTCGCGTACCTCACAGGCCGTCAGGCCGGACGGGCGTGCGACCGGCGGCCCACCGGCCGGATTACCGGACGGCGGACTCGTCGCCGGCGCGACGTCCTCCGAGATCGATCCACCACCGAGCTGTTCATCGCGCACGGACACAGATCCCCTTCCGTCATACTCCTCGGTGCTTCGCAGGGCCGGACCGGCGGAGGCATCCGTTCGCGGAGGCCGGGTGGCAGGCGTCAGCCGCCGGCTCCTGTCCGCGCCAGGACCGCGTCGTCCGTTGGCGGGATGTCACACTTATCGGTAACGATTATCATTAACGTCGAACAGTATGCACATGATCCAGTCCCGCGCCAACCCCCGGCACCGGCCGGAGGCGACGCCGAGAGGAAGCCGTTGTCGTGAAAGCTCATCCGACGTGGTCCGACGCCGATGCCGAGCGGTACCGGCGGGCCGGGTACTGGAGTGGCCGGACGTTCGGCTCGTACCTGCGCTCGTGGGCCGAGGCGCGACCGGAACGCGTCGCCCTGGTCGACGGGGACCACAGTTGGACCTACGCCGAACTCGACACGGCGGCCGATCGCTTGGCACTGGGATTCCAGCGGCTGGGCATCGAGCGCGGTGACCGGGTCGTGGTCCAACTGCCCAACCGGGCGGAGTTCGTGCTGGTCTGGTTCGGTCTCCAGCGCATCGGCGCGGTGCCCGTGCACGCGATGCCGGGGCACCGCCGGACTGAGATTGAACACATGGTGCGGGTCAGCGATGCGGCGGCGTACATCATCCCAGGCCGGCACGCCCGCTTCGACTACCGCGAACTCGCCCGGGAACTGGTCGACGACATGGCGAAGGAGACGGCGGGCGCGCCGCTGCGCCATGTTGTGGTCTGCGGCGATCCGGGCGCCCATCGCGACTTCACCGGGCTGGAGGACCTGTACGACCGCACCGCTCCGCCGTCCACCGGGCCGACCAGCGGCTCGACCCCACGGCATGCCGGCGAGGACGGTGCGGATTCCTCAGACCTCGCGCTGCTTCTGCTGTCAGGCGGTACGACCGGTCTGCCCAAGCTGGTCCAGCGGACCCACGACGACTACGCCTACAACGCACGGGCCGCGGCGGACATCTGCGCCCTGGGCGAAGACTCGGTCTACCTGGCCGTACTCCCCATCGCGTTCAACTTCACGCTCGCCTGCCCCGGCGTGCTGGGCACGCTCATGTCCGGCGGTACGGTCGTCGTCTGCCCCGACCCGAGCCCGCAGACCGCTCTCCGCCTCATCGACGAGAGGCGCGTGACCATCACGTCACTGAGCCCACCGCTGGTTCCCTACTGGCTGGAGGAGGCGGAGCACGGCCACTACCGGCTCGACAGCCTGCGGATACTCCAGGTCGGTGGGGCGAGGCTCGCCGACGAGATGGCCCGCAGGATCGGGCCCGCGCTCGGCGCCCAGGTCCAGCAGGTGTTCGGCATGGCCGAAGGCCTGATCAACCTCACCCGCCTCGATGACCCCGAAGACCTGATATGCACGACACAGGGCCGGCCGATCTCCCCGGATGACGAACTCCTCATCGTGGACGCGGACGGCCGGCCGGTGACCGACGGAGAACCCGGGGAACTGCTCACCCGCGGCCCCTATACGCCGTGCGGCTACTACCGGGCCGAGGCACACAACCGGATCGCCTTCACCGCGGATGGCTTCTACCGCACCGGGGACCTCGTCCGCCGGACGCCGTCGGGAAACCTGGAAGTCGTCGGACGGATCAAGGACCAGATCAACCGTGGTGGAGAGAAGATCGCCGCCACCGAGGTGGAGGAGCACCTCCTCACCCATCCGGCGGTCACCGCAGCGGCGTTGGTCGGCGCCCCGGACGCCCAATGGGGCGAACGGCCGGTGGCCTTCCTGGTCTGCCAGGGCCAGGCGCCCAGCACCCGGGAACTGGCCTCTTTCCTGAAACAGCGCGGACTGGCCGCCTACAAGACCCCCGACGACGTGATCGCAGTCGACCGACTACCGCTGACAGCGGTCGGCAAGATCGACAAGAACGCCTTGCTCCAGCGGTTGCCCCGGCTCTGAGCGAATGATGATCGACCACGAGGACGCGGACGTTGACGGTGCGGCCTCCTCAGAGGGCGACGAAGGTGAGGCCGCGTTGTTTCAGCGCGGGGATGACCGTCCGCAGCGCCCGGATCGTCTCCGAACGGTCGCCGCCGCCGTCGTGGCAGAGCAGGATGTCGCCCGCCTGGGCGCGTAGCAGGCGGTCTGTGATCGTCGTGGTGCCGGGGCGGGCCCAGTCACGTGGGTCGACCTGCCAGTCGATGCAGATCATGGAATGCTCGGCGGCGACGTCGATGATCCGCTGTGACCAGGCGCCGCTCGGAGAACGGAAGAACTTCGGCGTGACTCCGGAGACCTGGGCGATCCGGTCGTGGCCGTCGTCGATGGTCAACGCCATCGCGTTGGGCGGCGCCGCCGGTTGGAGATCGTGCAGGCTGTGGATCGGCCGGCGCAGCGCCTGCAGCGGCCGTCCGTGGGCATAGCCGGGATCGGGCCGGGAGGTGGGAGCCGGCCTGCGTACGTGGCGTGCCGCCTTCGGCGCACCGAGGCCACGGAGGAATTCCGGTACCGCGCCCGCCACGAGACCCGCACCGGCGGCACCGAACGTCCACAGCGCCTGACGCCGGTCCAGCTGCCTCATATTGATCCCACCCGTCCATACGGCCGTCGATCCATTCAGCTAGGACTCTCGGGTCAATTGAGAAGTTCGGATCCTGGTTCGCGGTCTCCGTCCCTGAAACGGGCGCGGAGGTGAGGGAGGACCTCGGCGCCGAGCCGGGCGATGTTCTCCCGGGTCCGGCGCGGGGATCCGGCGCCCTCCACCATGAGGATCAGGTGGCGGACGCCGGTGCGCTCGGCCGTCGCCGCCATGGTCTCCACGCAGTCTTCGGCGGTGCCGACCGGGTGGATTCGGCACAGCAGATCGGCGTACGCGTCCGCGTCGCGCGGGGTGTAGGGCCGGTCGTCGACCGGCACGTACCCGGCCAGCCCCGGCCGCAGCCAGCGTGGCAGCTCCGCACGCAGCAGCTCCTGGGCCTCGGCCCGGGTGTCGGCGACGTAGGCCATGACGGCGGCCACATGCTCCGCCTGGGCGTTCCCGGCCGCAGCGGTGTACGCGTCGACCATCCGCCGCCTGCCCTCGTCGTCGACGTGCATGCCGAGCAGCATCGGCAGGCCGCGTTCGGCGGCCAGCGCGGCGGTGGCGTCCGAGGTGCAAGCGACCACGACCGGCGGGCGAGTGCGCGGGCGCGGCACCATTGGGATCTCTCGGAAGGCGAAGGTCGGCCCGGCCGCCGAGAGCCGGGGACGGGTCAGTCCGGCGAGCAGCAGGTCGAGACTTTCGGCGAAACCGGACTCGTACCGCGCGAGTCCGGTCCCGAACACCTCCAGGTCCACCCACGGGCCGCCCCGCCCGACACCGAGCCGGAACCGCCCTCCGGACACCTGGTCCAACAGCGCGGTCTGCTCGGCGAGTGCGACCGGGTGGGCGGTGGACAGCACGCTCACCGCCGTCCCCACCGTGATCCGTTCCGTATGGCCTAGGACATAGGACGCGAGCGTGACCGCCGACGGGCAGATGCCGTACGACATGAAGTGATGCTCGGCGAACCACACGTCGTCGAACCCGGCCCGCTCGGCAGCGACCGCCGCCTCGACCGTGGCGGTCAGCACCTCACCGTCGCTCTGACCGGGGAACCGCGCCGCCAGCAAGAACACCCCCACCCGCATTCCCATACTCTGCCGGAAATCGGCGCAGCTGGGGACAGACGGGCTAGCGATGCCCGATGTTCAGTGCTCGTCCCAATGATCTCCGTGGGCGGCATGCCGACATCCATCATGGACATAGTCGACGTGATTGCCGTGCGGCACGCTCACATGGCCGCGGCCCTCACCATGCCGATGCGGATGGTCATCATGCTGGACATGGCCGGTGTGCTGTCGGTGCTCTGTCATGGCTGTCATCAGTGGATACCCCCCTCGGTCTGCTCCTTCCCCGGTGGCGACCCCGGTCAAGAGTGCCGCCTGCGCGGGCGCCCGTACGGCACGCGGGGAGCACCGCGTCATTCGTAGGGGTCGGCGGGTCGGGCGATGCGCTCCAGGACGGTGGCCGTGAGCTGAGGAAAGGCGATGTCGTCGATGCTCGCCCAGAGCGGCGACCATGTGCCGGAGACCCGTACCCACGTGCCGGTGGGCGGTACGGGCGTGCCCTTGATAACGACCCGCATCGGGACGGCGTCGGCCGCACAGCAGGTCATGCGCAGGCGGATCAGCATCCACCGGTTCCGGCCGGCCGGGCGAGCGAATCCGGTCAGGATGACCTGGCGCCCGGTCAGGGTGTCGTGACCGGCCTTGGCCTGGAACGCACGGGCGGTGAACTCGGTCAGCGAGATCCGCGCAGGGCCGTCGGCGGACAACGCTGCCAGGGCAGATCCGGCTTGCGGTCGTGGGGCCTGGTCGACGGCGCGTTCGGCGGTGAAGGAGCCCAGGCCCGACGGCGCGATCACGGCGATCACCAGTGGCGGGAGAAAGAGCAGCCAGGTGGCTCGTGGCCCGTGATCGTGGTCGTGCTCGTCGACCCGCCTGTCGGAGGTCGCGGTGGCGGTACGGCGCCAGGTGGTGGCGATGCCGAGTCCGCCGAGCGCGCACAGGACGGCTCCGGTGGCGATCAGCGGGATCCGGAAGCCGGGGCGGACGTAGTTGAGATACTCGCGGCCAGCCAGGGTGATCCACAGCAGTGTCCCGCCGGCCGCCAGTAGGACGACGTTCTGGGCGGCCTTTCTCACAACAGCACCCGGCCGATGAGGGCGCTCGCGACGATCGCCAGGGCGAAGGTCATAGGGATGAACCGGGCCGCGAAGCGCGGTCCGAAGGTGCCGGCCTGCAACGCGATGAGTTTGAGGTCCACCATCGGGCCGACGACGAGGAAGGCCAGCTTGGCCGTTGCGGAGAACTGGGTCAGGCTCGTGGCGACGAACGCGTCGGCCTCCGAGCAGATCGACATCACCACGGCCAGTGCCGCGAGCACGGCGACCGACAGCCACGGGACGCCTGCCACGGCCACGGTCCAGGCCGGTGGCACCGTGACGTTGAGCGTCGCCGCGATCGCCGCGCCGACGACCAGCAGACCGCCGGTGTGCAGCAGGTCGTGCCGCAGCGCCGCCGCGAATCCCGGCCACCGCGCCCCATGGGCGGCGCGCGGGCGGGAGGGGATCCGCAGCCATTCGGTGCGGCCGAACCGCAGCCACAGCCACCCGGCCGCCACCGAGACCAGCAAGGACGCCGCAAAGCGGGCGGCGACCATCTCCGGATGCCCGCGGAAGGCCACGGCCGTGGCCACGAGCACCACGGGGTTGATGGCCGGGGACGACAGCAGGAAGGCCAGCGCGGCGGCGGGCGTGATGCCACGGGCCATCAAACCGCCCGCGACCGGGACCGAGGCGCACTCGCATCCCGGCAGTACGGCGCCGACCGCGCCGGCGACCGGCACCGCGAGGAGAGCGCGACGCGGCAACGCTCGCCGCCAGAACGCCTCGGGCACCAACGTCGAGATCGCGGCGGAGACGGTGGCGCCGAAGGCCAGGAACGGCAACGCCTGCACACAGATCGCCACGAAGACGGTCGCCCACCCCTGCACCCTGGCCTCGCGCAGGTGCGGGGCGGCCAGCACTCTGCCCGCCGCCAGCACACCGGCCACCGCGACGACACCGAGCAGCGCGCGGGGCCCTGCGGCCATCGGTGGTCGTCGTCCCCACTCAGCGGGCGGGAGTTCCGCGTCCTCCTCCCACGCCGCCTCGACGGCCCGCCACCTGGGCGCACTCGGCATCGTGCCAGACCTCCGGCCCTGTGCCCGCCGTTACCGGACGGCCGACAGCGCCGCCGTCATGGCCTCGGGGCCGAGGACGAATCCCGGGTCGATCTGAGCCTTCAGATCCTCGCCGGTCGCCGAATTCGCCCAGGCATCGGCGTTCTTGAGATGGAACTCGATCGCCTGGCGAGTGAACTTCGGCCAGTCCTTCGGGCGGGCGTCGACCACCTCTCGCATGGCGGCGAGCATCCGTCGGTCGGGGCCGGCGAGGTCGGTCAGCGTGAAGGGCCGGCCCTGCTCCATCGCGCGAACCGCCCTGGAGTCCCCCACGCAGCCGAGCAACGCGTCACCGACCTGCTCACGCAGGAAGGCGACGTCCTCGGGGCCATCGACCTTGTTGCCGATGACCTTGAGGGCCACGTCGTAGTCGGCGGCGTAGTCGGTCCACTGCCGGTAGACGCTCACCCCCTTACGAGTTGGCTCGGCGACCAGGAACGTCAGGTCGAACCGGGTGAACATGCCGGACGCGAATGATTCGGCCCCGGCCGTGCAGTCGACGACGACGTACTCCGCGGGCCCGTCCACCAGATGGTTGAGGTAAAGCTCGACCGCGCCGGTCTTGGAGTGGTAGCACGCCACGCCGAGATCGTCGTCGGTGAACGGGCCGGTGACCATGAGCCGGGCCCCGGACGCCTCCACCGTCAGACCTGCGTGGATCGGATCGTCACCACCGATGCGCAGGAGCCGGGAGCCGTAGCCGGGCGGGGTGGTCTTGACCATCGCCGCGGCGGAGGAGATCCGCGGATTGGTCCCACGCAGGTATTCCTTGATCTCGGGCAGGCGTTCCCCCATCGCCGGGATCGCGGCGGCATCGAGCTCCTCCAGCCCGAGCGCCACCCCCAGATGCTGGTTGATATCGGCGTCGACGGCCACCACCGGAGCACCGGAAGCCGCCAGATACCGGACGAACAGCGATGACAGCGTCGTCTTTCCGCTTCCGCCCTTACCGACGAACGCGATTTTCATGAATCCCTCTCGTGCTCATGCCAGCTAGAGTGACAATGAGTGAACATATGCGCACTGAATGTTACATCGACATCACTGACGCAGCGCGCTGGCGCACCTGGAGAGCTTATCGGAATCGAAAACCGTTTTCAGTGGCTTTCCGGTAACGCCTACGCCACCGCACGCCCCCGGAAGGCGAGGTGGGCGCGACGGCACTTCCATCACCGCGCAACCACGGGAAGGGGGTCAGCGGCGCTCGCCCGCACAGTCGGGGCACAGGCCGAAGATCTCCACGGTGTGGTCAACGTCAGCGAAGCCGGCCTCGGTCGCGACGCGTTCGGCCCAGCGCTCGACCGCGCGTCCTTCGACCTCGACACTGCGCCCGCACGATCGGCAGGTGACGTGATGATGGTGGGCGCTGGTCTCGCAGCGGCGGTAGAGCGTCTCGCCGGTCTCGTCGCGGAGGGTGTCGACGGCGCCGTCCTCGCTGAGGACCTGGAGATGACGGTAGACCGTGGTCAGCCCGATGCGCTCGCCCCGGCGGCGCAACTCGGCGTGGATGTCCTGAGCGCTACTGAATCCCGGCAGGTCCGCCAGGACGTGGCTCAACGCCTCTGCCTGCCGTGTGCCCCGCACACGTGTCCCCCGGCCGGTGGCGGCGGGCCGCTGCTCAGGTCGGGAGGGCGAGTGCGAGGTCATGGTCGGTGCTCCGGCCGGTCGGGGTCTGGTCATCGGTCGCCTCTCGACCGTATCAACCTCCGAGTCCGTCGGGTCCGGTTCGCAGGCACGAGCCGCAGACGCCGTACACCTCCGCCTGGCGCGAGTCGGGTTCGAAGTCGACCTCGGCCGCGATGGCGTCCAGCCAGGCGCCGTCGTCGGCGGCCGGGTGCTCCTGGACGTCACCGCAACGGCGGCACACCAAGTGGTAGTGACGGCCGGGAGCGCACGGCCGGTACCGGGTCTCACCGTCGTGGATGAAGACGTGCAGGAGCCCGGCGTCGGCGAGCGCGGCCAGGGTGCGGTAGACCGTCGACATCCCGACGGAATGTCCCCGTCCGGCGAGTTCGACGTAGAGCTCGTGCGCGCCGATCGGGCGCCGCCGTCCATCGAGCGCTTCCAGCACCTGACGTCTGCGCCGGGTCGGGGACAGGCCTGCGGCGCGGAGCCGTGCGGACGGCTCATCGACGCCTCCACCGCCGGAACGGCCGACGGTGGCGAGGTGGGAGCGCATGCGCTGAGCGTACGGACATCTGCCGATATTGACAACCATTACCGTTATGGCGAACATGGGACCGGTTTTCATTAGCATGGCATCCCTCGAGGAGATACGTTGCGCACCCGATTCCCCCGGCCGGCCGTCCCCGTCGTCGCGGGTTGCCTGCTCGCCGCCGCGGCCTGCGGTTCGAGTTCCGCGAAAGACGCCGGCGCCTCGGCGAGCGGCGGCGAGAAGCTGAACGTGGTCGCCACGACCACCCAGGTCGCCGACTTCGCCCGCAACGTCGGCGGCGACAAGGTCAAGATCACCCAGCTCCTCAAACCCAACGTCGACCCGCACGACTACGAACCTTCACCCGCCGACGTCCAGGCCATCGCGCAGGCCGACGTGGTCCTGGAGAACGGCGTCGGCCTGGAGAGGTGGCTGGACCAGACGATCAAGTCCGCGGGCTTCCACGGCACGCTGGTCGACGCGAGCAAGGGCGTGGCCGTCCGCAAGGGCAACGGATCCGACGAGGAGGCCGCCGGTGACCCCCACATCTGGCACAACCCGAAGAACGCCGAGATCATGAGCCGCAACATCGCGACGGCGTTCGAGGGCAAGGACTCCGCCGACAAGGCGGCCTACGAGGCGAACCTCACCTCCTACACCACCAAGCTTGACCAGCTGGACTCCTGGATCGCCGGCCAGATCAACACGATCCCGGCCGATCAGCGCAAGCTGGTCACCAACCATGACGCGTTCGGCTACTACATCGACCGCTACCACCTGACGTTCGTCGGCTCGATCATCCCCAGCTTCGACACCTCCGCGGAACTGTCCGGCAAGCAGCTCAGCTCCCTGATCTCCAAGATCAAGTCGACCGGGGTCAAGGCGATCTTCTCCGAGTCCTCACTGCCGCCCAAGACCGCCGAGGCGATCGGGAAGCAGGCCGGGGTGAAGGTCGAGGCCGGCGAGGACTCCCTGTACGGCGACACGCTCGGGCCCGCCGGCTCGGCCGGAGCCACCTACCTCGACCTGGAACGGCACAACACCACCACCATCGTCACCGCGCTGAAGGGCTGAGCGTGAACACCGCCACCGATCCGCAGGTCCCGCCCCCGGCGCTGGACCTGGACGAGGTCAGCGTCGCCTACGGGCCCGCCGTCGCGCTGGAGAACATCGACGGCATGGTCGCACCCGGCGAGGCCGTCGCCCTGATCGGCCCGAACGGCGCCGGCAAGTCCACCCTCATCAAGGCGATTCTCGGCCTGGTCCCGCTCGCCGGAGGACGGATCACCGTCCTCGGCCGGCCTCCGGCCGCGGCGCGGCGCGACGTCGCCTACGTCCCCCAGGCCGACACCCTCGACCCGGAGTTCCCGATCTCGGTCGGGCAGGTCGTGCTGATGGGCCGCTACCGGCGCATCGGGTGGCTGCGCCGGGCGAAGGCCACCGACAAGGAGGCCGCCCGCCGCGCCCTGGAGCAAGTCGGCCTAGCCGACCGCGCCCGCCACCGGTTCGGCACCTTGTCGGGCGGGCAGCGCCAGCGCGTGCTGCTGGCCCGCGCCATCGCCGCCGAGCCTCGGCTGCTGTTGCTCGACGAGCCGTTCAACGGCGTCGACGCGGTCAGCGAACAGGCCCTGCTGGACGCCATCGCCCGGTTGAAGCAGGACGGCGCCGCGGTGGTGGTCTCCACCCACGACCTGACGCTGGCCCACCTGGCCTGTGAGGAGGTCTGCCTGCTCAACCGACGCCAGTACGGCTTCGGCCCCACGAACGCGACCCTCACTCCCCACCGGCTGCGCGCCACCTACGGTGGACACGCCCTCGAACTGCGCGGCGACCGCGTCATCGTCGCTCACTCCTGAGGCCGCGCCATGAACCAGATCCTCATCGAACCCTTCCGGTTCCCCTTCATGGCCCGGGCGCTCGCCGAACTGGCGATCCTCGGGGCACTGGCCGGCACTGTCGGCGTGCTCATCCTCCTGCGCCGCCTGGCCTTCATGACCGACGCCCTCACCCACACCGTCTTCCCCGGCGTCGTCATCGGCTACCTGCTGAGCGGCGAAGGGGGCATCTTCTGGGGCGCGCTCATCGCCGGCGCCGCGACCGCGGTGCTGCTGACCCTGCTCACCCGCCACCGCGCCGTCACCGAAGACGCCGCACTCGCGGTCCTGCTGACCACCTTCTTCGCCGTCGGCGTCGTTCTCGTCTCCCGGGAATCCGGCTACACGGCGGACCTGACGGCGTTCCTGTTCGGCCGGATCCTCACGGTCACCCCCGCCCAGCTGACCCAGACCCTCGCCGTGACCGCCCTGGTCATCGCCACGATGGTGATCCTGCGACGGCCGTTGCTCGCCCGGTCGTTCGACCCGGAGGGCGCCCGGGCGAGCGGATACCGGATCGGTCTGCTCGACCTTGCTACCAACACGATCGTCGCCCTGGTCGTCGTCGCCTCCGTACGCGCCGTCGGAACCGTCCTGGTCATCGCGCTGCTCATCGTGCCCGCCGCCGCGGCCCGCGTGGTGTCGGACCGGCTCGCGCTCATCGTTCCGATCGCCGCCGTCATCGGCGCCCTCGCCGGCTGGGCCGGACTCGCCGTCAGCTACGACGCCTCCATCCACCACGGGCTGCGGCTGGCCTCCGGCGGCACCGTCGTCCTCGTCCTCATCGCCTGTCACCTGATCGCGCTCGCTGCCGGGATGATCCGGCGACGGCCGCGCTCGGTGCGGAGAGCGGCATGACCGCCGTCGATCGTGCCATCCTCGAAGCCGTTCTCCTCGGCACGGTCGGCGGCCTGATCAGCGTACAGATCCTGCTGCGGCGGCTGCCGTTCTTCACCCTCGCCATGACGCACGCGACCTTCCCAGGCGTCGTGCTGGCCGCCATCGCCGGAGTCGACCTGTATGCCGGCGGCGGGCTGTTCGGCGTGCTCGTCGTGCTGGGCGTCCTGGCCCTGTCCCGCCGCCCCGGGCAGGGCACGACCACGGCGATCGGGATCGTGCTGTCGGCCGGGTTCGCGCTCGGCGTCGTCCTGCTGTCGGCGCGCGACGGGTTCTCCAAGGACCTGACCGCCTACACGGTCGGTCAGATCCTCACCGTCGGGACCGGCGACCTGACCGCCGTCGCGGTGGTCGGCGTCATCGTCCTAGCGCTCCTGTCCGTCGCGGGCCGGCAGCTCACGTTCCGGGCGTTCGACCCCGGCGGCTACGCCGCCGCCGGATACCGGCCAACCGCCATCGACATGGCGCTGCTGCTCACCGTCGAGGCCGTCATCATTGTCGCCGTACCCGCCGTCGGCGCGATCCTGGCCGTCGCCGTACTCGTCGCCCCGGCCGCCATCGCCCGCCTATGGACCCACGACGTCACCGCGATGACCGCCATCGCCGTGGCCTCGGGTATCGGCAGCGGGCTGGCCGGTGTTCTGATCTCCACCCGGTACGACGTCGCCACCGGAGGCGCCATCACCGTCGTCACCGGAACCCTCTTCGCGCTGTCCCTGGCGGCGACCACGACCTGGACCGCCGTCACCGGGTCACGACGCGGCCGCCGGCCGGCGGCGGATCGATCCGCTCCGGCCACCACCGGGCCGTCGCACCTCGAGGAGGTCGGATGAGCGCGCTTACCGAGCGGGCGCTGGCCGAGCTCCTCCTCACCGGCGGGGTCTGCGGGGTCCTCGGCGTTCAGGTCGTGCTGCGACGCCTGGCGTTCTTCACCGGGACCCTCGGCCACGTCACCTTCCTCGGCATCGTCGCAGCCGCCGTCGTGGGGGCCGACGTCAAGATCGGTTCCGGGATCGCGGCGGTGGGTGCCATCGTGGTGATGGGCCGCAGCGGCGTCGCGTCCCGATCGCATCACCAGCGCTCCGGTGTCATGATCAGCGGCGCGCTCGCGCTCGGCGTCGTGCTGATCTCCACCCGGCCGGGCTTCAGCAAGGACCTGAGCGCCGCCCTCGTCGGATCACCCCTCACCGCCGGAATCGGCGACATCACCGTGTCGGCGATCACCGCCGTCCTCGTCACCGTCACGCTCACGCTCGCACACAAGGAACTGGTGCTCGCCGCGTTCGACCCCGCCGTGACGCGGGCGCTCGGGTACCCCACCCGGCTCATCGACGGCGGCCTGCTGACCCTTCTCGCGATGACCGTGGTGACCGCCGTACCGGCCGTCGGCGCGACGCTACCCCTGGCGCTGCTGGTCGGCCCCGCCGCCTCGGCCCTGCTGTGGACCCGCCGCATCATCCCGCCACGCTCCTCGGCGCGGCCGGCGGCGCTGCCGGGCTGGCCGTGTCCCTGCACTACCGCGTCGCGACCGCCGCCGGCACCGCCGTCATCTGCGGTGCCCTGTTCATCGTCGCGGCCACCACCACCCTCGTCGGCCGCGCACGGCGGCCGGACTTCGCAGACCGGCCACAGGTCTGTGACGCCACCGCTACCTGACCAGACCGTCCGACCGATCTACCGTCCAGGCGACCCATCTATCCGACAGGAGAACCCATGTCGCTCACCGTGTCCCCCGAACTCCTCCAGGACGCCCAGCGCGGCGACGTCGACGACGCCGCGTTCGTCGACTGCATCCGCACCTCCCTGCCCTACGGCTGGCAGGTCGTCACCGGCCTCGTCGACCAGCTGCGGGACAACGGGGGCGAGTTCGCCGACAACCAGACCCCGCCGCCCGACGAGACCGCCCGCGGCCAGCTCCTGCGGATGATGGCCAGCGACGCCATGCGCGCCGCCCTGGAGAACCACTTCGGCGTACGCCTGGCGTTCCAGAACTGCCACCGCGTCGCCGTCTTCCGCCCCGGCGCCGACCGCGCCTACCGGCAGTTCATCACCGCCCGCGCCCAGATCCTCAACCAGAAGCCCGAGCTGGTCGACTGCTGACACAACGGTGGGCCGCCCGCGGAATGCGGGCGGGTAGGGGGGGCGCCCCACCCCATGACACCTCCTCAGACGCCGATCACCGGCGTGCGTCGTCTCGGGCGTGAGGACCTGCCTCCGGTGGCCGAGCCGGCGGTGTAGCCGTTGCTCTAGTAGACGAAGCCGGTGCACCATGGCTGGCCCGCACAGTCCGGAGCCGACGCCCTTGTAGTCCCACAGAATCTTCCCGGTGGCCGCGTTCGCGGCGTGCATGCGACCGAACGTCGAACCTCCGTACACGACGCCGTTGGCGCGTAAGTCAGGGGCGCCTTGTCATGTCCTTTGGAGGGATCGGAGCCTGCCGCAGGAGTGTGCCGGTGGCCTCGTCCAGGGCCGACACGGCGTCAGGTCCGGCGCTGCGGCCCTGGTTGAACTCGCACGACCGCCAACGGATGCAGGGAACTGGCGTCCGGGTTCGTCGTACTTCGGCTGCGAGATAACCCTGCCAGGAGGCCGGCCGCCGGCGCCGCGGAGCTCGCCCGGCGGGCCGAGAACGTGTCGCGGAGCGAGCCCGCCGTCACCGTGCGCCCGAACCAGGGACGTCACACGATCGTTCGCCGTCGGCGCGTCCAACGTCACGGTGGCCGACGCCAGCCGGTAAGGGCGAGAGGGCGTCCGCTATTTCTTCGGCATCTCCCAGCGCGGCGACATCGTGGACGTTACCGGGACGACCCGCAGGTTCGCCGACGAGCCGAACGCCGACGACTGGAAGTTCTGGACGCGGTCGTGGCGGCAGTGGCTCGCCGACAGCGCGTTGCACTGATCTCCGTTTGACTTAGAGCGCGCTCTAAGGGCCAATCTGATCCCATGGAGAAGAGAAGACTGGGCACACAGGGACTCGAAGTGTCGGCGCTCGGCCTGGGCTGCATGGGAATGACCTGGGCGTACGGTCAGGGCGACGAGACCGAGTCCATCGCGACGATCCACCGGGCGCTGGACCTCGGCTGCGACTTCTTCGACACCGCCGAGGTCTACGGACCCTGGACCAACGAGGAGCTCCTCGGCCGGGCGCTGCGCGGCCGCCGTGACGAGGCGGTCATCGCCACGAAGTTCGGCTGGGACCTGGACGAGAA
Source organism: Actinoallomurus spadix (assembly GCF_024055725.1). GTDB lineage: Bacteria > Actinomycetota > Actinomycetes > Streptosporangiales > Streptosporangiaceae > Actinoallomurus > Actinoallomurus spadix. The sequence goes on along the minus strand of NZ_JAMXMX010000008.1, from coordinate 129,742 downwards.
CGGCGAGCGCCGCGGGCTGAACAGCCGCCCCGAGCACATCAAGGAGGTGCTCGAGCAGCAGCTGCGGCGGCTCGGCACCGACCACGTCGACCTGCTCTACCAGCACCGGGTCGACTCCGACGTGCCGATCGAGGACGTCGCCGGCGCCGTCGGCGAGCTCGTCCAGCAGGGCAAGGTCCGCTTCTTCGGCCTGTCCGAGGCCGGCGCGCAGACGATCCGCCGAGCGCACGCGACGTTCCCCGTGTCGGCCCTGCAGTCGGAGTACTCGCTGTGGGAGCGGGGCATCGAGGACGAGATCCTCCCGGCCGTCCGCGAGCTGGGCATCGGCCTCGTGCCCTACTCCCCGCTCGGCCGCGGCTTCCTCACCGGCGACGTCCGCCGCGCCGAGGACTACCCGGAGGACGACTACCGCCGCACCGATCCGCGTTTCCAGGGCGCCAACTACGACGCCAATGTCCAGGCCGCCGAGGCCGTCCGCGCGATGGCCGCGGGCAAGGGCGCGACGGCGGGCCAGCTGGCCCTCGCCTGGCTGCTGCACCAGGGCGAGGACGTCGTGCCGATCCCCGGCACGAAGCGCCGCGCCCGGCTGGAGGAGAACCTCGCGGCGGCCGAGATCCGGCTCACCGAGGCGGAGCTGGCCGAGCTGGAGCTGCCGGTGGCGGGCGCCCGCTACCCCGAGCAGATGCTGCACCTGACCGGCCGCTGAGCGGCTGACGGCTCGAAGCGCCGTCGCCGAAACCTCGCCTGATGTCGGGCCCTACGGGTCAGCGGGCGCGGTAGTGGCGGCGGAGCGCGACGCCGGCGGCGACCCCCCCGGCGAGCGCGCCCGCCCCGGCCGCGGTCGGCAGCGCGACCATGGTCACCTTGCGGCCGGTGCGGAAGTCGTGCACCGGCCAGCCGTGTTCGCGGGCGTGCTCGCGCAGGTCGGCGTCGGGGTTGACGGCGTGCGGATGACCGACCGTGGTGAGCATCGGCAGGTCGTTGTAGGAGTCGCTGTAGGCCGAGCACCGGGACAGGTCCAGGCCCTCGCGCTTGGCGAGCGCCCGCACGGCGCCCGCCTTGGCCGGGCCGTGCAGGAGATGACCGACGAGCCGACCGGTGTAGACGCCGTTCTCGGTCTCGGCGACGGTGCCGAGGGCACCGGTCAGGCCGAGCCGGTGGGAGATGATCCGGGCCAGCTCGACCGGCGTGGCGGTGACCAGCCAGACCTGCTGGCCGGCGTCCAGGTGCTTCAACGCGAGGGCGCGGGTGCCGTGCCAGATGCGATCCGCGAGCTTGTCGTCATAGATCTCCTCGCAGAGGCTGACGAGCTCGCTGACGCTGCGCCCGGCCACGAAGGCGAGGGCGGCCTCGCGGGCGGTGCTGATGTGGTCGGCGTTCTCCGAGCCGCGCATCCGGAAGGCCGCCTGGCCCAGCGCGAACAGCGCCAGGTCGCGGACGGTGAACAGCTTCCGGGAGGCGAGCCCGCGCGCGAAGTGGTAGATGGAGGCGCCGCGGATCAGGGTGTTGTCGACGTCGAAGAAGGCCGCCGCGCTGGGATCGGGGACCGGGGGAGTCGCGTCCACCACCGCGGCGGCGGCCGCGGCGGCCTCGCCCGCCAGCTCCGCGTCGTCGGAGGCGTCATGCCTTGGCCAGAACCGCATGAGACGAGCGTAACCAGTTTTGATCAGTGGTAACCGAGAGGGAGCGTCAGTGTCCCCTCCGCACCCGCTCCTGACCGGTCAGCGGATGTCGCGGGGAACGACCCGTGCGAGGGAGCGTACGGCGCGGTGCTGGAGCGCCTTGATCGCGCCGCTGTTCTTGCCCATCACCGTGGCGGTCTCCGCGACCGACAGGCCGTGCAGGAACCGCAGGACGACGCACTCCCGCTGCTCCGACCCCAGGGCGCGGACCGCCGAGAACAGCGCCCGGTGGGTCCAGGCGTCCAGGACGACGCGCTCGGGGCCCTCCTCCCAGCGGTCCTCCTCGTCGGGCTCCGCCGTGCAGATCTCCAGGCGGTACCGGCTGGACTTGAAGTGGTCCAGGACGAGGTTGCGGGCGATGGTGACGAGCCAGGCGCCGAAGTCCTTGCCCTGCCAGGTGAACACGCTCATCCGGCGCAGCGCCCGCAGGAACGTCTCGCTGGTCAGGTCCTCGGCGAGCGGGTGGGCGCCGACCCGGTAGTAGACGTAGCGGTAGACGAGGTCGACGTACCGGTCGTACAGGGCGGCGAACGCGTCGGACTCGCCGGCGCGGGCGCGGAGCACCAGGTCGCGCAGCTCATCCTGATCGCCGACCGGGGTCAGTGCGGCCGGCCCCTTGGGTGGCGCGGGCGGCAGGTCGAGGGCGGCCGGTCCTTTGGACGGCGCGGGCGACGGGTCGAGGGCGGCCGGTCCCCTGGGCGACATGGGCGGGGGGTCGAGGGCGAGGCTGCGCATCCGGTACTCCTCGGTGCTGATCGGCCACCGGGTGTGTCGAAACATGCTAGATACCGACGAGTAACTGGTGCAATGGTGACGGATGATGAATCCCGCGTGATATCCGCGCGGCCGGTGCGTAGCGCCTTCCGGCGCGGACCGGGGGATCCGTTACCTGTCCGCTCCGGAGATCGGGCACCATTGGGGCGATGGTGAACGTCGTGGTGGCGCTTGTGGCGACCCTCGCCGCCTTCGGGTGCGCGGGGCTGCTCGGCATGCGCGCGTTCCCCGAGCGGCGGATCCACCTGTTCCTGTGGACGTTCACCCTGGCCGTGCTCGGCCTCGCGCTCGGCGCGATGACCATCGGCTACGCCGCGGGCTTCTCGCCCGCGCTGCTGCGGTGCGTCACGCTGTTCGGCGCGCTGCTGGCGCCGTTCAGCCTCGCGCTGGGAGTCGTCGAACTGGTCGCGCGCACGGTCCAGGCGCGGTTCGCGGCGCGGCTCATCGCCGGCTCGTACGTCGTCGTGGCCGTGGTCATCATCCTGCTCGACCCGATCATCGGCACGTTCGGTAAGAGCCTGCCGGAGGCGGCGGGTCACTACTCCTCGCTGCCCAAGTTGGTGGTGAACGGGGCGCACGTCTTCGCGGTCGTGGCCCTCGTCTCGTGCGTGGCGGTCACCGCGATGCGCGGCAACAAGCGCGACAAGCAGGCGACCGAGATCATGCTGACCGTGGCGATGGTCGCCTTCGCGGGCGTCCTCCTCGTCACCGCCACCCGTGGCTTCCTGCCCGGTCCGCTGGCGCCGCTGGCGCTCGGCGGCGCCGTCGCCCTGACCTGGTTCGGCGTCTCACGTGTCCTGCCGAAGCAGGCCGGAGACGACGAAGACGATGAAGAAGCGGAGCCGTACGACGAGATGTCCAACTACGCAGGGCAGCCTCCCCTTGGCCGGCCGTCCGGTCCGCCGCCGCAGGCCCCGTCCGCGCCGGGCCACCAGACCGGCGGGCAGTACCCCGCCCAGCCGTCGTTCGCGCCGCAGGCGGCCGTGTCCGGTCCGGTCCCGTTCCCGATCGGGCAGTACGGCCGGATCACGATGTACACGCTGCACGACGGGCGTCAGGAGGCGTTCGACCGGCTGGCCGCCGAGGTCACCCGCGCGGTGATCGAGCGCGAGCCGGGCACGCTCGTGTACGCCTGCCACTCCGTCGACAGCGCTCCGCTGCAGCGGATCTTCTATCAGCTCTTCCGCGACGCCGCCGCGGTGGAGAACCACACCCGGCAGCCGCACGTGCAGCGGTTCGCGGGCGAGGTGCGCGCGCACGTGGCGAGCACGAACGTCATCGAGCTGACCGCGACGGCCGCGAAGGTCGCGCCGCCCGCCGACGTCCAGCGCCCGCAGGAGCCGCAGCGGCCTTCGTACGACCAGCCGCGCCCGCAGGACCCGCACCGGCCCGCGTACGACGCGCAGCGCCCGCAGGAGCCGCAGCGACCGGCTTACGACGCGCAGCGCCCGCAGGAGCCGCAGCGGCCCGCGTACGAGCCCCAGCGCCCCCAGGAACCGCAGCGCGCCCCGTACGACCCCTCCCGGCAGCCCGCGGGGCACCGGCCCAACGACATGACGGGCCCGCGCCCGGTGCAGCGGCCCGCGCAGGACCCGAACCGCCCGCCGCACAACGTCACCGGCCCGCGGCCGATCCAGCAGCCGCCGAACGGCCGGCCGCCCCACCAGCCGAACCCCCCCGGACGCTGGCCCCATGGCTGACACCCCTCGTGTCCTGCTGCTCGGCAAGCCGGGCTGTCACCTGTGCGACGACGCGCGCGAGATCATCGCGCGGGTGTGCGGCGACCTCGGTGTCGGCTGGGAGGAGCGGGACATCACCGCGTCCGAGGAGGACACCCGGCTCTACTGGGAGCAGATCCCGGTGACCTTCGTGGACGGCGTCCAGCACGACTTCTGGCGGGTCGACGAGCGGCGCCTGCGCGCCGCCCTCGGCGCCTGACCGGCGTGTCAATGTCTTTTCCGTCACATCGGGCGCCGGTTCGAGGCGGCTGGTGGGGGACGCCCGAGCGCGCGGGAGGCCCTGCTGAGCTGGGGCCGAGGACCGGACGAAGATCGGTTTCGCGTGGCCGGGCGGGCGTACGGGAATGAGCACCGACTTTGTGCGTGCGTTCACAAAGGCTTAATCTGAGGAAAGTCCAGGCGACCGGGCCGGCGGGCGACTCAGGACCGGCCGCGCGTCGAGTCCCGAAGAGCAGGCTTGTGACCCGTCGATCCACCCTCGGTGCGCGGAACCGGGGCATTCCCGAGGCGACCGTCGCCAGACTGCCGGTCTATCTCCGCGCCTTGCACACGCTCGCGGAACGCGGCGTCGTCACCGTCTCCTCGGAGGAGCTCGCCGCCGCGGCGGGCGTCAACTCGGCCAAGCTCCGCAAGGACCTGTCCCACCTCGGGTCGTACGGCACCCGGGGCGTCGGATACGAGGTGCAGTACCTCGTTTACCAGATCTCCCGCGAACTGGGCCTCACGCAGGACTGGTCGGTCGCCATCGTCGGCCTCGGTAACCTCGGCCGCGCCCTCGCGGGGTACGGCGGGTTCGCCTCGCGCGGGTTCCGGATGTCGGCCCTGCTCGACGCGGACCCGGCCATCGTCGGGGACCGCATCAACGGCCTGACCGTCGAGCACATCGACAAGCTGGAGCAGGTGATCACGGACTGCGGGATCTCCATCGCGGTCCTGGCCGTGCCGGCCTCGGCGGCCCAGGCGGTGTGCGACCGCGTGGTGGCGAGCGGCGTGACGAGCATCCTGAACTTCGCCCCGGTCGTCCTGACTGTGCCAGATGGGGTGGATGTGCGTAAGGTCGACTTGTCGATCGAGCTTCAGATCCTCGCGTTCCACGAACAGCGCAAGGCCGGCGGTCCCGGCGGCGTGGAACAGGAGTATCTCGAAGCGGTGGACGGCTCATGAGCCGAGCGGACGTGACGACACGGCCGTCCTGCTGCTCGGGGCCGTGGGGTGAGGGACGGGAGCACCAGTGAGCATTCTCGTGGTCGGGCTGAGCCATCGCAGCGCCCCGGTCGCCCTTCTGGAGCGCGCGGCGGTGACCGGAGAGCGTCTGGTCAAGCTGCTGCACGACGTCCACGGATCGCCGAACGTCAGCGGAGCCGTCGTCGTCTCCACCTGCAACCGCATCGAAGTGTACGCCGACGTGGACAAGTTCCACGCGGGCGTCTCCGCGATCTCCGAACTGCTCTCCCGGCACTCGGACGTGCCGCTGGGCGAGTTGTCCCGCCACCTGTACGTCCACTACGAGGAACGTGCGGTCCAGCACGTCTTCTCCGTGGCCTGCGGCCTGGACTCCATGGTCATCGGCGAGGGCCAGATCGCCGGTCAGCTCCGCACCGCCCTCAAGCTCGCCCAGAAGTACGGCACCGTCGACCGGGCGCTGAACGAGGCCATCCAGCAGGCACTGCGCGTCGGCAAGCGGGCGCGGAACGAGACCGGCATCGACCGGGCGGGCGCCTCGCTCGTCAGCGTCGGCCTGAGTCGCGCCGGTTCCCTCGAAGGCCGGCGCGCGCTCGTGGTGGGCGCCGGCTCGATGAGCTCGCTCGCCGCCGCGACCCTCGCCCGCGAGGGCATCGGCGAGATCGTCATCGCCAACCGCACGTACGAGCGCGGCGTGCGCCTGGCCGGGGCGACCGACGCCCCGGCGCGGGCGATCCGCCTGGAGGACCTGCGGGAGGCCATCGCGGAGGCGGACATCGTCGTCTCGTGCACCGGGGCCACCGGCCTCGTGATCACCCCGGACATGGTCCAGGGCCCGGTCTTCCTGCTCGACCTCGCCCTCCCGCACGACGTCGACCGGGCCGTCCGTGACCTGCCCGGCGTCACCCTCGTGGGCCTCGACGATCTCAGCACCGCCGATGACGCGCCGGCCGAGGCCGACACCGACGCCGTCCGGCGGATCGTGTGCGAGGAGGTCAAGGCCTTCCAGCTCGGCCTCGTCGCGGCGACGGTCGCCCCTACCGTGGTCGCGCTGCGCAGCAAGGCCGCGGAGGTCGTCGAGGCCGAGCTCGGCCGGCTCGGCGGCCGGCTGCCCGGACTCGACGACAAGGCGCGGACGGAGATCGCCCAGACCGTACGCCGGGTGGTCGACAAACTGCTGCACGCCCCGACCGTGCGCGTGAAGGAGCTCGCGGCCTCCCCGGGCGGCGACGCGTACGCCGACGCGCTGCGCGAACTCTTCGACCTCGACCCCAAGGCCCCGGAAGCGGTCATCCGGGCGGAGGATGTCCAGTGAACTCGACTCTCAAGCTCGGCACCCGCCGCAGCCTGATGGCCATGACGCAGTCCGGTCTGGTGGCCGACGCGCTGACCGCCCGTACCGGCCGGCCGGTCGAGCTCGTCGGCGTGACCACCGAGGGCGACGTCTCCAAGGCGCAGCTGGCCCAGATCGGCGGCACCGGCGTGTTCGTCAACGGGCTGCGCGAGCGGCTCCTCGCCGGGGAGATCGACTTCGCGGTGCACTCGCTGAAGGACCTGCCCACCGGGCCGGCCGAGGGCATCGCCCTCGCCGCCGTCCCCGAGCGCGACGATCCGCGCGACGCCCTGTGCGGCCCGGCCAAGCTGGCCGACCTGCGGCCCGGCGCCCGGGTCGGCACCGGCTCGCCGCGCCGCGTCGCGCAGCTGCGGGCACTGCGGCACGACCTCGACGTCGTGCCGATCCGCGGCAACGCCGACACGCGTCTGCGGAAGGTCACCGACGGCGAGGTGGACGCGGTGGTGCTGGCGTACGCCGGGCTGAACCGGATCGGCCGGCTGGAGGCCGTCTCGGAGATCTTCGAGCCCGACCAGATGCTGCCCGCGCCGGGCCAGGGCGCGCTGGCGGTGGAGTGCCGGGCCGACCGCGAGGATCTCATCGAGCTCCTCGCCACCCTCGACCACGCCCCGACCAGGGCGGTCGTCACCGCTGAGCGGACGCTTCTGGGCACGCTGGAGGCGGGCTGCTCGGCTCCCGTGGGCGCATACGCTTCATGGGAAGAGCAAATCGTGCATCTGACCGGGGTCGTTGTCGGGTATGACGGTGAACGGCAGATTCGGTTGTCGGTAAGCGGTCCCTCGGACGATTCCGAGCGTCTGGGGCGCGATCTCGCGCTCAGGATGCTCGCGGAGGGGGCCGACCAGTTGATGGGGGAGAGCACATCTTGAGCCCCGCGAGCAAGAACGCCGCACACGACGAGGGCGAGGCCCCCACGATGGACGAGACGACGCCCGCCGCACGGCAGGGCCGGGTCGCCTTCGTCGGCGTCGGCCCGGGCGATCCGGAGCTCCTGACGCTCCGGGCGGCCAGGATCCTCGGCGACGCGGACGTCATCGTGGTCCACGAGGCTTTGGCGCCGCCGTACCACGCGCACTTCAACCCCGCCGCCGACGTGGTCGGCCCGGCGGGCGTGAACCTCGCGAGCCTGGCCCGGTCGGGCAAGGTCGTCGCGCGGGTCTTCGCCGGCGACCCCGGCGTGGGCTGCGGCGTCGCCGAGGACGCGAAGGCCTGCGCCAAGGCGAAGATCCCGTTCGAGATCGTCCCGGGCGTCTCGTCGGTCATCGGCGTTCCCGGCTACGCCGGCATCCCGCTGACGGACGGCAAGCACCGCGAGGTGACGATCGTCGACGCCCAGGAGGGCGGGATCGACTGGACGGCCCACAGCGGCGCGGCGACCCTCGTGATCCTCGGCGTCGAGAACACCATCGGCGAGGTCGCCAAGGGCCTCATGGCCGCCGGCCGGTCCGACACGACGCCGGTGGCGGTCACCTCGATGGGCACGACCACCGAGCAGTACACCGTCGACTCGACGCTGGCCAAGGTCGCCTCCGACACCAAGCACCTGGAGTCCCCGGCACTGCTGGTCGTCGGCGACGTCGTCCGCTGGCGCGACAAGCTGTCGTGGTTCGAGACCAAGCCGCTGTTCGGCTGGCGGGTGCTGGTGCCCCGCACCAAGGAGCAGGCCGCGTCGCTGTCGGACCAGCTCCGCTCGTACGGCGCCGTCCCCGACGAGGTGCCGACCATCTCGGTGGAGCCCCCGCGCACGCCGCAGCAGATGGAACGTGCCGTTCGGGGCCTCGTGACCGGCCGCTACGAGTGGGTGGTCTTCACCTCCACCAACGCCGTGCGCGCCGTACGCGAGCGGTTCGAGCAGTACGGCCTGGACGCCCGCGCGTTCGCCGGCCTGAAGGTCGCGGCCGTCGGCGAGCAGACCGCCGCCGCGCTCGTGGAGTTCGGCGTCAAGCCCGACCTCATGCCGAAGGGGCAGCAGTCCTCCGAGGGGCTCGTCGAGGTCTGGCCGCCGTACGACAAGGACCTCGACCCGATCAACCGGGTGCTGCTGCCGCGCGCCGACATCGCCACCGAGACCCTCGTCGCCGGGCTCACCGAGCTGGGCTGGGAGTGCGACGACGTGACCGCCTACCGCACCGTGCGCGCGGCGCCGCCGCCCGCGCCGATCCGTGAGGCGATCAAGGGCGGTGGGTTCGACGCGGTGCTGTTCACCTCGTCCTCCACGGTCCGCAACCTGATCGGCATCGCCGGCAAGCCGCACAACGTCACGGTCATCGCGTGCATCGGCCCGCAGACCGCGCGGACGGCGGAGGAGTACGGCCTGCGCGTCGACGTGATGGCGGACAAACCGTCCGTCAGCGCCCTCGCCGAGGCCCTCGCGGAGTACGGTGCGAAGCGGCGCGCCGCGCAGATCGAGGCCGGCGACCCCCTCCGCAAGCCGAGTGAGATGCGCCGCGGGGCCCGCCGGCGCAAGTGACCATCTGAAGGAAGGTCTTCCGTGACCGCGCAGTTCCCCGTCGTACGTTCCCGGCGGCTCCGCCGCACCCCCGCGCTGCGGCGGCTGGTCGCCGAGACCCGCCTCCACCCGAGCGACCTGGTGCTGCCGCTGTTCGTTAAGGAGGGCATCACCGAGCCGCAGCCGATCGCGTCGATGCCCGGCGTCCTCCAGCACACCCGGGACTCGCTGCGCAAGGCGGCGCACGAGGCGGTCGAGGCCGGTGTCGGCGGGCTGATCCTCTTCGGCATCCCGGCGGTCAAGGACGGCCGCGGCTCCGCCGCCGACGACCCGGCGGGCATCGTGCAGAAGGCCCTGCGCGACCTGTCCGCCGACCTCGGCGACTCCACGGTGCTCATCGCCGACCTGTGCCTGGACGAGTACACCGACCACGGGCACTGCGGCATCCTGACGAACGACGGCGAGGTCGACAACGACGCGACCCTGGAGCGCTACGCCTCCATCGCCGTCGCCCAGGCCGCGGCGGGCGTCGACGTCGTCGCTCCGAGCGGCATGATGGACGGCCAGGTCGCCGCGATCCGTACCGCCCTCGACGAGGCCGGCTACGGCAACGTCGCGATCATGGCGTACGCCGTGAAGTACGCCTCGGCGTTCTACGGCCCGTTCCGGGACGCCGCCGAGTGCGCGCCGCAGTTCGGTGACCGGTCCGCCTACCAGCAGGACCCGTCCAACGCCGAGGAGTCGATGCGGGAGGCGCTGCTGGACCTGGACGAGGGCGCCGACTTCGTCATGGTCAAGCCCGCGCTGACCTACCTCGACATCGTCCGGCGGGTGCGCGACACGGTGCACGTCCCGGTCGCCGCCTACCAGGTCAGCGGCGAGTACGCCATGGTCGAGGCCGCCGCCGCGCAGGGCTGGATCGACCGCGAGCGGATCATCATGGAGACGCTGACCTCCGTCCGCCGCGCGGGCGCCGACATCGTCCTCACCTACTGGGCGACGGAGGTCGCCCGCTCCCTGCGCGACTGATCCGGCCCCTCACCTCCGCTCTAGCAGGTCACGGCTTCGCCGCTATTCGGGGGTTCCCGCAACTCGGGAAACAGCGGCGCGCCATCATCGAAAGAGGAGCGGAGGGGGAGCAGGATGCTGGATGTAACAGCGAAGCGAACGAACAGGTCGGCCGGCCGCCGCAAGACGGGCGAGTCGGCCAGGCGCGAGCGCATGGCGGCCGCCGTACAGGAGTACGCCGCCCTGGGCTGGCCCTGTTATCCGGGTGAACATCCGGCGACCGACGGCATGCGGGCGTGTTCCTGCGACCGGATCGGCTGTCCGTCGCCCGCGGCGCATCCGCGGTCCCAGGTGTGGCAGCGGCAGGCCACGGTCGACGCCGACGCCCTGGGACGCTGGTGGGCGGGGGACCCGGAGGCGAACATCGTCCTGCCGACGGGGCGGGTCTTCGACGTCTTCGACGTGCCCGCCGGGGTGGGCCGCGCGGCCCTGGAGCGGATGGAGCGCGAGGGCGTGCAGGTCGGCCCGGTGGCCGCGCACGGCGACGAGCGCTACCTGTTCTTCGTCGCCACCCGTGGCGCGCCCGTCGACGAGGACGAGTGGTGGTCCTGCCACCTCGACACCGTCCCGGAGACGATCGCCGACAACCCCGGCATGCGCTGGCACTGCCGGGACAGCTACGTCATCGCGCCGCCGTCGGTGCTGCCGTTCGACCGCGCGGTGACCTGGGTCAGGGAGCCGTACGGCGTGCCGCTGCCGGACCCGGTGCGGCTACTGGAGATCCTGGCCGACGACGCCGAATGACGTCTGGAAGACTCGTGGGGTGACTTCCACGAAACGTTCCGAAGAACTCTTCGACCGGGCCGGTGTGGTCATTCCGGGCGGCGTGAACTCCCCGGTGCGCGCCTTCGGGGCCGTGGGCGGCACCCCGCGGTTCATGGCCTCGGCCCGTGGCCCGTACCTCGTCGACGCCGACGGCAACGAGTACGTCGACCTGATCTGCTCGTGGGGCCCGATGATCCTCGGGCACGCCCACCCGCAGGTCGTCGAGGCGGTGCACCACGCCATCGAGCGCGGCACGTCGTACGGCGCGCCGACGGAGGGCGAGGTCCTGCTCGCCGAGGAGATGGTCGAGCGGACGCCGATCGACAAGGTCCGCCTGGTCAGCTCCGGCACCGAGGCGACCATGTCGGCGATCCGGCTGGCGCGCGGTTTCACCGAGCGCCCGAAGATCGTGAAGTTCGCCGGCTGCTACCACGGCCACTCCGACGCGCTGCTGGCCGCGGCGGGGTCCGGCGTCGTGACGTTCGGCCTGCCCGACTCGCCGGGCGTCACCGGCGCGGCCACCGCCGACACGATCGTGCTGCGCTACAACGACATCGCCGCCGTCGAGGAGACGTTCGGCGAGTACGGCCACGAGATCGCCTGCGTCATCACCGAGGCGTGCCCGGCGAACATGGGCATCGTCCCGCCGACCCAGGACTTCAACGCCGCGCTCAAGCGGATCTGCGAGCGCTACGGCGCCCTGCTCATCATCGACGAGGTGCTGACCGGCTTCCGCGTCTCCCCCTCCGGCTGGTACGGCCTGGAGGGCGTCGCCGGCGACCTGTACACCTTCGGCAAGGTGATGGGCGGTGGCCTGCCCGCGGCGGCGTTCGGCGGCCGCGCCGACGTCATGGACCGCCTGGCCCCCGCGGGCCCGGTGTACCAGGCGGGCACGCTGTCCGGTAACCCGCTGGCCACCGCCGCCGGCCTGGCCACGCTCCGCGCCGCCACCGACGAGGTGTACGCGCGGATCGACCACGCCGCGACCGTCGTCGCCCAGGCCGCGACGGAGGCCCTGTCGAAGGAGGGCGTCCCGCACCGGCTGCAGACCGCGGGCAACCTGTTCTCGATCTTCTTCGCCGATGACACCGTGCTGGACTTCGAGCAGGCCCAGCGGCAGAACACCCGCAAGTACGCGGCGTTCTTCCACACGGCCCTGGACCACGGCGTCTACCTGCCCCCGTCGGCGTACGAGGCGTGGTTCCTGTCCGCCGCCCACGACGACACGGCCCTGGAACGCATCGCCGAGGCCCTGCCCCACGCCGCGCGAGCCGCCGCCGAAGCCGTGTAGCCGCCGTGGCACGTTCCCGCCGAGACTCTTCGTCGTCATCACCGCGAAGAGTCTCGGCGTCGTAGAACGGCCCAGGTCCGATTAGGCCTGCGGTCCCATCTGGGATTGAGCCGCCGGACTCTGGAGGGCGGGTGCCGGCGGCACCATCATGAGTGGCTTGATTTCAGCCGTTCCGGCTGATCCCCGAGCCTGCTTGATGGAGGAGATACGTGAAGCGTCGATCGATGGCCGTCGCCGCGGCGGTGCTGGGCCTGTCCGCCACGCTGATGACCGCCGGGCCGGCCTCGGCCGCGGCGAAGAGCATCCCGTGGACGAAGACAACCGATTCCTCCCCGGGCGGCAGGGCCCAGTTCAACGCGAACAACAATTACTTCGGCGTCTGCGACATCGAAAGTGACGGCTGGGACGTTTTCGCGCGCGTCTACTACCTCGGCTACCGGTACGGGGAGAAGCAGTGGCTCTCGCCGGGTGTCGTCCAGGACACGAAGAACGACAAGCACTGCCACTCCAAGAAGTTCGGTGACATCCGCAATGGCACGCAGGTGAAGTTCGTGGTCTGCCTGCACAAGATCAAGAGCGGCCAGGAGGTCATCAAGTACTGCCGGACCAGCCGCAAGGGCAAGGCGTAACCGCCATCGGGCCCGTTCCCGCCGGGACTCCTCGTCGTCGGCACGGCGAAGAGTCCCGGCGCCAGGGACGTCAGGCGCCGGGGGCCAGGGCTTCCAGGATCTCCTCGGCGCGGGCGGTGGCGGCGCTCGGTTCGGCGTCGGGGCTGCCGACCAGGGGATCCCAGTTGAGGTCGTAGAACAGCTCGGTGACGCCCTGCTCGGCGAGCCAGGCGGTGTCCTCGCGGATCTGGTCGTACGAACCGGACAGGCGCAGGCGCTTTCCGGCGTCGTAGGTGGCCTCCTCGCCCACGCGTACGACGCCGCGGACGACGACGCGGACCGCGTCGGGGTCCTTGCCGGCCTCTTCGGCGGCCCGCCGGACGGTGGCGATCTGCTCGTGGATGCGGGATAGGTCGGTGGCGCTGCGGCTGAGCCACCCCTCCGCGATGCGGCCCGCGCGCTTCAGCGCGGCCTCGGCCACGCCGCCGAGCAGCACCGGCGGGTGCGGTTTCTGCACCGGTTTGGGGGCCTGACGGCTCGGCGGGATCGTGTAGAACTCACCGGCGAACTCGCTGACCTCGTCCTCCCACAGCGTGCGCAGCGCCGCGACGAACTCCTCGGCGCGCGCGCCGCGCCGTTCCTCCGACGTGCCGCTGGCGACGAACTCCTCGCGCTGCCAGCCGGCGCCGAGGCCGAGCTCGAAGCGCCCGTTGGACAGCACGTCCAGGGTCGCGGCCTCCTTGGCGAGGTAGACGGGCGTGACGAACGGGAAGTTGACCAGCGAGACGCCGAGGCGGATCCGGGACGTGCGGGCGGCGGCGTACGCGAGCGTGACCAGCGGGTCCAGCACGCTGCGGTACACCGGGGCCAGGGCGTCCTTCTCGGCCGGGGTCAGCAGGCGGTGGAACGTCCACAGCGAGGCGTACCCGAGGTCCTCCGCGCGCTCCGCGAAGTGACCGATGTTCCGTGGGGTGGCCCATGCCCCCGACACCGGGGCGCCGAATCCGATCCTCATGATTCCGATTTTCGCAGCCGTTCGAGCGCCGTGGTGAGCGAGGCGGCGGTCGGTGGCCGCAGCGGCGACCGTACGGCGGCGTCGGCGATCAGGCCGCGCTCGGCGAGCACCGCCTTGATGACGCTGGGGGAGGGCTCGGCGAACAGGGCGTTCACCAGGGGCAGCAGCGCGTTGTGCAGATCGAGGGCGCGGGTGGCGTCCCCGTCCCGTACGGCGTCGGCCATGGCGGCGAAGGCGGCCGGGGCGACGTTCGCCGAGGCGGTGATGCCGCCGGTGGCGCCGAGCTGCAGCAGCGGGTACAGGAACGCGTCGTCCCCGCCGAGCACGCCCCGGCCCTCGGCGAGCAGGGTCAGGGTGTCCGCGTCGATCGCGCCCGCGCAGTGCTTGATTCCGGCGACGTACGGGGCGGCGAGCAGGTCGAGGAGCGTCTCGGCGCGGAGGGTCTTCCCCGTGCGGTACGGGACGTTGTAGACGATCAGCGGTACCCCGGCCGCCGTGCCGATCGCCGCGAAGTGGTCCAGGACGCCCTCGTCGGTGGGGCGGAGGTAGTACGGCACGACGGCGAGGAGCAGGTCCGCGTCGGCGGCGCGGTCGATCGCCTGTCGGACGGACTCGTCGGTGCCGATCGTCCCCACGCCGACGGTGAGCGGCGTTCCGTACGCCTCACTGATCTTCCGGCAGGTCGCGACGACCGTACGCCGTTCGTCGCCGGTGAGCAGCGGGGCCTCGCCCGTGGTGGCGAGCACGACCAGCCCGGCCGCGCCCTCGGCGAGGACGTGGTGGGCGAGACGTTCGAGGGAGGGGACGTCGAGGGCGCCGTCCGGCCCGAAGGGCGTGACGAGCGGAACGTGGATCCCGTGCGGCATGGAGGTCATCTCTCGGCGAGTGCGGCGGCCGGGGCGTCGGAGCGGGGGAGGACGGGGACCGTACGGCGGCGGAGGGCGCCGAGGGCGACGCCGCCGACGATGAGGACGCCGGCGACCACGTCGGGGACCGTGACGCGCTCGCCGAGCAGGAGCGCGGCCGAGGAGACGCCGAACAGCGGCACCAGCAGCGAGTAGATCGCGACCTGACCGGCGTCGTACCGGCGCAGCAGCCATCCCCACAGGCCGAACCCGACGAGGGTCGACAGGTACGCGATGTAGGCGAGCGCGCCCAGGCCGCCGGCCGAGAGGTGCGCCAGCGCGTGCAGGTCCGCCCGCGGCCCCTCAAAGATCAGGGAGAGCGCGAGCAGCGGCAGCGGCGGGACCAGGCTGACCCAGACCATGAAGCCGAACATGTCCGGCGGCTGCGCCTTCCGCATGCCGATGTTGGCCAGCCCCCACATGCCCGCCGCGCCGAGGCACAGCACGAACGCCGACATCGGTCCGCCCTGGCCCAGCGACGCGGCGATCACCGCGATTCCGGTGAAGGCCACGAGCATGCCCGCCGCCTGCGCCCGGCGCATGCGCTCACCGAGCATCGGCACGGCGAAGGCGGCGGTGAACAGCGCCTGGGTCTGCAGCACGAGCGACGACAGCCCGGCCGGCATCCCCAGGTGCATGGCGATGAACAGCAGGCCGAACTGCCCGACCCCGAGCGGCAGTCCGACGAGCGCCATCCGCCGCCAGGGGATCACGGGCCGCCGTACGAACAGGACCGCCGGGAACGCCGCCGCCACGAACCGCAGGGCCGCGAACAGCAGCGGCGGCAGCGCGCCGAGGCCCACATGGATGATGACGAAGTTCAATCCCCAGATCGCGGCGATCAGCACCGCGATCGCGATGTCGCGAGGTCTCATGACTCTGATCGTCACGTCCCTCACTCTTTAGGACAAGCGAATGTTCCTTAAGGTGTTCGTGTAGCATGCCTTCATGCTCGACCTGGAGCGGCTTCGCGCCCTCAACGCCGTGGCCACCTACGGATCCGTCAGCGCGGCGGCCGAGGTCCTCCACGTCACGACCTCCGCCGTCTCCCAGCAGGTCGCCAAGCTGGAGCGGGAGACCGGCCAGAAGCTCCTGGAGCGAAACGGCCGGGGAGTCCGCCTCACCGACGCCGCCGCCCTCCTCGCCGCACACGCCGAGCGCATCCTCGCCATGGTCGAGGCGGCGGAATCCGACCTGGAGGCCCACCGGGGTGCCGCCGTCGGCGAGCTCGCCGTCGCGGCGTTCCCCACCGCGGCGCGCGGCCTGATGCCCGGTGCCCTCAGCCGGCTCGCCGAGGAGCATCCCCGCCTCACGGTCACGCTGCGCGAACAGGAACCGCACTCCACCGTGCCCCTCGCCGTACGCGGCGAGATCGACCTGGGCATCGTCCAGGACTGGTTCAACGTGCCGCTCGCCATCCCGGACGGCCTCGTCAAGGCGCCGCTGGTCGACGACGTCGCGGACGTCGCCCTCCCCGCCGGCCACCCGCTCGCCGACCGGGAGGTCATCGACCTGGCCGACCTGCGCGGGGAGGCGTGGATCGCCCAGTCGGTCGGCGCGATCTGCCGTGACTGGCTGGAGCACACGCTCCGCAGCGCAGGCCTGGAACCGCGCGTCAGCCACACCGCCGACGAGTACGCCACGCAGCTCGCCCTCGTCGCGGCCGGACTGGGCAGCGCGATCCTGCCGCGCCTGGGCCGCTGCGACGTTCCGCCCGGTGTCCGCATCGTCCCGGTGCGCCCGGCCCTGACCCGGCACGTGTACGGCATCTGGCGCGCCGAGGCGGCCCGCCGCCCGGCCATCCGCGCGGCCGTCGCCGCCCTCCGCGCCGCCGCCGTGGACCTGGGGATCGGGCCCAACGCTCGGGGAGGGGCACGGAGCGCCACGCCAGGGTGACGCGGCGTCTCAGCCCTTGATGAAGTCGAGCAGGTCGGCGTTGAGTTCGTCCTGGTGGCTGACGAAGATGCCGTGCCCGGCGGTCGGGTACTCCTTGTAGACGGTGCCCGGGATGATCTCGGCGGTACGTCGGCCGGTGACGTCCACCGGCGCCGAGAAGTCCGCCGCGCCGTGGATGACGAGCGTGGGGATGGTGATCTCGCGCAGTCCCGCGCGATGGTCGGCGTGGAACAGCGCCTCCTGGAACTTCAGCACCGCCCACGGCGAGGTGGCCTCGCACTCCCGGAGCATCCAGGCGATGAGCGCGGGGGACACCGCCGGGCCGAGGTGGGTGGCGAAGAAGACCTGGGCCTGGTCGGCGAGCCACTTCGGCCGGTCGGCGCGAATCTTGGCCTGGGTGGCCTCGAAGAGGGCCTCCGGGATGCCGGCCGGATTGTCCGCCGTCTGCTTCATGAAGGGCAGCATCGCGGAGATGAACACCGCGCGGGCGACGCGCTCCTCGCCGTGCCGGGCGAGGTAGCGGGCGACCTCGCCGCCTCCCATGGAGTGGCCGACGAGGGTGACGTCCCGCAGGTCGAGGTGCTCGATCAGCGCGGCCAGGTCGTCGGCGGTGGTGTCCAGGTCGTATCCGCCGGAGGGCCGGTCCGAGCGCCCGTGGCCCCGCCGGTCCAGCGCCACGCAGCGGTATCCCCGCTCGACGAAGAAGGGGACCTGGTACTCCCACATGTCGGTGCTCAGCATGCAGCTGGCGACGAAGACGATCGCAGGGCCCTGGCCGTAGTCCTCGTAGGCCAGGCGGGTTCCGTCAGTGGTCTCGAAGAACATGGAATCGCTCCTTGATCAGTCTTTCGTGGTCCGACGCCTTGAATCCTGCCGGTGCCGGGGAACGGGGTCGATTACGTCGGAGGTAAGAGACGGCGCTACGCGCGCCGCCGCGAGGAGGATCTCGCGACCTCGGCGCCAGCCCTGATCGGCTCGTCCCCCGAACCCGGGCCTGACGAAAGTGAGGGGTCGGCGGTGCCGATGGTGCGATGCCGCACCGGCCCGCCGGTCCCTAAGTTCTCACCCACCGAGAACGACCGGGGGAGAGGCGATGATCACCCTTCGCGGGCTGACCAAGCGGTACGGCGACACGACGGCGGTGCGGGACCTGTCGTTGGACATCGCGCCGGGGCGGGTCACCGGGTTCCTGGGCCCGAACGGTGCCGGCAAGTCCACCACCATGCGCATGATCTTCGGCCTGGACCCCGACGGGGTCCGGTGGATACGGGAGCTGGCGCGGTCCCTGGCCGCCGAGGGGCGCGCGGTCCTGGTCTCCAGCCACCTGATGAGCGAGATGCAGCTCACCGCCGACCAGCTGATCGTCATCGGGAGGGGACGCCTGCTGGCCGACGCCCCGATCGCGGAGGTCCTCGGCGGCGGCGCGCGCAGCCGGGTCGTGGTCCGCAGCCCCGACGCGGGGCGGCTGCGCGCGCTGGCCGACGCGCTCGCGGTGGAGCGGTCGGCGGTGGAGCGGGTGTCCGATCACGAACTCGCCGTCCGCGATGGGTCGATCGAACGGGTCGGCGACCTGGCCCACCGGCTCGGGGTGCCGCTGCACGGCCTGGAAGTGCGGACGGCGTCGCTGGAGCAGGCGTACATGGAGCTCACCGCGGACAGCGTCGAGTACGGAACGACGGCGGCGGTGCCGGAAGGGCGGGCCTGAACGATGACGATCACGATGACGGACGACCGGACTCGTACGAGGGCGCGCGGCGGGCTCCGCGGCGCGATCGCCGCGGAGTGGACGAAGCTGTGGTCGGTCCGCTCGACCTGGTGGTGTCTCCTGAGCGCGGGGCTGGTCATGGCGGCGGCCTGTGCGCAGCTCGCGGTCTCCCACGTCTACGACAACACGCACGCCGACCGGCCGCACCCCGGCGTCCTGTCCGCCGGGGACCTGGCGATCGAGGCGGTGACCCTGGTCCAGGTCGTGATCATCGCCCCCGCCATGCTGATGATCACCTCGGAGTACTCCACCGGATCGATCCGGTCGACGCTGCTGTGGACCCCGGTACGCCACCGCATGCTGCTGGCCAAGGTGACCGTGCTGGCTCCCGTGATGTTCGCGGTCGGGACCGCGCTCGCCCTGGCGGGCGCGGCGGTGGCCGATCCGATGATGGGACGCTGGGGGACGTTCCCGGTGACCGGAGTGGCCGCCGCGGCCCTGCGCGTCGGCGTGTACACCGCAGTGGTCGCGGCGTTCACGCTGGGCGCCGGCGCGGTGCTCCGGAGCGCCGTCGGCACGCTGACGTGCGTCTTCCTTCTCCTCATGGTGGTGCCGGCCCTGCTCGGGGCCGCCGGCGGTGCGGGCCGGCACGTCGCCGACGCCCTCCCGAGCATCGCCGGGCAGCACTTCATGGCAACGGACGCCCACCCCTACGGCCCGGCCGCCGGCCTGGCCGTGACCGCGGTCTGGGCCGTGGCCGCGCTGCTGGCCGGCGTGTGGACCCTGCACCGCCGCGACGCCTGATCCGGCGCCTGTGGCCCCCGGCGGTCAGTTCGCCGCGTGGAGGATCCCGGTCAGGGCGCCGAGGACGGCGTCGGGGCGTTCCTCGTGTATCCAGCCGTGCCCGACGTCGTCGAGGACCCGCTGTTCACCGCGGGGGACCGACGCGGCGAGCTCCGCGTGGACGGTGCGCTTCATGGCGTTGATCTCGCGCAGGAGGTCCTCCGGCCACAGGTGTGCCTGGGTGGGGTCGTGGCCCAGGGCGGTGAGCACGATGAGCGGCACGTCGGGCGGGGCGGGTGCGTTCCGGAGCTCGGCGGCGACTTCGGTGTAGAGGTTCTTGTCCTCGTTCCACGCCGTGCGCCACGCGGTGAGGTGGTACTCGATGAGCGGCCCGCGTACGGCGTCCGGCCAGGCCGCGAAGTGCCCGGCGAGCGCGTCACGGGAGCGCTGGATCTGATCCTCGGTCGGCTCCGGCAGCTCCCGGCTCTTCATCCGCTCCAGCATTTCGGGGACCTGCCGGGGCGCGCGGTCGAGGAAGTCCTCGTGGCGGGGTCGAGCAGGAGCAACCCGGCCACCTCGCCGGGGAAGCGCTGCGCGTAGTGGCGTGCGTAGGCGCCGCCCAGCCGGCGGAGAGTCCGGGCGACCCGGCGGCCGGTCACCAGGCATAGGCCTCCGGGGCGGGGCCTGGCCCGGGGAAGATCTCGTCGAGGCGGTCCAGCTCGCTTGAGCCGAGACGCACGTCCAAGGCGCCGACCGCGCGCTCGAGATGGTCGAGCGTGCGAGGGCCGATGATCGGCCCGGTGACTCCCTCCTGGTGCAGCAGCCAGGCCAGGGCCACGTCCGCCGGGTGCCGGCCCAGTCCGTCGCAGAACTCCTCGTACGCCACCACCCGGGGCCGGACGGCTGCCAGGCGCTTCTCGGTGAGGTCGGAGCCGCTCGACCGGCCGGGTCCGTCCTTCCGGAGGATCCCGCCCAGGATGCCCCCGTACAGCGGTGACCAGGGGATGAAACCGAGCCCGTAGTCGCGGGCGGCCGGAAGCACCTCGAGTTCGGCGGTGCGCTCGGCGAGGTTGTACAGCGACTGCTCGCTGACCAGGCCAAGGGAGCTCCGGCGCGCGGCCGCCTCGTTCGCCTGCGCGATGTGCCAGCCGGCGAAGTTCGAGGAACCGACGTAGAGAACCTTGCCCTGCGCGACCAGAACGTCCATGGCCTGCCAGAACTCCTCCCACGGAGTGTTCCGATCGACGTGGTGGGCCTGGTAGAGATCGAGGTGGTCGGTCCGTAGCCGGCGCAGGGAGTCCTCGACCTGCCGCCGGATGTGCCTGGCGGACAGCCCGCGGGTGTTCGGCCCCTCGCCCATCGGCTCGTACACCTTGGTGGCGAGCACGACGTCGTCCCGCCGGCCGCTCTTCTCCAGCCAGCGCCCGATGATCTGCTCGGTCCAGCCCTCACCGAGCCGCCAGCCGTAAATGTTCGCGGTGTCGAAGAAGTTGATCCCCAGGTCGAGGGCGCGATCCATGATGGCGTGGGCGGTCTCCTCCGGAGTGTCGGGACCGAAGTTCATCGTGCCGAGCACGAGCCGGGAGACCTGCAGGCCGGTACGGCCGAGACGTGTGTATCGCATGGCGCCGACGCTAAGGTTTCACATCGATGTGAAGGTCCAGCCGAACCATCGTGGAGTAAGTCACATGCGCATCGGTGAGCTGTCACGACGGACCTCGGTCAGTACGAGACTGCTGCGCTACTACGAGGAGCAGGGACTGCTCGTCCCGGAGCGGCTGCCGAACGGCTACCGCGAGTACGCCGAGGACGCCCCCATGATCGTCGCTCAGATCCGCGGGCTCCTCGACGCAGGGCTGTCAACGGACGTCATCCGGGAGCTGCTGCCGTGCGCCGAGGGCAAGAGGCCCCGGCTCACCGGCTGTCCGGAGCTGCGCGACATCCTCCGGCAGTCCCTGGAACGCATGCAGTCCCGCATCGACGCCCTCACCCACAACCGGGACGCGCTCCTGCGATACCTGGAGGCGGCCGAGACCGTCGCGTCCGCGCAGGGCTGACCGCCGGAGTACGGTCGGAGAGGTGCGCTTCGCGATCTCGATCCCGTCCCGGGGCGGTTTTGGCGGCTCGACCTGATCCTCGTCGCCTGGCCTGAGACGGGAAGGGCCGGTGACCCGACAGCGGGTCACCGGCCCTCCTCCTGCCCGGCTCGGCCGATCCTCCGGCCACGTTCCTGGGGGCGGCCGGTTCGACGACCGGGCGGTCAACGGAGCCCAGGGGCACCATCAGAGAGTCCGAGAACTCCCTGATCGAAGATCATTTGAACGATCATATCGAGTCCGTGGTGCACTTGCGCCAACACCGAGTCAAGGCGCGCCTGACACTTACGGGCCACGGCGAGTACCGGCCCCTCACCTCCGCACTCGCCGTGGCCCCTGCCGCGCGACCGGTTTTCGGGGGAAGACCCGATCGCGCGGAGCCTCGTCAGCCGCCGCACCGCGCCCAGACGGTCTTGCCGTCGCCCTCCGGCCGCCAGCCCCACTCGGTGGCGTACGCCCGGACGATGAACAGCCCCCGGCCGCCCTCCTCGTCCAGCCCGGCGTCCCGGATCGCGGGCTCGCCGTCGCCGGAGTCCCGCACCTCCACCAGGACGGCCCGGTCGCCCGGACGGCTGATCGTCAGCTCGAACACGGCACCGAGCCGTGCGGCGTTGGACACCAGCTCGGTCGTGACGAGGTGCACGTCGTCCAGCAGCTCCGGCAGCGCCCAGTCCCGCAGTCGCCGCTCGACCGCCAGCCGGGCCACCTTGGCGGCGCCCGGATGCGGTCCCAGCTTCAGGGAGTACGAGTCGGCGATCATGGCCCTGCCCATCGCGTCCGTCGGGGGATTGTCGATTCGCCTCTTACTCTGTTGCCATGTGACTACGCTCGGCAATGGAAGCGGCCCGACAACCCCCGACAGCGACAGCCCGGAGGGCGACATGGGATATCGGCGCGAGGTCGACCCGACGACATCAGTGGCGGCGCTCTTCGCCCACAAACTCCGCAAGTACCGCGACGCCAACGGCTGGACGCAGGACGCCCTCGCCGACCGCGTCGGCTGCACCGGCGACCTCATCTCGAAGATCGAAACCGCCAAACGCTCCGCGACGACCTCCATGTCCGAGGACTTCGACCGGCTGTTCGCCCTCGACGGCTACTTCGCCGAACTCCAGCCGCTCGCCGCCCGCGAGCTGGCTCTCGGCTGGTTCCGCCCGTTCCTCGAAGCGGAGGGCACGGCGTCCTCCATGCACATCTTCGAGCCGATGCTGATCACGGGCCTCCTCCAGAACGAGGACTACGCCCGCGCCGTCCTCGCCGCCGGCAACCACCCCGACAGGGTCGAACAACTGGTGGCGACCCGCATGGAGCGCCAGCAGATCCTCCGCCGCGACGAGCCCCCCTGGATCGTCCTCCTGCTCGCCGAGTACGCCATCCGCCGCAAGGTAGGCGGCCCAGAAGTGATGCGCGCCCAGCTCCAACGCCTCCTCGACGCAATGAAAGAGCCAGACATCACCGTCCAGGTCCTCCCGGAGGAGGCGCCGATCTACCTCTCGATGCCTTTCACGATTATGGGCTTTCGACGGTCGGCCAGAGGTGGCCTATGCGGAGACGGTCGAAATCCCGAGTGGTATCACGAAGGAGCATCGGCACGTCGGCAGGCTCAAAGCCCGCTTCGACTTGGTCAGAGCGGCCGCATTGACCGCTGCGGCGTCCGAGGAGTTCATCCGTTCTGTCCAGGAGGACATATGAACACGGAAGAGCCGCGGTCTGTCCAATGGCGTCGTAGCGCGCGGAGCAATGAGGAGGGCGGGCAGTGCGTGGAGGTGGCCGTCGTCGAGGAGGTCCGTGTCGGCGGCTGAGCGGGTGGCGCGTAGTGGGTGCATCGCGTGTGAGCTGAGCTCTGGGGTGCGGCCGTTGCCGGGCGGGCGGCTGCACGAGAGCGCCGGCTGGGTCGTTGAGCACTGTGTCGGTCCACTCGGCGTCGGCACGCTCGTGGTCAAGCCGCTGCGGCATGTCCTGCACGTGGCAGACCTCGACGAGACGGAGAGCGCGGCGCTCGGCCCGCTGCTGCGGCGGACGGCGGCGGCCGTCACGGAGGTGGTCCGGCCGGAGCAGGTCTACGTCTGCCTGTGGTCCCATGCGGGCGGAAAGCCGGGCCACATCCACTTCGTCGTCCAGCCGATCACGAAGGCGGACATGACCCGCTTCGGAGCGTCCGGCCCGGAGCTGCAACGCGCGATGTCCGGCACCGGCCGGTTGCCCGACGAGGCCGCCGTGGCCGCCGTCTGCGCCCGCCTGCGCCCGCTCCTCGCCGGCCGCTAGCCGTTGGCTGGGTGTGTTTCACCTGCACAGTGCGGGGTTGGTTCTGGCCGGCGCCGGGGGCGGCGGCTTGTTTCCCAGGGGCGTCTACCCAAACGAGAGGATTCTTCCCTCAGTGGACGCTGACGGGAACAAGGTGGCCCCCGGTGGTGCCCGCTCTGCCCGAGATGGTGCGTTGTGTCCCTGAGCGTGCGGTGATGACGACGAGCCACCATCACGAGATCGCTGGTCCGGGCGATCCGCGAACGCCGAAGCGGCCCGGTGCATGCTTCCCCGCACCCGTATGGTCACGCTCGTCCGGCTAGGCGGCCTCGACCCTGCCGTCTGATCACGAGCCGTTCTCACACGAACTGCTCCTCCGCGAGCCGGAGCGGAACCTGACCAGGACACCGTGCTGTCGGTGATCTCCTGCCGGCCGAGGCCGAGGCGGGCGAGGTCTCCCACCTCCGGGTCGTGGTGAGTGCCGAGGATGTTCGTTGTGGACGCGATGAAGACCCTCGGCGGCCCTTCCGGCTCAGAGTTCCAGGACGGCGCGGTAGTGGGCGCGGCCGCGGCGGACGTGGTCCAGTGCCTCGTCCATGCGTGCCGCAGGGAAGATTTCCACCATCGGGCGGATGTCGTGCCGGGCGGCGAAGTCGAGCATCTGCCGGGTCTCCGTGGGGGACCCCGTGACGCCTCCGACGATGGTCCGTTCGCCGGGGAGGAGGCTGAGCGGGCTGATGGTGAGCGCACCGCTGGGAAGACCGACGACGCACAACGTGCCGCGCGGGCGCAGGGTCGCCAGGTAGGCGTCCCACGGCAGGTCGGCCGAGACGGTCGAGAGCACGAAGTCGAAGGAGTTCGACACCCGCTCGAGACCCGGTGCCTCGGTCGTCGCGACGAAGTCGTGGGCGCCGAACCGGCGGGCGTCGTCGCGTTTGGCGGGGGTGGTGGAGATGGCGGTCACATGGCAGCCCCACTTCGCGAGGAACTGGATCGCCAGGTGCCCCAGGCCGCCGATCCCGACGACGGCGACGCGGTCCGTCGGCCTGACCCCGTGGTGGAGGAGCGGGGGGAAGACCGTCGTCCCGGCGCACAGGAAGGGACCCGCGTGCTCGGAGGCGATGGCGTCGGGGATGGGGTGGACATGCCGCCAGTCGCCGGCGCGGACATGGCTGGCGAAGGCCCCTCCGGTCCCGCGGACCACCACGTTGTCCTTGGCAGGGCACAGTTGCTGCCGGCCGCTGAGGCACCATTCGCAGGCGAAGCATGATCCGGCCGTGGCTCCGACGCCCACGCGCCGGCCGACCGTCACCCGGGTGGGGTCGACGGCCTCGCCCACGGCCTCGACGACGCCGACCGCTTCATGGCCGGCGACCACGGGGAACCTCGCGATGCCCCACTCGTCGTCGATCATGGCGAGGTCGGTGTGGCAGATCCCGCAGTGGGTCACTCTGACCTCGACCTCGAGCGGCCCCAGGGGCGCCGGCTCGTACTCGTGCACCCGCACGGGGCCGCCCGCCTGTTCGACGGCGTACGCACGCCTCATCATCATTCGCCCCCTTATAACTAACTAGATAGTTACAACCTAGGTCGCTGCTTCAGGGGTGTCAACCAGCCGGTCGGATAGCATCGGCGGATGCGCGTCCGCGATGCCGAGGCCACCCGCCGCAGGCTCCTCGTCGCCGCCACCGCCGACTTCGCCGCCCACGGCATCGCCGGCGCCCGGGTCGACCGGATCGCGGCCGAGGCCGGAGTGAACAAGGCGCTGCTGTACTCCCACTTCGGCGACAAGCGCGGCCTCTTCGACGCCGTCTTCCGCATGAACGCGGACGCCGTCGTGGAGACGACCCCGTTCACCGCCGAGGACCTCCCGGGCTACGCCGTGCGCCTGTACGACGCGGCGGTCGAGCGGCCGGAGCTGATCCGGCTCGCCACCTGGGCACGGCTCGAACGCGTCACGGACGGGAGCCTCGTGATCGACGAGGCGGCGAGCGAGGCCAAGGTACGGGCGATCGCCGAAGCGCAGCGCACCGGCCACGTCACACCCGCGATGGAGCCGCGCGACGTGCTCGCGCTGGTCATCGCGATGGCCCTGGCCTGGTCGTGCGCGAGCCTGTCCTACGTCGCCGCTCCCGGCGATCCGGACGCGGAGCATGAACGCCGCAGGCAGGCCCTGGCCACGGCGGTGTCCCGGGCCTTCGGCCCCTGATCGGCGCCGGGAGACGGGTCAGGCGTCGGGCCAGATACGGCGCTTGGCGGGGACGGCCATCAGGTCGCCGACGACGAACTCCTGCTGCGGTCCCTGCCAGGCGAACGGCATGAACACCGCGAGGGCGCAGCCCGACTGGTGCTCGGCCTCCATCGCGACCGCGTCGACGGTCCCGGCCGGGGGCGCCATCGCGTCGATCCGCCAGTCCGTGGACCGGCGGAGCCGGACGTCCACGGGAGCGGTGTCGCCGGGCGACGGCTCCTTCATGCGCACGTAGTAGGTGATCACGGCGCACCGCAGCTCGGCCGCGCGGGCGCGGTAGCCCTCGGCGAGGTGGTGCAGCGCGCCGGCGGTGGCCGTGGCGTCGTAGGCGTAGTCCGCGTCGTACTGCCCGGCCTTCCGCAGCACGCCGTCGGCGTCCATGACCAGGCCGAACGGGTAGAGCAAGCTCGCGTCGGGCTCCGGGCGGAGACGGCCCTCGGCGCCTTCCAGCGCGGCCGCGAGGCAGGCGTCCATGTCGCCGCGCGCCCGTCGCGGGACGGAGCCGTCCATCAGCATCAGCGTCAACGTCTGCATCGGATGCGGATAGGTGGGCGGGAAGTCGCCTGCGGCTCGCCAGGAGGACACGGCCGAGATCCTAATCGACGAGGATGCGGCCGGTAGGGCGACTTCCCGGATGGGCGGTGAATGCACCGATTCGCGGGCCGCCGGACGCGGCCGGTACGGGTGCTCAGCGGTACGGGTGCTCAGCGGGACAGGTCGCCGTTCTTGAGCCAGGCGCTCCAGGGGTAGTTCCAGTACTTCCAGTCGCCCTCGTTGGGCTCGTCGACGAAGTGGCGGGACGTTCCGGTGATCTTGACGATGTCGCCGCGCTGCGCGATGCCGAAGAAGTACCGGGCACCGGTCGGCGAGGTGCGGACGCAGCCGTGGCTGGCGTTGCGGACGCCGAGGGCGTCGAACTCCCCGACGCTCTGGTGGACGTACTCGCCGCCCATCGAGATCCGCACCGCGAGGTGGACGTCCTCCTTGTAGTAGTCGCAGCCGGACTGGTCCGGCTTGCAGTTCGGCGACTCCATCTGCACCACCTGCTTCTTCTCCCTGGTCAGGTGGATGCCGCTGGTGGTGGTGTACTCCCGGGTGGTGCCCTTGCCCATGCTGATCCGGAAGGTCCGCGTCAGGCCGTCGTGGTCGATCCTCATCCGGTGGGTGCGAGCGTCGGCGACCGTGATGTTCGCCGCGCCGATGGCGAAGGTCCTGGTGAGGTCCGCCGTCCCGTACACGCCCCTGGCGGCGCGCACGCCGGCCAGGTGCGCGGCGAGGGTCACGTTCTGGTGCGGCTGCCAGTACCGGCGGGGCCGGTAGACGACCTGCCGGTCCGACATCCAGTGCCAGGCGCCCTCGTCGGCCTTGTCCGCCCGCACCTCGAGGGCGCGCGTGACCCGGTCGCGGTCGGCGACCGGGCCGTCGAACGTCACGATGATCGGCATCCCGACGCCGACCCTCTCACCGGCCTGCGGTGTGACGTCGGCGACGCCGATCCGGTGGGTGGCCGGCGCCGTACGGAAGCGGCTCATCACCGCGGTGACCCGGCCCTGGCGGTTCCGGGCGACGGCCTTCACCTGGTACCAGACGCCCGGCCTCAGGGTCCACACGGTCCGCCACGACCGGCGGTCGGCGCCGAACGCGCCCGGCGTCGCGGTGCCGTCCTGCCGTACGTCCACTTCGTCCAGCCGCCCGCCGGAGACGGTGACCTCGATGCTGCGATCCGGCCGTACGGTGCGCCTGCCGTCGGCCGGGCTGATCTTGATCGTCGCGTCCACCGCGGCCGGGGTCGCCTTCCGGCCGCCATCGGAGCAGGCCGGCGTCAGGGCGACGGTCGCGGCGGCGATGGCCAGACCGGCGAACAGCCGCCTGTTCCTCATGTGGATCTTCACTCTCTATGAGATGCGCGTACGGCGGGCAGGTTCGCCGGAGCGGCGTACGACCCAAGCATCCGTCGAGACGGCGCCGAACGCCGCGATTCCGCGCGGCGTGTCCGCGACGGTCGGCGTAGAGGATGCCCTTACCCGCCCGGGGAGAAGATGTCCTCGGCCGTGACGGTGAGCGTGTCCGGATCGGCGTTGATGATCTCTTCGTGCCCGCAGACGGCGTAGCGGAGACTCTCCACGTCGTCCGTCAGGCCGAGCGCCTTGGCGTGGAGTTTCGCGGTGATGCGCCGGGCGTCGATACGACGTCCCCACTTCGACTCCCCGACCAGCACGGGGACGCGGGTGCGGTCCGGCTCGGCCAGAGCGACGGCGTCGATCTGGTCCTGACCGTCCTTCCTCCACCACGGGCCGATCGCCACGACCCCCTCGCCGAGGTCACCCCGAGCGGCCAGTCGCCAGAGATGGTCGCGGAACGCCTCCTCGTAGGCCGGGCCCATGTGCTCGTCGAGTCGCTTGAGCAGGGCGGGCAGGACGTTCTCGCCGTGGCCGCGTTCGATCTCACTGCGGTATCGCAGGAGGGGCCCCAGGTAGAACGCGAGGAAGTTGTCGGCGATGCGGTAGATGCGGCGCCGGGAGCGCTGCGGATCGTCGGTCACCGGGATGACGCGTTCGATGAGCCGGGCCTCGAGCAGCCGTTCCAGGACACGACTGGGGTCGGCGCCGATCGTGTCCTCGATCTCGTGATGGCGTGTCTTCCCGGCCGCGATGGCGTACAGGGTCGCCGCCGCGTGATCCGCCCCCACCTCGGTCAGCATGATCAGCCTTCCCTCGGTCAGCAGGGGACTGCCCGGGCGGCAGGCCAGCCGCGCGACGTTGTCCGTCACCGACATCTCCTGACGCCACCACGTGAGGTACAACGGCATGCCGCCGACGATGCCGAAGACGCGGGCGCGATCGACAGGGGACAGGCCGGGCAGCAGCAACGACGCTTCGTGCGGGCGGAAAGGGTGTACCGGCAGGGCGAGGTTGAAGCGCCCGTACAGAGGCGCCCGGGTCTGCTGGATCGACCACATCGTCCGGACCGCCGAGCCGCACAGGAGCAGGCGCAGGCGGGTCCTGCCCATCGTGCGGTCGAGGAAGGCCCGCAGAATGCCCGGCAGTGCCGGCGAGGTCGCGATGAGCTCGGGGAACTCGTCGAGGACGAGGAGGATGGGCTGCTCCTGGGCGGCGCGGGCGAGGTGGTCGAGGAGGTCCTCCCAGTCCCGATAGGGCGTCGCCTCCAGGTCGCGCAGGTCGGTGGGAAGAACGGTCGCGGCCTGCCGGGACAGCGCCGCGAGTTCGGCCGCGGCCGGCTCCCCGACGCCCGTGTGGAACACGACACGTGGCAGGTCTTCGGCGAAGCGCTGGATCAGTGCCGTCTTGCCGACCCGGCGTCGCCCCCACACCAGGGCCGGGCGCTCCGAATCGTGCGCCCACCAGTCGCGGAGCAGGGCCAGCTCCTGCTCTCGTCCCACGAAGGCCATCGCTCCCCCTGCTCGACCTGCCGCTATCAACCTGCATCTGATGTTACCTGCATCGAATGCAGGTAGCGTCGGATGCAGGTTGAGTCGGCGCGCTGGTGCGGTCACATGAACCGTGTCCGGAGGCCGGTAGTGTTGGGGGGCTATGAAGACGATCGTTCATCTGCTGCGCCACGGCGAGGTGCACAACCCCGAGGGTGTCCTCTACGGGCGGCTGCCGGGCTACCACCTCAGCGACGACGGCCGGCTGATGGCGAAGTCGGCGGCCAAGTGGTTCGACGGGCGCGACATCACCGTGCTCGTGTCCTCGCCGATGGAGCGCGCCCAGGAGACCTCCGAGCCGATCGCCGAGACGCTCGGGCTGCCGGTCGGCACCGACGAGCGCCTGATCGAGGCCGCGAACCACTTCGAGGGCCACACGTTCGGCGTGGGCGACGGGTCGCTGCGCCGCCCGGAGCACTGGCCGTTCCTCTGGAACCCGTTCCGGCCGTCCTGGGGCGAGCCGTACGAGGAGATCGCCCAGCGCATGCTGGCCGCGATGGCCGACGCGCGCGACGCCGCGCGCGGGCACGAGGCGGTGTGCGTGAGCCACCAGCTGCCGATCTGGGTGACGCGGCGGCGGGTCGAGGGACGCCGGATGTGGCACCACCCGGGGCGCCGGCAGTGCGCGCTGGCCAGCGTGACCAGCTTCACCTACGACGACGACCGCATCGTCAAGGTCGACTACGCGGAGCCGGCGGGCGACCTGTCGCGCCGCCCCAGTGTCCCCGGCGCCTGAGCCCTCCTGCACAATAGAAGCGAGTACTACACGATGTAGTAGTAGGAGTGTGCCCGTGACCCCCCGTGCCCTGACCCTTCCGGCAGTGATCCTTCTCGGTGCCGGCGTGCTCGCGGGATGCGCGGGCACCGACGCGGTGCAGAGCGGCGCCGGGAACTCCGACTCGCGCTATGTCGCGGGCGACAACTCCAGCCAGATCATCAAGAACCGCAAGCCCGCACCACAGGTGAAGGGCACCACGCTCGACGGCAAGGCGTTCGACCTCGCCGCGCAGCGCGGCAAGGTCACCGTCGTCAACTTCTGGGCGTCCTGGTGCGCGCCGTGCCGTGCCGAGGCGCCGACGATGGAGCAGATCTACGAGCAGACCAAGGGCTCGGGCGTGGAGTTCCTCGGCGTGGACATCAAGGACGGCAAGGGCAACGCGCAGGCGTTCGTCCGCACCTTCAAGATCACGTACCCGAGCCTGTACGACCAGGCCGGGCAGGTGGCGCTGGCCTTCCGCGACATCCCGCCGAACGCCGTGCCCTCCACGCTCATCGTCGACCGGCAGGGCAAGGTCGCCGTCCGCGTCATCGGCAGCGTCCCGTACTCCCGGCTCCGGGACCTCGTCACCAAGGTCGCGGCCGAGAAATGAGCCGTACCCCGACGCGCCGTCGCGCCGTGACCGCCCCGGCCACGGCCGTACGGGGGTGAGCGCGTGGTGAGCACGGTCACCAGCGGGTCGCTCGTCATGGCGGTCCCGGTCGCGGCGGCGGCCGGGCTCGTGTCGTTCCTGTCCCCGTGCGTGCTGCCCCTGGTGCCGGGCTACCTGTCGTACGTCACCGGGATGAGCGGCGCGGACCTGGGGGAGCGGCGGCGGGGGCGGCTGGTGCTCGGGGTCGCGCTGTTCGTCCTCGGCTTCACGGTCGTGTTCGTGAGCGCCGGGCTGGCGTTCGGCGGGTTCGGCGCGCTTCTGCAGCGGCACGCGGACGTGATCACGAAGGTCCTGGGCGGGGTGACGATCCTGCTCGGCCTGGCGTTCATGGGCTTCATCCCCGGGCTGCAGCGGACGGTCAAGTCGAGCCGCCTGCCCGCCGCCGGGGTGGCGGGCGCGCCGTTCCTCGGCGCGCTGTTCGGGCTCGGCTGGACGCCCTGCATCGGCCCGACCCTCGCCGCCGTGCAGGCGATGGCCTACACCGAGGCGAGCGCGACGCGCGGGGCGCTGCTGTCCTTCGCCTACTGCCTCGGCCTGGGCGTGCCGTTCCTGCTCACGGCCGTCGCGTACCGTAAGGCCCTGGGCGCGTTCGGCTGGGTCAAGCGCCACTACCAGGCCGTGACGCGCATCGGCGGTGGCCTGCTGGTCGCCATCGGGCTGCTCCTGGTGACGGGGCTGTGGAGCGACCTGACCGTCCAGCTGCAGAGCTGGGTCTCCGGTTTCAAGACGGTGATCTGATGAGCTTCGACAAGGGGGCACGCCCGTGAGCGTCGACGCTCCTGAGACACAGGCCGCGCCGCAGGCGCCACGGGAGCGCCCGGCGGGCATCGGCCTGTTCGGCTGGCTGCGGTGGGGCTGGCGGCAGCTCACCTCGATGCGCACGGCGCTGGTGCTGCTGTTCCTCGTCGCGCTCGGCACCGTGCCCGGCTCATTCCTGCCGCAGCGGGGGCTCGCGCCGGAGAAGGTCACGGCCTTCTTCCAGCAGCACAAGACGCTCGCCCCCTGGTTGGACCGGCTCTCCCTGTTCGACGTGTTCGCCGCGCCCTGGTTCGCGGCGATCTACATCCTGCTGTTCGTCTCCCTGGCCGGCTGCGTGCTGCCGCGGGCGAAGCACCACTTCGTCCAGCTGCGCTCCCGCCCGCCGAAGGCCCCGCGTAACCTCGGCCGGCTGCCGGAGTCCGCGTCGTACGAGACGGACGCCGCCCCCGACGAGGTGCTCGCCGAGGCGCGCGCGATCCTGAAGGACCGGCGGTTCCGCGTCGACGCCCACGACGACGCGGTCGCCGCCGAGAAGGGGTACCTCCGCGAGACCGGCAACCTGGTCTTCCACTTGGCCCTGCTCGTGCTGCTGTTCGCGGTCGGCTCCGGCGCGGCCTTCGGCTACAAGGGCAACGTCCTGGTGACCGAGGGGGAGGGCTTCTCCAACACCGTCGCGTCGTACGACGCGTTCAAGGGCGGCCGCAGCTTCACCGCCTCGAAGCTGCCGCCCTTCACCGTCTGGCTCGACTCCTTCTCGGCGAGCTACCTGCCGAGCGGCCCCAACCGAGGCCAGCCGACGAACTTCTCCGCCAAGGTCCGGTACCAGAACGGCCTGAGCTCCCCGGTCCGGTCCTACGACCTGAAGGTCAACCACCCGCTGAACGTCGACGGGGCGCGGGTCTACCTCCTGGGTCACGGCTACGCGCCGCGCTTCACCGTGCGCGACGGCAAGGGCCAGGTCGCCTTCCAGGGCGCGGTGCCGTTCCTGCCGACCAACGAGGCGACGTACGCCTCCGAGGGCGTCATCAAGGTGCCGGACGCCCAGCCCGACCAGCTCGGCTTCATCGGGCTGTTCTGGCCTACCGCCGTGCCGAACCAGCAGGGCAAGGTCGTCTCGGCCTTCCCCGCCGCCTGGAACCCGCAGGTCGCGCTGTTCGCCTTCAAGGGCGACCTCGGCCTGTCCAACGGCGCCCCGCAGTCGGTGTACAAGCTGGAGACCGGCAAGCTCAAGCCGATCCTGATGGGCAACAAGGTCAAGCCGCTCGCGGCCGGGCAGACGCTGCAGCTGCCGGGCGGCGCCGGGTCGGTGACCTTCGACGGTTACCGCCAGTACGTCACCCTGCAGGTCAACCATGACCCCGGCCGGGTCCCCGCGCTCGCCGCCGGCATCGTCGCGATCCTGGGCATCGTGACCTCCTTCCTCGTGCGCCGCCGCAGGGTATGGGTCCGTGCGAAGGCCGCCGAGGGCGGGCGTACCGTGGTCCAGGTCGGAGGGCTCACCCTCGGCGGTGCCACTCCCGACTTCGAAGCGATCGTCGAGCGGCTCAAGAAGGCCGCCCCGGAACAGCCCCGGAGCACGGCTCCGGACGAATCCCCGAATATGGACGAGGAGTGACGGCCGTGGTCGACCCCCATCTGGCCCACCTGAGCAATCAACTGATGCTCGGGGCGGTGCTGCTCTACGTCGTCGCCATGGTCGGGTACGCCGCCGACATCTCGTTCGGGCGGCGGCGCGTCGCGGCCGTGCCGGAGGAGGCGAAGGTCCTCGTCGGCGCGGGCGGTCCCGAGGCCGTGGAGGACGCGCAGGAGACCGAGACCGAGACCGAGGACGAGGACGAGCGCCGCCGGGTCGACTGGGGCCGGTTCGCGATCCTGCTCAACGTGCTCG
Source organism: Actinoallomurus spadix (assembly GCF_024055725.1). Taxonomy (GTDB): domain Bacteria; phylum Actinomycetota; class Actinomycetes; order Streptosporangiales; family Streptosporangiaceae; genus Actinoallomurus; species Actinoallomurus spadix. The sequence goes on along the minus strand of NZ_JAMXMX010000008.1, from coordinate 96,410 downwards.
CCTGGGGCGTGCACGGCGCCGAGATCGTCACGCGTGGCATGGCGGCCGACCGCGTGCCCTGGGGCAACATGTACGAGTTCGTGTCCGCGATCACGTTCGCGGCCGTGACCGTGTACCTCGTGATGCTCTGGCGCTACAAGACCAACTGGCTCGGCCCGTTCCTCATGGTGGCCGTCGTCATCGCGCTCGGCATCGCCACGATCTGGCTCTACGACGACCCGGGCCCGCTCCGCCCGGCGCTGCACTCGTACTGGATCGCGATCCACGTGACCGCCGCCGTCACCGCCACCGGAACGTTCACCGTCGCCGGCGTCTCGACGATCCTCTACCTCCTCAGGGCCCGCCGGACGGCGCCCAAGCCGGGCGGCCTGCTGGAGCGGGTCCCCGACGCCGAGACGCTCGACCGCCTCGCCCACCGCACGATGATGTTCGGCTTCCCGATCTGGACGTTCGCCATCATCGCGGGCGCCATCTGGGCGGACTCCGCGTGGGGCCGCTACTGGGGCTGGGACCCCAAGGAGACGTGGTCGTTCATCACCTGGGTCGTCTACGCCGGGTACCTCCACGCCCGCGCCACCGCCGGCTGGCGGGGCCGCAAGGCGGCCATCATCTCACTGATCGCCTTCGCGTGCCTGCTGTTCAACTTCTTCGGGATCAACTACCTCGTTTCGGGAATGCACTCCTACGCGTGATCCTTTAACTCCCAGAGGCAACTTTTCACACACCTTGTGCGTCACATGGGTCGTGGGTGAATCTGGGAGGACTCGCGTGGGGAAGATGCGGTCTGCCGGTGGCATGCTGGCGGTGGTGGCGTTGCTCGCCGGCGCGTCCGCGTGCACGGGCAGCAGTGAGGCCGGCACGAACGGCAAGGACGGGACGAAGGCGCCCGACGCCCAGGTGCGCGTCACCCCGGCCAACGGCACCGGCGCCGCACGTCCTGATCAGGGCGTCGCGGTCGCGGCCTCGGCCGGCAAGCTGGAGCAGGTCTCGGTGACCCAGGGCGGCGCGCAGGTGCCGGGCGACTTCAACGCCGACCACACGCAGTGGAAGACCAAGTGGACGCTCAAGCCCGGCGCGTCCTACGCCGTGAACGTCACGGCGAAGAACGCCAAGGGCAAGACCACGACGACGCAGAGCACGTTCACGACGCAGAAGGCGACGCAGACCTTCAAGATCGCCGACATCACGCCGATGCCCGGCGAGAAGGTCGGCGTGGGCATGCCGATCATCGTGAAGTTCGACAAGCCGATCGCCAACAGGGCGAACGTCGAGCGGGCGCTCGAGGTCAAGTCGGACAAGGGCGACACCGGCGGCTGGCACTGGATGTCGAGCCAGGAGGTCGTCTTCCGCACCAAGCAGTTCTGGGGCGCGCACCAGAACGTCACGCTCAACGCCCACCTCGCCGGCGTCCGCGGCCTCAAGGGCGTGTACGGCAAGGCGGACGTGTCGCGCTCCTTCAAGATCGGTGCGTCGAACGTCACCGTGGCCAACGCCAAGACGCACTACATGAAGGTGAACCACGACGGCGTCGTCAAGAAGTTCCCGATCAGCACGGGCGTGGGGACGACGATGGAGTACACCACGACCAGCGGCCTGCACATCACGCAGGAGAAGGCCGAGACCGTGACGATGGAGTCGCCCGGCCGCAGGCCCGGCGACGCCGGTTACTACAAGGAGGAAGTGCACCTCGCGGTCCGGATCACCAACCGCGGTGAGTACGTCCACCAGAGCGTCGGGGAGTACGACGCCCTCGGCAACCGCAACGCCAGCCACGGCTGCGTCCGCACCTCGCCGACCGGCGCCCGCTACTTCTACAACATCGCCCAGCGCGGCGACATCGTGAACGTCACCGGCACACGCCGGAAGCTGGCCAACGAGGTCGACTCTAACGGCTGGGTCTTCTGGGCCCTGTCCTGGGACAAGTGGGTCGCGGGCAGCGCCCTGCACTGACCCGTACGAGGACGTTCTGTCCGGCCCCGGCCGCCGTCACGGCGCCGGGGCCGACGCGTGTCTAGGCCCTAGGACTCCTCGCCGCGGAGGCGGCGGTCCAGCAGGCGGAGGAACTCCGGGTCGTCGTCCGGGCCGAGGGGGCGGCCCCCGTCCACCGGGCCCACGTCGTCCCTGCCGAAGTCCCGCGAGGTGAGGAACTCCGGCGGCCACGCGCCCACGCCGGCCCGTACGAACCCGCGGCGCCGGCCGAACAGGAGCCAGGCGATCGCGCCGAGTTCGAAGCCCAGCAACACAATGAGGAACCACGCGAACTTCGGAAGATGCCGCGTTTCGGTCTCATCGGTCGACAGGACCTCGAAGAGGCAGAACAGCCACACGCCGAGTGCGACAAGGACGAGCACGACGGCAAGGACGAGCATGCTCGCAGCGTAACCCGCCTACCTGAATGCCACCGCAACGATGACCGCACTGGGCCGCAGAGCCCGCCGACCGGGGCCGCAGAGGCGGCGGAGCCGGGCCACCGGGCGGCCTGGGGTGACGGGCGGCGGCGGCTGGCCTACGCTTCGGGTTAGCCGAGGCGAGGGGCCGTGTGATGCGTTACCGGGTGAACCGTCGCCAGCAGTTCGAGGCGCCGGCCGCCGACTCCCGGACCGGGCGCCACCGCCGGAGCAAGGACTCGACCGGAGACGCCGACCGCACGGCGCCCGCCGAACGACCGGTCGCCCGCCCGCGCCGCCTGCAGCCCCGGGACGCGCTCGGCCGCTTCCGCAAGCTGCGCCCGGACGAGCAACGGCGGCTCACGGACCGGGCGGATACCCCGCTGCCCGACCGGCCGGCCGAGCCGCGCTACACCTGGCGCGACTTCGAGCTCGACGACGAGTTCCCCCGCGCGGCGCCGCACTCGCCGGACACACCCGACGTACGGGACGGGCGCCGGCACTGCGGGTCGCTCGAGGACATCCTCTACCGCCAGTGGCCCGCCGGCGGGGAGCCGGTCTCCCCGGACGTCGTACGGGCCGTGGACAGCCTCGCCGACCTGCCCGAGGCGCTGAAGGAGCGGCTGGCCGAGAACCTCAACGGCATCTACGTCGGCTCCGGCGGTGTCCCGGACCTCGACGACATGGCCTACCTGCGGGGCGAGCCCCTGCCCTCGGGGAAGGCGACCTGGGACATCTGCGCCGGGGCGTACGGGGATCGCACGATCGTGGTCGGTGACCGTCCGTCACCGACTCCGGACGTCATGCTGCACGAGATCGGGCACGCTCTTGACGACATCGACGGCATCATGACCGATGAGGGCGGCCGACAATGGCAGTCCGACAGTCCGGAGTTCCGTGCGCTGTACGCCCAATGTCTTCCACACTTGGAGAGTGACTTTCACCGGCAGGCGGAAGATCTCGGTCGGCACGAGTTCTTTGCGGACGCGTTCGCGGCGATCGCGTCCCGGCAACGGCCGGCGCTTGTCGACATGCTGGGCGGCGATACCCGAACGGCGCTCAACGTAATGCTTTTCTTCAACCGCAAATACGGGATTTAGGTGATGGCGCGATGTACGTGATCAGGCTCCCCGGCGGGAACCTGCGGGTGCCCGCGAGCGTGCTGGCCCGCGGGCGGCAGGCGCACGGCGGGTCGGGGAGCGTGATCGGCCAGGCGTATGTGGAGATCGGCCCGGAGGATCCCGACTATCAGCGTCTTCTCGAGCAGTCGATCTCGGAAGAGGAGATGGCGGACAAGCGTCGCCGCTGGCGCGAGGACGATGAGGCGCTGCGCGCCGAGTTCGAGGAGTTCAAGGCCCGGCAGGCGGAGGAGTGACGGGCCCGGCAGGTGGAGGGATGACGGCGAGGTCCGGTCGCCGCCGTCGACCGTCTACCGGCTGAGTTCGCTGCGTACCGAGGACTCGACCGGCTCCTCGCCCCTCAGTAGTGCGTGCACCTCGGATTCCCGGAAACGGCGGTGCCCGCCGGGCGTCCGGATGCTGCTGATCCGGCCGGCCGCTGCCCAGCGTGTTACCGTTTTCGGGTCGACCCGGAACAGGGCGGCGACCTCACCTGGAGTCAGCAGGCGCTCGCTCGTACTCTCCACGTTTTCTCTCCCCCTTTGTCCCGCTCTCGTCGCGGGTGGACTGTTTCTCAGTCTGCCGTGTCAAGACCGATTTCTCCCTTGTTTTCGGAAAACATCACGCTGCGTAGTTTTGTGACATGCAGTAATGACTACATGTGACCGATCAGTTGCGGCCTTCCCGGCGGTCCGGCCGACCCGTCGCCGACAGTGACACCCCGGAGCCACGTAGGGTGCTCGCTATGCCCGATCTTGTAACACTGGAGGAGATCGAAGACGCCGCCCGGCGGCTGTCCGGAGTGGCGCTGCGCACCCCCCTGGTGCCGCTGCGCGGCACGGCGCCCTCGGCTCCTCTCCTGCTGAAGGCCGAGTCGCTGCAGCCGGTCGGCTCCTTCAAGCTCCGCGGCGCGTACGCCGCGATCAGCGCACTGCCCGAGGAGGAGCGCAAGAACGGCGTCATCGCGCACTCCAGCGGCAACCACGCCCAGGCGGTGGCCTACGCGGCGAACGTGCTAGGCATCCCCGCAGTGCTGGTGGTCCCGCACACGATCCCGGCCATCAAGGCCGACGCCTGCCGCGCGCTCGGCGCCGAGATCGTCTTCGTCGAGCCGACCATGGAGGCCCGGGTGGAGACGGCCGACCGCCTGGCCGGCGCGCACGGGTACGCGCTCATCCCGCCGTTCGACGACGCGCGGGTCATCGCGGGGCAGGGCACGATCGGCCTGGAGATCGTCGAGGACGAGCCCGAGGCCGACGCCGTGTTCGTGCCGATCAGCGGGGGCGGCCTGATCGCCGGTATCGCCGCGGCGATCAAGGCGAAGCGCCCCGAGACGAAGGTCATCGGCGTGGAGCCCGCACTCGCCGCCGACGCGCGCGACTCCTTCCGCGTCGGCCGCCGGATCGGGTGGCCGGCCGCGGAGACCGGCCGGACGATCGCCGACGCCCTGCGCGTCGAGCGGGTCGGCGAGCTGCCCTTCGCGCACATCCGCGCGTACGTCGACGACATCATCGTGGTGTCCGAAGAGGAGATCCGCGCCGCCATGCGGGTGCTCGCCCGCCGGGCGGGCCTGGTCGCCGAGCCGGGCGGAGCGGTCGCGACCGCCGGCCACCTGGCGGCGACGGCGTCGCGGGGGCGGAACCACGCGGGGCGCCCTCGGCGTCACGTCGCCGTCGTCTCCGGCGCGAACGTCGACCCGGTCCTGTACGCGGAGGTCCTCGGCGAGCCTGAGCAGCCCGGGACCCCCTGACGACGGCCCGGGGGAGACGGCGATCGCGGCCCCAGGGCCGGCCGGCGGGTCGGCCCGAGCGATCCGGGGCGGACCGGCGGGTCGGCCCGAGCGGCCCGGGCGCGGCTGACGATCGTGGTCCGGGGACCGGCGGGCCGGTCCCCGAACCGGCTCCCGCGAAGGGGGGATAGTCTCAGAACGTCATGCGTTCCGTACTCGTTTACACCCTTGCCCGGCTGGCGCTGTTCGGCGCGACCGCCGGAGTGCTGTTCCTGGCCGGAGCGCGTGGGTTCCTGCTCCTCGCGCTGGCCATCCTGATCAGCGGCATCATCAGCTTCGTCCTACTGTCGCGCCAGCGCGACGCCGTCTCGGCCTCCGTGACCCGGCGTGCCGCCCGGATGCGGGAGAACCTCGCCGCCGGCGCCGCCCGCGAGGACGAGGAGGAGGACGAGAGCCGCGAGGTCCCGGCCTCCTCCGCGACGGTCCGTCAGGACGGCCGGGAGCCCACGGCCTGACCCGCCGGGGTCAGCGGACGGCGTGGTGCATCGCCACCGCGCCGAAGGTGAGGTTGCGCCAGCGCACCGAGGTCCACCCGGCCTCCTGGATCAGCCGGGCGAACCCCGCCTGGTCGTGCCAGGCGGCCGTCGACTCCGCGAGGTAGTGGTAGGAGTCGGGGTTGGAGCTCACCTTCGCCATCAGCGGCAGGCCGACCTTCAGGTGCAGGCCGTGCAGGGTCCGCAGCACCGGGTTCGGTGGCCGGCTGACCTCGCAGACGACCAGCCGCCCGCCCCGCCGGGTCACCCGCCGCAGCTCGGCCAGCGCCTGGACCGTGTCGCTCACGTTGCGGATGCCGAAGGAGATCGTCACCGCGTCGAAGGACTCGTCGGCGAACGGGAGGCGCAGCGCGTCGCCGGCCACGAACCGCACGCCGGCGTCCCCGTTGCGGCGCACACCCTCCTGGAGCATGCCGAAGGAGAAGTCGCAGGCGGCGGTGTAGGCCCCGGCCTCGGCGAACGGCACCGAGGAGGTGCCGGTGCCGGCCGCGAGGTCGAGGACCCGCTCGCCGGCCTGAACGTCGAGGGCCTTGACCACCTCGCGCCGCCACAGCCGGTCGAGTCCGCCGGTCATCAGGTCATTGAGCAGGTCGTAGCGCGCGGCGGTGCGGTCGAACATCGCCGCCACTTCTGCCGGTCGCTTGTCCAGGGATGCGCGCGTCACGCAGGTAAGCGTACGCAAGCGGTCGGTTAACGGAGCACGCGGGCAGGCGCGTACGATCGGGCAGCGCGCATGGTTCCCGAGCATCGAGAGGCACGGTTTAGACTCACGGATGTAGGGAGCTTGTGAAGCGCTTCACAAAAGAACATGGAGAGCCAGAACGCACCCCGGGTCGCACCCGGCTGCACGCAGCCCCGTACGATCCGTCGCGGCATCGCTCCGTCCGCAGGGCGGACCACCGAAACCGTGCACCCGAAGGATTCTCGTGACCGAGCCAGTGTCCATAACGCAGAAGGACCCCGAGACCGAGGCCGACGTCATCGTCGTCGGCGCGGGCCCGGCGGGCTCGACCACCGCCTACCACCTGGCTCAGGCGGGGCTCAACGTCATCCTGCTGGAGAAGACGACCTTCCCGCGCGAGAAGGTGTGCGGTGACGGCCTCACTCCCCGCGCCGTGAAGCAGCTGGTGAAGATGGGCGTCGACATCGACGCGCCCGGCTGGATCCGCAACCGGGGGCTGCGGATCATCGGTGGCGGCGTCCGCCTCGAGCTGCCCTGGCCCGACCTGGCGAGCTACCCCGACTACGGCCTGGTCCGCACGCGGATGGACTTCGACCAGATCCTCGCCGAGCGCGCCGTCGCCGCGGGCGTCAAGCTCCGCATGAACACCAACGTCACCGGCCCGGTCCTCGACGACCGCACCGGCCGGATCACCGGCGTCGTCGCCAAGACCGACGACGGCGAGGTGACCTTCACGGCGCCGCTCGTCGTCGCGGCCGACGGCAACTCCACGCGCCTGTCGCTCGCGATGGGCCTGCGCAAGCGCGACGACCGGCCGATCGGCGTGGCGGTCCGGCGTTACTACACGAGCCCGCGCCACGACGACGACTACCTCGAGTCCTGGCTGGAGCTGTGGGACGGCGACCGGCTGCTGCCCGGCTACGGCTGGATCTTCGGCGTCGGCGACGGCACCTCCAACGTCGGCCTCGGCCTGCTCAACACGAGCGAGGCATTCAAGAACGTCGACTACCGCGAGCTCCTGAAGAAGTGGCTCGCCGGGATGCCCGAGGAGTGGGGCTACCAGGAGGACAATGCCACCGGCCCGGTGCGCGGCGCGGCCCTGCCGATGGGCTTCAACCGGACCCCGCACTACACGCGCGGCCTCCTGCTCGTCGGCGACGCCGGCGGCATGATCAACCCGTTCAACGGCGAGGGCATCGCGTACGCGATGGAGTCCGGCGCGATGGCCGCCGAGATCATCGCCCAGGCCCTGGCCCGGCCCACCCCGGCGCAGCGCGAGCGTGCCCTGCACGACTACCCGCGCGTGCTCAAGGAGGCCTACGGCGGCTACTACACGATCGGCCGGGTCTTCGTGAAGGCGATCGGCGATCCGCGGATCATGAAGTTCGCGACGCGCCACGGCCTGCCGCACCCGACGCTGATGAGGTTCACGCTCAAGCTGCTCGCCAACCTGACCGATCCACGGGGCGGCGACGCGATGGACCGCGTCATCAACGCGATGTCGAAAATGGCTCCGGCGGCGTGAGACGAGAGAAGAAATGATGATCGCCCTGCCTAGGATTGGGAATCCCGCCCGTGGACCGCGGCCGTGCCGCACCGACGGCGCGCTCGAAGGCAACCACCAAGAGGGGGGTGTAGGGATTTGAACCTCTACGTTCCTATTGTCGTACTCGGCGCGCTCGCGCTGCTGTTCGCCGTGGGCTCGGTCATCATGGGCTCCTTCACGGGGCCGAAGCGCTGGAACCGCGCCCGTCTCGAAGCGTACGAATGCGGCATCGAACCGACGCCGCAGCCGGTCGGCGGTGGCCGCTTCCCGGTGAAGTACTACCTGACCGCGATGCTGTTCATCGTCTTCGACATCGAGATCATCTTTCTCTACCCGTGGGCGGTCGCCTTCGACCACATGGGGCTGTTCGGTCTCGTCGAAATGGTGCTCTTCATCGTCACCGTCCTCATCGCGTACGCCTACGTGTGGCGTCGCGGTGGTCTGGAGTGGGACTGACACAATGGGTCTTGAAGAGAAACTCCCCGCAGGCGTCCTGCTGACCACGGTCGAGCAGGTCATCGGCCTGGCGCGCAAGAGCTCGGTCTGGCCGGCGACGTTCGGCCTCGCCTGCTGCGCCATCGAGATGATGGCGACCGGCGACCCGCGCCACGACTTCTCCCGCTGGGGCATGGAGCGAGCCTCCGGCTCGCCCCGGCAGGCCGACCTGATGATCGTCGCCGGCCGGGTGAGCCAGAAGATGGCGCCCGTCCTCCGGCAGATCTACGACCAGATGGCCTCGCCCAAGTGGGTCATCGCGATGGGCGTGTGCGCCTCCTCCGGCGGCATGTTCAACAACTACGCGATCGTCCAGGGCGTCGACCACATCGTGCCGGTCGACGTCTACCTGCCCGGCTGCCCGCCGCGGCCGGAGATGCTGCTCGACGCGATCCTCAAGCTGCACGACAAGATCCAGAACACCAAGCTGGGCGTGCACCGCAAGCGGGAGATCGAGGAGCTGGAGAAGGCCCGGCTCCGCCAGCTCCCGCTCCTGGACCAGCCCGAGGTGGTCTCGTGACGTCACAACACCCTGAGCAGCAGGCCGAGCAGGCCGCCGACCAGCTCCCGGCGCGCGCCGAGGAAGAGCGGCGCGAACAGCCGATCGCCCGGATGGGCATGTTCGGCGCCAAGACGACCGGCGACACCTCCGGGTACGGCCGCCTGGTCATCCGGCAGTCGCCCAAGGTCTCCAGCCCCCGCCCGTTCGGCGGTCCCCGCACTTCCGGCGCCGAGGGCGAGTTCGACGAGATCGCGGACGCGCTGGAGCGCGCCTACCCCGACTTCGGCGAGGCGATCGAGCGCGTCGTCGTGGACCGCGGCGAGCTGACCTTCGTCGTCCGCCGCGAGCACCTGGCGCAGGTCGCCCAGGTGCTGCGCGACGACCCGGCGCTGCGCTTCGAGCTGTGCACCGGCGTGTCCGGCGTGCACTACCCGGCCGAGACCGGCGCGGAGCTGCACGCGGTGTACCCGCTGCTGTCGATGACCCACAACCGGCGCGTCCGGCTCGAGGTCACCGCCCCCGACGCGGACCCGCACATCCCGTCGCTGGTCAAGGTCTACCCGACCAACGACTGGCACGAGCGCGAGACGTACGACCTGTTCGGCATCGTCTTCGACGGTCACCCGGCGCTCACCCGGATCATGATGCCGGACGACTGGCAGGGCCACCCGCAGCGCAAGGACTACCCGCTCGGCGGCATCCCCGTCGAGTACCGCGGGGCCAAGGTGCCCCCGCCCGACGAGAGGAGGTCGTACACATGACCGCCACGGACTACGACGCCTACGGTACGGGCGAGGCCGCTGAGGGCACCGTCTACAACGTCAACGGCCAGGACTGGAACGAGGTCGTCGACGCCGCCGCGTCCGGCGACGAGGACCGCATGGTCGTCAACATGGGTCCGCAGCATCCGTCGACGCACGGCGTGCTCCGGCTCATCCTGACGCTCGACGGCGAGACGGTCGACGAGGCCCGGCTGGGCATCGGCTATCTCCACACCGGCATCGAGAAGAACATGGAGTACCGGACGTGGACCCAGGGGACCACGTTCTGCACTCGTATGGACTACCTCTCGCCGCTGTTCAACGAGGCGGCGTACTGCCTCGCGGTGGAGAAGCTGCTGGGCATCACCGACGACGTCCCCGAGCGGGCGCAGGTCATCCGCGTGATGATGATGGAGGTCAACCGGATCTCCTCGCACCTGGTCGCGATCGCGACGTTCGGCCTGGAGCTGGGCGCGACCACGGTCATGCTCAACGGCTTCATCGAGCGTGAGTACGCCCTCGACATCTTCGAGATGGTCGCGGGCCTGCGCATGAACATGGCCTACATCCGGCCGGGCGGCGTCGCCCAGGACCTGCCGCCGGGCGCGATCGACAAGATCGGCGACTTCGTCAAGCGGGAGAAGGGCCGGCTCAAGCAGCTGCGCAAGCTCCTCGACGCGAACCCCGTGTTCGTCGCGCGGACCAAGGACATCGCCTACCTCGACCTGACCGGCTGCATGGCGCTCGGCGTCACCGGCCCGGTCCTGCGCTCCACGGGCCTGCCCTGGGACCTGCGCAAGACCCAGCCGTACTGCGGCTACGAGACGTACGAGTTCGACGTGCCGACCGTGGACACCTGCGACGTGTACGGCCGTTACCTCGTGCGCATGGCGGAGATGGAAGAGTCCCTGAAGATCATCGAGCAGTGCCTCGACCGGCTGAGCTCCGGCTCGGCCAAGTCGGGCCCGGTGATGGTCCAGGACAAGAAGATCGGCTGGCCGGCGCAGCTCGCGCTGGGGCCCGACGGCATGGGCAACTCGCCGAACCACATCGCGCACATCATGGGCCAGTCCATGGAGGCCCTCATTCACCACTTCAAGCTGGTGACCGAGGGATTCCGGGTGCCGGCCGGCCAGGTGTACGCCGCGGTGGAGTCGCCGCGCGGCGAGCTCGGCTGTCACGCGGTCAGCGACGGCGGCACCCGCCCGTACCGCGTGCACTTCCGCGACCCGTCGTTCACCAACCTGCAGGCGGCCCCGGCGATGTCCGAGGGCGGCCAGGTCGCCGACATCATCGCCGCGGTGGCCAGTATCGACCCGGTCATGGGGGGAGTCGACCGATGAGCGCTGAGGAACAGCGCGACGAGCAGCGCACCGAGCGCGCGGCGGGGATCGTGGCGCATGAGGACGGCGCGGCCCTCGACCCCGAGGTCCGCGCGCGGCTCGAGCGCGACGCCAAGGAGATCATCGCCCGCTACCCGAAGCCCCGGTCGGCGCTGCTGCCGATGCTGCACCTGGTGCAGTCCGAGGTCGGGTACGTCAGCGAGGCGGGTATCCAGTTCTGCGCCGACATGCTGGGCATCACGCCCGCGCAGGTCACCGGCGTCGCGACCTTCTACACGCAGTACAAGCGTGAGCCGGTCGGCGAGTACCACGTCGGCGTCTGCATCAACACGCTGTGCGCGATCATGGGCGGCGACCAGATCTGGGAGGAGCTGTCCGAGCACGTCGGCGTCGGTCACGACGAGGCGACCCCGGACGGCAAGATCAGCCTTGAGCGCCTCGAGTGCAACGCGGCCTGCGACTTCGCTCCCGTGATGATGGTCAACTGGGAGTTCTTCGACGACATGACGCCGGAGAAGGCCAAGCAGCTCGTCGACGACCTGCGCGCCGGCAAGCCGGTCGCGCCGACCCGCGGCCCGTCTTCGGTGTGCTCCTGGAAGCAGGCGTCGCGGGTGCTCGCGGGCTTCAACGACGGCCGCGCCGGCGAGGGCGTGCAGGCCGGTCCCGAGTCGCTGCGCGGCCTCGAGCTGGCCAAGCGCGAGGGCTGGACCGCTCCTGAGCCCGAGGAGACCACCAAATGACGACGACTCTGACCCCCATCCTCACCAAGACGTGGGACCAGGCGGACTCGTTCACCCTGCGCGGGTACGAGAACGCCGGCGGGTACCAGGCGTTCCGCACGGCCCTGGGCATGAACCCGGACGACATCATCCAGGCGGTGAAGGACTCCGGTCTTCGCGGCCGTGGCGGCGCGGGCTTCCCGACCGGCCTGAAGTGGGGCTTCATCCCGCAGGGCGACGGCAAGCCGCACTACCTCGTCGTCAACGCGGACGAGTCCGAGCCGGGCACGTGCAAGGACATCCCGCTGATGATGGCCAACCCGCACGTGCTGGTCGAGGGCATCATCATCAGCGCGTTCGCGATCCGCGCGAACCACGCGTTCATCTACGTGCGCGGTGAGGTCCTGCACGTCATCCGCCGCCTCCAGCAGGCGGTCGCGGACGCGTACGAGGCGGGCTACCTCGGCACGAACATCCTCGGCTCCGGCTTCGACCTGGAGCTGGTCGTGCACAGCGGCGCCGGCGCGTACATCTGCGGCGAGGAGACGGCGCTGCTCGACTCGCTCGAGGGCTACCGCGGTCAACCCCGGCTCAAGCCTCCCTTCCCGGCGGTGGCCGGCCTCTACGGCGGCCCGACCGTGATCAACAACGTCGAGTCGATCGCCAGTGTTCCCGGCATCATCGCCAACGGCGCCGACTGGTTCGCCTCGATGGGCACCGAGAAGTCCAAGGGCTTCGGCATCTTCAGCCTGTCCGGGCACGTCACCCGGCCCGGCCAGTACGAAGCGCCGCTGGGCATCACGCTCCGCGAGCTGCTCGACATGGCCGGCGGCGTCCGGAACGGCCACCGGCTGAAGTTCTGGACGCCGGGCGGCTCCTCGACGCCGCTGTTCACCGACGAGCACCTCGACGTGCCGCTGGACTTCGAGTCCGTCGGCGCGGCCGGCTCCATGCTCGGCACCCGGGCGCTGCAGATCTTCGACGAGACGACCTGCGTCGTACGGGCGGTGCTGCGCTGGAGCGAGTTCTACGCGCACGAGTCGTGCGGTAAGTGCACGCCGTGCCGCGAGGGCACCTACTGGTACAAGCAGATGCTCAAGCGCCTGGAGAAGGGCGAGGGCAGCGAGAAGGACCTCGACACCCTCCTCGATCTGTCGGACAACATCCTCGGCCGGTCGTTCTGCGCCCTCGGTGACGGCGCGACCAGCCCGGTGACCTCGTCCATCCAGTACTTCCGGGACGAGTACATCAAGCACTTCGAACAGGGCGGCTGTCCCTTCGACCGGGCCGCCTCGACCGCGTGGGCAGGTGGAAAGTGACCGTCACCAGCGACAGCACCGGGGTCGAGAAGCGCGAGGACCTGGTCTCCGTCACGATCGACGGCTTCGAGATCAGCGTCCCGAAGGGCACGCTGATCATCCGGGCCGCCGAGCTGCTCGGCATCCAGATCCCGCGGTTCTGCGACCACCCGCTGCTCGACCCGGTCGGGGCCTGCCGGCAGTGCCTGGTGGAGATCCCGGACGCCGGCAACGGGCGGCCGATGCCCAAGCCGCAGGCGTCCTGCACCACCACGGTCATGCCGGGCATGGTGATCAAGACGCAGCTCACCTCGCCGGTGGCCGACAAGGCCCAGCACGGCGTGATGGAGCTGCTGCTGATCAACCACCCGCTGGACTGCCCGATCTGCGACAAGGGCGGCGAGTGCCCCCTGCAGAACCAGGCGCTGTCCAACGGCCGCGGCGAGTCCCGGTTCGTCGAGACGAAGCGGACGTTCCCGAAGCCGATCGCGCTGTCCTCGGAGGTCCTGCTGGACCGCGAGCGGTGCATCCAGTGCGCCCGCTGCACGCGGTTCTCCGACCAGATCGCCGGTGACGCGTTCATCGACCTGTTCGAGCGCGGCGCCAAGGAGCAGGTCGGCGCGGCCACCGACGAGCCGTTCCAGTCCTACTTCTCCGGCAACACGGTGCAGATCTGCCCGGTCGGCGCGCTGACCGGCGCGGCGTACCGCTTCCGCTCCCGGCCGTTCGACCTCGTGTCGACGCCGAGCGTCTGCGAGCACTGCGCCTCCGGCTGCGCGCAGCGCACCGACCACCGGCGCGGCAAGGTGACGCGGCGGCTGGCCGGTGACGACCCGCAGGTCAACGAGGAGTGGAACTGCGACAAGGGCCGGTGGGCGTTCACGTACGCCACCCAGCCCGACCGCCTGACCCACCCGCTGATCCGTAACGAGGACGGCGTGCTGGAGCCGGCGTCCTGGCCGGAGGCGCTGAGCGTCGCGGCCGAGGGCCTGGCCCGCGCCCGCGGCAAGGCGGGCGTGCTGACCGGCGGCCGCCTCACCCTCGAGGACGCCTACGCGTACAGCAAGTTCGCCCGGATCGCGCTCGGCACCAACGACATCGACTTCCGCGCCCGTGCGCACTCCGGCGAGGAGGCCGACTTCCTCGCGGCGACCGTCGCGGGACGCCCGATCACGGTGTCGTACGCCGACCTGGAGAACGCCCCGGCGGTGCTGCTGGCCGGCTTCGAGCCGGAGGAGGAGTCGCCGATCGTCTTCCTGCGGCTCCGCAAGGCGGCACGCAAGAAGGGCCTGAAGGTCTACTCCGTCGCGCCGTTCGCCACGCGCGGCCTGCGCAAGCTGTCCGGCACGCTCCTGGCCACCGCGCCGGGGGCCGAGGCCGAGGTCCTCGGCGACCTGATCACCGGGACCGGCCTGGACGACGCGGGCAAGGCCGCCGCGGAGCTGCTCAAGGCCAAGGGCGCGATCGTCCTCATCGGTGAGCGGCTCGCCGCGGCGCCGGGCGCCCTGTCGGCCGCCGGCCGCCTGGCCGCAGCCACCGGCGCCCGCGTCGCGTGGATCCCGCGCCGGGCCGGTGAGCGCGGCGCGATCGAGGCCGGCGCGCTGCCGACGCTGCTGCCGATCGGCCGTCCGGTCACCGACGCCGCCGCGCGCGGCGAGGTGGCACGGGCCTGGACCGTGAGCTCGCTGCCGGAGACGCCGGGCCGCGACACGGCGGGCATCCTCGCCGCCGCGCGGGACGGCGGGATCGACGCGCTGCTCATCGGCGGCGTCGACCCGTACGACCTGCCGGACCCGGCCGGAGCCCTGGAGGCCCTGGAGAACACCCCGTTCATCGTCAGCCTGGAGCAGCGGGTCAGCGCGGTCACCGACCGGGCCGACGTGGTGCTGCCGGTGGCGACGGTGACGCAGAAGGCCGGGACGTTCGTCAACTGGGAGGGGCGCGGCCGTCACTTCGACGTCGTCCTCAAGACCCCCGGCGTGATGTCGGACCTCAAGGTGCTGGCGGCGATCGCCGACCAGCTCGACGTCCACCTCGGCCTGCCGGACCCGGAGGCGGCCCGCCGCGAGATGGCCGCGCTCGGCGCGTTCCGCGGCGACCGGCCGAGCCTGCCCAGCGTCGCCGCGGCCGTCACCGCCGAGCCCCGCAAGGGCGAGGCGCGGCTGGCCACCTGGCGGATGCTGCTCGACGCGGGCCGGATGCAGGACGGCGAGCCGTACCTCGCGGGCACCGCGAAGACGCCGGTCGCGCGGCTGAGCGCGATGACGGCCGAGGAGATCGCGGCGGACGGGAAGGTCACCGTGGCCACGGCGCACGGCGAGATCACCCTGCCGCTGGAGATCGTCGACATGCCGGATCGCGTGGTCTGGCTTCCCGAGAACTCCCCGGGCTGCGCGGTCCACCGGGACCTGGGCGTTTCCGCCGGGGCGGTCGTGAAGATTTCGAACGGGAGCGTCGCATGAGCGAGACGCACGTCCTCGCCGAGGGCGCCACGCTGAACAGCTTCGGGCACGACCCGTGGTGGATCATCGGCCTCAAGGCGCTGGTGGTCTTCGTCTTCCTGCTCCTGACGGTGCTCATCACCGTCTGGGCGGAACGCCGGATCATCGGCCGGATGCAGCTCCGCCCGGGTCCGAACCGCGCGGGCCCCTTCGGCATCCTGCAGGCGCTGTTCGACGGCATCAAGGGCGCGCTGAAGGAGGACATCGTCCCGCGCGGCGTGGACAAGGTCGTCTTCTTCCTCGCGCCGATCCTCGCCGCCGCGCCCGCGATGGTGTCCTTCTCGGTCATCCCGTGGGGCGGGGTCGTCTCGATCGGCGGCCACAAGACGCCGCTGCAGCTCGCCGACCTGCCGGTCGCGGTGCTGCTGCCGCTGGCGATGGCCTCGATCGGCGTGTACGGCTTCGTCCTCGCCGGCTGGTCGTCGATGTCGCCGTACGCCCTGCTCGGCGGTCTGCGCTCCAGCGCCCAGGTGATCTCCTACGAGATCGCGATGGGCCTGTCGTTCGTGGCGGTGTTCCTCTTCTCCGGGACGCTGTCCACGTCCGAGATCGTCGCGGCGCAGGCGCACGGCACGGCGTTCAAGGTCGCCGGGATGACGCTCCACACGCCGTCCTGGTACGCGGTCCTGCTGCTGCCGTCGTTCATCATCTACATCTTCACGATGATGGGTGAGTCCGGCCGTATCCCGTTCGACCTCCCCGAGGGTGAGGGCGAGCTGGTCGCCGGCTACCACACCGAGTACTCATCGCTGAAGTTCATGATGTTCTACCTCGCCGAGTACGTGAACATGACGACGCTGTCGGCGCTGTGCACGACGCTGTTCCTCGGCGGGTACCGCGCGCCATGGCCGATCACCTGGTTCTGGTCCGGGGCCAACTCCGGCTGGTGGCCGGTCCTGTGGTTCCTGATCAAGATCTGGATGTTCACCTTCTTCTTCATCTGGCTGCGCGCGGCCCTGCCGCGGGTCCGCTACGACCAGCTGATGAAGCTCGGCTGGAAGGTCCTCATCCCGGTCTCGCTCGGCTGGATCCTGTTCGTGTCGGTCGTGCGGGCCCTGCGCAACGAGCACCACGACGTCGGCCCGATCATGATCGTCGCCGCGATCATCGTCGTCCTCCTGCTCATCGCGTCGTTCCTCTGGGAGCGGGTCTCGGCGAGCGAGGCGCAGCCGGAGGAGGCGGAGGCCGCGGCCGAGCAGGACCCGATGGCGGGCGGCTTCCCGGTGCCGCCGCTCGACGCGCCGCACTACCACGGCGTCGGCAACGGCCGTGCGCCCAACTCCGCGGAGGCCACCCGTGCTTGATTTCCTGAACCCGATCAAGGGGTTCGGCGTCGCGTTCCACCAGATGCTCAGCAAGACCGAGGTGGTGGAGTACCCCGAGGTCAAGAAGCCGACGGCGCCGCGCTTCCACGGCCGGCACCAGCTGAACCGCTGGCCCGACGGCCTGGAGAAGTGCGTCGGCTGTGAGCTGTGCGCGTGGGCGTGTCCCGCCGACGCGATCTACGTCGAGGGCGCCGACAACACCGAGGAGGAGCGGTTCTCCCCGGGTGAGCGGTACGGCCGCGTCTACCAGATCAACTACCTGCGGTGCATCCTCTGTGGGCTGTGCATCGAGGCGTGCCCGACCCGCGCGCTCACGATGACCAATGAGTACGAACTCGCCGACGTCAGCCGCGAGAGCCTCATCTACACCAAGGAGATGCTGCTCGCCCCGCTGACCGAGGCCATGGAGGCCCCGCCGCACCAGATGCGTCTCGGCGAGACCGAGGAGGACTACTACCGCCTCGGCGCCAAGAGCGAGTCCAAGGACGGTGCCAAATGACCGGGGTAGTGGCCGCGGGCGCGCACCAGACCGGCGAGAGCGCGATCTTCTGGATCCTCGCGATCGTCTCGGTCGGGGCGGCCCTCGGCATGATCCTGACGCGCAAGGCCGTGCACTCGGCGCTGATGCTGGCGGCGGTGATGTTCTCGCTCGCGGTGCTGTACGCCGTGAACGAGGCGCCGTTCCTGGCGTTCGTGCAGGTGATCGTCTACACCGGCGCGGTGCTGATGCTGTTCCTGTTCGTCGTCATGATCATCGGGGTCAGCTCCACCGACTCCCTGGTCGAGACGATCAAGGGCCAGCGGGTGGCCGCCGCGATCGTCGGCATCGGCTTCGCGGTGCTGCTGTTCGTCGGCTTCGGCCACGCGACGCTGCCGAAGACGGCCGGCCTGAAGGACGCGAACGCCAATGGCGGCAACGTCATGGGCCTGGCGCGGCTGATCTTCACCAAGTACGTCTTCGCGTTCGAGGTGACCAGCGCCCTGCTGATCACCGCGGCGCTCGGCGCGATGGTCCTCGCCCACCGCGAGCGGCTGCGCCCGAAGCCGACGCAGAAGCAGCTGTCGAAGGAGCGGATCAAGAGCGACCGCGTCTCGCCGCTGCCGCCGCCCGGCACGTACGCCCGCCACAACGCCGTCGACATGCCGGCCCTGCTCCCCGACGGCAGCATCTCGGAGCTGTCGGTCAGCCCGGTCATCGCCCGCCGCCGTACCGGCGACCACGAGGACCTGCACGGCGCGTCCCCCGAGGTCGTCGCCCACGAGGGCGCCAAGACGGTCAAGGCCGTGATCGAGAAGCCGGTCGAGGTCGAGGAGGAGGAACAGTGACGGGCCACTATCTGGTTCTGTCCGCCATCCTGTTCACGATCGGCGGGATCGGCGTGCTCATCCGCCGCAACGCCATCGTGGTCTTCATGTGCGTCGAGCTCATGCTCAACGCCACCAACCTGGCGTTCGTGAGCTTCGCCCGCATGCACGGCAGCCTCGACGGGCAGATCATCGCGTTCTTCGTGATGGTCGTGGCCGCGGCCGAGGTCGTCGTCGGACTGGCGATCATCATGACGATCTTCCGGAGCAGGAAGTCCTCGTCGGTCGACGACGCGAACCTGCTGAAGTACTGAGGACATCCCGATGACCACGATGAACGCTGTTCTTGCCGCCGGTGGGCCGGAACTCCACCCCCAGGCGGCCGAGGGCGTCCAGTCCGTCGCCTGGCTGCTGATCGCCCTGCCGCTCGCCGGCGCGGCGATCCTGCTGCTGAGCGGGCGCCGTACCAACAAGTGGGGCCACCTGCTGGGCACCGCGATGTCCCTCGGCGCCTTCGTCGTCGGCCTCCTCGCCTTCTTCCAGATGCTGGGCCAGGACGCGGAGGGGCGCAGCCGCCTGGTGCACCTGTTCCCCTTCATCTCGGCCGGGTCGCTGAAGGTCGACATGAACCTGCTGGTCGACCCGCTGTCGATCAGCTTCGTTCTGCTGATCACCGGGGTCGGCTCGCTGATCCACATCTACTCGATCGGCTACATGTCCCACGACCCGGACCGGCGCCGGTTCTTCGCGTACCTGAACCTCTTCGTGGCGGCGATGCTCCTGCTGGTGCTGGCCGACAACTACGTCGGCCTGTACATCGGCTGGGAGGGCGTGGGTCTCGCGTCGTACCTGCTGATCGGGTTCTGGCAGTACAAGCCGAGCGCGGCCACGGCGGCCAAGAAGGCGTTCATCGTCAACCGGGTCGGTGACTTCGGCCTGTCCGTCGCCATCATGGTGATGTTCGCGACGTTCGGTTCCCTGAGCTACCAGGACGTGTTCGGTCAGGCCTCGCAGGCGTCGCAGGGCACGATCACCGCGATCGGCCTGCTGCTCCTGCTCGGCGCCTGCGGTAAGTCCGCGCAGCTCCCGCTGCAGTCCTGGCTCCTGGACGCCATGGAGGGCCCGACCCCGGTGTCGGCGCTCATCCACGCGGCGACGATGGTCACCGCGGGCGTCTACCTGATCGTCCGCTCCCACGCGATCTTCGAGCTGTCGCCGGACGCACAACTGCTCGTCACGATCGTCGGCGTCGCCACGCTGCTCGCCGGTGCGATCATCGGTTGCGCCAAGGACGACATCAAGAAGGCCCTCGCCGGCTCGACGATGTCGCAGATCGGCTACATGGTGCTGGCCGCCGGCCTCGGCCGTCCCGGCTACGTCTTCGCGATCGCGCACCTCATCGCGCACGGCTTCTTCAAGGCCGGCATGTTCCTCGGCGCCGGTTCGGTCATGCACGCCATGAACGACGACGTGAACATGCGCAAGTACGGCGGCCTGCGGAAGGTCATGCCGATCACGTTCGCGACGTTCGGTCTCGGCTACCTCGCGATCATCGGCTTCCCCGGCCTGTCCGGCTGGTGGACCAAGGACGGCATCATCGACGCGGCCTTCGAGAAGGGCGGCACGTCCGGCCAGATCCTCGGCTGGCTCGCCCTGATCGGCGCCGGCATCACCGCGTACTACATGTCGCGCCTGATGTTCATGACGTTCTTCGGCGAACCGCGCTGGGACGAGGACGTGCACCCGCACGAGTCCCCGAAGGTCATGACCGTCCCGCTGATCCTGCTGGCCATCGGCTCGGTCGCCGGCGGCGCGTTCCTCATCCTCGGCGACCGGTTCGCGAAGTTCCTCGCGCCCGTCGTCGGCGAGCCCGAGGCGGCGCACAAGCTGGTCACGCCGTACACCGCGATCGTGTTCGCGCTCATGGTGGTCGGCGTCGGCCTCGCGTACGTGCAGTACCTGCGCCGCCCGGTCCCGCGGACCGCCCCGGCGGGCAACCCCGCCGTGACCTTCGCCCGCAAGGACCTGTACGGCGACGCGCTGAACGAGTCGCTGCTCATGCGGCCCGGTCAGTGGCTGACCCGCCTCACGGTCTACTTCGACAACCGCGGCGTCGACGGCCTCGTCAACGGCCTCGCCGCGTTCATCGGAGGGACCTCCGGCCGGGTCCGCCGCGTCCAGACCGGCTTCGTCCGCTCGTACGCACTGTCCATGTTCGTCGGCGCCGCGCTGGTCGTCGGTGCCCTGTTCCTGGTGAGGATCTGATGGCCACGACTGCCGCAGTGGCCCGCCGCACGGGGCATGGCGTCGTACGCCCTGTCCATACGTGCTCGCTTGAGAGCCGCACTCGTCGTCGGTGCCCTGTTCCTGGTGAGGATCTAGTGGTCGCCACGACTTCCCTGCCGCACCGGAAGGTGGCCTCATGCTGACCGCCCTCATCGCGATCCCGGCCGTCGGCGCACTGCTCGTCGCGCTGCTGCCGAAGGGCCGTGACGCGCTGGCCAAGCAGGTCGCGCTCGGCGTCACGCTCGTCGTGGCGGTGCTGTCCATCGTCATGGCGGTGCAGTTCAAGACGGACGGCGCGCGCTTCCAGTTCACCGAGAAGTACTGGTGGATCAAGCAGTTCGGCGTGCACTACGCGGTCGGCGTCGACGGCGTCGCGCTCGTGCTGATCCTGCTGTCCACGATCCTCGTTCCGCTGGTCGTCCTGGCCTCCTGGACCGAGGCGGGACGCTCGGGCGGGGTCGACACCCCCCCGAAGCGCTCGGTGAAGACCTACATGGCGCTGCTGCTCAGCCTCGAGGCGATGATGGTCGGCGTCTTCGCGGCGACCGACGTCTTCCTCTTCTACGTCTTCTTCGAGGCGATGCTGATCCCGGTGTACTTCATCATCGGGTCCTACGGCGGGGCGCAGCGCTCGTACGCCGCGGTGAAGTTCCTGCTGTACTCGCTGTTCGGCGGCCTGCTGATGCTCGCCGCGGTGATCGGCCTGTACGTCGTCTCGGCGAACGCCGGCCACGGCACGTTCCTGTTCGACGAGCTGCGGAACCTCCACATCGCGCCGACCACGGCCAAGTGGCTGTTCCTCGGCTTCTTCATCGCCTTCGCGATCAAGGCGCCGCTGGTGCCGTTCCACACCTGGCTGCCGGACGCCGCGGGCCAGGCCCCGGCCGGCGCCGCCGTGCTGATCGTCGGCGTGCTCGACAAGGTCGGCACGTTCGGGATGCTGCGGTTCTGCCTGGAGCTGTTCCCCGGCGCGTCGAAGTGGTTCACGCCGGTCGTGCTCACGCTGTCGGTGGTCGGCATCGTGTACGGCGCGGTCCTCGCGATCGGCCAGGTCGACATCAAGCGCCTGATCGCCTACACGTCGGTGTCCCACTTCGGCTTCATCACGCTGGGCATCTTCGCGATGACCTCGTCGGGTCAGAGCGGCGCGACGCTGTACATGGTGAACCACGGGTTCTCCACCGGCGCGCTGTTCCTGCTCGCCGGGTTCATGATCTCCCGCCGCGGGTCGGCGCGGATCGACGCGTACGGCGGCGTGCAGAAGGTCGCGCCGCTGCTGGCGGGCACCTTCCTCGTCGCGGGCCTGTCCGGTCTGTCGCTGCCGGGTCTGTCGAGCTTCGTCTCGGAGTTCATGGTCCTGGTCGGCACGTTCTCCCGCTACAAGGTGCCCGCGGTCATCGCGACGGTCGGCATCATCCTCGCCGCGATCTACATCCTGTGGATGTACCAGCGGACGATGAACGGCCCCACCGCCGAGGCGGTCAAGGGCATGAAGGACCTGTCCAAGCGTGAGCTGATCGTCGTGGCGCCGATCCTCGCGATCATCGTCGCGCTCGGCTTCTACCCGAAGCCGGTGCTGGACGCCATCAACCCGTCGGTCAAGCAGACCCTGGTCCAGGTCCACAAGCAGGACCCGAAGCCGACGGTCGCCGAGAAGGGAAGCCACCAGTGACACCCGTCTACATGGCGGCGGGGGACATCCCGACCCCCCACATCGAGTACGGGCGGCTCGCGCCGGTCCTGATCGTGCTCGGGGCGGCGTGCGTCGGCGTGCTCGTCGAGGCCCTCGCGCCCCGCGCCCAGCGGTACGGGCTGCAGGTGCTGGTCTCCGTCGTCGGCCTGGTCGCGGCGTTCGCCTGGACGATCGCGCTCGGCATCGGCGACCAGCCGCACCACGTCGCCGCGATGGGCGCGGTCGGCGTGGACGGGCCGACCCTGTTCATCCAGGGCACGATCCTCGTCCTCGCCCTGATGTCGATGCTGCTGATCGCCGAGCGGAGGCACGAGGACAGCCCGTTCACGGCACAGGCGTCCACGGTCCCCGGCAGCCCGGAGGAGCGCGAGAGCCTCGTCGCGGGCCTGGTGCAGACCGAGATCTACCCGCTGGTGCTGTTCGCGGTCGGCGGCATGCTGATCTTCCCAGCCGCCAACGACCTGCTGACGATGTTCGTGGCCCTCGAGGTCATGTCGCTGCCGCTGTACCTGCTGTGCGGTCTGGCGCGGCGCCGCCGTCTCCTCTCGCAGGAGGCCGCGGTCAAGTACTTCCTGCTGGGCGCGTTCTCCTCGGCGTTCTTCCTCTACGGCACCGCGATGCTGTACGGCTTCGCCGGCTCGGTGCGGCTGTCGGAGATCGCGGCGGCGATCAGCAAGCAGGGCGGTGACGAGCCGCTGCTGCTCGCGGGCGTCGCGCTGCTGTCGGTCGGCCTGCTGTTCAAGATGGGCGCCGCGCCGTTCCAGGCGTGGAAGCCGGACGTGTACCAGGGCGCCCCGACGGCGCTCACCGCGCTGATGGCGTCCTGCACCCTGGTCGCCGCGGTCGGCGGCGTGCTGCGGGTCTTCTACGTCGGGCTGGAGACGCTGCGCTGGGACTGGCGGCCGATGATGTGGGCCGTGGCGATCCTCACGATGCTGGTCGGCGCGATCGTCGCGATCACGCAGACCGACGTGAAGCGCATGCTCGCGTACTCCTCCATCGCGCACGGCGGCTTCCTGCTCACCGGCGTCATCGCCACCAACAAGGCGGGCCTGTCCAGCACGCTGTTCTACCTGGCGGCGTACGGCTTCACGACCGTGGGCGCGTTCGCGGTCATCACGATGGTCCGCGACGCGGGCGGCGAGGCAGGGCACCTGTCCCGCTGGGCGGGTCTGGGCAAGCGTCAGCCGCTCGTCGCCGGAACGTTCGCCTTCTTCCTGCTGGCGTTCGCCGGTATCCCGCTGACCAGCGGGTTCACCGGGAAGTTCGCGGTGTTCCAGGCCGCGATGGCCGGCGGCGCGATGCCGCTGGTGATCGTCGGTGTGGTGTCCTCCGCCATCGCCGCGTTCTTCTACGTCCGGGTCATCGTGCTGATGTTCTTCAGCGAGCCGCTGGCGGACGGGCCGACCGTCTCCTTCAGCCCGGCGACCGCGACGGCGGTCGCAGTTGGGGCGTTCGTTACCCTGGTCCTCGGTGTGATTCCCGCCCCCGCACTGCACCTGGCGCAGTCGGCCGCGAATCAGCTATTCGTCCGCTGAGACTGGGGAGAAGTCTGTGAGTAGTGCCCTTCTGGGCCTTCCGGCCGTCGATGACACGCTCGCAGCAGGCATTCAGGAGAGACTGGCCGAGGTCGAGGAGGCGCTGCGGGAGGCGGTGCAGAGCGATTACGCGCTGATCACCGACGCCTCGCGGCACCTCACCGACGCGGGCGGCAAGCGGTTCCGGCCGATGCTGGTGCTGCTGGCCGCGCAGTTCGGCGACCCGGCCGCGCCCGGGGTGATCCCGGTCGCGGTCGTGGTAGAGCTGACCCACCTGGCGACGCTCTACCACGACGACGTGATGGACGAGGCCGTGATGCGCCGCGGCCAGGTCTCGGCCAACAACCGGTGGAACAACACGATCGCCATCCTCACCGGCGACTTCCTGTTCGCCCGCGCCTCGGACATCCTCGCCGATCTCGGCCCGGAGGCGGTGCGCATCCAGGCGCGGACGTTCGCCCGGCTGGTGCGCGGGCAGATCCAGGAGACCGCGGGTCCCGCCGAGGGCACCGACCCGCTCGAGCACTACATCGAGGTCGTGGCGGGCAAGACGGGCTCGCTGATCGCCGCGTCCGGGCAACTGGGGGCCCTGCTCGCGGGCGCCGGCCCCGAGATCGTCGCGACGCTGACGTCGGCGTGCGAGAAGATCGGTGTCGCGTTCCAGCTGTCCGACGACATCCTCGACATCGCCTCGGAGTCGGAGGAGTCGGGCAAGACGCCGGGCATCGACCTGCGCGAGGGCATTCGCACGCTGCCGGTGCTCCACGTGCTGCGCTCGGCCGCGGACGAGGACGCCCGGCTGCGCGAGCTCCTCGACTCCGACCTCACCGACGACGCTCGGCACGCCGAGGCGCTCGCCCTGCTGCGCGCCCACCCGGCGATGGACCGGGCCCGCGCCGACCTGCGCCGGTGGGTCGACGAGGCCCGTGCGGAGCTGCTGACCCTGCCGGACGTCCCGGCGCGCGAGGCGTTCCTCTCCCTCTGCGACTTCGTCCTGACCCGCACGGCCTAGTACGGCCGTCTCCGCCGCAGCCCGGGGTGGGGTCGTCGCCGGCGCTGTCACCTCAGGAGGGATTCGTCCCTGCTGACGGGACAGCGCCGGATGGCCGGGGGAAGGCCGGACGGAGTGCCACCGGGCGAGGCGAACGCCTGAGGACACCCCCTACTAGCCGCGACGGCGGCGGACGAGCAGCGTGCCACCGGCGCCGAGCAGCAGCGCGGCCATCGTGGCGATGATCACTAGGAACGGCGTCTTCGACGCGTCGTGGCTCTGCGAGGCCGCAGGCGTGGCGCTCAGGCTCGCGGGCGGGCGCGGGGAGGCGGCCGGCGACTCGGTGGGCGGCGATGCGACCGGAGCCGAGGACGCGGTGCCGGGCCTGCCGGCTCTGGCCGCGACGACGACCTCGCCGTGGACCGTACGGCCGTCTCCGCAGGACGCGACGATGGCGTACGGGCCGGGCCGCAGGTCTCTCTTGAGCCTCGGGTCGCCCTCGCCGGTGTCGGCCTTGCCGTAGAGGATGACGTCGCGGGTGAACGCCGCCGACCTGGCGATGTGGGGCGTCGGGCCCACGCTGCAGTCGGGCACGGAGATGTGGATCCGCTGGCCAGGGTGCGGCGAGTGCGGCGAGACGGCGATGCCGTCCGTGGCGGCGGGCGCGGCGCCCACGCCGGTCGCCGCGGCGACCGGACAGGTCGCCGCGACGGCCATGGCGGTTACCGCGACGGCCTTACGAGCTGGTCGCACTGCTTCCTCCTCGGAGCCTTCAGGCTCTCGCGTCCATGTCCGGTCCGGGCCAGGTCCACTACGGGACATGCAAGTTACTGCATACCTTGATCACCCGTGGAGATGTTGGGGCTACGCTATTGGTTCGCTTTGCCAGTGTTAATGATTGTCATGGACGGGGTGACTGGTGCGGGCGACGAAAATAATGCCGTTTGTCCTGATCCCGGCGGCGCTGGTCACACTCGCCGGGCCGGCGGCCGCCCGATCGACCCATCGGCACAGCACCTCGGTCAGTGTCCAGGCGGGTGATCCGTACGGGGTGTCCGATCCGGCGACGCTCGCGTTCTGGACGCCGAAGCGGATGGCGGCGGCCACCCCGCTGGACGGCCGGCCGACTCAGCCGTCGAGCGCGAAGATGGGTGCGGCGTCCAGCGGGAAGAGCGGCACGGTGAGCGCGGCGTCCCGGCCGACCGCCAAGACGTGGACCGGCAGCCCCGTCGTCGGAGCGCTGTTCCTCAGCAACGGCAGCGGCAGCCACTACTGCACCGCCAGCGTCGTCGGCACGGCCAAGAAGAGCCTCATCCTCACCGCCGGGCACTGCCTGTACGGCACGAACGGCTGGGCGAAGAACATCGTCTTCGTGCCGCGCTACAGCAAGTCGAAGGGCGCCCGCCCGTACGGCGCCTGGACGGTGAAGTACATGTACGTCGACTCGCGCTGGAAGAAGCACCGTGACCCGGACCTCGACTTCGGCTTCGCGGTGGTCGGCACGCGGAACGGCAGGCGCATCGCGGACGTCGTCGGCGCGAACCGGCTCGTCATCGACCAGGGCTACACGAACAAGGTTCGTGTCATCGGATACCCGATGAAGAAGTACAAGTCCGTCGACAAGCCGATCTACTGCAACGTCACGACGCACAAGGCGTTCAAATACCAGATCACGTTCGACTGCAACGGCTTCTACGGCGGCACGAGCGGCAGTCCCTGGATCAAGAACTACAACACCACGACCCGGCGTGGCGACGTGCTCGGCGTCATCGGCGGCTACCAGGAGGGCGGCAAGTACGACTGGCGCTCGTACAGCTCCGTCTTCGACAAGGACATCAACAAACTCTTCACGAGCGCCAAGAAGCGCGGCTGAATCGCGACACGGCTCGCGAAAGCCCGGCGGTGGCACCGCGATGATGCAATAGTTCGTCATCGTGTACGCCTGCGCACGGAGGGTGAGCCACGGGTGAAGACGACACGATTGCTCTGCGCCCTCTTGGCCGCCGGGGCGGCGCCGCTCAGCCCGGTCCCGCCCGTCTCGGCCTCGACCGGTGACGGCGTGCACGCCGTCACCTTCGTCGACCACGCCGCGGGAACGCGCAGCGCGGCGTACTGGACCGAGCACCTCATGGAGACCGCGACCCCCCTCGACACCCGCCTCGTACGCCAGGCCGGACCGCCGGCCGCCTACCCGATGGCCGGCTACACGGGCGGCAGCCGCGTCGTGGGGGCGCTGTTCCTCAGCAACGGGACCGGCCGGCACTACTGCACCGCCAGCGTGGTCGGCTCCGCCAAGCGGAACCTCCTGATCACCGCGGCGCACTGCCTGTACAGCCCGAGCGGCCACGCCTGGAACCGCAACATCGTGTTCGTGCCGAAGTACAGCCGCGGCCGCCGCCCGTACGGCACCTGGCCGGTCTGGCTGATGGTGGCGGATCGGCGCTGGATCGACCACGGTGACCCGGACGCCGACGTCGCGTTCGCCGCCGTTCAGGAGATCGGCGGCCGGCGCGTCGCCGACGTCGTCGGCGCCGACGAACTGCTGATCAACACGGGTTACTCCAACCGAGTCACGGTGATCGGCTACCCGTCGCGGGCGAACAACCCGAGCGACCGGCCGATCCGCTGCGCCGCCCTGACCTCCCGGCAGTCCGACGGCCAGCTCCGGTTCGACTGCGGCGGTTTCACCGGCGGCACGAGCGGCAGTCCGTGGATCGCCGAGTACGACGACCAGGCGCAGCGCGGCTACGTGATCGGGGTGATCGGTGGCTACCAGAGGGGCGGCGACACCGACTGGCGGTCCTACAGTCCGCTGTTCGACGACGACATCGGCCACCTGGCCGTCACCGCGAACGACCAGGCCTGAGCCTCGGTGCTGCACGGTGCGCTGCTGACGGCCGCCCTGTCCGCGATCGTGATGCCGGCCGTCGCGGCCGACGTCGAGACCATCCGCGCGGTGAGCCACGCGGAGCCGGACACCGTGCGGGCGGCCGCGTACTGGACCGTCTCCCGCATGGCGTCCGCCACTCCACCGGAGAGCCGATCGGCCGGGAAGGCCGCGGAGCGGTCCGGGCCGCCCGCCGGGACACCCACCGCCAAGAAGGGCGGCGGCAGCCGCGTCGTCGGCGCGCTCTTCTACAACAACGGCAGCGGCAACCACTACTGCACCGCCAGCGTCATGCACACGTCGAAGAAGGACCTCATCCTCACGGCGGCCCACTGCCTGTACGACCCGCACAAGCACACCTACGCGACGCACATCGCCTTCGTCCCGAAGTACAACACCTCCCGGCCGAGACCGTACGGCGTCTGGCCCATCCGCAAGACCTGGCTCGACGCACGCTGGACGCGCCGCGGCGACCCGGACCTCGACTACGGCTTCGCCGCCCTCAACAAGGTCGGCGGCCGGCACATCGTCGACGTCGTCGGGTCGAACGTCCTGCGGATCAACCAGGGATACTCCAACCGGGTGACCGTGATCGGGTACCCCGCCAAGAGCCACAACCCGGCCGACAAGCCGGTTCGGTGCGTCAACCGGACCTTCAAGCAGTGGAAGTACCAGATCGGCTTCGACTGCAAGGGCCTCTACGGCGGCACCAGCGGCAGCCCATGGATGATCCAGTACAACGACAAGACGGAGAGCGGTCTCGTGATCGGGACGCTCGGCGGATACCAGGAGGGCGGCGACACCGACTGGCGCTCCTACAGCGCCCTGTTCGACAACGACATCACCAAGCTCATCGTCAAGGCCGACAAGGAGGCCTGACCCGCGCGCAGCCGTCTGACCGGACTCAGGCGGCCTCGGCGACCGGCTCGGGGCGTGGCGCCGCCGCGCGCCGCCTGGACCGGGCCGCGCGCAGGCCGTCCGCGGTGAGCAGCGCGAGGGCCGCCCACACCAGCAGGAACCCGACCCACCGGCTCGCCGGCATCGCCTCGTGCTGCACCAGCAGGCCGATGAGGAACTGGATGACCGGCGCGAGGTACTGCAGCATGCCGATGACGGTGAGCGGCACACGCGTCGCCGCGGTGTTGAACAGCATTAGCGGGATCGCCGTGACCACACCCGCGCCGACGAGGAGCGCGACGTGCCCGGGTCCGTGCCCGGTGAACGTCTGGTGGGGCGCGAGCAGCGTGTACGCGAGCGCGGGCACGAACAGCACCGCCGTCTCGATCGTCAGGCTCTCCGCCGACCCGGTCGCCGCGAACTTCTTGACCAGGCCGTACGTGCCGAAGCTGCAGGCCAGCAGCAGCGCGATCCACGGCAGCCGCCCGTAGTCCGCGGCGAGCACCCCGACGGCCACCACGCTGATCCCGATCGCCGCCCACTGCCAGGACCGCAACCGCTCATGGAAGACCAGGACGCCGAGCAGTACGCTGACCAGCGGATTGATGAAGTAGCCGAGGGCCGCCTCGATCGTGTGGCCGCTGTTCACGGCGTAGATGTAGGTGCCCCAGTTGACCGTGATGATCAGCGCGGCGACGGCCAGCAGCAGCATCCGCCGCAGGCCGATCGTCCGTAGCCACGCCCAGTTCCGGCGCACGGTCAGGATGACGAGGACGGCCACCAGCGACCAGATCATGCGGTGCGCGAGGATCTCCAGCGCCCCGGCCGGCTTCAGCAACGGCCAGTAGAGCGGAAACAGTCCCCACATCGTGTACGCCGCGATGCCGGACACAATGCCACGACGGGTATCAGCCACGGATGGATCGTACCAAGCCGTAATTAGCGTTAGTGCTTAACGGTACTGTCCAGCACTGCTTCACAGACGGGTCCCGTTTGCGCCCAGGGATACCCTGCAAGGGTGTTCGGATTCGTGAAGACGACGATGGTGACCCCTGAAGAGGCCCTTCCGGGCCGCGACACCCCCATGCCGGTCACCGAGCGGCACACCGTGCTCGGCACCCCCCTCGCGCCGCCGTACCCGGCGGGCACCGCGATTGCCGAGTTCGGCGAGGGCTGCTTCTGGGGCGTGGAACGCGCCTTCTGGAAGATCCCCGGCGTCGTGTCGACGGCCGTCGGCTACGCGGGCGGCTACACCCCCAACCCCACGTACGAAGAGGTCTGCTCCGGCCTCACCGGCCACGCCGAGGTCGTGCGCGTGGTCTACGACCCGGCCGAGATCTCCTACGACGGGCTGCTCAAGGCGTTCTGGGAGGGCCACGACCCGACGCAGGGCATGCGCCAGGGCAACGACGTCGGCACGCAGTACCGCTCGGTCATCTTCTACCGCGACGACACCGAGCGCGACGCCGCCCTCGCCTCCCGCGAGGCGTACCAAAAGGTGCTGAACGCCGCCGGCTACGGCGAGATCACCACTGAGATCGTCCCGGCCGGTGAGTTCTACTTCGCCGAGGACTACCACCAGCAGTACCTGTCGGACGCCAAGAACCCCAACGGCTACTGCGGCGTCGGCGGCACCGGCCTCACCTGCCCGGTCGGCGTCGCCCGGGCCGAGTGATCGACGTCGTCTTCGACGAGGTCTCGGTTCTGTGGGCGGAGCACCTCGGGCTGACGTTCCCGGATGACCTCAAGTGGCTGGAGGCCGACGGTGAATCCGTCGTGCTGCTCGACGGCGACATGGCGGGTTGCGTGAGGAGCTATCTGGACGGAACGCTGGATGGGGAGAAGCGCGCCATTCTGGATGACTGCAGCCGGGTGCTCCGTGAGCTTCTGCCGAAGCTTCGTTGTGGCGAAGGGCGTCGGTATGCGGCGCGCCTGGTCCGGATGGCCGATCTCATCCTCAGCGACTCGCCGCTGCCCCAGTCGAGCGAGACATGACCTCGGGCAACGTCCTGTACATTGCCGTCTGCGCCGCTCCGGCGGCCTCCGGCGTTGAGGACCTGGTAGTCCTCGCGCAGGCGGCGGGATGGCGCGTCTACGTGATCGCCACGCCGCTGAGCCTGCGGTTCATTGATGCCGACCGGCTCGTCTCGTTGCCCAGTGAGCCGGTACGGGCGTCAATCCGGCGCTCCGAGGCATCCCAAGCGTTCGCTGTTCGGTATTGACCGAACAGCGAACACCAACGCAGCCGGTGCGGATGTCACACGTGACGATCTCGACCTCGTCGCGGAGTTGCTGAACGCGGTGCCGGAACGTCCAGGCCAGTCGATGATGAGGCTCGGACATCAGGGCACGTTGGGGGAGCCATGAGGGTGGCCGGGTCCTTCATGTGGCTTTGAAAAGATGATTGACCATGTCGGAGACTCTGCAGTTCATCGTCATGGTGGACGGGGATGTGAGCGAAGAGGCGTTGCTGCGGAGCGTCTTCGACGCGTTCCCCGACGCCGTGCGGCTGAAGGTCCACTCGTGCGATGTCCAGGGGAACCAGCTGGAGATCTGGCACAACGAGGACGCCGATCCGGCCCTCGCCTTCACCGATGACGATGGTTACCTCTACTACCGCCGGCGGGTGGAGGTCACGCCGATGATCGGGTCTGTCGATGAGGACCACCAGGTCGCGCTGGCCCGGGCGCTCGCCGTCGCCTTCGAGAGCATCGGCGGGCGGGCCGTCGTCCTGGCGAACTTCGAGGATCGCTTGTGACCTGAGTTCGCGTGCGTACGGGCCGGGGCTCAGTCCACCCGACTTCCGGCCGCGTCGGGGGTCGGAGGTCGGGCCTGGACGGCTGATCATCTCCTCCATATACTTGAACAATCAACTACTGACTGTTGTGATGACGGTCAGATAAGTACTTGTGAGGGGCTTGTGGCGGCGTGCGGACCGAGCATGACCGGCAGGCCGGAAGTCACCACAGGAAGGCGGCTGGCATGAAGCTCAGGACCCTCGGGAGCGGCACGGTGGGCGCGGTGGCCCTGGCCGTGGGCGCACTGGTCATGGCCCCGCCGGCCTCGGCCGTCGGCCCCGCCACCGCCACCATCCAGATCAACTGCGGCGACTGGGGCTCTGGGCAGGCCAGGCTTGACGCCCAGCAGAACGGCTCGGCAGCGACCATCACGTTCTCGACGCCCGTGGTGTGGGCGTCCCACTCGTTCCCGGCCAACACGATCGAGACGACGCTGACGCTGTCCAACGCGCGCGGCGGCACCGTCACCTTCAAGGGGAAGGCCAACCCGGCGTGGACGCTACTCGGGCAGCCTTTCAACTCCGGCCCGCTGACGGGGACCGTCGCCCCGGGTGACGTGCTGGAGGCCAAGTCCCTCACGAGCACGGTCGGGACGTTCAGAGTGGACTGCACGGCCACCTCGCTCCAGAACCCGGGGCCGTTCGTCTTCTGACAGTGCAGCGAGGCTACGACGAACACGGCCCCCGGCTCAGAAGAGAGCCGGGGGCCGCGTCAATGCCGGAGCCCCTGACGGCCGTCCGGAGGCGGAGTCGTCAGGAGCCGGTCGCCGGTATCAGTAGTGGTAGTACGGGTTCTTGATGTACTTCTTCCTCTCGCAGTGCTGCTGGGCGTTGCTGACCGGCAGGTTCCGGCAGACCTGTATCTTGACGCCGCGCAGGAACGATTTGCCGGTCGAGGTCTTCTTCCAGTCGAGGTGCTTGCCCTTGCCGCAGGCCTTGCCGCTCGTGTATTCGACGTCGTTCCCGGGCACGTCGAGAATGATCCGGGCCTGGGCGCACCACTTACCGGACGCGGTGTCGGTCACTCGAACGTTCCACTCGGCCTTGTCGGTCACCAACCCGTCGTGCCAGCCGACCCAGGCCTTGCCCTTGGGGATGCCGCTGAGCTTGGTGCCCAGCCCGCTCAAGGTGAAGTACGTCTTCTTCGAGGCGCCCGCGATTTTGACGGGGGCGTCGGCCTTGGGGGAGGCGGGAGCGGCTTGAGCCGAGGCCATGGGCGCCAGCGTGAACGCCGCCGCGGCCGCGGTCGCGACCGAGAGCATGCCGACGCGACGGGAGATCCGGAAAGTGGTCATCGTTTCCTCTGCGGGTAGAAGGGACCGACGGCCACATCATGTTGATCGGGGGAAGCCGAGGGTAGAGCCCCACGTCCTAACCGCTAATGGTGCTGCAGCACTACGGTTGCCGCCCCGGTTCCGCCTGGCGGGAATGATACGGCCGCCGCCTGACGCCGGTGGCCCGGCGTGAACTGCGGAAAGTTTGGCTCGGGGCATCGCGGGCATTCGCTGGCACACCTGCTTACGAGCCACGAAGGGGAGCGCAGCGATGGGCGTGATGTTCCGTAAACGGCAGAAGTTCGGGCCGCTGATCCTCAATTTCACCGAGCACGGGTTTTCTTCCTGGAGCATCAAAATCGGCCGATGGTCGTGGAACTCCCGATCCCGCGCGCATCGGGTCGACCTGCCCGGCCCGCTGTCCTGGAAGCAGAACAAGTCCCGCGCTCGAGACCGCGTCTGAGCCCGGACTCAGTGATGTGACGTCGGCGCAGGGGCGGCCTCGGCCGTCTCCGCGGCGGGTTCGCCGAAGCGGGCGAGGACGAGCGTGCCCACCACGGCCATGAGGAAGCCGAGCACGGCGCTCCAGGTGTACCCGTGACGGGTGTCGTCGCCCAGGAGGACGACCCCGACCAGCGCCGGTACGACGGTCTCGGCGACGACCATCGCGGCGGTGGTCGTCGTGACCGAGCCGCGCTGCAGCGCGGTCGCGAAGAACAGGAACGCCGACAGGCCGCCGCCCGCCACGACGTACGTCGCCGGGTCACCCAGGAGGTCGAGCGGGGACAGGCTCACCAGCACGCGGGCGCCGATGGCGACGAAGCCGAACCCCAGGCCCGCGACGAACCCGAGCACCGCGGACCGGGTCTCTCCGCGCAGGCGCCCCGCCAGCATCCCCGCCGCCCCCATGAGGACGACGCAGCCGAGCAGCGCGAGCCTGAACGCCAGGCTCACCGACGCCGGATTCTCGTGACCGGCGGCCAGGCCGAGCAGGGCCAGGCCGGCGCAGACCGCGGCGACCGCGCCCCACTCGCGGGCGGACAGCCTGATGTGCAGGACCCAGGCGGCGACGACCGCGGTGACCGCCAGGTTGGCGGCGATCACCGCCTGCACGACGAACAGCGGCAGTGACCGCAGCGCCGCCAGTTCGGCGACGAAGCCGAGCAGGTCCAGCCCCGTGCCGACGAGGAACGGGAGCCGCCGGACGAGACGGACCAGCAACCGCGGATCGACGCCCGCGCCCGTCGGCGCGGTGCGCGCGGCGAGCGCCTGCAGCACGCTTCCCGTGCCGAAGCACACGGCGGCGGCGACCGCCCCCAGCAGACTCCAGACCATTCCCCGAGCCTACGAGCTACGGGTACCGCTGACACCTCTGTGGTCACCTCACCGCCGTCGGAGCCACGTGGCCGTCATCGTTGACGGACGCATGACCGGTTCGCCGGGCTTGTTCCGTCAATAGCGACGTCACAGTGGCTGAACGGAACGGCTGGACGGCGGTGGTGGGCCGGAGCCCACCGCCGCCGCCAGGTCAGCGGACGGTGGGGTCCGCCTGTTCCTCGGCCTCGATGAGGAGTTCGCCGGTCCACAGCCGGCGCATCTCCGCGCAGTTCTCCAGGAGTTCGTCGAGCCGGCCGTGACCGGCGACGCGGCCACGATCGAGGACCACGATCCGGTCGGCTCGTTCGAGGGCCGCCCGGCGGTGCGACACGACCAGCAGCGTCGCCGGTCCGCGTCCGTCGCGCGCCGCGTCGGCGAGCCGTTCCCACAGGGACCGCTCGGTCTCCACGTCCAGCGCGGAGGACAGGTCGTCGACGACGAGCAGGTCCGGGTTCCGTACGAGGGCGCGGGCGGCCGTGGCCCGTTGCACCTGTCCGCCGGACAGTCGTACGCCGCGGGGACCGACGACCGTGTCGAGGCCGTCCGGCATGTCCGCCACGTCCGTGTCGAACGCCGCCAGCCGGATGGCGGTGGCGAGCCGGTCGTCGTCCGCGCCGAGTAGGAGGTTCTCCCGGAGCGAGTCGGAGAACAGCCGGGGGATCTGGCTCGCGTACGCGACGCGGCCGGGGACCAGGTACGTTCCCGGGTCCTCGACGGGCCGGCCGTTCCAGGTGATCGTTCCGGCGTCCAGGGGCACGAGCCCGAGCAGTGCCCGTACGAGCGTGGTCTTGCCGGTCCCGACGGCTCCGGTGACCACGGTGAAGGACCCGCGTTCGATCCGCAGGTCGACGGCGTCCAGCCCGCGGCCACACCCGTACCGCACGGTCAGGCCGCGGCCCTCGATCACCTTCAGCGGGTCGGGGTGCGGCGGCGGCGCCGGGACCGGTGGCGGGTCCCGGCGGAACCAGACGCCGCTCACCCGCGCGAGGTCATGGACGTCCTCGTGCGGGGCCATGAGCCGGCCGAGGCGTTCGGTGGCGACCGCGGCCTGCGGCAGGCGGTACAGGAACGTGCCGAGGGAGCGCGGCAGCGCGGTCAGCCAGCCGAGGTAGCCGGTGAAGAGCGCCAGGTCGCCGACCGTGAAGCTCCCGTGGTGCATCGCGGGGGCGGCGATGAGCAGGACGATGCCCATGCCGATCTCGACGGTCGCGCTCGTCACCGTGTCCAGGAGGTCGGTCGCGAGCCGGTCCCGGACGGCGGCGTTCCGCCGCCGGCGGTTGTGCGCGCGGAGGCGCGCCAGCACCGCGTCCTCCGCGCCCGCCGTCTTGATCGCCAGGATGCCCGCGAACGCGTCGCCGAGATGGGCGGTCACCGCGGCGCCGAGGCGCCGGGCGCGGCGGTGCAGGCGCCGGATGACGGTGCCGAGCAGCCGGCTCAGCACCGCTGCGGCGACCATCGGCAGGACGAGCGCGAGCGTGACGGCGGGGTCGATCGCCGCCATGATCACCAGTGCGGTGCCGCCGAACAGCGCCGTGCCGGCCAGGTCCACCAGGTCGTCGGTGACCTGGACGAGGTCGGACACGTCGTCGCGAAGCCGCGCCAGCGCCTCACCCGGCGCGTACGGCAGCCGGGCCGCGGCGGCGCCGCGGGCGGTGAGGATCGAGCGCAGCACGTTGACGCGCAGCGTGGTCGCGGCGGCCTCCCACCAGTACACGCCGTACGCCCAGGCGGTGACGATGTTCAGGCCGCGGACCACCTCCAGCCCGGCGAACGCGGCGCAGAGCCACAGCGCCCCCGTCAGGTCGGCGGCCCGATCCCCGCTGAGCTGGTCGAACAGCCGCTTCAGCAGCAGGCCGCCGCCGATGGGGAACAGGTACGTCGGCAGCCACAGCAGGCCGCCGAGGAGGTACCGGCGCAGCCCGGAGGAGCGGGCGAGACCGGCCATCACGGTCGGTACGGGCCTCATCGCGCCACCCCCGCCGCGCTGAGCAGCCGCGCGAACCGGCTGCCGGGGTCGGCCGTCAGGTCGTCCCGGCGGCCGTACTCGACGATCCGGCCGCCGTCGACGACCGCGACCGTGTCCACCCGTGCCAGGGAGGACAGCCG
Organism: Actinoallomurus spadix; assembly: GCF_024055725.1. Classification (GTDB taxonomy): domain Bacteria; phylum Actinomycetota; class Actinomycetes; order Streptosporangiales; family Streptosporangiaceae; genus Actinoallomurus; species Actinoallomurus spadix. Next base: position 60,299 of record NZ_JAMXMX010000008.1, on the reverse strand, counting down.
GTGGGCGATGAGCACCCCGGTACGGCCGGCGAGGAGCCGGTCCACGACGGCCTCGACGCGTCGCTCGGTCGCCGGGTCGAGCCGGCTCGAGGCCTCGTCCAGCACCACCAGCCCCGGGTCGGTGAGCAGCGTACGGGCGAACGCCAGCAGTTGCGCCTCACCGGCGGAGACGCCGACCGCGTCGCCGCCCAGCCCGGTGTCGAGGCCGTCGGGCAGCCCGGCCAGCCAGTCGCCGAGACCGACCTCGGCGAGGATCTCCCGCAGCCGCCGGTCGCCGGCGAGGTCCGGCCGGAACAGCGTCAGGTTGTCCCGCACGCTCGCGGTGAACAGTTGCACGTCCTGGGTGACCACGCCGATCCGCCGCCGTACGGACGCCGGGTCGGCGTTCCGCAGGTCCAGCCCGCCGACCCGTACGGCGCCCTCGGTCGGGTCGTACAGCCGCAGGATGAGCCGGGCGATGGTGGTCTTGCCGCTGCCGGTCCGGCCGACCAGGCCGAGCGTCTCACCCGGCGCCAGCGTCAGGTCGACGCCGGACAGCACCGGCGCGCCGTCGTCGGCGTACGCGAAGCCCACTCCGTCGAGGCGCAGGCCGAGCGGGCCCGACGCCGGCAACGGCCGGGGATCGGCGGGCTCCGGCAGCGTACGGCGTTCGGCCAGGAGGTCCCGGACGCGGGCGACACCGGCGAGGGCCGCCTGGTACTGCCGCAACTGGTCGATCAGCCGCTCGAACGGCGTCCGGACCATCTGGGTGTACTGCAGCAGCAGCACGGCGGTGCCGACGGTCAGCGTCCCGGACCAGCGGGCCCAGGAGGCCAGGGCGACGACCAGCGCCGTACCCGCCGCGAAGGCCACCGACGTGCCCGCGAGCAGGCCGCTGCCGATGCGCTCGGACCGGAACTCCGCGCGGTACATCCGGCCGCTCGCCCGGTGGACGCGGTTCACGGCGTGCTCGCCGGCGCCGTTCGCACGCAGGTCCTCCAGGCCGGCCAGGCGCTCCTCGATGTCGCCGAACAGCGCGGCGTACCGCGCGCGGGACCGGGCGGCCGACGGCACGGCCAGCCGCTGCGCCTGGGCCATCGCGAACCCGATCAGCGCGCAGTACGCGAGCAGCAGCGCGCCGACGCGCGGTTCGACGGTCAGCATGACGACGAGCACGCCCGCCAGGAGGAGGACGCCGGCCACGACGTCCAGCAGGAAGGCGACGACGAACTCGGCGATGGCGACGACGTCGCCGTCGACGCGTTCGATCAGCTCGCCGGGGGTACGCCGCCCGTGGAAGCCGAGGTCGAGGCCGAGGGTGTGCTCGGCCAGCCGCTCCCGGAGGCGGTTGGTGCCGTCCCAGGCCAGGCGGCTCGCCAGCCAGGCGGTGAGGGTACGGGCGCCCTGCCCGGCGACGGCGAGGATCAGGTAGCCGACGGCGACGAACACCAGGTGGCGGGTGCTCGCACCGCCGATGGCGTCGTCGACGAAACGCCGGGTGAGCTGCGGTGCGACGAGCGGCAGCGCGGTCGCCGCCGTGACGGCGGCGGCGAGGGCCGCGGTCGCGCGAAGGCCCGGGCGAAGGCAGCCCAGGACGGTGGTCTGAGTGGTCTTACCGGCGTCTCTCCGCGCCGGTCGCGTCGGTGAATGCACGAAGCGTCGTGTCCTCTGCGTAGGTGGCGACTGCCTGCTGGGGGGACACGTACGCAGGACGCATGACCATCTCCTCGGTCGACCGCTCGTACGGCGCGAGTAGAACAGAGGGCGGCCTCGGCGGGCAACGCATTTTCCGCCAGGGCATACCGTGCGAAGTGGACTGATCGGCCGCGGAGGAGCGGACGACGACGGTGGGAAGGTGCGTGGCCGGTGGCCGGTGCGGCATGGAACTGGGCGGGCAACATCGGCTTCCAGGCCGAGGAGGTCCGCTATCCGGTCTCTCTCGATGAGGTACGGAGCCTGGTGACGCGCGGCCCGAAGGTGCGCGTGCTGGGCAGCGGCCACTCCTTCAACGACATCGCCGACACGCCGGGCACGCTGCTCTCACTCGCGAAGCTGCCCTCCGCCGTGGAGATCGACGGCGGCGCCGGCACGGTGAGGGTCGGCGCGAGCGTGCGGTACGCCGAGCTGAGCCACGAACTGCACGCCCAGGGGTACTCCCTGCACAACCTGGCGTCCCTGCCGCACATCTCCGTGGCCGGCTCGATCGCGACGGCGACGCACGGCTCCGGGGAGACGAACGGCAACCTCGCCACGGCGGTGTCCGGGCTGGAGCTGGTCACGGCCGGCGGCGACATGGTCTCGCTGAGCCGCGACCGGGACGGGGACCGGTTCGCGGGCGCCGTCGTCGGGCTCGGCGCCCTCGGCGTCGTCGTGAGCGTGACGCTCGACATCGCGCCGGCCTTCGACGTCCGGCAGCGGGTGTACGAGGGGCTGCTCCTCGAAGTCCTCGACGAGCACTTCGCCGCGGTGGTCTCCGGCGCGTACAGCGTCAGCCTCTTCACGACGTGGCGCGAGGCTCGGATCGACCAGGTGTGGGTGAAGGAGCGCGTCGACGCGGCGGGCGGGGACCCGATGCCGGAGGAGTGGTTCGGCGCCCGGGCCGCCGACGGCCCCCGGCACCCCGTGCCCGGGATGTCCCCCGTCGCCTGCACCGAGCAGGGCGGCGTGCCCGGCCCGTGGCACGACCGGCTGCCGCACTTCCGGCCCGACTTCGCGCCGAGCAGCAGCGGCGACGAGCTGCAGTCGGAGTTCCTCCTGCCCCGGTCACACGCGGTCGCGGCACTGCACGCCCTGAACGAGGTCCGCGACCGGATCGCCCCCGTCCTGCAGATCTGCGAGGTCCGGACCGTCGCGGCGGACGACCTGTGGATGAGCACGTCCTATGGGCGGGACACGGTCGCCCTGCACTTCACGTGGGTCAAGGACGCCGACGCGGTGCGCCCCGTGCTCGAGCTGCTCGACGAGCGCCTGGCACCCTTCGACCCCCGGCCGCACTGGGGCAAGCTGTTCACCACCCCCGCCGACGCGCTGCGCGCGGCGTACCCGCGCCTCCCGGACTTCCACGCCCTGGCGCGCCACTACGACCCGAACGGCACCTTCACCAACGACTTCCTCGCCCGCCACCTCTTCGCCGGCCTGGACTGACCGGGCCGTTCTGGACCGACCGCGCCGGCCTGGACCGACCGCCCGCGCGGTTCAGTCGAAGAGGGCGTCGACGGTGCGGACGATGACGGACCGCTTGACCCAGGCCTCGATCTGGGCGACGTCGGTGCAGGCGGTGATGCGTTCGCGCGCCTCGTCCGGGACCATGACGCCCCGGGCCTCGAGCACCTGAAGGAGGGTCTCCACCCTGCCTTTGGTCTCTCCCTTGGCCACGCCCTTGGCTTCGCCGCTGGCTTCGCCTTCGGCGTAGGTCCTGCGGAAGGCGTCGCTTTTGTAGGGAGATGTATCGCTGCGCACGATTGCCTCCAGTTCGGTGGCCGGCGTCTCGGGCAGTGCCGCGAGCACGATGTCAATGTACAGTTTCGCGCGGTCACCGTCCTCGATGGTGGCGAGGGCGGAAAGAAGGGCGTGGAACATCCGCGCCCGGTCGTAGGCGGCGCCGTGGGTCATGGTCGACAGCACCGCGAGCTCCGGCGCGCGGACGGCCTCCGCCACGTCGGTCACGACCGGGACCGCCTCGGGCTTGAGCACCAGCGGAGTAAGAGTCCAGCCGGGATGGCCGAGGTCGATCGGCTCGGCGCACCAGTCGCCGACGGCCGCGTCGGCGCAGATCACCAGCAGGATCGCCGGGCAGCGCGTTCGTGCGCGCAGACCCGCGAGGTAGACCGGCCAGCTCCATCGCTTGCCCTGGTCACGGCCGAGCTGGATCTCCACGACCACGGCCAGCACGGGGGTGGCCGCCTCGAAGACGACCACGGCGTCCGCGCGGAACTCCGCGGGGTTCCACTCGGTGAGATCGCCGGATTCAACCCGGATTTCCTCATAGTCCGGGATGTCGACTTTTAAGGCGTTATGGAGAATTTCTGCGGCCAGAGGCGGGCGGTTCTTGAACAACAGGGCGAGCGATTCGTGACTCAGCGATGGCATGGCCGGGACTTTAAACCGGCCATGCCATCGACCGCGAATTGATCACTCGGCAATAGCGATATATGCTGAACAATCAGATATGTTCGGGACGATAGGCCGTCAGCCAGTCGTTCAGGCCGACGATCCGTTCCATCGCGGTCCGGTTCTGCTGGAGGCTGGCCCGGCCGATCGGCCGGCGCAGCACGGCGCGCGCGGCCTTCTCGTCGAGGTAGGGCCGTACGGGGGCGTTCGGATCGGCGAGGATGCCGGACAGGCGCTCGCGCACGGCCCGTTCGTACCCGGGATCCTGCGTGGCCGGATACGGGCTCTTCCGCCGCCGTACGACCGACTCGGGGAGCAGGTCGGAGGTGGCGCCGCGCAGCAGGCTCTTCTCCCGGCCGTCATAGGTCTTGTACGCCCACGGTGTGTTGAAGACGTACTCGACGAGCCGGTGGTCGCAGAACGGCACGCGGACCTCCAGGCCGACCGCCATGCTCATCCGGTCCTTGCGGTCGAGGAGGAGGCGGACCATCCGGGTGAGGTGGAGGTGGCAGATCTCCCGCATCCGGCGCTCGGCGCCGTCCTCGCCGGGCAGGCGGGGCACCTCGTCGATCGCCTCGTGGTACCGCTCGGTGAGGTACGCGCCGGCGCGCCGGTCGAGATCCCGGTCCACCAGGTCCATCGTCCCGCCCAGGCCGCGGAGCCAGGGGAACGCCTCCGCGGCGACCGCGGCCGGATCGTGGAACCAGCGGTACCCGCCGAAGATCTCATCGGCGGACTCACCCGACAGCGCGACCGTGGAATGCCGGCGGATCTCGGCGAACAGCAGGTACAGCGAGGTGTCCATGTCGCCGCCGCCGGGCAGGTCCCGGGCACGCAGCACCGACTCGACGGCCTCGGGCGAGGCCAGGCTCTCACTGCCGAGGACGACGTCGGTGTGATGGGACCCGACGTGCTTGGCGACGTCGTGGACGTACGGGGTGTCGGGCGTGTCCCGCACGGCGTCCGGCACGAAGCCGCCGCCCTCATCGGTGAAGTCGACCGCGAAGCTGCGTACGGTGCCGATCCCCAGCGCCCGGTCGGCCAGCGCGGTGAGGGCACTGGAGTCCAGCCCGCCCGACAGCAGCGTGCACAGCGGGACGTCGGAGATGAGCTGCCGCGCGACGATGTCCTCCAAGAGCTCGCGGACGCGCCGGACGGTCCTGGGGATGCCGTCGGTGTGCTCCCGGGCGGTCAGCGCCCAGTAGCGCCGGTCGGTGAGCCCGTCGCGTGAGACGCGGACGACGTGCCCGGGCTCGACCTCGTACATGCCGTCGAAGACGGCGTGACCCGGCGTCTTCGCGGTGGTGAGCAGCTCGAACAGGCCCTCGTCGCGAAGGCGCGGGCCGAACAGCGGATTGGCGAGGATGGCCTTGGGCTCGGAGCCGAACAGCACACCGTGGCGGGTCGGCGCGTAGTACAGCGGCTTGATGCCCATCCGGTCCCGTACGAGGAGGAGCTCCTCGGTCCGCCGGTCCCACAGCGCGAACGCGTACATCCCGTTCAGGTGCTCGACGAGGTCGGCCCCCCACCGCAGGTACGCCCGCAGGACGACCTCGGTGTCGCTGCGGGTGCGGAACCGGTGCCCGTGGGACTCCAGCTCCCGGCGGAGCTCACGGAAGTTGTACGTCTCGCCGCTGTAGACGAGGGTGACGGGCCCCTCGCTCATCGGCTGTGCGCCGCCCTCGAGATCGATCACGGCGAGGCGCCGGTGCCCCAGCGCGACATGGGACTCGATCCAGAGCCCTTCGGCGTCGGGGCCCCGGAGCGCCATCGTGCGCGTCATCGCGCGGGCGGTCTCGCCGTCGCGCGTGAGGTCGCGGTCGTAGTCCACCCAGCCGGCAATCCCGCACATGCGAACGCCTCCTCATCGGATGCACTATGCACGTGACTGACCCTAACTCGGCTTGTCAGGAACATCTAAGTAACGAACCTCACGGCGTGCGGATCTGGACATCCGGGCCGGACCGTGGAGAGCGTCAGCCGGCGACCGGGTCGTCCTCCCCGTTCACCGCGCCGTGAAGCCAGTCGAGCGACCCGGTGGCGAGCGCCTCATCGGCGAGCCTCTTCCCGGACGGCGTCTGCAGCGCGGCGAGCGAACTGTCGATCCACGGCTGGATCGTGTGATGCCCCTGGTCCCGGTACTCGATGGCCTGCAACAGGCATTCGAGCTTGTCGGCGTCCCGCGCGCAGCGCGACTCCAGACTGGTCCGCTGCTCGTACTCCGCGACCGAACCGGAGACCAGGTCGGCCACCGGCGCGGGCAGCCCGCGCACCTGGTCCGCGGTGACCTGCTCGTTGGGCATGCGGGTGACGTACCGCTTGGCGAGGTACGGCAGGTCGGTCAGCCGGGTCTCCTGACTGTCGTGGAAGAGGCTGAGCAGGACGGCCCGCTCGGGACTCGCGCCCTCCAGGGCGGCCAGGACGCCGGCCAACACCGCCGCCCGGAAGGAGTGATCCGCGATGCTCTCGGGAGCGGCGACGCCGGCGACGAGCCAGCCGCTCCGCTTGTAGCGCTTGAGCAGTCCGATCTCGTAGACGAACTCCGTCAAGCGCGCCAGCTCCTCCGGCATGCCTGCCCCCTCACTCTCGGCCGCCCGGGTATCTCACGGTAGACGACTTCCCGCAGATGAAACGGTAAGCGAACGGCAATCTCCGCCCGATCCGCCGGACCGGGGAGTGGGGCCCGGGCGACCTGCGCACCGACACCCACGGTCGATGCCAGGTGATGCGCGACCCGGCGGGCCACGAGTTCCGCCTCGTGGACCGAGCGGCGCATCCGGCCCCGCCGGACCACGTGGAATCATGCGGGCGTGGAGTTGCATTTGTTGCTTCTGAGGTACACCGCTTCGCCGGATGCGATCGCCGAGCACATTCCCGGCCACGTCGATTACCTGGAGCGCCACCACGGGACCGGCACGTTCCTGGCGTCCGGGCAGACGGTGCCGGCCGAGGACGGCGGCGCGATCGTCGCCCGCGGCGTCGACCGGAGGCGGATCGCGGAAATCATCGCCGAGGACCCCTTCGTCCGGGCAGGCCTGGCCGCGTATGAGATCGTCACCATCGACGCCGCCCGCGTCCACCCGGACCTGGCGGAACCGCCCGCCGAGGGCCGAACATCCTAGGCGCCCGTCATCCGGTCGCCAGGTGGGCGGTGACGAAGTCCAGGACCTCCGGGCACGCCTTCGGGAGTGAGCCGCTGTCGAAGGGCGGTCGCGGGTCGTACTCGATCCACAGCTGGATCGCCTGCGCGGCGACGTCGCCGCCGATGCGGGCGGCCAGGGTCAGCGCCATGTCGATGCCGGCCGAGACGCCCGCCGCCGTCACGATCTTCCCGGCCGTCACGACGCGCTCGGGGACGTACGTCGCGCCGGTCGCCTCGAGCTGTTTCCGCGCGCCCCAGTGCGTCGTCGCCGGCAGGCCGTCGAGCAGCCCGGCCGCACCGAGGATCAGCGAGCCGGAGCACACCGACGTGGTCCACCGGGTCGTGCGATGCACGCGCCGGACCCAGTCGACGTACCGCTGATCACCGAGCACGACCTCGCGGGTGCCCGGACCGCCCGGCACGACGAGGACGTCGCAGCGGTCCAGCTCGTCCAGGGCCGCGTCGGCCGACACGGTGAGCGTCCCGTCCGAACGGACGGGTCCGCGTTCGGCCGCCGCGAAGACCGTCGTGACGCCCGGCAGGCGCGACAGGACCTCATGTGGCCCGACGGCGTCGAGCGGGGTGAACCCTTCGTAGAGCGCGAACACGATCTGCACGGGAATGCTCCTCATCGGGACGCCACGGAAGCGTGGCCACGGAACCGGCGGCGGTAGTCGCCGGGAGTGACGGACACGGTCCTCCTGAAACTGCGGTGCATCGTCTCGGGCGTGCCGAAGCCGCACTCGCGGGCGATCACGTCGAGCGGGCGGGCGGAGGTCTCCAGCAGCCGGCGGGCCGCCTCGACCCGCACCGATTCGACGTACGCCCCCGGCGTCACGCCGACGTCGTCGCGGAAGACCCGGGCGAAGTGGCGCGTGCTCAGCCCCGTCCGGGCCGCCAGCGCCTCGACGGACAGATCCGCGGTCAGGTGGTCGGCGATCCACCGCTGCAGTTCGCGCAGGCCGGGCCGGTCCGGCCGCTGCGCGGCCAGTTGCGCGCTGAACTGCGCCTGCCCGCCCGGCCGCTGCACGAACACGACCAGTTGCCGGGCGACCGTCCGGGCGGCCGCGGCGCCGAGGTCGTCCTCGACCATCGCGAGCGCCAGGTCGATCCCCGCGGTCACCCCCGCGGAGGTCCAGACCGGATCGTCCCGTACGAAGATGGGATCCGGGTCGACCTCGACGGACGGGAATCGCTCCTCCAGCAGACGGCAGGCCGACCAGTGAGTGGTCGCCCGCCGGCCGTCGAGCAGACCCGCCCGTGCCAGCAGGAACGCGCCGCTGCACACCGAGCCGACGCGGCGGGCGCGCCGCGCGGTGGTCGTGATCCAGGCGATCGTCCGCTCGTCCCGGACGGCCTCCGCGGTGCCGGGACCGCCCACCACGATCAGGGTGTCGACGGGGTCGTCGTGGAAGGCCCGGTGCGGAAGGACCGCGAGACCGCTGGATGACTCGACCGGCGCACGTTCGGCGGCGACGACCTCGGTGGCGTAGGTGCCACCGGCCAGGGCGAAGACCTCCAGGGGGCCGGTGAGGTCCAGCGACTGGAAGCCGGGGTGGACGAGGAACGTGATCCGCACGTCCTCAGCGTCGCCGCCCCGATGCGGTGGCCGCAATGACGCGGATATGACGATCCCGGCCATCCGCCGGTCCGCGGAACCCGCGAAGAAGCCGGCATCGTCGGCGGATGAGGGAAGGGGCCGGGATTTCCCGGCCCCTTCACTTCGTGTCCGGCCGGGTCAGTGGGCGGCCTCGTAGGCGTCCATCGTGCGGCCGAGCAGCGCGAACTTCTCGGTCCGGTTGACCGACGGCTGAACATCCTGGCGGTTCGGGTCGATGTACCGGTAGCCGAGGTTGCTGAACGCGGCGATGATGTAGTGCCGGTTCGGCTTGCCGGGCAGCGATTTGACGATGCCCGCGTCGCTCACCGCGTTCTCCGACAGCCCCGTCTTGTGGGCGAACGTCACCTGCGCGGCGTCCTGGCAGGGCTGCACGGGGTACAGGTACTTGCCGTCGGTCGGGTCGTCGTTGACCGTCACGGTCCCGTCGGGGCCGATCCACCGCTGCGCGATCCGCTGCGGCATGCCCGCCGCCGGGTAGGTGTAACCGCAGTAGTTCGTCGTCGACAGGACGTTGTTCCAGCCCTGCTCGCCGAGCTCCTTCAGGAAGAACTCCCGGGAGGACCTGCTCAGGACGTCACTGGTGACCGCCTTGCCGTTCGGAGCGGTCCACGCCGTGCCCGACACGCCGTTGACGAGCGCGAGCAGCTTGGCGGTGTCCAGCGAGGACATGTTGATGCCGGAGGTCCAGTTCCCGCCGTTGGCTGGGTTGGTGTCCTTCAGCTGCAGCGTCTCCAGGCCGATGTCCTGGAAGGTCTGGTTGAGGCCGTCGATCGCGCCCTTGTCGTTCAGCAGCTTGATCAGCGCGCACGTCGAGCCGTTGTCGGAGACGGTGATCATGCGGTCGAAGTAGTTGCGGACGGTGTCGGTGGTGGCGTCACCGCACAGGGAGGAGGCCTGCGTCGGCTGGTAGGCGTACGTGTCGTCCAGGGTGATGGTGCCCTTGTCCACGAGCTGGAGGACGCCGAAGCCGACGAGCAGCTTGAGGGTCGATGCCGGGTACGGCGACATGAAGTCGATGGGCGCGTTCTCCCGGCCCGGGACGACGTCGGTGTCGCCCTGCCCGTTGTCGGTGTTCCACAGGGTGGTGTCCCAGTGCCGGTAGCGCACCGCGGTGGTGTGGAAGTTCCGGTCGACCGGGACGATGACGCCGTTCTTGTACGTCGGGCTCGTCACGACGGTGCCGGAGGAGACGGGCCGGCCCTTGCCGTCGAGCTCGAGGACGGTCACGTCGACGTTGGGCTGCTGGTGGATCTGGGTCGCGGCCGCGGTGGCCGCCGCCTTCAGCCTGGGGGCCCGATCCCGTCCCGCGAGCTTCTTCTCCGGGTCGACGTCGACCGAGGCGGACTTCGTCGCCATGGTTGACGTGGGGGGTTCGGTGTCCAGGACCTCGCCGAACTTCAGCGCGGCCATGGTCTTCTGGAGCTTTCGCGCGACACCGCTGGTGTCCGGCTCGGCCGCCTGCGCCGGCTGCGCGACGGTGGCCAGCAGCATCACCGCACCGCCCAGCGCAAGCCACCCCCGACCGTGCTTACGATAACGGTTCAAGATCATTACGACAAAATAGCGATATCGGCCGCGCGCCATCCCGGTTTTCGACCACATTTGTAAAGCCGCTGGTCATCGGCGGTGCGTATGCGTGTCGCCGTGGAGCGTGCCCGGCGCGGGACGCCGAGGGTCAGAAGTCGAACAGGACGCTGATGCTCTCGCGGCGGTGGATACGGGTGATCGCCTCCGCGAAGAGCGGCGCGACCGAGACCTTCTGCACCTTCGGCGACAGGCGCACCGGCTGGTTCTCCACCGTGTCGGTCACGTAGAGCCGCGAGATCGGGCTGGAGTCCAGCCGCTCCATCGACTTGCCGGTGAACACGCCGTGCGTCACGGCCGCGCGCACGCTCCGCGCGCCGTGCTCCATCACGGACTCCGCGACCTCGGTGAGCGTGCCGGCGGTGATCGTGAAGTCGTCGACGATCACCGCGTCGCGGCCGCGTACGTCACCGATCAGGTCGACGACCCGCGCGGTCTCGCTGTGGTCGACGCGCTCCTTGTCGGCGATGGCGAGCGGTGCGCCGAGCCGTCTGGCGTACTTGCGGGCCTGCTTGGCGAATCCCGCGTCCGGCGACACGACGACCAGGTCGCCGGAGTCACCGATGGCCTCGGCGAGCAGCGGGAGGGCGTACAGGTCGTCGACCGGCCGCGTGAAGAATCCCTGGATCTGCGGCGCGTGCAGGTCCATCGTGACGACCCGGTCGGCCCCGGCCGCCTCGATCGACTGCGCGCACACCCGGGCCCGGATCGACACCCGCGGCTCGTCCTTCTTGTCGGCCTTCGCGTAGCTGAAGTACGGCATCAGCACCGTCACCGATGCCGCGCTGGCCCGCTTGAACGCATCGATCCAGAACAGCAGCTCCATGAAATTGTCGTTGGCAGGGAACACCGACGACTGCACGAGGTGCACGTGCCGGCCGCGGACGTTCTGGTTGACCTTCACGAACAGGTTGCCGTCGGAGAAGCGGATGACCTCCCCGCGGCCCGGCTTGATGCCCAGGTGGTCGCAGATCGCGGCGGTGAGCCGCGGACTGCCCGATCCGCCGAACACCAGCAGCTCTTCGAATTCGGTACCGGTCACCCGCATCGCCTCCCGCGCGTCCGCCTCGATCATGCCCGGAACAGCCCCATTCGTCACCATCGATCTGCCGCGACCGGATCACCGGCCGGGTACTCCGGGAATCGGATCAGCTGACGACGTCCTTGGCGCGGAAGCGGCGGACGGCCAGGGCGAGGAACACCACCGCGTACGAGGCGGACAGGGCCGTGCCCTTGATCATGCCGGTCCACTCCAGGTGCGGCTGGAGGGCGTCGGTCCAGGCGAACGTCCAGTGCGTCGGCAGGAACTCCCGCCAGTGGCCGAGCGCGGTGACCGCGTCGATGATGTTGCTGAGGATGACGAGGCCGACCGCGCCGCCGACCGCGCCGAGCGGCGAGTCGGTGGTGACGGACAGCAGGAACGCCAGGGCGGCGACCACCAGCTCGGACGCCAGGATGTAGGCGACGATGATGAGCAACCGGGTGAGGGCCGTGCCGTTCGGCAGCGCGACGTCCGCGCCCGGCACCCGCAGGCGGGCCCAGCCGAATACGTAGATCCCAGTGATCATCGCCATGGCGGGCAGGCTGACGACGGCCAGCGCGGCGTACGCGAGGGCGACGATCAGTTTCTGGCGCAGCAGGCGGACGCGCGGCACCGGGGCGGCGAGCAGGTAGCGCAGGGACGCCCAGCCCGCCTCGCTCGCCACCGTGTCGCCGCAGAACAGCGCCACCGCCACGACGAGCAGGAAGCCCGCGGATGCGAACAGCGTGAACGCCGTGAAGTTCAGCGCGCCCGCGGTCGCGACCGTGACGAGGCCGGGGGTGTTCGCGTCGTTCCCCGACGGCGAGCCGCCGATCTTGAAGGCGGCGGCGAGCACCCAGGGCAGGGCCAGCAGGACCAGGAACGCGATCCAGGTGCGGCGCCGGCGGAACTGGCGCACGGCCTCGACGCACAGCGGCAGCGTTCGGCGCCGCCGGTACGCGGGCTCCTCGGCCACGAGTCCCTCCCGGGTCATGAGCCGTCTCCGATCAGCGCGAGGAAGGCGTCCTCCAGGCGGCGGTGCGGCGTCACCCGGTCGACCGGGACGCCGCCCGCGACCAGGGCCGCGACCACGGCCGCGGGGCCCGAGCCGTTCAGGTGCACGAGGACACCGGGGGCGTACGGCTCCGCGCCCTCGACGCCCTCCAGCGCGGTCAGCACGCTCATCGCGCGGTCGACCTCCGGGGTGCCGACCAGGATCGAGCCGTCGTGGCCCGCGATCTCGGCCACGGGACCGGCGGCGACGAGCGTGCCCCGGTGCATGACGACGACGTCGGTGCAGGTCTGCTCGACCTCGGCGAGCAGGTGGCTGGAGATGATGACGGTCCGGCCCGCGGCGGCGTACCGCACGAGGACCTCGCGCATCTCGGCGATCTGCGGCGGGTCGAGGCCGTTGGTCGGCTCGTCGAGGACGAGCAGGTCGGGCAGGCCGAGCATGGCCTGGGCGATGGCGAGCCGCTGCCGCATCCCCTGCGAGTAGGTCCGCACCGGCCGGCGGATCGCGTCGCCCAGCCCGGCGATCTCCAGGGCCTCGTCGAGGTACGCCTCGCCGCGCCCGGCGGCCTTCCAGTACAGCTCCAGGTTGTCGCGGCCGGACAGGTGCGGCAGGAAGCCGGGGCCCTCCACGAACGAGCCGAGCCGGGCCAGCACGGGAGCGCCGGGCCGTACGGGCTCGCCGAAGATGCGGATCTGCCCGGCGTCGGGGTGGATGAGGCCCATGAGCATGCGCAGCGTGGTGGTCTTGCCGGCGCCGTTCGGGCCGAGCAGGCCGCAGACCTGCCCGCGTTCGACGCGGAAGGACAGGTCGTCCACGGCGAGGTGGCCGTTCTTGTAGCGTTTGGTGAGCCCGCTGATCTCCAGCGGCACCTCGGGGTCGCCGGGTTCGCCGCCGCCGTGGCGCCGCCCACGTCCCGTCGCGACGAGGACGACGGCCGCCGCCACCGCGATCGCCGGAAGCCCCCACACCCACCAGGGCAGCGGGGCGGACGGCGCGCGCAGCGCCGGGTCGGCGGGGACGGTCAGCGGGGAGTCCACGGACACGCGGTAGGAGGCGGCGCGGGCCGGGGAGGCGAAGCCCATGTCGGTGGTGCCGAAGACGACCCGGATGCTATGACCCGCGTCGAAGCGGTGGTCGAGGGCGGGCAGGGCGACGTCCGCCGTGCCGTCGAGGGTGAACGGGGCGGCGAGGCGGCGGGCCGGTGTGGCCTGGCCGTCCGGCCCGACGTCGTACACCTTGGCGAACAGGGTGGCCCGCCCGCCGGCGACGTGGACGCGGACACGCGCGGATCCGGTGAGCGTCACCGGTGCGTCCAGCGGCTCGGTCTCGAAGGCCGCCGACTGGCCGGGCAGGTCGAACTGCGCCCCGCCGGCGCCGAGCCCGCCGGCCGCGTTCAGCGCGCCGAGCCCGGGCAGCGTGGAGACGGAGGCGGGGGAGCCGCCGGGCGGGTTCTGGATCGTCTGCTCCTGGCCGCCCAGCGGGAACGTGCGCCGGGCCGCGCCGGACAGGCCGGGGTACCGGGGCGCGGTGGCGGCGGTGACGACGACGCGCTGGGTGGAGGAGTCGATGCCGCCGCTCCGGGTGACGGTGAACCCGCTCTCCGCCGCCGTACGGTCGCCCTTGAGGTAACGGTCGAACCAGCCGGTGACGAGCCCGCGGATCCGGGTGGTCTCCGGGTCGCCGCCGTCGTGCCCACCCTGGAACCAGACGACCTTCACCGGAGCGCCGGTGACCGCCCGCGCGTTGCCGTCGGCCTGGTCGAGGGGGAACAGCGAGTCCGACTGGCCCTGGACCAGGAGGGTCGGGACGTGGATCCGGCCGGCGACGGAGGAGGTGCTGGACCGGCGCAGCGTCGCGATCGCCTCGGGCGTGGGCGCCCCGGTCTCCGCGACCCTCTGGTACATCGCGCACAGCGACGGCAGGAACCGTCCACAGGCTGTGGACGACGCGCCGCCGGTGAAGAAGATCCCGGCCCAGACCTTCTTGAACACGCCGTTCGCGGCACCCCGGCCGGTGGCGTCGGGAAAGAGCGAGTCGGCCAGGTCGTACCAGGTGACCTGCGGCGCGATGGCGTCGACGCGGCGGTCGTACGCGGCGGCCAGCAGAGTGATCGCGCCGCCGTAGGACTGCCCGGCGACGCCGACGCGCGGATCACCCGGCGCGTCGAGGCGCACCTCGGAGCGGCGGGCCAGCCAGTCGATCAGCTGCCGGACGTCCTTCACGTCGTAGTCGGGGGAGTCGAGGGTGATCTCACCGTCCGAGCGGCCGAAGCCGCGCGCGGACCAGGTGAGCACGGCGTACCCGTGCCGGGCCAGCCGCTCGGCCTCGCCACGGGTGTCGTCCTTGCTGCCGCCGAACCCGTGCGCGAGCAGCACCGCGGGCGCGCGCCCGCGGCCGGCGGGCGCGAAGAAGGTCGTGTCGAGGGCGATGTGCCGGTCGTCGTGCGGCCCGTCGACGACCGCGACGCGCTGCTCCGACGCCCGTACGCGCGGCGGCCCCGGCAGCGCCGCCCAGGCCACCCCGCCCGCCAGCACGGCCACCGCGCCGGCGACCGCCGCCCACCGCCCCCGCCTCATGGCGTAGACCCTACGCGGCGCTCCCCGGCGAGAGCGGGCAGCCTCCCACATGATCGGACGGTCGTGGCCGGCCGCCCGGGGAAGTGCTCGGACTACGCCGACCTGAAGGCTCCCTGACCGGACCTCACAGTGAGCGGACCGCGGGCAGCAGGTCGCGTTCGGCCCAGGAGATGAAGGAGTCCTGGTGCTCGGCGCCGATCTGCACGATCGCGACCTCGTCGAACCCCGCGTCGACGAAACCCTTGATCTTCTCCACGTGCTCGTCGACGTCCGGGCCGCACGACAGCTGCTGCGCGACCTGCTCCGGCGTGACGAACCGACTCGCCGACTCGAACGCGCCCGTCCCCGGCAGGTTGGCGTTCACCGGCCAGCCGAGGCCGAACCACCGGAACTGCTCGTGGGCCCGCTTGACCGCCGCCTCCCGGTCGGTGTCGTACGCGATGGCGAGCTGCCCGACACGCGGCTTGCCGGATCCGCCCGCCGCGTCGAACATCTCACCGAGCTCGCCCTTCGGCTCGGTCGCGATCATGATGTCGGCCTGCTCGCCGGCCAGCCGGCAGGACTCGGGCCCCGACACCGCGACGCCGATCGGCACGCGCCGGTCGGGCAGGTCCCACAGCTTGGCCGACTCCACGTCGAAGTGGGCGCCCCGGTAGTCGATCGTCCCGCCGTCGAACAGCGCGGAGATCACCTCGATCGCCTCGCTCAGCATCTCGTGCCGGACGCTCGTCATCGGCCAGCCCTTGCCCACCACGTGCTCGTTGAGGTTCTCCCCGGCGCCCAGGCCGAGGCGGAACCGCCCGCCGGACAGGATCTGCACGGTGGCGGCCTTCTGGGCCACGATCGCCGGGTGATAGCGCATCGTCGGACACGTCACGAAGGTCATCAGCGGAATGCGCTCCGTGGCCTGCGCCGCGGCTCCCAGGATCGCCCAGGCATAGCCGGAATGGCCCTGTGCGGGCAGCCACGGGAAGTAATGGTCGCTGATGACCGAGAAGTCGAACCCGGCGTTCTCGGCGGACCGGACATCGCGTACCAACTGGTCCGGAGCCGCCTGCTCACACATCATCGTGTATCCGATGGCAACCATCTTCCGTCCCCTCTCCGTGCTCTCCCTGGCCCTCGGACCGGCCGAGACCCGCACCGAGGACGCCGATGACCTGACGCTAACGCCCGACTGCGCCGAGTGAGCCCCGAACGGCGTACGGAAGATCCAAAACGGTTCCGGACCCGCGCGCCTCCGGGCTCACGGCGCGGAGTTCCGCGGCACGGGCTACCCGGCTCCGGCCGCCGAAAACCTGAATACGGCCGGTCGGCCGCGGCCGTGGACGCCCCCCGGTCTGGCGCACCAGGCCGTCCGCATGATGCCATTGACCCGATTCACCCCCGGCGAGAGCCTTCCGCCCGCCCCCACGCGGAGGAGAAGACACCTTGAGGTTCGCGGTTCACCGGTCCGCACGCCGACCGGTCTCCCCGCACGGACGACCCCAGGAGCCCGGCGGCGACGCCGAGGACACGACCCGTCCGATGCCTCCGGTCCCGCCCTCGCAGCCCACCGACGCTCCCGCGCCGGGCACGGCGCCTTCCGCACCGGCCGAGCGGGCGGCACTGGCCGAGCGGGCGGCACTGGCCGAGCCGGCGGCACCGGCCGAGCCGGCGGCACCGGTCGAGCCGGCGGCACCGGTCGAGCCGGCCGCATCGGCCGAGCCGGCGGCACCGGCGGTACCGGCCGAGTCGGCCGCGTCTGCCGGCCGGACGCGCACGATGCCTCCGATCGGGAGCCCGATCACCCCCGTGCCACCGGACGCCGCCGGCACGACAACCTCCGGCGGCGGACAGCCGTCCTCCTCCGGGAGACCGGAGGAACGGAGGTCGGTGTTGCGGATCGTGCGGCGTACGGGCGAACGGCCGGACCGCGGGTCCGGCGCGGGAGCCGCGCGGCGGGCCGCCGGCCGGCCGGGACTGATCGCGACCATCGTCATCCTGTGGCTCGTCATCGCCGCCATCGCCCTGACCGGAACGCTCATCGTCGCGTTCTCCCAGGAGCATCCGACGCGCTTCGCCGCACCGCTGAAGATCTTCCCGGTCGCGCAGGCCATTCCCGGGCAGCAGTGCCCGCCCGGAGTCCAGGGCATGATGGGCCAGAGCGGCATCGGTCCCGTCTGCTACGAACTGACGACCGGCATCACCATCAAACGGGTGAACGACCTCCACGTTGAGCGCGCCAAGAAGGCCGGCGGGTACGCCGTCTCGATCAGCCTCACGCCGGCGGACGGCCGGGCGCTGAAGCGCCTCACCCGCAACGCGACCGGCCGCATGTACGCGCTGACCGTGCGCGACCAGGTCGTGGCCGCGCCCAAGGTGGACGCCCCGATCACCAAGGGCCGGGTGCTCATCACCGGCGACCTCAGCCGCAGCGCCGCGGAGGACATCGTGAACCGGCTCAAGACGGGAAAGGGAGTGCCGGTGCCCACCCCGGCCCCCGTCTACACGCCGCCGGCACCGACCCTGACCCCGCCATCCACGCCGACGCAGACCCCCACGCCCACCCCGGACCCGACGTCCACCTCGACCTCGTCGACGTCGCCGACCCCGGCGCCCACCGGGACGACGTCGACTCCGAGCCCGGGCGCCACGTCGACGACGAGCCGGTCCGTGTCGTCGGTCTGATCAGCGGTCGACGGCGCCGTGCCGGCCGGCGCCGTCCCGGAACCGCTGGACGCCGGCCAGGCCGGTCTCCTCGAGTACGGCCCGGCCGTGGCGGTACTCGTTCGCGAGCGCGGCGTCCTCTTCCAGGCCCCGCTGCTCGAGCATGGACATCCGGTCGTGCCGCAGGCAGTCCTGGGGGAACCCCGCGATCCGCGCGGCCAGCTCCTCCGCGGCCGCGCGCGCCCGTCCCGGCGGCACGACGCGGTTGACCAGGCCCATCTCGTGCGCCTCGGCCGCCGGCACGGCGCGGCCGGTGAGGATGAGGTCCGCCGCCCGCGACTCGCCGATCAGGCGCGGCAGGCGCACGGTGCCGCCGTCGATCAGGGGGACGCCCCAGCGACGGCAGAAGACGCCCAGCACCGCGTCCTCCTCGGCGACGCGCAGGTCGCACCAGAGCGCCAGTTCGAGGCCGCCCGCGACGGCGTGCCCGCTGATCGCCGCGATGACGGGTTTGGACAACCGCATCCGCGTCGGGCCCATCGGGCCCTCTGCCGCGTGGGACACGTCGTGCGCGGAGGCACCGACGCTGGGCGGATCGACGCGGTTGCCGCGGTCGGTGCCCAGCGCCTTCAGGTCCGCGCCCGCGCAGAAGGAGCCGCCCTCGCCCCACAGCACCGCGACGCTCGCCTCCGCGTCGGCGTCGAACGCCCGGAACGCCTCGGCCAGCGCCCGCGCGGTCGGCCCGTCCACGGCGTTACGCACCTCGGGACGGGCCAGCACCACGGTCGTCACCGGCCCCTGCTTCTCCACGCGAACGCCCATGGAACCGAACGATTCCATGGGCGCGCGGGCGTAACAAGCGGGCTCACTGCCGCGGTGCTCATGCCGCGCTCGCCTCCTCACTCGCTACGCGGCCGGCTCGTCCCTCACCGACCACTCCGCTCGCTCGTCGGCTCGCCGCGGTCAGTCGATGCGCCAGGTGTCCCCGCTGCCGAGCAGTGCCGCGAGGTCGCCCGGGCCCTGCTGGGCGATCGCCTCGTCGATCTGGGTCCGCATCAGCTCGTCGTACGACGGGCGCTCGACGTTGCGGAAGATCCCGATCGGCGTGTGCTCGAACGTCGGCGAGTCGAGCCGGGACAGCGCGAACGCGAGCGACGGGTCCGGGTTCGTGGCGTCGTGCACCAGGACGTCCGGCGAGTCGGCCGGGACGACCTCCAGCGAGCCGGAGGCCGACCGCCGCAGCGCCTTGTCCCGGTTCGCGCCGAACACGATGGGCTCACCGTGCTCGAGCCGGATCGTCACGTCGTCGCGGGTCTCGGGGTTCTTCAGCGGCGCGAACGCGTCGTCGTTGAAGATGTTGCAGTTCTGGTAGATCTCGACCAGCGCCGTGCCGTTGTGCGTGGCGGCCTCCCGCAGCACCGACTGCAGGTGCTTGCGGTCGGAGTCGATCGTCCGGGCCACGAACGACGCCTCCGCGCCGATGGCCAGCGAGATCGGGTTGAAGGGGGAGTCCAGCGACCCCAGCGGGGTCGACTTGGTGATCTTCCCGACCTCCGAGGTCGGGGAGTACTGCCCCTTCGTGAGCCCGTAGATCCGGTTGTTGAACAGCAGGATCTTCAGGTTCACGTTGCGGCGCAGCGCGTGGATCAGGTGGTTGCCGCCGATCGACAGCGCGTCGCCGTCGCCGGTCACGACCCACACCGACAGGTCCGGGCGCGAGGACGCCAGCCCGGTCGCGATCGCCGGAGCGCGCCCGTGGATCGAGTGCATCCCGTAGGTGTTCATGTAGTACGGGAACCGCGACGAGCAGCCGATGCCCGAGACGAAGACGATGTTCTCCCGCTTCAGGCCCAGCTCCGGCAGGAAGCCCTGCACCGCCGCGAGGATGGCGTAGTCACCGCACCCGGGGCACCAGCGGACCTCCTGGTCGGTCTTGAAGTCCTTCGCGGTCTGCCGCTCGGGGTCCTTCGGCACGAGGGCCAGAGGGTCGCTCATGAGTTGATCACATCCCGGATGACGTCCGCGAGTTCTTCCGCCTTGAAAGGCAGGCCGCGGACGCGGTTGTAGCCGATCACGTCGATGAGGAAACGGCCGCGCAGGATCAGCGCGAGCTGACCCAGGTTGATCTCCGGCACGATCACCTTGTCGTACGAGCGCAGCACCTCTTCGAGGTTGGCCGGGAACGGGTTCAGGTGACGCAGGTGCGCCTGCGCGACCTTGTCCCCGGAGACCCGGATGCGCCGCACGGCCGCGGCGATCGCGCCGTACGTGCCGCCCCAGCCGAGCACGAGCACGCGCGCCTCACCGTCGGGGTCGTCGACGGCCAGCGGCGCGACGTCGCGGGCGATCCCGTCGATCTTCGCCTGGCGGAGCCGCACCATCAGGTCGTGGTTGTCCGGGTCGTAGGAGATGTTGCCGCTGCCGTCGGCCTTCTCGATGCCGCCGATGCGGTGCTCCAGTCCCGGAGTGCCCGGCACCGCCCAGGGGCGGGCCAGCGTGTCCGGGTCCCGCTTGAACGGCTGGAAGTCCTCCTGGCCGGGTTGCGCGAAGGCCGGGTCGATCTGCGGCAGCGTGTCGACGCCGGGCACCTGCCACGGCTCGGAGCCGTTCGCGAGGTACCCGTCGGACAGCAGGATCACCGGCGTCCGGTACTTCACGGCGATGCGCGCCGCCTCCACCGCGGTGGCGAAGCAGTCCGACGGCGTCGCCGGCGCCACCACGGGCACGGGCGCCTCGCCGTTGCGGCCGTACATCGCCTGCAGCAGGTCGGCCTGCTCGGTCTTGGTCGGCATGCCCGTCGACGGGCCCGCCCGCTGCACGTCGATGACGACGAGCGGCAGCTCCGTCGCGACGCCCAGGCCGATCGTCTCGGCCTTCAGCGCGATGCCCGGACCGGACGTGGTCGTCACGCCGAGCGCGCCGCCGAACGACGCGCCGAGTGCCGCCCCGACCGCCGCGATCTCGTCCTCGGCCTGGAACGTTCGAACCCCGAACCGCTTGTGCTTGGACAGTTCGTGGAGGATGTCGGAGGCCGGCGTGATGGGGTACGAGCCGAGGAACAGCGGCAGTCCGGACCGGACGCTCGCCGCGATCAGCCCGTACGCCAGAGCCATGTTGCCGGAGATGTTGCGGTACAGCCCCGGCGGCAGCGTCGCCGGCTTGACCTCGTACGACACCGAGAAGGACTCGGTCGTCTCGCCGTAGCTCCAGCCCGCCTGGAAGGCCGCGATGTTGGCCTTCATGATCTCGGGCTTCTTGGCGAACTTCACCTCGAGGAACCGGACCGTCGCCTCGGTCGGCCGGTGGTACAGCCAGGACAGCAGCCCGAGCGCGAACATGTTCTTCGCCCGCTCGGCGTCCTTCTTGGAGATGTCGAAGTCCTCGAGCGCCTTCACCGTCATCGACGTGAGCGGCAGCGAGTGCACGCGGTACTCGTCGAGCGAGCCGTCCTCGAGCGGGTTGGCCGCGTAGCCGACCTTCGCCAGCGCGCGCTTCGTGAACTCGTCGGTGTTGACGATGAGGTCCGCGCCGCGCGGCAGGTCGCCGACGTTGGCCTTGAGCGCCGCGGGGTTCATCGCGACCAGGACGTTCGGTGCGTCGCCCGGCGTCAGGATGTCGTGGTCGGCGAAGTGCAGCTGGAAGCTGGACACGCCGGGAAGCGTGCCTGCCGGCGCGCGGATCTCGGCGGGGAAGTTGGGCAGTGTTGACAGGTCATTGCCGAACGCGGCCGTCTCCTGAGTGAAGCGGTCGCCGGTCAGCTGCATGCCGTCGCCGGAGTCCCCGGCGAAACGGATGATGACGCGGTCGAGTTGCCGGACCTGTTTGGTCACAGAGCAGGACCTCCTCGACGCGCGGCACTCGGGCGGAGGGGGGCATCCGCCACCGACGTGCCACTTAGGCTTACCTTCATGCTACGTCCCGGATCACGTGGTTATTTCAACATTGGCTGCTAGAAGCGCGCTTGTGAGATGCGTCGCAGCGCCCAGTGATCCGCCCCGCTCGCATCACGCCCTCGTACTGACTTCCCAGGCCATGGCGTCGCCATTCATGCGAGCGGCGGACCGGTGCGCCGCGCCGGGCGGCCGGATCAGGCCGCCGTCGATTCCGGACACAGGGCGCTCGCCGACCGGCAGAGGTCGACGTGCAGCCGTGCGAAGAGCAGGAGTCCGGACACGTGCCGAACTATAGGGCCTGACCCTCGGCATTCCTCGAAACGGGGAGGCGTGGCATGTCCCCGGCGGGTGCCCCGGCCCGGGCGAAGCCGGCCGGTGAACGCCGTGAAAGCCCATGAAAACGGGCACGGCAGGCGCCGGGGCCGCAGGGACCCGGCGCCTGCCGTCCGCAGTTCGTGCTCAGTGCTTTCTCAGCTCGTCCGCTGCTCCTCCGCGAGCTTGTCCAGCAGCCCGTTGACGTCGGCGGCGGTGTTGACGGTCCCGGAGAACGACGGCGTCGCGTGGATGGTGAACCGCCCGACGTGTGAGCGGTACCAGGACGACCACTTACCGCCGCTGGTCCGGCAGGACAGCCGTACCTGGGAGTCCAGCTTCGCCGACGCCGTGTCGCTGCAGGTCGACACCGACGACCCGTAGGTGGTGGCGCTGAACGAGATCTTCATCGTGACGCGGACACCGCCGTCGGTGTCGTGGAGCGTCGTCGCCCGGACGTCGGCGTGCACCGTACAGCCCGACTCGGTGCAGCTTCCGAACTGCAGCTTGCCGGCCGGCACCACGGTCAGGTCGGGATCGTAGGCGTCCTTCAGCGCGCGCACATCGGTGCGGAGCCCGTTGAACACCTCACCGGCGGTGGCGGAGGTCAGCGGCTTGACGTCGAAGACGTACCGGTCCGACCCCGAGACGCCCTCCAGCCGGAGCACCCGGCGAGGCTCGCTCTTCGTGATGTAGTACGTCCGTGCGGCGACCCTCATCTTGACGGCCTGCACGCCGCCCACCGTCGTCCGCACGGCGAGCGGGTCGTTCGCCGCCTGGGCGAGGACGGACCCGAGCCGGGAGGGCGCCAGGTCGGCCAGGCTGAGCGTCGTGAGGTCGTCAGGGGCCTTCGTCCAGTTGTCACCCGCCTTCTGGGCGTCGGCCGAAGTCAGCCCCTGGTCGTTCCAGAAGCCGCTGTTCGCCTTCAGGTAGGTGGTCCCGCCGACGTCGACCCGCCCGACCTGCGAACCGCTCGCGGTGAACGTGCCGCGGGCGCTCCCCGCCTTCGTCACGCCGAACGTCGCCTGGTTCCCGCCGTAGGTGCCCGTGAGCGTCAGCCCGGCCGCCTGGCCGATCCGGCGACCCGCCTCGCGCGCCGCCTTGCCCGACGTGGTCTTGGGGTCGTCGTCGCCGGAGCGGCCCAGCGCCACGACACCGACGACGGCGAGAACGACGAGAACGACACCGGCGCCGGCCAGCACCGAGATGAGAACGCCCTTCGACTTCTTCGCCCGCGGTGGCGGCCCGAACCCGTACGGCTGAGGCGCGCCCCATCCCTGCCCGCCACCCCAGCCCTGCGGTCCGGCGGTCGGTCCGACAGGGCCACTGGGGTTCTCCCACGGCCCGGGCCCCGCGGGGTTGCCCGCGTACGGTCCGGGCCCGCCGGCCTGCTGCCCGTATGGCCCGGGCCCGGCCGGGCCTCCCGCGTACGGCCCGGGTGCCCCGGCGGCGTCGCCGTACGGTCCAGGCGGGGCGGTGGCGTCGCCATAGGAACCGGGCGCCGGGGTGGCGTCGCCGTAGGGACCGGGCGTGGCGGTGGGGTCGCCGTACGGTCCGGGTCCGGTGGGACCTCCGGGGAAGGGCCCGGGCCCGGCCGGACCGCCCGGGTAGGGAGCGGGGCCGCCAGGGTGCTGCGGGTAAGGGCCGGACCCACCGGGGTCCGCGCCCGGTCCGGCGGGCCCGTCGGGCGCTCCGGGACCACCCGGGCCCGCGTGCGGGGAGGAGGAAGGCGTCCACCCCGGGGCGGGCGCTTCGGCGGCACCGGCGGCCGCGCCGCCGGCCTGCGCCGGCTCCCCGGACCCGGACTCCCCGGACCCGGACTCCCCGGACCCGGACTGCCCGGGCTGGGATGCTTCGGGGAGCGGGGCCACCTGCTCGCCGGGTACCGATCCCGCGTCCTGCGGGGACGGTTCGGGCGGGTCGGAGGGCGGCGTCTGCGCTGGACCTTCACCTGGCGCGGACGGGCGCGCCTCCTCCGGCGATCCGGCGTGCTCGATACCCTCCGGCTTGCCCGGCTGTTCCGGCGACGGCTCCTGAACGCCGTCTCGCTCCGTGCTCAATGATGTCCCCTGTATGACGATCGACGCCGTGACCTTACGTTTACCCTTATCGTCGGACAAGACGGAAAAGCGGTCTGTTACCCGGTCGATGCCCGTACGAGCGCCGGTCCGCGGGGCGGGGGAGGTCGTCCGCCGCGGGAGATCCGATTACGCTGAGGCTCGTGCACGGCTATTACGGGACCTACCTGACGGTCGTCGTGCTGTTCGCGATCGGCGCTGCGATCGTGGGCGGCGCGTTCCTCGCCAACCGGGCACTCCGCCCGCACCGGCCGACTCCGGAGAAGCTCACCACGTACGAGTGCGGCGTCGACCCCGTCGGCGAGGGCTGGGCGCAGTCGTACGTCCGCTACTACGTCTTCGCGTACCTGTACGTCGTCTTCGCGGTCGACGCGGTGTTCCTGTTCCCCTGGGCGACGGTCTTCTCCGCGAAGGGGTACGGCTACGTCACGCTCGGCGAGATGTTCGTCTTCCTCGCCTTCATCGCCGCGGGCCTCGCGTACGCCTGGAAGAAGGGCGTCCTCGGCTGGGTCTGAGCCGCGGGCGGCGGTTCAGCCGTCCTGCGGCAGCAGCTCCGCCGGGTCGAACTCGACCGGATAGGGCAGCGTGATCCGCCCCTTCGCCCCGCCGGCCAGGCGCTCGGCGAGCCGGTAGGAGCCGCTCTCCTCGTCGAGTTCGTGCACGAGCACGACGGGCGGCTGCTCCCCGGGCTGAATTCCACGGAACCTCTGCGGTTCGACGAGCCAGAAGCACGGGATGCCCGCACCGGCATGGAGCGTGGGTTTGAATCTCCGGTCGGTGCCGGCGCTGCCGGGCGAGACGACCTCGACGACCGCGAGTACGTCCTCGGTCTCGAGGAATCCTCGATCACCCAACTTCACCTGTGGCCGGATGACGACGATGTCCGGGACGAAAGCGGTCACGTCGCTTCCCAGCCGCACGGTCACGTCCGTGAAGACGTTGCCTCCGCGAGGGGCGCTGTTCTTCAGGCACAGGCGTAGTTCGTCACGGATGGCCTGATGCTTGATCGCGGGCCACGGGCTCACGAGGAGCGCACCTTCGAAGAGCTCGTAGCGGACCTTGTCGCCGGGCATCTCCAGGAGGTGGTGGATGGTGAAAGGCTCGCCCTCCCCTGGCAGATACCGCGGTGGAAGGGGCTGTTCCGGAGCCACTTCAGCCACCACTCGCCGTCATTCCTCGCTCGACATGGACGTCGATGTACGCTCCGTGAGCAATCGACTACTCTCGCGGCTGCGTACCGTGACCCACCTGTGACAAGTGTGCCCCAACGGTCCCGCCGTCATCCACCTTGTCGCCGACGTGGTGTGCGGACGCGTAAGAATGGGGGCATGGGTGCCGTCGATCTCCCCGAGCCGCGTATCGGGCCCGCCTCCCGGCTCGCCCCCAAGCCGATCAAGTTCGTGCTCAACTGGGGGCGGCGGTACTCCCTGTGGGTGTTCAACTTCGGTCTGGCCTGCTGCGCCATCGAGTTCATCGCGACGTCGATGTCCCGGCACGACTTCATCAGGCTGGGCGTCATCCCCTTCGCGCCAGGGCCGCGGCAGGCCGACCTGATGGTGGTCTCCGGCACGGTCAGCGACAAGATGGCGCCGGCCGTGAAGCGGCTGTACGAGCAGATGCCCGAGCCGAAGTACGTCATCTCGTTCGGCGCCTGCTCCAACTGCGGCGGGCCGTACTGGGACTCGTACTGCGTGACGAAGGGCGTCGACCAGATCATCCCCGTCGACGTGTACGTTCCGGGCTGCCCGCCGCGACCGGAGGCGCTCCTGCATGGGATCCTCAAGCTGCAGGAGAAGATCGCGGCCGAGTCGCTCGGCGAGCGGTACACCGGGCACGGTGAGGCCGTCGCGCCGCCACCGCCGGTCGTCCGGCGGCCGCCGACGCCCGCGGTCCTCCGCCGTCCGCTCGTGCTGCCGCCCGTGCCCGAGCCGGAGGAGATCGAGGCCGCCGAGCAGCCCACGCAGAAGCTCACCGTGCTGGGCGAGGACGTCGCGGCGACGGGGACCCAGGAACTCCCGCCGGCCGTCCCGGCGCCGCCGGAGGAGTCTTCGGCCGGGACCCGGGACTCCGTCGAGACCCAGGACCTGCCCGTCCCCGCGGTCCCGGCGTCCGGCGACGTGGCCACCGCCGCGGAGACCCAGGAGCTCCCGGCCGTCGATCCCGGGGGCACGCGCGAACTCCCCCCGGTGAGCCCCTCCGACGTCGCGGACCGGCCGACCGAGGTGCTGCCGCCGGTCCCCGACGCGAGCACCACCCAGGACCTGCCGGTCCCGGAGGACCCGGGCACGGCCCGGGAGACGCCGGCTCCGGAGGGGTCCGGCCGGCCGGCCGGGGCGCCACCGTCCCTGAAGGGACCCGACGAGCCCACCGAGGTCCTGCCCACGGTCGACGAGACCGCCGGGGAAGAGCCGCCCGAGGCGTCCGGCGGCGCGAGGGCCGCCGAGCCGCCCTCCGGCGGCGGCCCGCCGGATGAGAGGCGGAGACGACGGTTCGGCGGCCGGTTGCGAAGGCTCGCCGAGCCGCCCCCCGTGCACGGTGACACCGACCACACGATCATCCCGGGGCTGAGCGATGACGATTGAGCTGGCGGTGTCGTGGGCGCGCCGGTTCGGTGACGACGTCCGCGCGGAGGAGTCCTTCGGCCTGCTGACCGTCGATGTCCCTCCGGAGCTGTGGGAGGAGGCGCTGACGTTCGCGCGTGACGACCTGGGCTGCGGCTTCTTCGACTGGCTCACCGCGGTGGACGAGCTGGAACGCGGGTTCGCCGTCGTGATGCACGTCCACTCGCTCGAGCAGGGGCACCATCTGCTGCTCCGTACGACCGTGCCGCGCGAGGACCCGCGGCTGGTGAGCGCGACCACGATCTACCGTGGCGCGAACTGGCACGAGCGGGAGACGCACGAGATGTTCGGCGTGATCTTCGATGGGCATCCGGATCTGACTCCGCTGCTGCTCCCGGACGGGTTCGAAGGTCACCCGCTGCGCAAGGAGTTCGTCCTGGCGGCGCGGGTGGCCAAGCCCTGGCCGGGTGCGAAGGAGCCCGGTGAGTCCGGGCACGGGGCGCCGAGCCGCCGCCGCATGCTGCCGCCGGGCGTACCCCAGGACTGGGGTCCGGCGGCCCGCGCCGCCGGGAAGGCGCGCCGAGGGGCGGCCGAGGAACCCGGGGACCGGCCGGCGCGCCGCCGGGCGCGCGGCATCGACCCGGAGGGCGGCGATGTCTGACGTCCTGGTCGTCGTCGTCAAGCTGCTGCTGGTCGTCGGCGCGTTCGCCGTGCTGCCGCTGCTCGTCGGGCAGGCCGAGCACAAGGTCATGGCCCACATGCAGGGCCGCCTCGGGCCGATGTACGCGGGCGGGTTCCACGGCTGGGCGCAGCTCGTCGCGGACGGGGTGAAGTTCGCCCAGAAGGAGGACGTGATCCCGGCCGCCGCCGACCGGCGGATCTTCTCGCTCGCGCCGGCGGTCGCGCTCATCCCGTACCTCGTCGTGCTGATCGTGATTCCGGTCGGGCCGGGCGGCCAGGTGGCCGTGTCGATGGACGCCGGGCTGTTCTTCGCGCTCGCGATGATCGGCGTCGGCGTGCTGGGCGCGATCATGGCCGGGTGGGCCAGCGCGAACAAGTACAGCCTGCTCGGCGGGATGCGGGTCGCCGCCCAGCTGCTGTCGTACGAGCTGCCGATGGTGCTGGCGGCGTCCTCGGTGGCGATGGCCGCGGGCACCCTGAACCTGTCGGGGATCGTCGACCAGTGGCGGTGGTGGTGGCTGCCCTGGCAGGTGATCGGCGCGGTGGTGTTCTTCGTCGCGGGCCTGGCCGAGCTGCGCCGTCCGCCGTTCGACATGCCGGTCGCCGACTCCGAGATCATCTTCGGGCCGTACACCGAGTACGCGGGGCTGCGGTTCGCCCTGTTCCTGCTGGCGGAGTATGCCGGGATCGTGGTGCTGTCCGGGCTGACGACCGTGCTGTTCCTCGGCGGCTGGAAGGGGCCGGTGCTCGATGAGCAGCTCGGGTGGCTCTGGACGCTGGTCAAGGTGTTCGTGCTGTCGTTCGTCGTGATCTGGCTGCGGGTGAGCTACCCGCGGCTGCGCGAGGACCAGCTGCAGAAGCTCGCCTGGGCGGGCCTGGTTCCTCTCGCCCTCGTCCAGCTGGCCCTCACCGGCGTCATCAAGATCGCCATCGGCTGACGCCGGCGCGCCGATTCCCGCGCCCGCCCACGACCTCGTGGGCGGGCGCTCTCTTTTCCTCGGTGGTGGAGGCTTGACGGCGCTCGGCTAATCGGATTAGCTTTATGGCTATCAGAGTTAGCCAAGGAGATGGCGATGACCGAGTTGATGAACGTCGACGGTGGGCGGATCGCGTACGAGGTGGCCGGTGAGGGGCCGCTGGTCGTGCTCGCGCCCGGGATGGGCAACCTGCGCAGCGCCTACCGCTTCCTGGCCCCCCGCCTCGTCGCGGCCGGCTTCCGGGTGGCGAGCGCCGACCTGCGCGGCCAAGGCGAGTCCAGCACCGGCTGGGCCTCCTACAGCCGTACGGACACGGCCGGAGACCTGCTGGCGCTCATCCGCCACCTCGGCGGCCCGGCGGTCATCGTCGGCCACTCCTTCGCCGGCGGGGCGGCCACGATCGCGGCCGCCCAGGCGCCGGACCTCGTCAGCGCCGTCGTCGAGATCGCCCCGTTCACCCGGGCGCAGAAGGTCGACCTGGGCGGCCTCCTGCGGGTCGGGCGCTACCGCAAGGGCGCGATGCTGCTGCTACGGACCGCGATGTCCGGCAGCGTGGACACCTGGACCCGCTACCTCGACCACGCCTACCCCGGCACCAAGCCCGCCGACTTCGCCGACCAGGTCGGCGCGATCCGCGCGAGCCTGAGCGACACGGAGCGGATGGCGGCCCTGCGGAGGATGGGGCAGTCCAAGCCGACCGACGCCGACGCCCACCTTCCGGACCTCCCGTGCCCGGCGCTGATCGTCATGGGCACGCTCGACCCCGACTGGGCCGACCCGAAGGCAGAGGCGGACGGCATCGTCGCCAGGATGCCCGCCGGGCGGGGCGCCGTCGCCATGATCGAGGGCGCCGGGCACTACCCGCACGCGCAGTTCCCCGAGGAGGTCGCCGCGGTCATCGTGCCGTTCCTCAAGGAGCACACGGCCGCGTGAGCGAGGAGGACGAGCGATGCCACGGGGCAGACTGACCGCCGCCGACGTCGTCCGGGCCGGCGCGGAGCTGGCCGACGAGATCGGCTACCAGGACCTGGCGATGGGCGCGCTGGCCCAGCGGCTCGGCGTCCGCGCGCCGTCCCTGTACAAGCACGTCGACGGCCTGGACGACCTGCGGCGCAGGATCGCAGTCCTCGCGATGACCGAGCTCGGCGAGGTCGTACGGGCCGCCATCCAGGGCAGGGCCGGCACGGACGCGCTGGCCTCCTTCGCCCGCGCGTTCGGCGCGTACATCACCGCCCACCCGGGCCGCTACACGGCGACGATCGGCGCGGAGGTCAGCGGCCCCGGCGACGAGCTGTACGACGCGAGCGCCCGGGTCCTCGAGTCGATGGCCGCGATCCTGCGGGGGTACGGCGTCGAGGAGGACGAGATGGTGCACGCCCTGCGGACGCTGCGGTGTCTCTTCCACGGGTACGCTGCGCTCCACACCGCGAACGGCTTCCAATGGAGCGGCGACACCGACGAGAGCTTCGACTGGATGATCGGCTTCGTCGACCGCGGCCTCCGGGTGAGACCTCCGGGACCGGAGGGCGTTCAGGACCGGAGATAGCGCAGGACCGCCAGCACCCGGCGGTGGCCGTCGCCGGACGGCGCCAGGCCGAGCTTGGTGAAGATGTTGGCGATGTGCTTCTCCACGGCCCGGTCGGAGACGACAAGGGTCTTGGCGATCGCCGCGTTCGCCCGGCCCTCGGCCATCAGGGCCAGCACCTCCCGCTCGCGCGGCGTCAGCGCGTCGACGCCCTGCCGGCGGGAGCCGAGCAGCTCGGTGACCACCTCCGGGTCCAGCGCGGTCCCGCCCGCGGCGACCCGCCGCAGCGCGTCGACGAAGTCGTCCAGGTCGGCGACGCGCTCCTTCAGCAGGTAGCCGACGCCCGCGGACGACCCGGCCAGCAGGTCGGCGGCGAACCGCGTCTCGACGTACTGGGAGAACAGCAGGATCCCCACGCCCGGATGGTCCCGGCGCAGGTCGATCGCCGCACGCAGCCCCTCGTCCGTGTGCGTCGGCGGCATCCGTACGTCGATCACGGCGACGTCGGGCCGGTGCGCCGCAACCGCCTCCCGCAACGCCGCGGCGTCCCCGACCCCCGCGACCACCTCATGGCCGCGCACGGCCAGCAGCTGGGCCAGCCCCTCCCGCAGGATGACGGCGTCGTCGGCGATCACGATGCGCATGGGGCGATCCTCAGGCGTGAGAAGGGAGATCGACGGTGATCACCGTAGGCCCACCGGCCGGGCTGTCGACCTCCAGGAGGCCGTCGACCGGCCGGATCCGTTCGGCGAGGCCGGGCAGGCCCGACCCCGCACCGACGACCGCGCCGCCCGAGCCGTCGTCCCGCACGCGCAGCCGCAGCCGGTCCTCGCGCTGCACCACCTCGATCTCGGCGCGGGCCGCGCCGCTGTGCTTGATCACATTGGTCAGCAGCTCCGCCGCGCAGAAGTACGCGATCGACTCGATCGCCGCCGTGGGCCGTACGGGAATGTCGGCGCGCAGCTCGACGGGCAGGCCGGCACGCGCGGTGAGCGAGGCCAGGGCGGGGTCCAGCCCGCTGTCCAGGACCGGCGGGTGGATGCCGCGGACGAGCTCGCGCAGCTCGGCGACGGCCTCGCGCGCCGTCGCCTGGGCGGTCGCGGCGAGGTCCCGGACAGGGCCCTCCGGCGCGGTCTCCCGCAGCAGGGTGAGCTGCATCGTCAGCGCGACGAGACGGGCCTGCGCGCCGTCGTGCAGGTCCCGCTCGATGCGGCGGAGCGTCGCGGCGGCGTCGTCGACGGCCCTCGCCCGGGTCTCCTCCAGCGTGCGGATGCGCTCCGCGGCGGACGAGCCGCCCAGGAGCCGCCGGATCAGCATCCGGTCCAGCAGCACGACCGCGTGTACCGCCCGCGGCGCGAGGAACAGCAGGGCCGCGCCGGCCACCGACACGAGCAGGGCACGGGGCCACGTGTCGAGGTGGAGGCCGCCGATCACGAAGCCGTGCCGGAGCACCCCGCGCTCGTCACGGGTGGTCACGTCGTTCAGGCCGAACGCGCGCTGCAGGGGATAGGTCAGCGCGACGACGCCCCACCCCCAGGTGAAGAGGACGACGTAGAGATGGAGGAGGGCCAGGGGGAGCCGCAGGAGGAGGTACGCCATCGCCCGCCGGCCCGCCGCGTCGCCGAGCACGGCCTGGACCCGGCCGTAGAACCCGGAGCCGGGCCGGTGGGGCGCCGGCGGCCGTACGCGCTCGCCAAGGAGCCGCCCGGCGAGCCGGCGGTACAGGCCGCCGAACCACCGGGCGCCGAGCAGGCCCACGGCGAGGAGCGGGATGCCGGCCGCGGTGACGGCCAGGCCCAGGCCGAGCACGAGCGTCGCCGCCGCGTAGCCGAAGCCGAGGACGGCGAGCGGCAGGCTCGCCACGGCGTACAGCAGCTCGGCCGCCGCCCGCCGGCCGAAGGCCGCCCGCGCGGCGGCCACCGGCCGGGACGCCACCCCGGCGCTCAGGCGTTCCATCGGCCCAGGATCCGGACGTGCAGCGCGGTGAGGCCGCGCAGAATCCACGGCATGAGGAACAGGAACGTCAGCCCGCCGAACACGGCGTGGAAGGCCCACACCCCGGCGAACGCGGGACCGCCCCACGCGTGCTCGTACGATCCGCCCATCCCGATCAGCCAACGTACCGGGTAGCCCAGGTTGAGGGCCGCGAGCGACCATCCGTAGCCGGTGACCACGAGGCTCACCAGGGCGAGCGGCAGGACGGCGGCCCCGCGCAGCCGGCCGGCCCGCACGCCATGGCCGAGGAGCGCGCCCGCCAGCCGGCGCTGGAGCCGCCCGCCGTCGGCGATCGCCACCACCGCCGCGACCGGTGCCAGCGCGAGGTACGCGGTGCGCCGCCAGGGGTCGGCCGTGAACGGCATCCCCCACCAGGCGGCCCGCGCGGAAGCAGCGATCGTCGCGGGACCGGCGGTCGACGCGAAACGAGCAGTCGCCGCGGGACCGGCGGTCGGCGCGAGAGCGGACGTCCTCGCGGGGCCGGTGGTCGGCGCGGAATGCGAGGTCAGCGCGGTCATCGGGGTCTCCTTCATCGAGCGGCGATGTCGTGCCTCCATGCTCGCGGCCGAGCACCGTACCGGGCGATCGTGCGGGTACGGAGATCCGGGGGTTCGGTTCACCCCACCCCCGCCGCCGGCCGGCGTTCAGGTGAGGAACAGGCCGTACTCGGCGATGTCGGGGACGATCCGGGGCGGCAGGTCGGCCTGGAGCGCGAGCTCCTCCGCCGAGATGAACCCGCCCTGCTCGGCCCGGCAGCGGACGATCCGGTCGACGATCTCCGGCGTCACGCCCGGCAGCAGGCCCAGGGCCTGCGGCGGAGCGTGGTTCACGTCGATCAGCCCGCCGTCGTCGTACGCGCGCGGGCCCAGGTCGGGCCGG
Organism: Actinoallomurus spadix; assembly: GCF_024055725.1. Lineage (GTDB taxonomy): Bacteria > Actinomycetota > Actinomycetes > Streptosporangiales > Streptosporangiaceae > Actinoallomurus > Actinoallomurus spadix. Next base: position 27,701 of record NZ_JAMXMX010000008.1, on the reverse strand, counting down.
CCGATGCGCAGCTCGTGTGCCAGGCCGCGGTCCTCCAGCGCGATCCGGCGGGCCTCCTCGCGGAGCGTCCGGCGGTACCGCGCCGCCTCCACGACCCGGCGGTTCCGCTGGTCGCTCGGGTCGGCGGGCGGGTAGAGGCGGGGCCGGGCGCCGACGGCGTGCATCGCGCTGACGATCCAGGTCCCCAGGAGCAGGAGCAGGCCGAGGGTGTGCGGCTCGTCGCCCTGCGCGAGAAGGGCCTCGTACGCCGCCACCAGGGCGCCGGCGTACACCGCCGCGGCGACCGCCAGCCCCGCCGAACGCCGCCGGACCGCGGCGTACAGGAACGAGACCGGCGAGCCGACGCCGAGGGTGATGAGCGGCACCACCGCCCAGCCCAGCCCGTCGGACGGAGGGCGCGGCGGGAGCCCCGACGGCCGCCGTTCGGGCAGGGGCATCGGCGACCGCGTCATGGCCCGATGGTAAGCCGGGAGACCGCCGTATCGCCGCAACCCGTTCGGGCTCGATGGGTATACGGTCGTGTTCGAAAGACGCTCCCTATAGGTAATCATGGTGAACCGTGGCACGGCTTCCCGGAACTGGCCTGGCGAAGGGGCTCGCGGTGACGCTGCGCACGATGACGCGGCGGTCGATCACGCGGCAGTACCCCGAGGTGCAGCCCGACCTGCCGCCGCGCAGTCGTGGCGTGATCGCGCTGTTCGAGGAGAACTGCACCGTCTGCATGCTCTGTGCTCGCGAGTGCCCCGACTGGTGCATCTACATCGACTCGCACAAGGAGACGCTGCCGGCGCCGACGGGCGGCCGGGCGCGCACCCGTAACGTCCTTGACCGGTTCGCCATCGACTTCGCGTTGTGCATGTACTGCGGCATCTGCATCGAGGCGTGCCCGTTCGACGCGTTGTTCTGGTCCCCGGAGTTCGAGTACGCCGAGTACGACATCGCCGAGCTGACGCACGAACGGGAGCGCCTCCGCGAGTGGATGTGGACGGTGCCGCCGCCGCCCGCGCACGACCCCGGCGCGGAGCCGCCCAAGGAGCTGAAGGCCAGGTGACCGCGGCGGACCTCGTCATCGTGCTCCTCGGCGTGGTGGCCGTGGGCGCCGGTGTGCTCGTCGTCGCCACCCGGCAGCTCGTGCACGCCGCGCTGTGGCTGGTCGTGTCGTTCGGCGCGCTGGCCGGCTCGTACCTCGTGCTGACGGCGGAGTTCGTCGCCTGGGTACAGGTGCTGATCTACGTCGGCGCGGTCGTCGTCCTCCTGCTGTTCGGGATCATGCTGACCCGCGCGCCGATCGGGCGCTCGGAGGACCTGGACTCCGGCAACAGGATCGTCGCCCTCGTCGTGGCGGTGGCGACCGCGGGCGTGCTGGTGACGACGCTGGTCCGCGGGTTCCGCTCGGCGTACGTCCCGATCAAGGACCGGGTCGGCAGCGGGTCGTCGCACACGCTGGGCGGGAGCCTGTTCCAGACCTGGGTGCTGCCGTTCGAGGCGCTGTCGGTGCTGCTGCTGGCCGCGCTGATCGGCGCGATCGTGCTGTCCCGCACCGACATCGGCGGCGCCGGGCCGGAGCCCGAGGAGGAGGAGCCCGAGCCACGGCGCCGGCCCGCCGCCCCGCGCGGCACGGTCGCGCGGCGGCTGGGCACGGCCAGGCGCCGGGCGACCCCCGACGACGAGGACACCATCGTGCTGTCCCGCGTGGACGAGGAGATCTGATGCATCTCGTCTACCCGGTGGTGATCGCGGCGCTGCTGTTCGCCGTGGGCGTGTACGGCGTCCTCGCCCGGCGCAACGCGATCCTCGTGCTGATGTCCGTCGAGCTGATGCTCAACGCCGTCAACCTCAACCTCGTCGTCTTCGACATGCGGTGGGCCGACCGGCTGCACGGCGGCCAGATCCTGACGCTGTTCGTCATCGTGCTGGCCGCCGCCGAGGTGGGCATCGGCCTGGCGCTGATCCTGCTGATCTACCGCAACCGGCAGACGGTCGACGTCGACCGGCTCCGTACCCTCGCCGAGGGCGACCCGGACCCCGAGGCGGGGTCCATGACCGACGACGAAGGGGTGCGCCGGTGATCGTCGTGGCGGCCGTCGCGGTCGTGCTCCCGTTCGCCGCCGCCCTGATCGGCATGCTGTTCGGGCACACCGTCTCGCATCTGCTGTCCCCGCTCGCACGCCGGCTGCGGACGCCCGCGCCCGGCGCCTCGCGGCGCGGCGCGCTCGTGCTGGCGCGCCGGATGCCCGCGAACGGCCCGGCGCTGATCGCCGTGCTGCCCGTCGCGGCCTCGACCGTGCTCACCGCGGTCCTGGCCGCCGACCAACTGCGCGACCCCGCGACGCACGTCGGCACGCTGACGCGCGTCCCGACGGGCACGGCGTCCGTCGCGCTGTCCCTGCAGGTCGACGGGCTCGTCTCGGTGGTCGCGCTCCTCGTCTGCTGCGTGGCGCTCGCGGTGCAGATCTACTCCGTCGCCTACATGCGCGACGACCCGCGCTACTCCTCCTACGCCGCGTTCGTGTCGCTGTTCACCGCGGCGATGCTGCTCGTGGTCCTGTCCGGCGACCTGCTCGTGCTGTACGTCGGGTGGGAGGTCATGGGCATCTGCTCGTACTTCCTCATCGGGCACTACTGGCACGACCGGGCCACCTCGCGCGCCGCCGTGAAGGCGTTCCTCGTCACCCGGCTCGGTGACGTGGGCTTCCTGTTCGGGATCTTCGTGCTCGGCCTGGCGGCGCACTCGTTCCAGATCCGGGAGATCATCGGGCGGGTCGGGATCATGTCGCACACCGCGCTGCTGGCGGGCACGCTCCTGCTGCTGTGCGGCGTCGCGGGCAAGAGCGCGCAGTTCCCGCTGCACACCTGGCTCCCGGACGCCATGGCCGGCCCGACGCCGATCAGCGCGCTGATCCACGCCGCGACGATGGTCGCGGCGGGCGTGTACGTCGTCGCCCGGCTCTACCCGGCGTTCTGGTTCGCGCCCGCGTCGCTGGCGGTCCTGGGAGTCATCGCCGCGATCTCCATGCTCGGCGCCGCGCTGGCCGCGCTCGCCCAGGACGATCTCAAGCGCGTACTGGCGTACTCCACGATCAGCCAGCTCGCGTACATGGCGGCGGGCCTGGCGGTCGGCGCCCGGGACGGTGCGGTCTTCCACCTGCTGGCGCACGGGGCGTTCAAGGCGCTGCTGTTCCTCGGCGCGGGCTGCGTGATCGTCGCGGTCGGCTCGAACCTGATGAGCGCGATGGGCGGCCTGCGCCTGGCCATGCCGGTGACGTTCTGGTCGATGACGATCGGGTTCGCGGCGCTGGCCGGGATCCCGCCCGCCAGCGGCTTCTTCAGCAAGGACACGATCCTGTCTCAGGCATGGAAGGCCGCCCACGATCGCGGAGCACCACCCGCCGGCGGCCGGATCTCCCTCGAACCGCTGTACGCGCGACCGGACCTGCAGGGACGCCCTGCGGGCTTCGTGGCCGTGAAGGCGAAGGCCCGGGACCTGATGGGCGCGCCGGTCCCGGACATCCCGTCGTGGGTCGCCTGGCTCGTACTCATCACCGGGCTCCTGACCGTCGTGATCACCGCCGCGTACTGCACCCGGACCTGGCTGGTGACGTTCTTCGGCGAGCGGCGGTCGGCGGTCCGGGCACGGGAGGCGACGCCGCTCATGCGCTGGCCGGTCGCGGCGCTGGCGATCCCGGCGCTCATCCTCGGCTTCTTCGGGCTGGGCAGCGCCGAGCTGCGGCCCGAGTGGGGGATGGCGGTGATCTCGCTGCTGTGCGCCGCCGCCGGGGCGGGCGGCGTGTACCTCGTCTGGAACAACGACCCGGCCCTGGACCCCGTCCGCCTGCTCGGCCCGCTGCGGCCGGTGCTGCGCGCCGCCTTCTACCTCGACACGGTCTACGACGTGGCGATCGTCCGGCCGGTACGCGCCCTGGCGAGCCTCGTCGTCCACGCCGACGAGCGCGTGGTGGACGCCGGCGTCGAGGGCTCCGGCCGGGGCGCGCGGCGGCTCGGCGGTCTGCTCCGGGTCACCGAGAACGGCAACGCGCAGGCGTACGTCTCCGGGCTCTTCGCGGGAGTGGTGCTGATCGTGGTCGCGGTGGTGGTGCTGACGTGATCCTCGCGGCGATGCTCGTGGTGCCCTTCCTCGGCGCGCTGGGGATGCTGGTGCCGCTGCCCGGGAGCCCGCGCCGGGTGACGCGCCTGGCGCGGCTGTACGGCCTGGCCGTGTCCGGCGTGACGCTGGTGCTGGCGGTCGTGGCGGCGGGCATGTTCGACTACGGCCGGCGCGGCGCCCAGCTCGGCGTGAACGTTCCCTGGGCCCGCTCCATCGGGCTCCGCTTCCACCTGGGCGTCGACGGCATCTCCCTGCCGCTCATCGTGCTGACGGCCGCGCTGACGTTCCTCTGCATGGTCTACACCGCCCGCGCGCTGCCGGCCCCGGGCGGGACGCGGGCCGGGTCGCCGCAGGCGCTCATCGGGCTGGTCCTGCTGCTCGAGGTCGGCATGCTCGGCACGTTCGTCGCGCTCGACCTCCTGCTGTTCTTCGTGTTCTTCGAGGTCGTCCTCATCCCGATGTACTTCGTCATCGCCGACTGGGGCGGCTCGGGCAGGGACGCCGCGCCGCGCGTCCGGGCCGCGGCGAACAAGTTCATCCTCTACACGCTGCTCGGCTCCGGCCTCCTGCTCGTCGGCATTCTCATCGTCGCGGTGAACGCCCACACCTTCGACATGACCGCCCTCACCGCCCGGCACGGCGCGGGCCTGTCGCACGGCCCGCAGGTCGCCGCGTTCGGGCTGCTCGCCCTCGGCTTCGCGGTCAAGACCCCGATGTGGCCGCTGCACACCTGGCTGCCGGACGCGCACACCGAGGCGCCGACCGTCGGCTCGGTGCTGCTGGCCGGGGTGCTGCTGAAGATGGGCACGTACGGCTTCGTCCGCATCGCCGTGCCGATGGCCCCCGAGGGCGCGAAGGTGTGGGCGCCCTGGCTGGGCCTCCTCGCCGTCATCGGCATCGTGTACGGTGCGCTGGCCTGCCTCGCGCAGCGCGAGCTCAAGCGGATGATCGCCTACTCGTCCATCGGGCACATGGGCTTCGTGCTGCTCGGCATCGCGACGCTCACGCCCGTCGGGCTGAACGCCGCCCTCTTCGGCAACATCGCGCACGGCCTCATCACCGGCCTGCTGTTCTTCCTGGCCGGGTCGATCAAGGAACGGTACGGCACCGGCGACCTGGACGCCCTCGGCGGCGGCATGCTCGCCAAGGCCCCGTACCTCGCCTCCATCCTCACGTTCGCCGCGGTGGCGAGCATGGGCCTGCCCGGCCTGGCCGGTTTCTGGGGCGAGATGCTGGCCCTGCTCGGCGCGTACGACCCGCACAGCGGGCTGCCGCGGCCGACGTTCATCACCTTCATGGCCGTCGGCGGGCTCGGCGCGGTCCTGACCGCCGCGTACTTCCTGCGGCTGCTCTCCCGGGTCACGCACGGGCCGGTGGCCGACCGCTGGCGCACGACGCGGTTCGCCGACGTGCGGTCGCACGAACTGCTGGCCTGGACCCCGCTGATCACCGCCACGCTCTTCATCGGGCTGTGGCCGAAGACGCTCCTCGCCCTCACCGACGGGGCCGTACGCCTGCTCCTGGGGGGACGATGATCCAGTCCATCGGCTACCTGGCGATCCTCCCCGCCCTGATCGTCGCGGTGGCGTCCGTGGCCGTGCTGATGGCCGACGCGTTCGGCGCGCCCGCGAAGGCCATCGGCGGGCTCACCGTCGTGTCGCTGGTGGGTGCCGCGGTCGCGCTGCCGTTCGGCCACGGGCGGTCGACGTTCTGCGCGGCCGCGACCCGGGCCGGCGAGCACGTCTCCTGCTCCTACGTCGCCGACGACTTCACCGTGCTGTTCCAGGCGGTGGTGCTGCTGGCGGCCATCGTGGTCGTGCTGCTGTCGCACGGCGAGATGCGGCGGTCGGCGCTGCCCGTGGGGGAGTACCACTTCCTGCTGCTCGCCGCGATCCTCGGGGCGCTGCTGCTCGCGGCGGGCCGGGACCTGATCACGCTCGTCGTCGCGCTGGAGACGCTGTCGCTACCGGTGTTCGCGCTCGTCGCGCTGCGCAGGTACGACGGGACGGCGTCCGAGGCGGCGCTCAAACTGTTCCTCGTGTCGGTCGTGTCGTCGGCGGTGACGCTCTTCGGCATCAGCCTCGTGTACGGCGTCACCGGCGCGATGCACCTCGACCGGGTCGCCGCCGGCCTCACCCACGTCCACGGCGACCTACGGCCCGTGGCGGCCGCCGGCATCGCCCTGACGGTCGCCGGATTCGGCTTCAAGATCGCGGCGGTGCCGTTCCACTTCTGGGCGCCGGACGTCTACCAGGGCTCACCGCTGCCGGTGGCGGCGTTCCTGTCCGTCGTCTCGAAGGCAGGCGGCTTCGCCGGACTGACCCTCGTCCTGACGGCCGGCTTCTGGCCCTACGGCAACACGTGGGGCCCGCTGATGGGCGTGCTGTCCGCGGCGACCATGACGCTCGGGAACCTCCTCGCCCTCCGCCAGACCGACGCCGTACGGCTGCTGGCGTGGTCCTCGGTGGCGCAGAGCGGCTACATCCTCGCCCCGATGGCCGGCGGAGCGCATGTCCGCCCGCACCAGTGGATGACGGCCACGGCCGCGTACGTCGCCATGTACGCGATCATGAACATCGGGGCCTTCGCGGTCGTCACGGTCGCGGCCAGGCGCGGCATCCGCGACCTGGAGTCCTACCGCGGCCTCGCCCGCGCCAACCCGGGCAGCGGTCTCGCCCTCGCGTTCTTCCTCCTCTGCCTCGCCGGACTGCCCCCGGGCATCATGGGCCTGCTCGCCAAGGTCGTGGTGTTCCGCGCGGCGGTCGGCGGTGCCGCCACCTGGCTCGCGGTGATCATGGCGGTGAACACCGTCATCGGCCTTTACTACTACCTGACCTGGGCCGCGCGGCTCTTCGCCGCCGGTGAGGCCCGGCGCGTACGGGCCGGCCGCGCCGGCGGCGTCGCGATCGCGGTCGCCCTCGCCGGAGCCGTCGTCGTCTCCGCGGCGCCTGAACTGGTGCTGCACGCGGCCGCGCTCGCCGTCCCCTAACGGGGAACATTTCTCCAGGTCAGCCCGTTGATCCCTGTGGGGGACAAGGGGAGGTGGCGCAGTTGCGTTTCAACGGTGTCAAGACGGCCGCCCTGCTCGGGGCCATGTCCGCATTGATCCTCCTCATCGGAGGAGCGCTCGGCGGCCGTGCGGGTCTGACCATCGCCCTGGTGATCGCGGTGGGTACGAACGGCGTCGCGTACTTCTTCAGCGACCGGATCGCCCTGTCGGCGATGCGCGCCCGGCCCGTGAGCGAGGTCGAGCAGCCCGCGATGTACCGCATCGTCCGGGAGCTGTCGACCGGTGCCCGGCATCCCATGCCACGCCTGTACATCTCACCCACCATCGCGCCGAACGCCTTCGCCACCGGCCGTAACCCCCGCAACGCCGCCGTCTGCTGCACGACCGGCATCCTCCAGCTGCTCGACGAGCGGGAACTGCGCGCCGTCCTCGCGCACGAACTGTCGCACGTCTACAACCGCGACATCCTGATCTCCTCGGTGGCCGGTGCCCTCGCAGCCGTCGTCACCTGGGTCGCCAACCTCGCCTGGCTCATCCCCTTCGGCAACTCCGACGACGAGGACGGCCCCGGCGTGCTCGGCGCGCTGCTGATGATGATCCTCGGCCCTATCGCGGCCACCATCGTGCAACTGGCCATCAGCCGCACCCGCGAGTTCCAGGCCGACGCCTCGGGCGCCCAGCTCAGCGGCGACCCGCTCGCTCTGGCCTCCGCCCTCCGCAAGATCGAGTCTGGCACGCGGCGGCTCCCACTGCCGGAGGACGGCCGCCTGACCGCGGTCAGCCACCTCATGATCGCCAACCCGTTCCGCGGCGAGGGCCTCGTCCGCCTGTTCTCCACCCACCCGCCGACCGCCCAGCGCATCGCCCGCCTCGAGGAGATGGCCGGCTACCGCAGGTGACCGCCCGCCCGGCACCGTGACCCCCCCTGCCCGTCCGCTGCCCTCCGCCCGCATGTCGTCTCACGCGTCGCCCCAGGGGCCAGAGCCGCAATGACAGGAGGGGAGCGTGGACCGCCCGGCCGCCGGCGTGATCGGCGGGGGCAGCGGTGGTGGCGCCGGTTAGAGGCCCCTCGGCGCACTTTGGGAGCGTTGACGGGGCGCAGGTCAGCGGGCGGCGGAACCTGCGGTGCGGGTGGCCGTCTCCCCGTGCACATAAGGGACATGCAGCGGCAAGCCAGGCTGACCACCCCGCGCCGTCCCGACAGGCGGCGTCATCATGGCGCCGGCGAAGGAGGCATTGCCGTCGGCGTTGACGGGATAGGAGGCCCAAATAGGACGAAGCGCGGTCACCGCGACGGCAAACCGGCCACTGCGACGTCAAGGTGGTCACTACGACGGCGAAGCGAACGGTACAACGATGAGGGGCCGCCCCCTCGGATGCTCGGTGATCGCCGCGGCTGCCGGGTGGTTCCTCCCGCTACGCCCGGCGATTCAGGCCCCTTCGCCAAGGGGCTTCGCTTGGCCCTGGGCCACGATCGCTGGAGCGGTCACGGCGTCGTCGGGCACCCTGCCCGCGCGCACCTGTGCCCGGGCCCCGTACGGAGCCCGGGCGCGTCGAGGCGGCGCTCAGAACCCTCGCGGACGTCGATCCGCCGGAAGGGGGCCGTCGTCAGCGGTAGTTGGTGAACTGCAGAGCGACGTCCAGGTCCTTGCCCTTGAGCAGGTTGATCACCGACTGCAGATCGTCCTTCTTCTTCGAGCTGACGCGCAGCTCCTCACCCTGGATCTGCGCCCGAATACCCTTCGGGCCCTCGTCCCGGATGATCTTGCTGATCTTCTTCGCGTCCTCCTGGGAGATGCCCTCCTTCAGCCCGATGGTGAGCTTGTAGAGCTTCCCGGACGCCTTGGGCTCGCCCGCGTCGATCGCCTTCAGGGAGACGCCGCGCTTGACCAGCTTCTCCTGGAAGACGTCGAGGACGGCGTTGGCCCGCTCCTCGCTGTTGGCCTGGACCTCGATGGTCTCGCCCGACCACCGGATCCCCGCGTCGACGTTACGGAAGTCGAACCGGTTGGCGATCTCCTTGGCGGCCTGGTTCAGAGCGTTGTCCACCTCCTGCCGGTCGAGCTTTGACACGATGTCGAATGAGCTTTCCGAAGCCACGGTTCATGTCCTCACGGATAACGACGATCTCTTCCCAGAGCCTAGTGAGCCCGTGTCCGCTCCACGGCCACCGACGCCGCCGACCGCCGTGACCGAAACCGATGTCACCCTTGGGCCCAGAGTCCGCTATCCTTCTGAGCGTCGCTACGGCGGCTTACCCGGCGGGTTGCCCGAGTGGCCAATGGGAGCGGACTGTAAATCCGTCGGCTCAGCCTACCCAGGTTCGAATCCTGGACCCGCCACATCAGGTGGAACGGCCCCTGACCAGCAGAGATGCGGTCAGGGGCCGATCTTGTTCTGTCCGGTTGTCTATGGCTGCGTACGGCCGTGTGCGGATGGCTGTGCCGAATACGTGCCCAAGTTCGGCAGGGGCTCGCAGACGGGCTATCGAGGCTGGGTCGCCGCGAGGATGCGCCGCTTGGCCTCCTCCTGCTGTCCCGCGATGCACTTGGCGTAGACCCGCAAGAGGACATCCACGCTGTGGCCGGCCCACTCCGCGACTTGCGGAGGGGCCACCCCCGCGTTGAGCCACGTCGAGACGGCGGCATGGCGTAGGTCGTACGGGCGGCGGGCCACGAGAGACGCCGTCTCCTCGTCGGTAAAGGCAGTGGCGCGGGCGGCGTGGAAGACGGCCAGGTACGCCCGGTCAGTGAGGATGCCGCCCCGCGGGCCGACGAACACCCGACCGCCGGTCGCGGAACCGAACTCCTTGAGGTGATCGCGGAGGAGTTTCACCAGTTCGGGATGGATCGGGACGCGACGGGTCTCGCCTGGTGCCCGGTGCTTCAGCTCTCGTCGCTCGCGGGCCTGGCCGTTGTTCGTCCACTGGCTACCACTGCGAGGCTCGGAGTGGGTCAGCAGCATCTCGCCCCACCCTTCGTCCGGCAGGCTGACCAGATTCTCGCGGCGCAGATCCACCGCTTCCTCGGGGCGCAGCGCGGCGTAGTACATGCAGCCGAAGAAGGCCACCATGCGCGCCCCTCGCTCGCCCTGGGCGCGTACGGCGTCGAGGAAGCGCCGTGCCTGCTCACTGTTGACCACCGCGCGCGGGTCAACGGTCTTGAGCGTCCGGGGCTTGTTCCATTTGATGCTGCGGAGCGGGTTGTCAGGCAGAACGTTGATCTCTATCGCGTACTGCATGATGTTGGTCAAGGTCATGCGCTTGCGAGTGGCAGTACTCGCCGCCGCGGTGCTGCCGTCCTTGGTTCTGCTGATGCGGTCGAGTAGAGCGCGGACACGGACGGCGCCGCTTCCCGGCTGGGTGAGTTCCTTGACGGGGACCGTGTTGCCTTCCAACCACCGGACAACGGCGCTGAGGTCGGCGGGGGGTTCGGTAACGCCGCGCAGACGATCGCTGAACGCCCAAGTCCGGAGGGCTCGCCGGATCTCGTCGTGATCATGGGGACCGTCGCCGGCGAGCATGACCTCGGTGGCGTCGGTGAGGGCTTCGGCGATGCCTCGCCGATGGTTCGGCGACGCGTATGGCCACTTCGCCGCCGTGTAGTCGAGCGTCAGCGTGTACCAGGACATCGCGGATTCCTCGCGCTTCCACGAGACCGGCCGGCCGGTGTCGAGACTGAACGCCTCGCCATTACGGGCCGCGGCCAGGAGCGAGGAACGGAAGCTGTCGGCCTGTGCGGCCTTACGGAAGGGCTCCTTCCACGGTTTGCCGCCGGTCTTCCACCGGACGTAGTACGTGGTGACCTTCTTGCCCTTGTAGACCTCGGTCTTGTAGACGCGGACGTCGTAGGTGATGTCCTGCATCAGGCGGCGTCCTCTCGCACTTCGAGCCAGCGGTCGAGTTCGGTACGGCGGACGCGGAGGCTGCCGTTCGGGAGGGTGATGCAGCGGGGCGCCTTCCCCTTGGCGCGCCATTCGTAGAAGGTCGAGCGGGAGATACCGAGTTCGGCGCAGACCTCGGCGAGAGTGAGCTTGTCGCGGGTACGTTCGGCGGTCTTCACGGAGCAGGTTCCTCCGGGGTGGTCGTGATCGGTCGGGGTGACGTGGCCGGCGGCGTGCTTGGTGGCTGTTCGCCGGTCGCGGTCGGTGTCTGCCGGTGCGGGGTGGTGGCGGGCGTGCGGGGGTAAGCGCGTAAGCGGAAATCAGCAGAAATGTTTTTGCTGCTTTTCGCTTACGTGCTTCACGGCGCGGGAGTGTTCGGGCGCCGGGGTGACGGTGACGCTCTGCGGCGCTCATCGGTTCGTTTCCAGCGCGGAGGGGTGTACCTCGTATTGCGGTGCGGACGGGCGTCCGCGTCCGGTGCGCGGGGATGGCGGCAGCCGGCGAATCCAGCCGTGGGTTTCCAGGACGCGTAGTGCCGGGTCGAGGTCCGTGACTTTCTTGAACCGAGCGCGTAGTGCGGGCTGGACGTCGCGGGCGGCAAATCGGGCCGCGCTGGTGTTGCGTGCCCAGTCGAGGATGGCGCGGGCGTCGGCGGTGGCGGGGTCGGCGCCGATGGCGTCGTAGGCGGCTTTGGCGTGGGCGGTGAAGTATTCGCCGATGTCGCGGGCGTCGGCGAACGTGTCAGCGCTGATCGGCTGATTCCAGCCATCGCGGAGGTGCCTGGCCAGATGCAGTAGTCCGGCGATGCGGACGACGGCGCCGACCAACTTGCCTCCCCAGTCGGTCATGTGCGCCAGGTCGCCGTCTGGGCGGAAGTGGGGTTCGGTGTCGGCCAGAAGCCGCGTGATCGCGGCTTGGGCGTCGGGGGCGAAGGTGAGGATGGCGGGCTGGGTGAGCTTGGCCAGAGAGAGCACGAGCGCCTTGGCGCGGGTCTGGTAGGTGGTCTCTTGGTCGGCGGGCATGGGGTCGGGGTTGTGCTTGCGGTGTCCGAGCAAGGAGCGCGGGACCGAGTAGAGCAGGCGGCCGAGTAGTCCTTGGTCGCGGAATTGGGGGGTCGCGCCGAGTTCGGCCAGGACACCGGGCTGTGTGCAGATTCCCAGGGTGACGGTGGCGGCCTCGACGTGCTCGGATTCGCGTCTCATCCGGTCGACGCGCATCTCTTCTCCCGCGTGACCTTTCTTCAGGACGGCGAAGTTCGGAGCGCCGGAGTAGCGTCCGGCGGCGATCGAGAAGATCTCGCCTTCGGGCGATAGGACGGCCATGCGCCCGCCCTGTTCGCATAGGAGTGAGGTGAGTCCTTCGACGGTGGCGTCATCGGAGAACAGACGCGGGCGGGGCGGAACGGTCGCGGCGTCGAGGGCGAGTTTCGCCTCAGCGGCCTCGGTGATCGCGAGTGTCTTCTGTACGGGGTCCAGGCCGGTGGCGTTCTCGGCGGCTTTCGCCGCTCTGTCGGCCTCGGCTTCGGCGATTCGGCGGGCGATGACCGCACTGGCGATCACCGGTTCAGCCTCGGCGATCAGCGCCTTTTCCGCCTCGACGATCGGGGCGCACATCGCGCGGAAGACCTCGGATTTGCGGTTGCCGGGCGGCAGCACGACGACGGTGAAAAGGTTCGTCGGCTCGCGCCATGCAGGGGCTTGCACCCACACCTTCCCGCCGGCCGCGACGGCGAGCACGGCCAGGGCTAGGCAGCCCGCCAGGTCCGGCGGGGTCTGGGTGACCTCGGCCAGGCTTGCGGCGTACTCGCCGATCCAGTCCGGCAGTGTCCACAGCGGGAAGACGGGCAAGTCGGTGGCCGTCGCGGTCAGTGGGACAGGATCGGGCCATCCGCGTACGTCGGCGGAGGTCAGTTCGGCGACTTCGGTGGTGACGGTGCCACGGAGGTTGCTCGCGCTTTCTCCGGTGGCCTCGTGGCCGAGTTGGATGAGCCGGGTTCCCGTCTCGATCACTTTCCGGGCGTAGGCCAGGTCACGGATCATGTGGGCGTAGTAACCGGCGTTGGCGGCGGTGGGGACCTGGGCGACGAGGGTGTGTAGGTAGGGCGCCCCGCCCGTCTTGCTCAGGTCAGGGCCGAGTTCGGCGCCGACGGCCAAGGGGTCGCAGGGGGCGCCTCGGTCGGCGAGGGTGGTTACCGTCTCCCAGATTCGCGCGTGGGCGGGCCGGTAGAACTCGCTGCCGTCGAGCACTTCGCGAACCTCGGTGAGGGCGGCCGGTGAGAGCATCATCGTGCCGAGCACGACTTGTTCGGCGGTGATGTTGTGCGGGAGCGCGCGTCCGGGTTCCGCGTCGGGCTGGTCGCCGTCGATGATGCGGAGCGCGGTTGGCTTGGTCACTGGGGTGGTTCCCTTCGAGGGCTTGGGGGTGCCCCGCCGCGCGAGGCGGCGGGGCGGAAGCGGCTTTCAGGCGGCGAGGTGATCGGCGCTGATCTGTTCGGCCAGGGCGCGGGCGGTCGAATGCGCCATGTGGAGCCGCTTGGCGATCGTGGTGGGCGTGCCGCCGGTGGCGAGGATGAAGGCGGCGGCGATGCGCCGCTCAGCGGGCGTGAGCGCGACGGGCCGCACGCCGCGGGCGGCAAGCTCGACCGCGAGGAAGTCGATGATGCCGTCTTCGGGAAGCAGCCAGACCGCGCGCGTACGGGCGTTCTGCTGGCCGGGCTGGAGGGCCTGAGTCATGATGGAGGTGCCTCCTTCGGTTACGTGATCGGTTGGGGGTGGCGGTCCGGCGTCGTGCTTGGTGGCTGTGCGCCGGACCGCTTTCGCGTCTGGACGCTAGGACTGAGCGGGCTGGGCTTTATTACCGCCGTGATATTCCGACTGGATGTGATCAAGCTGTGATCAGCGGGTGCCGCGGTCACGGGTGTTCTTGAAATGGGTGTAGATGCGGCGGCCGAGACGGAGCTTGGCGCCGGTGCCGTTGCAGTGGTGGCAGGGTCGCCAGGCGCGGCCGGTGGGCGAGGGGAAGCGGCCGATGCCCCGGCAGTGGCGGCACGCGCGGAACGGCCAGATGACGCACGCGGCGATGTAGCCGGCGCCCATCACGAGAGCGAACAGGAGCAGGCTTCCGGCCGAGTCACCGGTAGCGGTTGCGGTAGCGGCAAGCAGGGTCACGGGTGGCCTCCTGGGACGGTTTTCGGGCGTGCGAAGTGGGGGCCGCTACCCGCTACCTGGGCTCATCCGCGCAGGTGAGGCGGGTAGCGGGCCGGGTAGCGTGGACGCGACCGGTAGCGGGTGTGCCGCTACCCTGCGGCGGCGTCGTTGCGGCGGTTGATCGCGGCGTCGATGGCGTCGGCTTTGGCGCCCTTGAGGACCTGGCCGTCACGCTTGACGTCCACGCTCGGGACTCCGAACGCGCGGACTTGGGCGGAGATCGCATCGGCGGTCAGGTCGGCGTAGTGCTCGGGGAACGTCTCGGCGAGGCGCGCGGCGATCTGCTGCCAGTGCAAGCCACGCTCGCGGGGTCCGTAGATCCGGCGGACGTCGGCGAGCACGTCGCGCACCTCGCGGGCGACGTCCTCGCCGGCCGCCATGCCGGACAGCGTTCCGGCGCGCTGCCGGTGGGTGCGGGCGGCGGTCAGGATCTTCTCGGCGTCTTCGGCGTCGGCAAGGTAGGTCCGAACGGTCGGGGTGGCGTCGGTCGCGCCGCGCAGGATCCCGACGCCCTTGTACGTCGGTAGCAGCGTCGAGGAGTCGTATCCCTCCGAGTAGGCGCCCGACCCAAGCACCAGATCCGACACCTGCCACGAGCCCGTACGCAGTGAGAAACGAATCTGGTGGTTGTCGCGGAAGGCGTTGAACTGCTGGGCGACCTGGCCGGTACCGATGCCGCTGGGCTTCTGGGTGGCGCCCAGGACGATGACGCCGGCCGCGGGGGCGACCTTGACCAGGAACACCAGCAGCTTGGCGATCTCCTTGGACGCGTCGGGGTCCGGGAGGTCGAAATACTCCTGAAACTCATCGATCACGACGAGCCGGACCGGCATCCGGTA
Organism: Actinoallomurus spadix; assembly: GCF_024055725.1. Lineage (GTDB taxonomy): Bacteria > Actinomycetota > Actinomycetes > Streptosporangiales > Streptosporangiaceae > Actinoallomurus > Actinoallomurus spadix. Next base: position 12,659 of record NZ_JAMXMX010000008.1, on the reverse strand, counting down.
CTTCGGATCACGGGCGATCTCGCGGGTCAGCTTGCCCTCGGGGCACACGTCCACCGGAAGCTCCGAGAGCCGCTGATAGCGGTCTTGAACGTCGCGCTCGATCTCGCGTAGGGCGTCGATGAACAGCTCGACGGGGTCACCGTCGCGGGTCATCGCCATGCCGAACGCGCACCGGTCGGCGACGAGCTTGAACTTGCGCCAGTCGGGCGACCCCTTGCCGTCGAACACACTGAGCTTGACGTACGGGTCGAGGGCTGCGAACAGGGCCAGAGCGCGGGCGGAGAACGTCTTGCCTTGCCGGGGCTGGGCACCCACGAGGATCGAATTCCACATCATGTCCACGCCGACGCGGTTGCCGCGCTCATCGAGGCCGAACGGCGCGGGCTGCCATATGTCGGTGGGCTTGCACGCCAGCAGCGGCGTACGGCCGGCGGGGACGGCGAGGGGGTCACGGTCGGCGACCCACAGCACGTGGCGCCGGTGAGAGGTGGGATCGCGGGTGATGAAGACCTGGGAAAGAGCCACGTCCAGCCCTGAGGCGATGGCGGGCTTGGCGCGGATGGCGTCGTCGAGGCCCTTGCCGTGCGGAAGGTCGATCAGCACACGGGACCCTTCGCCGTCGCGGGACATCGTTGAACCGAACTGGATCTGCTGGCCGGGCTTGTCGGGGTCGCCGAGTCTGGCGGCGTAGTACGCGCGAAGCACGATGTCGGGGTTGAGCTTACGGAACCGGGGCGCGACGACGGCCGGGGAGATGATCGGCCGGTCGATCGGGCGGCCAACATGAGCCAGGGCGGGGACCGCCACGGCGAGGGTGACCGCGCTCACCCACCATGGACCGTTGGCCACCATCGACGCGCCGACGCCGACACCGGCCGTCTCGCCGAGGAGGACGATGCCCCGCCACGTGCGGGTGGCCTTGACCTCCCGGTGAAGCTTCATCCACACCTCGGCGTCGTTGCGGTCGGCGGCGTACTGGCGGAGGGTGTTCTGTTCGGTGACCCACCACCAGCGCAGTTGACGGCCGATCAGCCGGAAGACGCCGACACCGGCCCAGAAACCGCCGAGCATGGCGTACTGCGGAGCGCGGACGGCGTGATAGCCGGCCTGGTGCGCCCACCGGCCGATGATCTGCCGCACCGACGCCTTGACGCTCGCCCAGGTACGCAGAGCGGGCGGGATGATCGGCTGCCACTGCCCGGACGCGTCCGGGGCCGCAGGCAGCACAGGGACGGCTTCGGCGGGCGGCTCGTCGTCAAGGGTGACCTCATAGTGAGTGTCCGGCGCCGTCGCGGTCTCGCGCGCAGCACGGTCCGGGCTCATCTCGTGGCCGTTGGCGGTGTCCGTCGCGGCGGTGGTCCGGCGCAGGGGGATGAGGTCACCCATGCCGCGCGTCTCAGCGGAGGCCTCGCGGGTGCGGTCGGTCACGGCTGCACTCCTTCACGGTCGGAGTCGGCAGGGGCGGCGGATTCGGCCTTGAGACGAGCGAGCAACGCGCCGACGCGCTCGTTACCGGCGGTCTGGCCTGCCTCGCGCAGAGCGGCGGCGAAACTGTCGCGGGTCAGCGCTACGCCACGCTCGTCCAACTCGGCGGCGATGCGCCGTCCGGTCGGCATGAGCTCATCGACGTTCGGGACGGTCCGGCGCTTCGCCCCGGACCGCGCCCGGGGCCGAGTGGTGGCCCGTCCGGCGGACCGTCCGCGCTTGGCCGGTCCGTCCGTCCGGCGTGCCGTCTTCGTGGCGGTACCGGACGGCGCGGGCGTCTCGTCTACGGGACCGTCCGCTGCCGTGGGTGCGGCGGGCAGAGCGGAAAGGTTCACCGCGGGGATCAGTTCACCGAGCTTGTAGAGGGCTTTCGTCCGGCGGGGCGCCTTCCACCGCCACGCGACGGCGCCGTAGGTGTCTTTCAGGTCGGTGAGGGCGAGGATGCGGTCACGCTCGCGCACCAGCGCGGCCGGGTAGGACCGGGTCTCCCAAAGGACCATGCGACGCCACAGCCGGACGGTAGGCGCGGGGGCAAGCAACCACCGGGATAGCCGGATCGAGTCCATCCGGGTTCCGGCGGCCAGCCCGGCGCGGGTGCGGACGACATGCGCGGCGACCTCGACCGCCGCGACCCACAAGGCGGGCAACACCGCGTGCGCCACGACGCCGAACACCGATGCCTCGCCGGCGACGTTGAGGTAGACGGTTGCGCCGGTCAGCGACCAGGGGATCAGCCGCAGCCACCGAATCCGCATATCCAGCCGGGCAAGCACGATGTCGAGCGCGGAGAACACCGCAATCCCCAGGTCGATACCGATGGGCACGGTGAAGGCGAACCAGCCGAACGAGGCACGGGCCGCCGCAGCGACGCGAGCGAAGCTGTTGACGAATCCCAACAGCCCCAGGGCCGCGACCAAGCCGCCGACCACCACGACGGCGGTCTGTTCGTGCTCGGTCAGCGCTCGCGTCCGCTCATCGCTCGTGGGTTCGGCCGGGGCCGGAACGGCGGTCAGGCGCGGAGGGACGTACGGGTCAGCCATGATGGCCTTCCTTCGGTTGCGTGATCGGTCGGGAGCCGCTGTCCGGCGCCGTGCTTGGTGGCTGTGCGCCGGAAATACTTGGGGTCACGGCCGCTGCTCGTCCTGGCCGTTCTGCAGGACGTTGTCGGCGGCGTCCAGGACACGGACGCCGGGCGGGAACCGGCCCGGTTCGGGAACGGTGACGGTGCCGTTGGTGGTGCCGTTCGCGTGAAGGACGGCTTGGGCCACGAGGCGGATGTTGTGGGCGTCGAGGCCGATGAGCACCTCTCGGAGCACGACGCCGGGGCCGTCGTCGAGAGCGGCGGCCAGGCGGAGAATCTTCGCCTCGCTCGTCGAGCACGGCAGATCACCGGCGTCCAACGCCTTGATGGCCTGCCGCCAGTCGATGACGGCGGCCGACTGCTCATCGTTGAAGACCACGAACGCACCGGCGAAGTCCTGACGGCGCAGCCAGATTCCGTGATCGATCAACAGGTTGATCGACGCTTCTGCGGGATGGTAGCCGCGCGCTCCCTCGCGGAGCAGGCCAGCAAGATCACATCGGATCGCGGACATGACGCGTTGATCTCCTCTCACTACGAATCGGGATGCCAGGCGTCAGGCGACGTCTCGGTAGGCGGCGCGGCCGGTCGGCTGCTCGTGGTCGGCGCACAAATCGGCGACGGCCGCGACCTCTTCCGCGCTCAGGCCGGCCCAGATGCCTCGCTCGGGCATGGTGCGTACCGCGTACTCCAAGCAGGCACCCCGTACCGGGCACGTGCCGCAGATGTCCTTGGCGATGTCCTCGCGTGCCGCCCGCTCGTGGGGGTGCTCGATGGCCTCGCCGTCGCCGGGGCCGTCGTGGAGTTCGGGGTCGAACAGGCACTCGGCGCCGTCGAGGCATGCGTCACGCAGGTCTGAAAGCAGGAGTCGGCTGGGGTGGGTGTTCATGCGAACCTCCGGGTTGATGGGGGACGTGATCGGTTGGGGCGGCGGGTCCGATGCCGTGCTTGGTGGCTGTGCAGCGGATCAGCCGACGTGCAGAGCGGAAGCGAACTTGCCCAGCGCAGCGGCACCCTGGGAGATGAGGCCAACGAGGTTGTTGGCCATGTGGGCGGCGGCGGTGGGGTTCTTGAACACGAAGACCACGACGATCGCGCCGACCACGTAGCGCGGCCACTTCTTCGGCTGGGGGAACATCAGCGAACCTCCTCCGCTCGTTTGCTAGACAAGAAGTACATGTACAGATAACGCGCCTTGGCGATCACCTGTCAAGTCCCTTCTGCTTGTGGAGCCTTGGCCTCGTCGGCCCGACGAGATCCAGGTTCGCCGCCGGCGTCGTCCGGCAGTAGATGACACGGCCTGACAACGGATGACTGTCATCCCCTTGTCAGGCCAGGCAGAACCGGGAGAATGCAGGTCAGTAAACATGTGCGACCTGTACGGCTAGGAGTGCTGGTGACGACCCCGTTGCGCGCGCAGCGTGAGCAACGCGGATGGACCAAGACCCAACTCGACGCGCGGCTACGCCAGGCTGCCGCCAGGCGCGGGGAGGTGCTTCCCCAGCCTCAGAGCCTCGCCCGCCAGATAGCGCGCTGGGAGAACGGACACGGCCCGGTCGGCGAGTTCTACCAGCCGCTCTTCTGCGAGGTGTACGAGTGCTCACCGGCCGAACTGGGCTTCGTTGAACGGGCGGAGATCAGGGCGAGTGATCAGGAACCGCTCAACGAGCTCGCGACCGAGCTCGCACGTGCCGCGTCCGTTGACGCGGAGGTCGCCAGCCTGCTTCAGGCCCAGACGGATGGTCTCCGGCTTCTCGATGGACGCCAGGGCGCCCAACTCATCCGCGATCAGATGCGCGCCCACATCGCCCACATCGAGGAGTTGCATCGCCACGCCGTGAAGCCCGGTGTACGCGCCATGCTCGCCAAAGTGCTGGCAGATACCTCCCGCACTGGCTGGTTGGCAGGCGCTTGACGTCGGCACTCCACGCGAATCCTGGGAACACTTCGAACGCGCAAAGTCCGCAGCACGCGAAGCGGAAGATCCGTCGCTGCTTGCCTTCGCGACCGCCGAACAGGCCTACGTACTTCTCGACCTGGGGAACGCGGAGCAGGCTGCCGAACTGGTCGAATACGCGCGACACCAAGCCGCCGGCAAGGTGCCGGACCTTATGCGAACCTGGCTCGCGGCCGCGCAAGCCGAGATGGCGGCGAGCATGAGAAGCGTCGATGCTGACGCGGTCCGAGAAAAGACCTGAGTGCCGGGCTCGTCGGAGTGGATGGAACGTATGCGCGCGCTGAGGCAAGCGCCCGAATCGATCTCGCCACCGCCTTGCTGGTTCGGGGCGAGCGCAGATCTGCCGATGAACACCTACAAGTCGCCCGCATCCTGGTGGACCGTACTGGATCGCTCCGGCAAAAGCGTCGCATAGCGAGTCTTGACAGGAAAATCTAAAGCGATATGTGTGGTAGTGATCGACCAGGCTAATGCCCTGGCTTCGGCGCTATCCTCCCTCGCTTGAGGGCAACCTTGTCCGAGATATACCAGCCAGCCCGAGTGCTTCCGTAGTCAACGATATACAGTTGACCTTCGACTTCGATGTCTTCTCCGAACTCCATATGCCAAGCAGGCTTGTCCGGCTCTGGGTTGTGTACCCAGCAAAGGTAGTAGCCAGCCGGATATTGGCGAATCTCATATTTGCCTGCATGCATTCGGAGGCCGTTCTTTGGGCCTCTAACCTCGGGGTGATAAATGTAGTCCTTCGATCGCGACGCTTCACCGCAGTCTGGATTCTCTGGGGTCGCCATGACAACCTTAATCATTGCGCTCTCCTTGGTGGGCTATCGGGCTTGGCTTCGTTGAGATGGCCAGATTACAGAGGAAAAATCCGCAGTGGTTGAGATGTCGATAGTATGGCCGGTGTTGGTCGCGTTGCTCCTCGCCCATTGCTTCCCGTGGTTGGCTTACCTATCTTCCGTGCGAGCAAGGATGATTCGGCCCCTGCCATGGACTACCTCGACCAGCCCGCGGCCGTCGAGCTCGCCGAGTGCTGAGCGAATCGTGTTTCGGGATGCATGGAACTGTTCGGCTAGCTGTGCCTCGCCGGGTAGTTGTGAGCCAGGCGGGTAGTCGCCAGCTTCTATGGCGGCGATGAGTTCGGCGGCGATGCGCCGGTAGCGTGGGGTCTTGTCGGCCTGTTCCGTGCTGCGGACGATCCGACCGACGGCAGGCAGCGTGTCGACCAGGCCGTCAGTCTCCAGCTTCTTCAGCGCCTCGCGGGCTGTGCCGCGAGCAACGCCGAATTCGGCCGAAACCTCCGCCTCGGAGGGCAGTTTGTCGCCGGGCTTGAGACGACCTTCGTGGATACGGTCGCGTAGGACAGCAGCGATCTTGAGGTAGACGGCATCGCTGCTCTTGGGCCTAGCCACAGGGCTCCTTCCACCTTCATGTAACGGACAGGGTAGTCGGTGCGATCGTCGTGAGTCATGTCCCGGTGCGGCGACGGTGGGTGCTTGCATGGCGTCTGGGGCCTGATTCGCTGGCCTATTCCTCACGTTCAGGCTCAACGTTGGCAAGAAATCGCCGTGCCTGATCCGGATACTTGCCGATTAATATTTTGAGTTGTTGGATCTCCACTACTTGAGACGCGCCGGTGAAGGTCATCGAGTCGAGCATCGCGTAGAACTCCGCGAGTGAGTGATTTAGTCGCTCCTCGCGGGAAGTCAATTCTGCTCCCAATCCTCTGGTGGGCGCGCATAGCTTCCCTTGTGCGGCAACGTCCACACGTACCGACGCGCCCGCAGGTCGGCAATCGCACGAGATATGGTTTGGTTCGAGGTATTGAACTCGGTGGTCATCTGCTTCTGAGATGGAAGTCGTTGGCGGGGCCTGAGTTCACCCGAGGTGATTCGAGAGCGGAGGATCTCGGCTATCTTCTCGTGTCGCTTACCGGCCATTTCGATGTAATCCACCTCGTATTGTCTAAGCCCAGTTATCGATCGTCAGGAGAGAGTTCAGCGGCACCGGTCCCTCAGCCGGTGCCGCTGAACTCCCCGATCACCCCACTACGCCGGAAGGACGTGGGGGTACCGCGCGGCCAGCCCTCCTCGACCCTGGCCGACCGCGTGGGGTCCTCATCTCCTGTGAGCGTTGATGATGGCTCCGGTGAGTTCTTCCGGTCCGGCAGCGTCGATGAGCTGCCACCGGCCGCCGGCCCACACCAGCGCCCACCACCGGCGCGTAAACGCTCCGAACCACATCACCGCGGAGGGGAAGCGGCGGCCCAGCATCGAGGCTGCCGACGCCACCTCGGTTCCGACCGGTGGCGTCAGGCCGTCGACCAGCGTCGGCGCCGTCATACGGGGTTTCCAGAGTCGGCGCGGTCGAGGCGCAGAACGCGCGTGATGCGGTCCGCCGCCTGGTTCACGTCCTCGGCCGGGCACAGATACTCCGCTTCCGGCGGAGCGTCCCGCGTCGTTCCAGACCACAGCCAGTACCACGCCAGGCCTCCGGAGTGCTGATCGTGCTGGCAGACGACGGCCTGCCGGAGACCGGGGCTCATGGCCGCCGCCTGCGGTTCACCGCTCGGTGGATCGGCGGCGGGGTTCTTGGCCCACACCATCCGGGCGCCGAACACCTCTGCGACCAGACCACGGTCGACGAGAGCGGCGGTGAGTTGGTTGAGGAATCGAGTGACCGTCTCGGGGGTTGCGTCCGGACCTGACTCCATGACGCTCATGGCGCGTCTCCCTCCTACGCCGGGTGTGGACATGTGGTGCCGACCAGGTGCGATGACATCGCTCCAGCGCGGCTCACGGAAGCCCGCACCGGTTAACAGGCGTCTGTTAACCGGGCGCTGGAATCGGTACCGGTGGGACATGCTGAGTCCATGACCTGGGATGGTGACGAAGGAGCGGTCATGACGCCTCTACGGCGGACGCGCGCGGAGTTCGGGTGGAAGGTGTCCCAACTCATCGCCGTGTTGCGGCGTTGTGCCCCACACGCTGGGGTGAGTCTCGGCAGCGACAAGAGCCTGAAAACCACGATCTCGCGTCATGAGACCGGCAGAGTGACCCCTGATGAGGACTGGCGGAAGCTCTACCGCCTCGCCTACGGACGTACCGACGAAGAGTTGGGGTTCGCCGGCACCGCCGTTCCAGAGACGGCCAGTCCGGCCGATGACCTTCGGCAGCGCCTGGCCACCGCGCGGCGGGTCGATATGCCGCTGGTGCGGCAGATGCAGCAACAGGTCCACCAGATCCGGCTACTCGATCGCCGTCTCGGCGCTCCGTCGCTGCTGGAACAGACCCGCTCTGTGATGGCGACGCTGGCCGAACTACTGGGCTACAGCCTTAGCCCGTCCGTCCGGGAAGCGCTCGCCGCGGTCCTGGCCGACGCCGGCGCCCTCGCAGCCTGGCAGGCACTCGACGTCGGCGCCGTGGGGCAGGCGTGGGCGCACTACGAGACCGCCAAGACCGCCGCACGCGAGGCAGCATCGCCCGTACTGCTCGCGCACGCCGCAGGGGAACAGGCATATGTCCTGCACGACGTCGGGCGGCTCACGGACGCCCTGAGCCTCGTACGCCAGACACGAGCGCTCGTCGGTAGGAGCTGCCCGCCGCTCCTGCTGTGCTGGCTGCATGCCGTTGAGGCAGAGGTACAGGCGGCACTCGCCGACGATGAGTGCCGTACGGCCCTAGACCGCTCAGCGATGTTCCTCACCGCAGACACGACCGATCCAGCGCTGCCGTTCATCATGCTCAACGAAGCTCACCACGCTCGGTGGCGTGGCCACTGCCTCGCCCAGGTCGGCGACAATGAGGCGATCACCTACCTCATGACGGCACTCGGCGAAATGGACGCGTCCTTTGTCCGGGCAGCGGCCGGCCTCCGCTGCGACTTGGCGCAAGCCCTCGCCGCACAAGGCGAACTCGACGAAGCACGCGCACACCTACGCCGCGCCCGGCTGCTGGCAAACCAGGTCGGGTCCGTACGTCAACGCAAGCGCATCATGAGCGTCGGTCTCGCGGCCTAGGAATCACTCTCGGCGCCACGCTTGGCCAGCAGATACAACAATCCCACCAGCGACCCGGACCCCAGCACTTCGCCCTTGCTGATGAGTTCCAAAACGGTGCTCATCGGGATCCAGTCGATACGTGCGGCCTCTTCAAGGTCGGTCGGCTCGCCCACCAACTCGGCGCCGCGGCCGATGTAGACCTCATGCGGGGTGTCCACCATCCCGACCATGGGCTGAAAGCTCACCGCGTGCTCCATCGGCCCAGGACGCCAACCGGTCTCTTCTTCGACCTCACGGGCCGCCGCTGTCGCGCCGTCTTCTCCCTGGTCGATGATGCCGCCCGGCAGTTCCCAGCCCCAAGAGTCGTCGACGAAGCGGTGGCGCCACATCATCAGCACCTCATCGGCCTCGTTGAGGACCAGGGCGACGGCGACGCGCTGAAGCCGCACCACGTGATACTCGAAGCGCCGGCCGTCCGGCGGCTCGATGTCGACCAGGGTCAGCCGAACCCACGGGTTGTCATAGATCGTGCGCTCGCCGAAGACCTTCGTCCTCAGCTCTTCTGGGCGCTCAGGAGTGCTCACGCACAGGACGGTACCGGTCCTGTCCCACATGTCCAGCAGTCCGCGCCTTGGCTGTTACCTACGGGACGGAGGAGGCTACGGCAGCCCCGCGGAAGTTGGCTGGGCAATGCATCCGTCACGCCGATATGGGGCATTGCGCCATGTTCTTCAGAAGCATGCACCAAGCCGTAAGGGTGGACGGCAGGATCGTGATCGTTGCGGCGTCGTACGTGAGCACACGCGGATTTGTCAATGGATCCGAGGCATCTGCGCCAAGAAGGGTGGCTCGATTCGGTCACCATCCCGGTGTCTCTTTCCAGTAACTGTGTCCTGTCCTAGCATGCTTCTTGATGAGCGGATCCGAAGACCAGGACACCCCTCGGTCGTCAGCTGACTATACTTCCCCAAGCGGGGCGTGCACGGTTGCCTTCACCGCACCCGTATCGAGGACTTCATACAAGCCCGGCACAGCCGTCTCTTCCGAATCGCTAGCCTTCCACCAACGAGCAGGTACCGGCCTGCAATGCTCGAAATCTCCCACGATAGGAGTGGGCCATACCGAATCCCATTCAGGCATGGATTAGGCAATCGCGAGGGAGCACCTGGGGACCATAATCAGCAACGTTCCCCGGCCTGGCTAGAGAAGACTTCAGCCAGCATCCCTGCCTGATGGTCGGTTGCAGAGAGCGGAGATCATCTCGGATCGACCCGCCGACGGGAACACCGCATGTGCGGCCGGTCGGATCGAGCCGGCCTGAAGAAGGTGCGTCCCTGGCCCGAGAGGGTCGGCCATCGGCGACACGTACAGCGCGGCCCCCTGCGAGGATCGCAAGCCCTCACCCGAACACGACTCCGGTCGGTTCGTCTGGAGGAACGCCGCACGACCGTCCTCCGAGCGTGGACCCGTATTGGACCCGGAGAGTCGTAGATGCCCGCAACGAGCCGGACACAGCCGGACGGAACAAGATCGGCCCCTGACCGCATCTCTGCTGGTCAGGGGCCGATCTCCCTGCTGTGGCGGGTCCAGGATTCGAACCTGGGTAGGCTGAGCCGACGGATTTACAGAGGGTCGGCGATCATTGCTCCACGCGTCCGCTGACCAGGGCTTAGAGCAACCAACATCTCGTTGGCTGGCAGAGTCATCCCGCGCACATCCCGCGCTCGCAGTCGTAGCCGCTGATCGGCAGAACACAGAAAGCGGCCGACCCGAGACAGCGCGGGTCGGCCGCTTCTCAACGAGCCCGCGGTACGTCGGACTCTCCCTGCCGTCCTACTTCTTCTTGGAAGACTTGGACGGCTTCTCGACGACGGTCGTCTTCGGGTTCCGCTTGGCGGTCGACATCTTCACGTAGCGGCCCGTGATCGCGCTCCGTGCCTTTGAGTTAGAGGACTTACCAGCCATACACCTCACATTTTGCGCGGTGCCCCCGGTGGGATGAGGGGTTCGCATGATCGGGCGGCCGCCGCCGGGCGTGGGCTGGCCTCATCGATCGGGTGACTGGCCTGGGTGTTGAGATTCGTTCGATTCACAACACCTCGCCCCGCCGGGCTCCGGACCGCTTTTCCACGTCGCTCAAGGCGTTGAAAAACGTGTTGAGAAATCGTGGTGTTCCACAAGTGCGAGCGCCCTTTTCTCTACGCTTGCGGGCATGGAACCCGTCCCCGAGCCCGTGCTGCCGTACCCGCACGCCCGTAACTGACTGCGGCATCTGCCATGAGATGGACGCCGACTTCCAGATCGTGGAGGAGGCACTGGATCCGCCGGACTGGACGGGCCGGGAGGCTCGCCGGTTCTGCCAGGGCTGCATCGGCCGCTGGGTGGCCACCGCGGCGATGGCCCGCCCCGGGGACCTCTCACTCGGTGCGCCGCTGGCCGTGACCGTCACCCCGCTGCGCCCCGGCCGCGGTGTGTGGTGACCAGCGCCGCGCTTCCCGAGGGCTCGCTGCTGGCCGGCTCACTCGGAGACAACCCCCTCGCCACCGAACCGGCCGCATCGACCGGCGCGCTGATCGGCTACGCCCGCGTCTCCACCGGCGGGCAGCGCCTGGACCGGCAGACGCACGCTCTGACCGAGGCGGGCTGCATCCGGATCTTCGCCGACAAGAAGTCCGGCAAGAACGTCGTTTAGGGTCTCCGGGTATGGGCGTAGCGGGTGGTTGGGTGGGGTGGCGTACGTCGCGGTACAGCGCGGCCGGGGCTGAGGCGGCGTGTGTGGAGGTGGGCTGGGCGACGTTGTGGCGCGATGGGATGGTCACGCAGGGGACCGGTCCCCGCCCGGCGCCGGGGGTGCCCGGCGGGCCGCTGGTCTTGAGGCCTGCCACCACGTCCGTTCCGCCCGCCCCGCCGGCCGTGGCGGCCGTGGCGGCCGGAGACACCGATCATGGTGTGTCCGGGGCCGGGGCCGGGACGTCGGGGTCGGTGGGGGTGCCGGTTCGGGGTGGCGGGGGGTGGAAGGGTTTTACCGCCCGGGGCCGGGTGCGGTACGTGCCGGTGCCGCGCGACCTGGATGCCGGCTTGAGCGTGCGGGAGGAGTTCGTGCGCGCGGTCGGGCCCCGGACCGAGGCCACCGGCCGGAAGAACGGCCTGCCCCATCGGCCACCGGCCCAGATGGACGATTCTCAGGCCACCGGAACACATGATGAGCTGCTTGAGGTGATCTCGTATGCGATCGGGCAGCTGGAGCGCGATCGCGTCCCCGATGTCGCGGGCCGGTGTCTGCAGTTCACCGAAGCGGTTCTGGCGGGGCTGTTCCCCCAGGGCATCAAACCCCCCGCGGGGGCGCGATCGGCCGATGATGCGGCGGCCTCAGCGGATCTGAGCGCGCGGCGCTGGCTGAACCAGCCGCCCGATGCCTGGGAACAGGTCCGGTCCTGGGAAGCGGTGTTTGAGACGGTCACGGGGCACAACACCGCCACGGTCGTGATCGTCGGCAGCCGGAAGATCAGCCACGCCCTGATCCTGATCAACACCACCGGCACCATCGAGGGCGTCAAAGTCCTGGACTACGACGGTCATACCGCCGTGCTCAACGACTTCACACCCGTCATGACCGACCGGTTCGACAGCCCGCTCGGCGCGGTCGCCTTCACCCGTGCCCTGCACATCAGCCTGACCACCGCACAACCCCTGACCGGCCGCACCACCACCCCGAGGCTGTCCAGCCGCGACATCGTCGCCGTGCTCACCGGCATGGCCAGCCCCCACATCGGCATGCCGAAGCGGAAGAGTGCCGATAGCGGAGCGAACCCGGCTGGAGGTGATCCTTCAGACACGCCGAAGGTGTCAGGGGCCAAGGTGACCGTGCTTGCGAACAAACTCATCACGGCCATGAAGGACAAGCCACAGACCGGGAAGGACCTCAACGACCTCAAAATTCCCGTTGCGGTCCGCGCGGAGGTCTTCGCCAAGATCGAAGAGCTGCGCCCGGGCGCATTCGGGACCTGGAAGGGGAAGGGAAAGGGGGGCACCGTCTGCTATGGCCCGCTGGACAAGGTGCCCGCGGGAACACCGAGCCAGTCGATCGCCGAGTCCACTGACGCGGTGACCCTGCTTGCGAACAAACTCATCACGGC
>NZ_JAMXMX010000007.1 GCF_024055725.1 Actinoallomurus spadix | reverse complement strand
GTTCCCCCCGTCGCAGGTCATCGCCGCTGCGGCTTGACATGGTCACTGAGATTCCCTTCCGGTCCGGTATGAGCTCAGGCACGCCTTACATCCGGTCGGATGTGAGGCCATCATGACTCGTTTCCGGCCACGGCGAGAGGCTCCGGCTCACCGCGGGCCGCGAGCGCCCGCCACACCGCCGCCTCGTTCAGCCCGAGCTCGTCCAGGACCTCCTCGTGGCTTCCGCCGTGACCTGGCCACCGCTCGCCGGCGTCGACCGAGCGCACGACGCGCCCGGGCAGCAGCAGGGCGAGCGCGGAGGCGACGCCGCCGGCCGGGCGATGCTCCTCGACGACGACGAACTCGTCGTAGCGCCGCGCCAGCTCCTCGGCGGCCAGGCCGAGGTGGTGGCGGTCGATCAGGCACAGGTGGGCGTGCGGCAGTTCGGGACGGGTCCGGCGGACCGCGCGGCACAGCCCGGTCCCGACCTCGCCGGCGGAGACGAGGCAGACGCGGCCGGGCAGGGCTCCCGCGTCGTCCCAGGTGATCAGGGGCGGCTCGTCACCCGCCCAGGGCAGGCTCTCGGGGGCCGCGTTGCGGCCGGTCCGGACGTAGTGCGGCGTGCCGGTCCGCGCGGCGCGCCGGATGACGGCCCGCATCTCCCGCTCGCCGTACGGGGCGGCCACCGTGATCCCCGGCATGCTGGACAGCACCGCGACGTCCTCGAGGCAGTGGTGCGTGGTGCCGAACCAGCCGCCGGAGACGCCCGCGTACGGCGCCACCACCGTGATGCCCGCGCCGTGGTAGCCCATCGCGAGCTTGATGCTCTCCGCGGCCCGCAGCGCGGCGAACGGCGCGAACGTGGACACGAACGGCTTGTAGCCGGCGGCCGCCAGCCCGGCCGCCATGTCGATCATGGTGGCCTCGGCGATGCCGACGTTGAAGAAGCGGTCGGGGAAGGCCTTCTGGAACGGTTGACCGCGCCCGCCGAGGTCGGCCTCCAGGCACACGATGCGATCGTCCTCGGCGGCCAGGCGGGTCAGCTCGTCCCGATAGGCCGCGCGGCCGGACAGGGTGCTCTGCTCATCGATTCGCTCGCTTCGCTCCCTCATCGGATGAGCTCCTTCCAGGCGGCGGCGCGGGCCGCGTCGATCGTCACGTAGTGCGCCGCGGCCTTACCCTCGACCGGCTTGAGCCCCTTGCCCTTGACCGTGCGGGCGATGACCGCGAGCGGGCGCGAGGCGTCGGCGCGGTCCGGCGCGAAGACGTCCCGCAGCGCGCCGAGGTCGGGCCCGGCGACCTCGCACGTGTCGAACCCGAACGCGGCGAACCGCTCGGCCAGCCCGGGCAGTGGCGAGATCGCGGCCACCGGCCCGTCGTTCTGGCCGCCGTTACGGTCCACGACCACGATCAGGTTGCCCACCTTCTGCGCGGCGGCGACCTGGCAGGCCTCCCATACCAGGCCCTCCTGCAGCTCGCCGTCTCCGGCGACCGCGATGGCCAGGCCGCCGGCGCCCGCCATCCGCCGGCCGAGCGCCCACCCCAGCGCGTACGGGACCCCGTGGCCCAGGCTGCCGGTCGGGAACCGCACCCCGGGCACGGCAGGCCCGGGGTGGCCGGTGAAGCAGGCGTGGGCGGCGCCGTAGTGCGGCACCGGGTCCTCCGGGAGGATTCCACTGACGTGCAGCGCCGCGTACAGACCGGCGGCGGCGTGGCCCTTGCTGAGGACGACCTCGGTGCCGTCGGCGGCACTGAGCCGGCGGTCGAGGGCGGCGATGAGGATGTCCAGCACGGACAGGCTGCCGCCGAGGTGGCAACCGGTCGGCGACGCCGCCATGTCGACCACCATCCGGCGGGCGGCGCGCGCCCGTGCCCGCAGCTCCTCGAGGGCGGCGCCCCCGCGCCGGACCGGCGCGGGGGGCGGAACCGTCATCGTCACCGCGCACCTCCGGTCCCGCTGAGGGCGAAGAACGCGGCCACCGCCTCGCGGAGCACCGCCCGGCCGCGGCGGTACTCGGCGGCGTCGATGTGCTCGTCCCGGGTGTGGTCCAGGGTCGAGTCACCCGGCCCGTAGGCCACCATCGGAATGTCCCGCCACGTGGTGGCGAGGGTGTTCATGTCGGAAGTCCCCTTCTTGAGCAGGAACCTGGGCCGGCCGCCGCACCGGTTGATGCCGCGCGCGAAGGCCTTCGCCAGCGTGCTGGTTCGAGGGCCGGCGTGCCCGGGGGTGGCGCGCAGGAACGCGATGTCCACGCCGTCGCCGGCGGCGTCCCGGGCGTCCGCTCGCAGAGCGTCCAGGTCGGCGCCCGGCGGCACCCGGAAGTTGAGGATCGCCGTGGCCCACTGCCGGTCGGCGTCGGCGCCGCAGCGCAGATCGATGACCGCGCTGAGTGCCTCGTCGGCCTCCTTGAGCACCGCGGCGCGGATCCGCTCCAGCGAGCCGATCAGCCGGTCCGGGGCGGACACCGCCTGGAAGCCGGCGGAGTGGCCGCTCGGCACGGTAGCGGTCACCCGGAGCTTGAACAGGCCGAAGTAGCCGATCGTCAGGGCGCCGGACCCGCTCGGCTCGCCGACCACGACCGCGTCCGCCGGATAGTGGTCGCGGACGTGGAAGGCACCCCGTGACGACGAGACCTCCTCCTCCACCGCGCCGACGACGCGGAGCCGCCAGCCGTCGGGGACCGCCGTCTCGGCCAGCACCTCGAGGAACGCCGCGAGGGATGCCTTGGCGTCCACCGTGCCGCGGCCGTGCAGGACCGGGGACTCCTCGCCGGTCCACCGGACCGGCCAGGTGAACGGCACGGTGTCGAGGTGGCCGAGCAGCAGCAGCGTGCGAGGACCCTCGCCGCGCTCGGCGACCAGGTTGCCCGCCTCGTCGACCCGGGCGTCGACGCCGCGCTCGCGGCACCACTCCGCCAGGTAGGAGGCCAGCTCGTGCTCGTCGTGGGAGACCGACGGGATCCGCGCCGCGCGGCCGAGCAGGGCCAGGTCGGGGGCGGGCTCCTCGGCGGCCCAGAAGCGGGTCCACCCGCTGGGCCGGGACATCGTGTGCGGCCCGGTGATCGCCACGTCCGCGGTCCCCCGCAGCGCCAGCTCCGCCGCGCGGATCTTCTGCCGCATGCGCCCGCTCACGTAGGGGTCGCAGTCGCCGGGGACCGCGTCGCGGATCGTCGACTCCGGGTCCCGCGGATCGGCCAGGACCCCGGGAGTGCCGGTGACCAGCCGCAGGTGGTCGGCGCCGAGCGCGTTCGCGAGCGTCGCGGCCAGGACGTCGGCGTCGACGTTGAGGTCGGCACCGCCGGCGGCGTCGCGGACCGGCGGGCTGAGGCAGACCACGTCGTACGCGTCGAGCAGCGCGGTGAGCCGCGCGGCGTCGACCTCGGCGACCGTACCCGCACGGTGATCCCGCACGATCTTCGACCGGCCGTCGGCGACCACCTTCAGCGGCCGGTTGACGGTGCCGGTGACCAGGGCGCCGTCCGCGGCGACGCAGGCGTGCACGGCGAGGCCGTGCGCGGCCAGGCCCGTCTCCACCGCCGGCAGGGTGACCTGCCGGTAGGCGGCGACGATGTGCGGCATCTCCTCCGGCGGGCAGTACCGGACCGTGTCACCGTTGCCGAGGGTCAGCTGCGGCATGGCGCGGCCGAGGGCGCGGTAGTGGCGCTCGATGCCCTCGGCTCCGCCGGCCACCACGAGCACGCGGGCGCCGCGCGCCCGGATCCCCGCGATCTCCGCGAAGACGCCGGGGTGCAGCAGGGTGCTGCTGCCGACCTTGATGACGTACAGCGCGGGCGCGGTCATGGCGTCACCGCCGTCAGCGGCAGGGCCAGGGTCTCGTCGAAGCCGTACACCAGGTTCAGCGTCTGCACCGCCTGGCCGGCCGCGCCCTTGAGCAGGTTGTCGAGGGCGGCGACCGCGACGTACTCCTCGTCGCGGACGCTGACCGCGACCTCCGCCACGTTGCTGCCCACCACGCTCTTGAGCATCGGAAAGTCCGCCGGGCCCTTCGGCGCGGTGCGCACGCGCACGAACGGCGTGCGTGCGTACGCGGTGCCGTAGGCGCGCTTGACCTCCAGCGCGGACACGCCGGGACGCAGGCGGCCGTACGCGGTGACCACGATGCCGCGGGCGACGTCGAGGCTGTAGGTGGAGAACCGCAGCCGCGGCGGCTCGCCGGTGACCTCCCCCAGCGCCTGGACGATCTCCGGCGCGTGCCGGTGGCCGTACGGCTTGTGGACGCGGAAGTTGCCGATCCGGTCCGCGGGGTGCTCGCTGACGCGGTTACCGCTGCCGCTGGCGCCCGTCTTGGCGTCCACGACGACCTCGCCGCCGGCCAGTCCCGCCGCGAACAGCGGCCGCAGCGCGTACAGGGTCGTGACGGCCATGCAGCCGGGCAGGTTCAGGAACCGCTCGCCGACGGGCGGCTCGGCGAACTCGGGGACGACGTAGCGGAACGGCTCCGCCCAGGACAGCGACTCGGGATAGTGGGCGGTGATCTGCGCGCGGTCGGTGAGGCGGAAGTCGCCGGCCACGTTGATGATCCGCTCCGCCCGTTCCGACAGCTTGGGCAGCTGCGCGGGCAGCACCCCGGTCGGCAGGCAGCCGAAGGCCACGTCGACCTCGTCGCAGGCCTCCAGCGGCTGGAACCGCACGCCCGCCGCCCGGGGGTGGTTGCGCACTCCGGCCAGCACCGAGGTGATCCGCCGGCCGGTGTACCGCTCGCTGGACAGGTAGGACAGTTCGACGTGCGGGTGGTCCAGCAGCAGCCGTACCAGCTCGGCGCCGGTGTAGCCGCTGGCGCCCAGGACCGCGACCCGCACCTTCCCGTGCTCAGCCAAGGCGGGCCGCCTTCTCGTAGGGCCGCCGGTACTCCCGCTCGGCGACGAGCTTGCGGATGGCGTCGGGGCGGGCGGCGACCTTGCGGAACGCGTCCGCGTAGCGCCTCACCCGCTCGTACTCCACCGGTGAGCGCAGCTCCCGGCAGAGCACGACGGTGCTCTCCAGCATGGCGACCACGTTCGGGAAGTCGGCGGGCTCGTGGTCGCGGACCGCCGCCGGGTTCAGTGTGAACGGGTACCCGTTGCCGAAGCCATCGCGGTGCCGGAACGGCAGGTGGCAGGGGATCGGCGTGTTCTGCCACTCACGGGCCGGTACGCCCTCGGCGGTGAGCAGTTCGTGCACCGCCTCCTTCACCGCCCAGACGGGGAGGTCGCCGAGGCCGGCCTCCGCCGGGTGCAGCCCGATCCGGTACATGTTGTAGGCGTGGACGTGCCCCTCCGGGAGGTACGGCGCGGAGAACAGGCCGGTCTCGCCCAGCGCGGCGGCCAGAACTTCGGCGTTGCGGGCCCGGACCGCGTCGTAGTAGGGCAGCCGCCTGAGCTGGCTCGCGCCGAACGCCGCGGCCACCCAGGACATCCGGTAGTCGATGCCGGTCCGCTCCAGGAACTCGGTCGCCCGCGCGTACGCCTCGTCGGAGGCGAAGAACGCGATACCGCCCTCACCGCCGAGGGGGAAGTTCTTGTCCGCCATCAGGCTCTGCCCGGCGGCGTCGCCGAGCGAGCCGCACACCTGATCTCCGATCCGCGCGGAGTGGGCGTGCGACGCGTCCTCGACCAGGGCGAGGCCGTGCCGCTCGCACACGCGCCGCAGCGCGGCGACGTCGGCGGGCAGGCCGTGGACGTGCACGGGCATGATCGCCCGGGTCCGCTCGGTGACCGCCGCGGCGGCGGCCTCCGGGGACATGCAGTAGGTGCGCGGGTCGATGTCGACGAACACCGGCACGGCCTTGGCGGCGACCACCGCCTGCGCCGTCGCGATGAAGGTGAACGCCGGCACGATGACCTCGTCGCCGGGCCGGACCCCGGCGCCGACCAGTGCGAGGTGCAGACTCGAGGTGCCGCTGGCGGTCGGCAGGGCGTGCCGCGCGCCGATGTACTCGCGGTACTCGCCGGCGAAGTCCGCGACGACCTTGTCCGGGTCGGAGCGCTGCGCGAGCAGCATCGTGAACACGTCCTCCTTGGTGATCACGGGGAAGACGGTGCGGCGCTGCGCGGCCGGGATGACGGCCGGGCCGCCGAACTCGGCGAGCTCGGCGTCGACGTCCCGCTCGTCGGGCAGCGGGAGCGGAGCCGACGGGAAGTCCGTGATCATCGCTGGGTTCCTCCGGTCACTGCGGGCGTACGGGTTGCGGCCTGGGTCAGCGCCATCCGGACGCACGCGGCGACCAGCGGGCTGAGCCGGTAGTTGAACTGCACCCCGGGCACCAGGCCCGGCTCGGACTCCTCCTGCGTCCACATGGTCCGCAGGTCGAACGCGCCGAAGATCTTCAGTCGCTCGGCGCGGGCCCAGACGCGCTCGTCGTCGGTGAGCATCGCCGCAGCGGGGCCGAAGCCGAGGCCGGTCAGGTCCACGGCCAGCGCCGGCGCGGTCGAGCGGCCCGCGGCCTCGGCGAACGCGCCGGCGTCGTCCGGGGTGACGCTCAGCAGGTCGAACGCCGGGGCCGGTCCGCCGGCCGCCCGCACGCCGAGCCAGTCGACGAACGAGGCCGCGGCCGGGTCCAGGTCGGGCAGCACGGCCGTGTCGCCGTGCCCGATGCCCTGCCCGCACAGAGCCGCGTGGATCGCCGCGGTGCGACTGTTGACCAGCACCGCCCGGGACCGGCCACTGCGCTTGGTCAGCAGCCGTTCCAGCGCCGGCAGTTCCTTGTCGTTCTTCTCGATGCTCATCACCACGCCGGAGGTCAGCACGCGCGTGAGGACGAGCGCGGTGTCGAACCGTTCCATGAGAGGTCTCCGTTCCGCGGCCGCCCACGCCTCAGGGCATGGGCGACCGCCGCAGGGCTCGAGACAGGGGTCGAGTCGGCGGGGGTTGCGACAGCGGGGCTCAGACGGCGGCGGTCAGCCCGGCCCGCGCGAGGGTGGCGGCGTACGCCGCGTAGTGGCCGGCCACGTCGACGCCGTGCGTGTCGGAGGAGCGGGCGAACTCCGGGTTCGCGTTGACCTCCAGCACCGACATCCGGCCGTCGGCACGGTCCTCGACCAGGTCGACGCCGTAGAAGCCGGGACCCAGCGCGGACACCACGTCGGCGCACAGCCGGCCGGTCTCCGCGGAGATCTCGACGCGCTCCACGCGCGCACCCAGGTGGGTGTTGGTCCGCCAGTGCTCGCTGCGCCGGCGGAACGCGACGATGGGGCGCTCTCCCACGACGATGACACGCAGGTCGTGGTCGGGCTTGTCGACGTACCGCTGGACGAGGACGGGGAACGACTTGCCGGCCGCGTCCACGGATTCCCGGCCGCCGATCCAGGCCTCCAGCTCGCTCTCGCCGGACAGCCGGGTCACGCCCCGCCCCCAGGATCCGGACGGGGGTTTCACCACCACCGGCCATCCGAGGCCGGTGATGGCCTCGCGGACCTGGTCGTAGGTGGACGCGTGCCGGGTCGCCGGGTGCGGCACGCCGTGCCGCTCGAACAGCAGCGCCTGCAGTCCCTTGTCGCCGCAGACCTCGATGGCGGCCGCGCGGTTGACGGTGGGGATCCCGGCGCTCTCCAGCCGCCGGGCGACGCCCAGGGCCTCGCGGTGCGACAGGTTCCGGATCACCGTCAGCCGCGGTGGCTCCTCGCGTCCGGACAGCACCTCGGCGATGTCCGGCGGGAGCGCGGGCCGCGCCGACAGCCCCTGGGCGCGCAGGGCGTCCAGGAGCCGCCGTTCCTCGGGGCGCAGCAGCGTCACCGACAGCAGGACGTCGGTGGCCGCGCCGCTCATTCCCCCCAGTCCTCCTCGACCTCCGGGGCGAGGGAGACCTCGTGCACACCGTCGGCCGCCCCGGTCAGCTCATGTTCCTGACCGCAGGCGGAGCACTCGACGATCTCGCCCTTCTCGGCGTCGCCCTCGATGGCGAGCGGGCTGTCACAGACCAGGCAGACCACAGCGTTGTCGCCGATGACCGGCATGACCTTCTTCCCTTCTTCGTCGGGTCATGTCAGATGCGGGGGCGGGAGGCCGTGCCGGCCTCCCGGACGTCTCGAAGGTACGAAGACCCCGCGCTCGGCGCACTACGGACTCACGTACCGACGCCCCGGCCCTTACCGGGCTCCGGGTCGCCGGCCGGGTGGATCAGGGCTCGGACTCGATGTAGTCCTCCGCGGTCGGCTGCAGGCGGACGGGCGAGCGCTCCAGGTGGTCGAACGCCTCCCCGACCGTCGTGGCCCACCCGACGGCGTCGAAGATGCGCGGCCGGGCGAACCCCTCGTCGAGCAGGTGCTCCATCAGACCGCGCAGCGGCTCGTACAGGCCGTACGGGTCGAGGATCGCGATGGGCTTCTCGTGCATGCCGAGGACGCGGGAGGTCCAGATCTCGAAGAGCTCCTCGAGCGTGCCGAGCCCCCCGGGCAGGACGAGGAACGCGTCGGACCGGCGGTCCATCTCGCCCTTGCGGGAGCGCATGTCCTCGGTGACGATCAGCTCGGCGGAGTCGTCGTCGGAGATCTCCACGTCGACGAGGGCCTTGGGGATGACGCCGACGGTCCGGGCGCCGCCCTCGCGCGCGGCGCGGGCGACGGCCCCCATGCAGGACACGGTGGCGCCACCGCTGACGAGGCTGTGTCCCCGCCGGGCCAGCTCGGCGCCGGCCTCGGCGGCCAGGTCGACGTAGCGGCCGTCGATGCGGCCGCTGGACGAGCAGAAGACGCAGACGCGCATCAGCTTCCGTTCCCTCCGGCACGTGCCTGGGCCTCCTGCGCCGCGCGCTCCTCCAGCTCGCGCTCGTGCGTCTCGTGGGCGCGCCTGATGCAGTCGACGACCTCGGCGGGGTCGTCGGTGACGTGCATGAGCTCGAGGTCCGCCGGGGAGATCTTGCCCGCCGGGAGCATCTGATCCTTGATCCACTGGAGCAGACCGCCCCAGTACTCCGTGCCGACGAGCATGATCGGGAACCGCGTGATCTTCTTGGTCTGCACGAGGGTGACCGCCTCGAACAGCTCGTCCAGCGTCCCGAACCCGCCGGGGAGAACGACGAAGGCCTGGGAGTACTTGACGAACATCGTCTTGCGGACGAAGAAGTAGCGGAACTCCACGCCGATGTCGATGTGGTCGTTCAGCTTCTGCTCGAACGGCAGCTCGATGCCGAGCCCGACCGAGAGGCCCCCGTTGCCGTCGGCTCCCTTGTTGGCGGCCTCCATGATTCCGGGACCGCCGCCGGTGATCACGGCGTAGCCGGCCTCGACGAGGAGCTTGCCGATGCGCTCCGCCAGCTCGTACTCCTCCGAGCCGGGCTTCGTCCGCGCGGAGCCGAAGACGCTCACCGCGCGCGGCAGCTCCGCCAGCAGGCCGAATCCCTCGACGAACTCCGCCTGGATGCGGAGGACGCGCCAGGGATCGGTGTGCAGCCAGTCCGACGGGCCGCGGGAGTCGAGGAGTCGCTGGTCGGTGGTCGTGGCGGGGATCGCGTTGCCGCGGAGGGTCACGGGACCCTGTCGTCTCCTGCGCGGCGTCTCATCAGGTCGCATGGCCCAACCGTAGCCAGGGCGGGGAACATTTCAGGCCGACCTGACCGCCGGCCCATGAACGAGCAAAGAACGCTGTCGTGGTGTATGTCGATTTGTCGGGTTCTAAACTTCCCGCGTGAACGAAGCGACTGATGTGCGCGAGCAAGACCCCGTTTTCGTCGATCCGACGGGACGACGGGGGCGGATCGTGCGCCGTACCGGGATCGCGCTCGCGTCCCTCATCGCCGGCTATCTCGTACTGGTCGGGGTCGGGATAGCCACCGGGGCGCGGGTACCGCTCACCCCGTGGCCGAACGCGCGTCCCTCGACGGCGGGCCACGGCCCCGCCGAAGAGCTGCTCATGCCGCGCAGCGGGGCCCGCGGCCCCCTCCGGACCCGGAGTTCGGCCGCCTCCCGGTCGTCGACCAGACCGACACGGTCCGGCGGCTCGTCGGCCTCCACCAAGATCCGCGCGACTCCCGCCGGAACGAGGCCCACCGCGACGTCACCGGCCCCCGCCGCCGGAACGACTCCGGCGGCGTCGGCCACCCCCCGGTCCCACGGGAAGGGGAACGGGCTGACGAGAAGCCCGGGCCCGAGGCAGACCTGATGGCACGCGAGAAGCGCCGGCGTGATCCACGCGGCCACTGGATCCTGCTCCTCCTCGGCGCCCTGACACTGGTCGGCGGCCTGCTGCTGGCCGGCTACGCGCACGGGATCGTCGGGGAGTCGGTGCAGCACGAGTACACCGGGAGCGGTTCGGCGCCCGCCGCCGTGGCCGGCGGCGGTCCCGTCGTCAACCTGTCGGACGGTACGC
This sequence comes from Actinoallomurus spadix, assembly GCF_024055725.1. GTDB lineage: Bacteria > Actinomycetota > Actinomycetes > Streptosporangiales > Streptosporangiaceae > Actinoallomurus > Actinoallomurus spadix. The sequence goes on along the minus strand of NZ_JAMXMX010000007.1, from coordinate 352,899 downwards.
CCAAGAGCGTCCGGGCCCCGCGGCGTACGATCGCGCTCACCTTCGATGACGGGCCCGACCCTCGCTGGACCCCGCAGATCCTCGACGTGCTGCGGCGCCACGGGGCGCACGCGACCTTCTTCGTCATCGGCGCGCATGCGGCCGACCATCCCGACATCGTCGACCGGGCGCTCCGTGAGGGCAACGAGATCGGCTCGCACACCTACACCCACATCGACATGGCGAGTTCGTCCCCCTGGCGCATCCGCTTCGAGCTGGACCTAACCCAGCAAGCGCTCGCCGGCGCGGCCGGCATCCACACCCGGCTCATCCGGATGCCGTACTCCTCCGTGCCGAACGGCCTGTCGGCGCCCGAGTACCGCGCCGCACGGGAGGCCGCGCGGCAGGGCTACGTCGTGGCGCTCACCGACCAGGACACCGAGGACTGGAAGCGCCCGGGCGTGGACAAGATCGTTCAGGCCGCGACGCCGCGGAAGGGCGCCGGCGCGGTCCTGATGCTGCACGACTCGGGCGGTGACCGCACCCAGACGGTGCAGGCCCTCGACACGCTGCTGACCCGCCTGACCGCGAAGGGGTACCGGTTCACGACCCTCAGCCAGGCGATGCGCCTGCCGTCCGCCGACGTGCCCGCCTCGACCCTCGACAAGGTCACCGGGACCGCGCTGATCGACGGCCAGCGCTGGTCCAGCCGGCTGACCGGCTGGCTCGGCGTCCTGTTCGGGATCGCCGGTGTGCTGACCACCCTGCGGTTGTTCGCGCTCCCGCTGTTCGCGCACATCCACGTACGGCGGGTGCGTCGCGAGCGCCGCCGTCGCCGTACGGCGCCACACGGGGCGGGGAACGTTCCACCGCCCGTATCGGTGATCGTCCCGGCCTACAACGAGGAGGTCGGCCTGGCGGCGACGGTGCGCTCCCTCGTCGCGACCGACTACCCCGCCCCCATCGAGGTCCTCATCGTCGATGACGGTTCGAGCGACGACACCCCGGTCATCGGAGCGCGGCTGGAACAAGAGATCGCGAACGTCCGGCTCATCCGGCGGCCGAACGGGGGCAAACCCGCGGCGCTGAACACCGGCATCGCCAACGCGTCCTACGACGTGCTGGTCCTCGTCGACGGCGACACGGTCTTCCAGCGCGACACGATCGGCAACCTCGTCCGCCCGCTGGACGACCCTCGGGTCGGGGCGGTCAGCGGCAACACCAAGGTGGCCAACCGCAAGGGCCTCATCGGCCGCTGGCAGCACCTGGAGTACGTCATCGGTTTCAACCTCGACCGGCGGATGTTCGACGTGCTCGAGTGCATGCCCACCGTGCCCGGCGCGATCGGGGCGTTCCGGCGGGCGGCTCTCGCCTCGGTCGGCGGCCTCAGCACCGAGACCCTCGCCGAGGACACGGACCTGACCATGGCGATCTGCCGCGCGGGCTGGCGGGTCGTGTACGAGGAGACCGCCCTCGCCTGGACCGAGGCGCCGTCCTCGCTGCGGCAGCTCTGGCGCCAGCGGTACCGCTGGTGCTACGGCACCATGCAGGCGATGTGGAAGCACAAGCGGGCGCTCGTCGAACGGGGCCGCTCCGGCCGGTTCGGCCGCCGTTGCCTGCCGTACCTGGCCATCTTCCAGGTCGCACTGCCGTGCCTCGCCCCCGTGGTCGACGTCTTCGCCGTATACGGGATGTTCGTCCTGAACCCGGTGACCGTCGTGGTGTCCTGGGTGGCCTTCGCCGCGGCCCAGGCGGCGGCCGCGATGTACGCGCTGCGTCTCGACGGCGAACGCCTGACCACTCTCTGGGTGATGCCGCTGCAGCAGGTCGTCTACCGGCAGCTGATGTACCTGGTCGTCATCCAGTCGCTGGTCACGGCCGTGCTGGGCGCCCGGCTGCGCTGGCACGTCATCCGCCGGACCGGGACGTTCTCGGAGGGGGACCCCCTGCCGTCCCGGGTCGGCGTCTGACGGAGGCCGTCTGACGGCCTCCGTCAGACGGCCTACGTCACCGGCCGATGCGGGTCCGCTCGATCTCCTCGTAGATGTTGATCTTGTGGTCGATGAGCTCGAGGTCCCGCTGCAGCTCGTCGATGTGCGCGACCACCTCCGCGCGGTGTGCCAGAAGGAGCGCCTTGCGGTCGGCGGCCGTGCCGTTGCCCTCCCGGGCCAGCTCGGCGTAGCGCAGGATGGTCGCGATGGGCATCCCGGTCGCGCGCAGCCGGGTCAGCAGGGTGATCCACGACAGGTCACGGTCGGAATAGCGGCGGTGCCCGCTGGCGTCGCGCTCCGGAGGCTCACGGAACGCGCCGATGCGCTCGTAGTAGCGCAGGGTATGGGTGGAGACGCCGGTGCGCTCGGCCGCCTCCGCGATCGTCAGTCCGTCGGCCATAACCTGGCTCATCAGGCCACCTCCCGGGTCGATGTCGCTGCTGCTGTTCAGGTCGTGAGCCAGGTCCGCATCCGTTCCTCACTGGCGAAGATCCGCGGGATCTCGACGTACTCGTCTCGGGTGTGCGACAGGCTGGGCTCGCCGGGACCGTAGTTGACGGCGGGGATGCCCAGCTCGGAGAACCTCGCCACGTCGGTCCAGCCGAACTTGGCGCGCGCCGCGCCGCCGGTGGCCTCGACGAACGCCGCGGCGACCGGGTGCGTCAGGCCAGGGCGCGCGCCGGGCGCGCCGTCGACCACGGTGACCTCATAGCCGTCGAACAGCTTCCGGAGGTACCGCTCGGCGTCCTCGAGGGACTTGTCGGGCGCGAAGCGGTAGTTGATCGTGACGACGCACTCGTCGGGGATCACGTTGCCCGCGACGCCGCCCCGGACGAACACCGCGTTGAGCCCCTCGTGGTACTCCAGGCCGTCCACCACGGGCCGCGCCGGCTCGTACGACCGCAGGAGGTCGAGCACCGCGCCGGCCTGGTGGATGGCGTTCGTCCCCATCCAGGACCGCGCACTGTGCGCGCGCTCCCCCGGAACCGTGACCTCGACGCGGATCGTGCCCTGGCAGCCGCCCTCGACGATGCCGCCCGACGGCTCCATCAGGACGGCGAAGTCGGCGCGCAGGAGTTCGGGGCGGGTCTGGCCGATGCGCTTGAGTCCGTTGCGCTCCTCCTCGATCTCCTCGCACTCGTAGAAGAAGTACGTGACGTCCCGGGTGGTCTCGGGGATGGTGGCCAGCTTGAGCTGCACGGCGACGCCGGCCTTCATGTCACCGGTGCCGCAGCCGTACAGGCGGTCGCCCTCGACGCGGGAGGGGAGGTTCCGGTTGATGGGGACGGTGTCGAGGTGCCCGGCGATCACGACCCGCTCGCTCCGGCCCTGCGACGTCCGCGCGATGACGGTGTCGCCGTCCCGCTCGACGGACAGGTGGGGCAGCGCGCGCAGCGCCTCCTCGACCGCGTCGGCGAGGGCCTTCTCGTTGCCGCTCACCGATTCGATGTCGACGATCGCCGCGGTCAGGGACGCGACGTCCTGAGTCAGATCAAGCCGCATGGGGCCTGAGCCTACGCCAGTGGTGCCCGGATCCGGCCAGGCGCCCGGCGACTGATGCCCCGACCGCGAACGCCCTGACGTGCACGGACTCACCGACCTGCCAACGGAGACGCCGAGATTAGGGGAATTTTCCACTTACTTCAGGCATGGCGCGTTGGTTATTTACCTGTTGAGAGGGAGCGGATCACCCCTTCACCCCCGCCGGAAGGACCCCTCCGCCATGCACCACCTCCCCGCCCATCCCCCCGGACCGGCCACGACCCCGCCCGCCCCCGAGCACCGACCCGGCGTCGGCCGCCGCGAACTGCTCAGGCGCGCGGCCGCGATCACGGGCGGCGCCGTACTCCTCGGCGCCGCCGACCTGACCCGCCCGCGTTCCGCCCGGGCCGTCACCGCGCCGCACGTCTACACGCGCGCCGAGTGGGGCGCGCGGCCCCCGACCTCACCGGCCACGATCATCAAGGCGCCCGACCACCTGATCGTGCACCACATGGCCTTCCCCAACTCCACCGACTACTCGCTCGCTCACGCCTTCCAGCTGTCCCGCGACTGCCAGGACCTCCACATGGACACCAACGGCTGGAGCGACACCGGGCAGCAACTCACCATCAGCCGCGGCGGCTACGTGATGGAGGGCCGCAACCGCTCCATCGAGGCCATCGGCAAGGGCGCGAACGTCATGGGCGCCCAGTGCGCCAACGAGAACGGCCACACCCTCGGCATCGAGAACGAGGGCACCTACATCACCGAGCTGCCGCCCACCGCCCTCTGGAACTCCCTCGTCAAGACCCTCGCGTGGCTGTGCGACATCTACGGGCTCTCCCCGTCCACCGCGATCGTCGGCCACCGCGACTACAACGCCACCACGCAGTGCCCCGGCGACGCGCTGTACGCGCGGCTCCCCCGCCTGCGGTCCGAGGTCGCCGCCGCCCTCGGCCTGGCGGCCGCCACGCGCACCGAGACGTCCGTTCCGCGATCGGACCGGCCCGCGCCGCGGACCCTCGGCGACCACGGCCCCGCCGTCGGCGCCGCCGACCGCCGCCCCTGACGACCGGGCCCCTCCGTCCCCGGTTCCCCGAGTCCACCCGCCCGCACGGCAGTTCCACCCCCGCCACTCCCGATCCCTCAGGAGGAGACCGTGGCCCCATCCCCCCGCACCCGCATCGCCCGCCGCCTGACCACGGCGTTCGCCGCGCTCGCCGTCGCCGGAGGCGTCCTCGCCGCCGCCCCCGCGGCCGGCGCGTCACCGAACCCCATCACCCACCCCGACCAGGACCACGCCGGCTCCGGCCTGGCCGCCCGGAGCACCTCCGGCGGCACCGTCAGCCCCCTGGTGGCCGGGCTTCCGGGCCTCGACGTCTCCAGCCACCAGGGCAACGTCGGCTGGAGCACGGTGAAGAGCAACGGCGCCAGGTTCGCCTACGTCAAGGCCACCGAGGGCACGTCCTACCAGAACCCCTACTTCTCGCAGCAGTACGTCGGGTCCTACAACGTCGGCCTGATCCGCGGCGCGTACCACTTCGCCACGCCGAACACCTCGAGCGGCGCGGCACAGGCCGACTACTTCGCCGCCCACGGCGGCGGCTGGTCCCGCGACAACCAGACGCTGCCCGGCGCGCTCGACATCGAGTACAACCCGTACGGCGCCACCTGCTACGGCCTGAGCCAGTCCTCGATGAAGAGCTGGATCCACGCGTTCATCAACGAGTACCACGCCAAGACCGGCCGGTGGGCGGTCATCTACACGACCCTCGACTGGTGGAAGTCGTGCACCGGCAACAACGACGCGACCTTCGCGAGCAACAGCCCGCTGTGGATCGCGAAGTACTCCACCTCGGCCGGCACCCTGCCGTACGGCTGGAGCTTCTACACCTTCTGGCAGTACGCCGACAGCGGCACGTTCCCGGGTGACCAGGACACCTTCAACGGCGACTCGACGCGCCTGCTCGCCCTCGCCAACAACACCTGATCGCCGATGAGACGAGGTGCCGGGGCGGCGTGCCCCGGCACCTCGCGCGTACGGAAGGCGTCAGGCGCTCAGGCCGTGGTCACGCAGAACGTCGTTGAGCTGCGACTTGTCGTGCCGCACGCCCGGCTCCAGGCGCTTGATCACCAGGACGGCGGGCATCCCGAACGTTCCGCCGGGGAACTCCTTCAGCCGCGTGCCGCCGACGGCGACGCACCAGTCGGGGATGCGGCCCCGGCTCAGCTGCTCGCCGGTCTCCACGTCGATGACCGGCATCGAGGCGGACAGGTTCGTCCCGGAACCCACGACCGCGCCCGTGCCCACGCGGGCCCCCTCGACGATCATCGAGCGGCTGCCGATCATGGCCTCGTCCCCGATGATGACGGGCTTGGCGTTCGGCGGCTCCAGCACGCCACCGATGCCGACGCCGCCGGACAGGTGGACGTTCTTGCCGATCTGCGCGCAGGACCCGACCGTCGCCCAGGTGTCGACCATCGTGCCGGAGTCGACGTACGCGCCGATGTTCGTGAACGACGGCATCAGGACCACGCCCGGCGCGAGGTAGGACCCCCAGCGGGCGATGGCGCCGGGCACCACGCGCACCCCGTCCAGACGGGTCTTCAGCGGAATCCGGTCGTGGTGGTGGAAGTCGCCCACCTGCGCGCGGACCATGCCCAGCACCTTGAAGCTCAGCAGGATCGCCCGCTTGGCGCGCTCGTCGACGATCACCTCGTCGGTGGCCTTGTCGACGAACGCCACACGCGCCTGCCCGGAGTCGATCAGGTCGACCGCGCCCACGATGGCGGATCGGGCGTCGGTGTCCTCGGGGCTCAGATCGGCCCGGCGCTCCCACAGCTCATCAATGGCGTCTGAGATCGGGCTGGTGAACGTGTCGGTCATGCCGGTGAGAATAGCGGCGGCCGCGTCGGCGAATGTCCGGCAGGGTGTAAGGAACGGGTACCTTCATGCCCGTGAGTCGGACGAGTGGGAGACGGCTGCAGCTCGCCGTCATCGCGTTGGTCACCACGATGGTCATCGTCGGCGGCGCTGTCGCGCTGTACGTCCACTTCCGCCCGTACCTCCACGGCACCAACTGCGAGGCCCGTACGAGCGCCGGGGTCATGCCGCTGGACCTCGACCAGGCCGCCAACGCCGCCACGATCGCCGCCGTCGCCCTGCGCAAGAAGCTCCCCGAGGAGGCCGTCGTCATCGCGTACGCCACGGCGCTGCAGGAGTCGCACCTGCGGAACCTGGAGAGCGGCGACCGCGACTCCGTCGGCCTCTTCCAGCAGCGCCCGTCCCAGGGCTGGGGAACGTCCACCCAGCTCAAGGACCCGGCCTACGCCGCGAACCGCTTCTTCAGCGCGCTCGTCAAGGTCAAGGACTACACCGGCCTGCCCGTCCACGACGCGGCCCAGAAGGTCCAGCGCAGCGCGGACGGCAAGGCCTACGCCCGGCACGAGGAGGACGCACGGATCATGGCCGCGGCCTACACCGGCCGCGTGCCCGGCGCCGTACGCTGCTGGTACCCGCCGAACAAGCGCAAGAAGCAGGACCAGGCCCCGCAGGCCCTCGACACCCTCCGCAAGACGCTCAAGCGCAAGGACACCGGCGACGGCATCACCGCGCCCAACGCCCGCAGCGGGTGGACGATGGCGACGTGGATGGTCGCGCACGCCCAGCCGTACGGCATCCACGAGGTCCGCTACGCCGGCCGGCGCTGGCGCTCGGCCCAGGGCCACGACGGCTGGACCAACGACACCCAGGCCCCCACGGACCGCGTCCTCATCAACTGACCCCGCCCCGCCTTCCGGCCTGCGTGGCACGGGTCTCGCACGGCGGCCGGAAGGATCCACCTAGACCGGGAAGTGCAGAACCTCACCGCCGCCCGTGACGGTTCAAAACCGACATTACGGAGATTCGTCAGGCATTCCGACGGCAATGTGGCAACAGCAGCGGCCAAGCCGACGTGTCCAGCCGACGGGCTGTGGCAGCGAAACATCACACCGGCGACCACTCAGTTCCGAATCAGCGCAGAGCATCGAGCAAGCCGGTCACGGCCGGATCGGTCGGCCACTTCCGGAGCATCCGACCGTAAATTTCGCGCAATCTTCTGAGCAGCGACTCGGACGAAGTCGCGTGGGCGATCCCGGCCGCTTCGAGCACGGCCGCACAGGCGGACTCGGCCTCCGATGCCTGAAGCTGTGCGACCGCCTGATGAGCGATGTATTCACCGGCCCACTCCGCGCCGCGCATCTCAGTGGGCAACTCGGCCAGTCCTGCGGTTAAGAGCTCAACGGCCTGAGCGTTCCGCTGTGGATCGTCCCGTCCGAGGTAGACATTCGTGACTCCTGCCTCGAGGGTGAAGAAACCCGGCTCCAAGTAGTAGTACTCCCACGGCCGAGCATCTTCGGGCTCGGCATCGGCCGCGGCTGTTCGCGCCTCCCCGAGCAACCGTTCCGCTTCGCGCGGTTCACCGCCGAGGGCGCGCCCGCGCGCTTCGAGGAAAAGGTCATACGCGTGGCCCGGGCCGATCCGATTACGCTGCGCCGCTCGCGCCATCCCGACCATCGGGCCGATCTGACCCGTGCGTTCGGCGAGGTACGCCTTCCACGACAGGACCGTTCCGACCATAGCGGCGTCGCCGATCTCCTCGGCATGCTCGGCCGCGCGGTCGAGCGACATGCGGGCCGCCGGCGCGTTCCCTACGGCGATGTTCAGCCAGCCGGAGAACTGCGCCCACTGGGCCGCAACATCGACCAGTCCGGGGCGGACCGGGCCGCGCGCTTCGGCGACGAGCCGCTGCACCATCGGGAGCTGAACCTCGACAACCTGGAGAACCGGCGCCGAACCCACAGCGTCCTCTAGCCGGCGCTGCTCGGCCAGGACAGTGGCCAACGACTCCACGACGCGCGAGTCGGGCCGTGTAGCGCGGACGGTCGCCAGCGCGAGCCGCTCCTCGTCGTCGGGGGTGACCCGGTCGTTCGGATTGACGCCCGGGACTCGCCACGGTGACGACTGAGCCTCGCCGTCATCCCCGAAAAGGTCGTCCTCCGACATGTCGTAAACGGCGGCATACAGCATCCGGTAGCGCGGGCCGGGCGGATGCTCGGCGGCCTCGTGACCGCGAATCGTCCGGCAGAGGTCCTTGAGCTTGGGGAGGCGCCGCCGCTCACGTTCGGTGGCGTGATCGCGGAACGCTTCCGCGACAGCCTGGACGGTCATTCGCCGCTTCTTGCGTTCAGCGCGCAGGCGAGCGGCGATCAGGGCGTTATCGGCTGACATGTGGCGTGCACCTCGGCCGGGGACATCCGCGGATACGAGCTCTCGCGTCCGTGTACGTCCCCCAGTATCACGGTGACAGGCCGACCTCGCACGGCGACGGACCCTGCCCCCTCGGGCGTACCGACCGGCGGCCGGCCACCCCGTGATCCCTGACGCTTCCTGCTGCTAGAGCACAGCGTTCGCCAGAAGGAGGGCGCGTCCGGACAGGCACGGGGACCTTGCCGTCGCTGGTGACGGGGCGGATGCGGCATTACGGGCGTCGGCCGGCCGTACCGGCGGCACAGTGACAACCGCGGCGGCCGAGTCGGCGCCTCATCCGGACGAGACGTGACGGCTCAGGGCTCCCTGGAGGAGCCGGCGCCGGGGTCACCGCGGCGGGCGGTGAGGGTGGCGAGGTAGAGGGCGATCAGGACGACCGCGCAGCCGCCGAGCTGCACCGGTGTCGGACGCTCACCGAGGATGATGGCGCCCAGGAGCACCGAGCCCACCGGCTGCAGCAGCAGGAGGGCCGCTCCGACCGAGGCGGGCAGGCGGGGCAGCGCGCTGGCGATGAGCAGGTAGCTCGCGACCTGCCCGGTCAGGGCGATGGCGGCCAGCCAGCCGAACGCGGCCCAGCCCGGCAGCAGGTCCAGCCCGTGCCAGAACGGGCCGACGACCAGCGCCACCACGCCCGAGGCGGCCGCGGACTCGGTGACGGGCACGACGACGTGGTCCTCGTCGCTCGCCTGACGCAGGAGGAAGAGGAAGCCCGCGTAGCAGAGCGCCGCGGCCGCGGCGAAGATCGCGCCCTGTGCCGGGTTCCTCCCGGAGCCGCCACCGACGACCCCGCCGGCGAGGGCGACCCCGGCGAGCATCACGGGCACCACGGCGACGAACGCGGCGCCCGGCCGCTCCCGGAGGAAGATCCATCCGAGGAGGGGCACCAGGACGACCTGGGCGTTCACGATGACGGTCGCGATTCCGGCGCCGCTGTCGGCGATCGCCTGGTTCCACAGCAGGATGTCGCCCGCGAGGAGCACACCCGCCACGTAGGCCGTCCACCGGGAGTGCGGCGGGCGGGCCGGCGTGGCCCGTGCCTCGGAGAGCGCCATCGGGATGAGGAACGGCATCGAGAGGAGGCTGCGGAATAAGGTCACCGTTCCGGTCGAGACGTGTGTGAGCGGGACGAAGACCGACGACAGGGCCACGCACACGGCGCCCGCCAGCATGACCGGCACCGGCATCCGCGCGGTGGCCCTGTTGAAGAGGCCGGAGATCGACGCTCGTGGGCTGTCGACGCGCTGCGGCGTTGTGATGTCATCGCGTCGGTCGAGCATGTCGGTGCTCCTCCCGTGCTCGGGTCCGTCCCTGCACGGGCTTGCCCTACCCCGGTCCGCACGGAGCTACCGAGCGCGCGACGTGTCGGCTGCACCGCTGCCTGGCCGCGTGCCGGCTTCGCCGACGGCCTACGGCCACGCCTCAGGGATCTGTGCCGAGACTTGTGTGGCCTGCTACATCGAGGATCCTCGGCGCCGATGGGCGCCGCCCGCCGCGACGGGGCGAGCCGGATCCGGGGATCGCTCGGGCCGCTCCCGTACCGCGGCCGGGGTACGCGTCAGACGCCGAGGCCGCGGCCGATGATCTCCTTCATGATCTCGGTCGTGCCGCCGAAGATCGTCTGGATGCGTGAGTCGAGGTAGGCCTTGGCGATCGGGTACTCGCTCATGTACCCATAGCCGCCGTGCAGCTGCAGGCAGCGGTCGACGACCCGGTTGCACAGCTCGGTGTTCCACCACTTGAGCATCGAGGCCTCCTCGGCGCCCAGGCGGTCGGCGGTGTGCTCGACGATGCACCGGTCGGTGAAGGCGCGGGCCACCGTCAGCTCGGTCTTCATCTCGGCCAGGGTGAACCGGTTGTGCTGGAACCGCCCGATCGGCCGGCCGAACGCCTCGCGGGTCTTGCAGTACTCCAGGGTCTGCTCGAAGGCGCGTTCCGCGCCCGCCAGCGCGCCGACGCCGATCGACACGCGCTCCCTCGAGAGGTTCTGCATGAGGTAGATGAAGCCCTGCCCCTCCTCGCCGAGGAGGTTCGCCCGCGGCACCCGGACGTCCTCGAAGTACAGCTCGGCCGTGTCCTGCGCGTGCATGCCGATCTTGTCGAGGTTGCGGCCGCGCTCGAACCCCCTCATGCCGCGCTCGACGACGAGGAGGCTGATGCCCTGGTGCCCGGCGTCCGGGTCGGTCCGCGCGACCACGATGACCAGGTCGGACAGGATGCCGTTGGAGATGAAGGTCTTCTGCCCGTTCAGGACGTAGTCGTCGCCGTCCCGTACGGCGGTGGTGCGGATGCCCTGCAGGTCGGAGCCGGCGGCGGGCTCGGTCATGGCGATCGCGGTGATGAGCTCACCGGAGCAGTAGCCGGGAAGCCACCGCTCCTTCTGCTCGTCGGTGGCCAGCCGCCGGAAGTACGCGCCGTTGATGTCGTTGTGCACCGAGAAGCCGGGGCCGTGGATCCCGGCGCGGGCCAGCTCCTCGTTGAGGACGACGTAGTAGCGGTAGTCCGGGTCGCCTCCGCCGCCGTACCGCTCGTCCATGTCGATGCCGAGCAGGCCCTGCCGCCCGGCGGCCAGCCACACGTCCCGGGAGACGACGCCGTCCTTCTCCCACTGCTCGTGGAACGGCTCGATCTCCTTGGCGATGAACGACCGGACCATCTCGCGGAAGGCCTCGTGCTCGTCGGTGAAGATCTCGCGCCGCATTGTCGGCCTCCCTCGGCTCGCATCACATCGACGGTAAGTAATTTATCACTTACCACGGGACGGACAGAATGTGATTCGGTCCACTGCCGCTCAGGCCGGGCCAGCCTCGTTCCGGCGGTCGAGCCAGAGCTGGAGGCCGTCGAGGAGGCGTTCGACCGCGAAGGCGAACCCCTCGTCCTGCAGGTTCTCCGGGTCCATCCCCCTGTTCTCCCGCCACCAGGCGCCGTAGTGCGGGTAACGGGAGGAGACCTCGTCGATGTACGGCCGCAGCTCGTCGACCGCCTCGCTCACACTCGTACCGGGGGTGATCGACCGCTTCCACGCCGCCTCCATCGTCGCCGAGCCGATCACATGGGACATCAGGAGCGAGCTGGCGTACGCGACGTCCATCCCGGAGAAGCCGGCGGCGGTCAGGACCCCCACCGTGCGATCACTCATGCGCATCGCGTTGGGACCCATCATCGGGCGGACGCCGAACAACCCGGTGACCCACGGGTGGCGCAGAATCATCGAGCGGAGACCGTGGGCGAGTGCGGTGGCCGCGGTCCGCCAGTCGGTCGCGCCGACCTCCGGGACCTCGATCTCTCCCATGACCTCGTCCAGGACCAGCTCGAGGAGCTCGTCCTTGGTCGCGACGTACCAGTACGCGGAGGTCGCCCCGGCCGCCAGCCGTTCGCCGAGGCGGCGCATGCTCAGGCCGTCGAGCCCCTTCTCATCGAGCAGCTCGATGGCGGTTCGCACGATCTGCGCGCGGCTCAGCGTCGGCTGGGCGCCCCGCGAGCGCGGCGGCCGCGTCCAGACGGATTGCCCGAGAGGGTCAGCGTTCGACGGCATGCAACGTCCTTCACCAGGGGTGACCTACCGCACCAGCCTACCGGCGCTCGTACGGCGTTCGAGGCAACTCGCACAGCGTACGAGTTTTGAGGTACGGTGTGCGACAAATCGCACACCGTACGAACGGACGATCATGTCGACCTCTCATCCGCGCCGCTGGTGGATCCTCGGCGTGCTGTGCCTGAGCCTGCTGGTCCTGGTCATCGACAACACGGTGCTCAACGTCGCCATCCCGTCGCTCATCCGCGACCTCCACGCGAGCAACTCCGACATCCAGTGGATCATCGACGCCTACATCCTGGTCTTCGCCGGGCTGCTGCTGACCGCCGGCAGCCTGTCCGACCGGCACGGCCGCCGTCGCGGACTGATCATCGGACTGATCCTGTTCGGCAGTGCCTCGCTGGCCGCGTCGTTCGCCGACAGCCCCGGCCAGCTGATCGCGACTCGCGCCGCCATGGGCGTGGGCGGCGCGTTCCTGATGCCCGGCACCCTGTCGATCCTGACGACGGTCTTCGACGACGCGGAGCGCAAGAAGGCCATCGCCATCTGGAGTTCGGTGCTCATGCTCGGCGCGGTCGGCGGTCCGACCCTCGGCGGCCTCCTGCTGCAGCACTTCTGGTGGGGCTCGGTGTTCCTGCTGAACGTGCCGGTCGCCGCGCTCGGCATCCTGGCCGCCCTGCTCATCATCCCCGAGTCACGCGGGCCGGCCGGCCGTCCGGACCTGGCCGGTGCGCTCCTGTCCATGGCCGGGGTGACCGCCCTCGTCTGGGGAGTGATCGCCTCCGCCAAGGACGGCTGGTCGGCGCCGCGGACGCTCGGCGGATTCGCCCTGGCCGTGGTGGCGCTCACCGCCTTCGCGCTGTGGGAGCGGCGCTGCCCGGAGCCGATGCTGCCGCTGGCCCTGTTCCGCGACCGCAACTTCAGCGGCGCCAGCCTGTCGATCGTGCTGCTGTCGTTCTCCGCGGGCGGCTGCCTGCTGGCACTCACCCAGTACCTGCAGTTCGTCCTCGGGTACGGTCCGATGAAGGCCGGCACCGCGCTCATCCCCATGGTCGCGGCCGCGATGGCCTTCAACGGCGTCGGCGTGGTGGTGGACAAGCGGTTCGGCGCAAGGGTGGCACTGGCCGCCGGGCTCATCCTGCTCACGGCGGGGTTCGCGGTGCTCGCCTCGGTCGGGCCCGGCGACGGCTACGTGAAGCTGGCCGTCTCCCTCGTGATCCTCGGCGCGGGCAGCGGAACGGCGGGGCCCGCCGCGTACGGGACGCTGCTGGCCGCCCTGCCGCCCGAGCGCGCAGGTGTCGGCTCCGCCGTCAACGACACCGTCCAGCAGGTCGGCCAGGCGCTGAGCGTCGCGGTCCTGGGCAGCGTGCTCACGGCCGCCTACACCGTCAAGATGCCGGCCGACGCCGCCGGGCCGGCGCGGCACTCGATCGGCGAGGCGCTGGCCATCGCCGCGGCCCGTGGCGACGCGACGCTGGCCCGCACCGCCAAGGACGCCTTCGTCCACGCCATGTCGACCACCTCGATCGTCGGCGTGGCAGGCGGGATCGCCGCCGCCGTCCTGGCGTTCTCGGTGCTGCGCCCTAAGCCGCGCGCCGTACCGGAACCGGCCCCCGAACCCGCTGCCGAGGCCGGCCACTGACCTCACCCCGCGGGCCGGACCGACGAATCCGGCCCGCGGCTCACGTCCGTGTGTCTCGGGTTCAGGTCGGCGGATCCGGCCGCCGTTCAGGCCCGCGGAGCCGAGCCGGGATTCAGGCCCGCGGATTCAGCCCCGTGCTCCAGGCGCGTGCGGAGCCGACTCGCTGTTGAGGCGCGGACCCGATGGTGCCGCGCCGCGCGGCACGGGTGCGCGGCGCGGTGTACGTACGCCGGTCAGGCGGTGAGGCGGGCGACGGCGGCGTCGATGCGCTCGTCGGTGGCGGTGAGGGCGACGCGGACGTGCCGGGTGCCCGCCGTGCCGTAGAAGTCGCCGGGCGCAACGAGGATGCCGAGCTCAGCGAGCGCCTTGACGGTGTCCCAGCACGGCTCGTCGCGGCTCGCCCAGAGGTAGAGCCCGGCCTCGGAGTGGTCGATGCGGAAGCCGTACGCCTCCAGGGCCCTGCGGAGGACGGTGCGCCGGCGGGCGTACCGCTCGCGCTGCTCCTGGACGTGCGCGTCGTCGCGGTAGGCGGCCGTCATGGCGGCCTGGACCGGCGCCGGGACGATCATGCCGGCGTGCTTGCGCACCTCGAGCAGCGCGGTGATCAGGGCGGGGTCCCCGGTGAGGAACCCGGCGCGGTATCCCGCGAGGTTGGAGCGCTTGGACAGCGAGTGCAGCGCGATCAGACCGCGGTGGTCTGCGCCGCACACGTCCGGGCGCAGCACCGACACCGGCTCGGCGTCCCAGCCCAGCTCGATGTAGCACTCGTCGCTGATGACGGTGGCGCCGCGCTCCCGCGCCCACGCGACGACCTTGCGCAGGTGCTCGGCCGGCAGCACCTTGCCGGTGGGGTTGGACGGCGAGTTGATCCAGACGATCTTCGGTGTCTCCGGCCCGAGGGAGAACAGCCCGTCGACGGCCCGCGGTGTCGCGCCGGCCAGCCGCGCGCCGACGTCGTAGGTCGGGTACGCCAGCTCGGGGAAGGCCACCGTGTCGCCCGGTCCCGCGCCCAGCAGCGTCGGCAGCCAGGCGACGGCCTCCTTGGTGCCGATCACGGGCAGGACCGCGGCCGGGTCGGCTTCGACGCCGAGTCTGCGGGTCAGCCAGTCCGCCACCGAGTCGCGCAGCTCGGGGGTGCCGTACGTGGCGGGATAGCCGGGAGCGTCGGCGGCGTCGACCAGCGCCCGCCGGACGATCTCCGGCGTCGGGTCGACGGGCGTGCCGACCGACAGGTCGACGATGCCACCGGCGTGCTGCCGGGCCTGCTCCTTGTACGGGGTGAGCAGGTCCCACGGGAAATCGGGCAGCGTCTTGATCAAATCAGTCCCCCAACGTCCGCGCGCCGCCTGCCGCTCACCGGCAGACGGCGCGCCACGGCCTGTGCTGAACTCTCGCGTCCGGGAACACCGGGTGGCGTGGGCTCAGGCCTCCTCGCCCTGCGGCGGCAGCGCCGCCACGATCGGGTGATCCTTGTCGATCTTGCCGACCTTGGAGGCACCTCCCGGCGAGCCCAGATCGTCGAAGAACTCCACGTTGGCCTTGTAGAAGTCCTTCCACTGATCCGGCGTGTCGTCTTCGTAGAAGATCGCCTCGACCGGGCACACCGGCTCGCAGGCGCCGCAGTCGACGCACTCGTCCGGGTGAATGTAGAGCATGCGCTTGCCCTCGTAGATGCAGTCGACGGGGCACTCCTCGATGCATGCCTTGTCGAGCACGTCCACGCAAGGCTGCGCGATGACGTAGGTCACGTGCTACTCCTCAACGTCTGTGGCCATCGCCACGCTCGCAGCGGTGTCATTGCCTAGTATTGCCGCTGTCAGCCAACGCTTTCACCATGGGGGGCGTCACATCGGCCCGCGATTCTCCGCCCGGTATGTCGTTTCGATAGCTCCGTCCGATATCGGACGTCGCGTCTCGCTGCGACGCCGTCTTCCCAGCGGAGCGTACAGCGACGTGGTCGGCGAGCTGCGCGGGTGGGCGGACGGCCTGCTCACCGTGCGCCGCCGCGACGGCACCGACGTCGAGGTGCCCGAGGCGGACCTGGTGGCGGGCAAGGTGGTCCCGCCCCCGCCGCCGCGCCGCGCGCCCCGCTCCTGACGACCGGCGCGGCCCCGGCGAGGTGTCCCTCCGTGCGGCCCGCACCCCCCAGCCCTCCGTGCGGCCCGCACCCGCCCAGCCCTCGGGTCAGGGCAGCGGCCAGTCGGGGACCTCCGCGGGCAGGTCCCGGCTGACCCGCATCGGGAACTCGGCCGGGCGCTTCTCCAGGAACGACGTCACGCCCTCGGCCGCGTCCGGGGCCGACCCCAGGGTGTACATCAGGCGCGAGTCGGCCCGGTGCGCGTCCCAGGGTGACGAGGCGCCCAGCCCGGACCACATCAGCCGCCGCACGGCCGCGACGGCCACCGCCGAGGTGTTCGCCGCGATCTCCCCGGCCAGTGCGTACGCCGCGTCGAGGAGCTCGCCGGCAGGGTGGACGTAGGACACCAGGCGGCCGCGCAGCGCCTCCTGGGCGTCGAAAACCCGGCCCGTGGCGGCCCACTCCATGGCCTGGGCGATGCCGACGATGCGGGGCAGGAACCAGCTGGACGCCGCCTCCGTGACGATGCCGCGCCGGGTGAAGACGAAGCCGAACCGCGCGCCCTCCGCCGCGAGCCGGATGTCCATCGGCAGGGTCATCGTGACGCCGACGCCGACCGCCGGCCCGTTGATCGCCCCGATCACCGGTTTGAGGGAGCGGGCGATCCGGAGGGCGACGGTGCCACCGCCGTCGCGCGGCGCGCCGTCCTCGAAGGTGTCCTCGCCGCCGAACATGTCCCGCGCGGCCTTGTAGTCGAACGTCGAGCCGCCGCGCTCCAGGTCGGCTCCGGCGCAGAAGGCCCGCCCCCGGCCGGTGACGACGACCACCCGGACGTCGTCGTCCGCGTCGGCGCGGTCGAAGGCGTCGATCAGCTCGCCGCGCATCACGAGGGTGAAGGCGTTGAGCCGGTCGGGGCGGTCGAGCGTGATGGTCGCGATCCCGTCGGCGACGGTGTAGTCGATCTCGGTGTACGTCACTGCTGCTCCTCGCGCCCGCGGACGGTTACAGACGGATACAGAACGGGATTCTAGAGGCGGGTCACGCCCCGCCCCCGGCGGACCGCGCGTGCGCCGTGTCCTCGTCGGCGGGGCAGCCGACGAGCGGCGGCAGGGCGGGGGCCAGCACCTCCCGGCTCCAGTCGGCCACCGTGCCGGCGTAGCCGTCGGGCGGCGCCACCTCCAGGGTCCCGGTGGAGGTGGCCGTCAGCCGGGTGACGACCGGGCCGCCGTCCAGGAACGGGGTGGCGCCCCAGAAGGCCCAGAAGTCGTCCGGCTCGATCCGCGGATGGTCGTCGACGCTGCGGGTGGGCCGGGCCGGGTGCTCCCGGCACCATCGCCACTGGTCGGTGAGCAGCCGGGACGCCACTGCGCGCAGAAGGTTGAGGGGGGGCAGGTCCTGCGCGCAGGCGACCCCGTCGATCGAGAGGTTCGGCAGGCCGAACCGCCGCAGCCCGAGCAGTGTGATGCGCAGGCACGCGCACCCGGCGGCGCCGGCCGCCCCGGCCGGACCGGGGCGGCGGGCCGCCTCGTCGACCTCGTAGCGGGTGCCGAACCACTGGTCGCCCATGCGGAACCAGCCCCGCTCGGCGCGCGCCAGCCCGTCGCGCAGCAGGACCTGCCGGGCCTGCGGGTCGATGAGCACGCCGTTCGTCGCGTCGGCCAGGGCACGGGCCACGGCGCGCGCGACCTGCTCGCGGTGCGGCTGCTCGACGGTCAGCGCCTGGTGCACGAGCAGGATCTGATGGGAGGACTCGCGGATGCGCCGCCGGTCCTCGTCGCAGGCCAGGACGTCGTCGAGGCGCCAGGTCGCCTCGTCGGCGTCGACGGTGAAGAGGCCGAGCCGCGGCGTCTTGAGCGCCTCGATGGCGGATTTCCGGAACGGCTCGGGCACGCGCCACGGCACGACCGCGTAGGGGTCGGCCGGCGGCTCGCTGGTCGCGATCACATAGTGCGACGTGACGACCTCGGGGACGGACAGCACGAACGGGGACATGACCGCTCCTTGACGCTCGGGGAAGGGTAGGGCGCGCCGGCTCAGGCGGCCGCGCGGCGCGGCGCCTCGGGGACGTAGGGCATGGCCAGGTCGACGACGTCGTTCCACCACAGGGCGGCGGGGGCGTCGAAGTCGGCGGGCGGCCCCGCGACGAGGTAGGGCAGGGCGTCGGCGCCCTCGGACGGGGCGGGGCTCAGGCGCACGCGCACGGGCGCGCCGGCGGTGCCGGTCGGCTCGGCCGCCCAGTAGCGCCACACGTCGGCGCCGTCCACCCGCGTCTCGGCCGGGACGCGGCGGAGTGGCGCGCCGGGGTTGCAGGCCAGCCAGGCCCAGTGCTCGTCGAGGAGAGCGACGGCCAGGCAGCGCAGCAGCGTGACCGCCGCGAACAGGTTGCCGCCCGGGACGGCGGCGGCCTCCAGCTCCGGGAACCCGAAGCGGTGCAGCCCGGCGGTCACCAGGTGCAGCTCGCCGTCCTCCTCGCCGGTGACGAAGGTCGCGAGCCAGTCGTCCGCCAGGCAGAACTCCGGGTGCTCGGCGCCCAGCCGGAAGGCGTGCGGCAGCACCTGGTGCGACCACGCGTCGTACACGACCCCGTCACAGGCCGCGGCCATCGCACGGGCGATCTCACGGGCCGCCTGCGCGTGCCCTGGCTGGGAGACCGGCGGGGCATGGCCTGTGATCATGATGTGGTGCCGCGCCTCGTCCAGGAGATGCGCCTCCTCCGGCCGCGTCCGGGCGGCCCCGCGGATGAGATCGGCGTATCCGGACTCGGCGACGGACCGGCCGCGGACGCGCAGCAAGGGCGAGCCGAGCAGCTCGGCCGCTAACGGAAGGCGCACCCGGCCGCGCGCCGCCTCCACCGGGGCGTCGAGGGGGCGGGCGGTGGCCACCACGAACGGGGCGGCGACGGACGCGGGAACGGTCAGGTCGATCATCGGAATGCCTCCGGGATTCGGTCTCCCGGGAAGCCTCGCGCGGCACGCTCCACCGCCGTAAGGCCCGCCTCCCGTTCTGTGGATAACCGCCCCGCGGGCCGACACCGTCTCTGACGGATCGTGACGCGTATCACCCGTGACGATCCAGGATGCGAGACGTTGGGGCAGTTGGCGGCTATGTCCTATATGTTGCGCACATGCAATGGGCCGTGGCGACGTACGACACCGCGTTCGGGTACGTCTCCGCGCACGGGGCGCCGCTGCTCGACCTGCTCGACCCTCAACCCGACGAGCGCGTCATCGACCTGGGCTGCGGAACGGGCGTGATGACCGCCGAGATCGCCGCGCGCGGCGCGGAGGTCATCGGGCTCGACGAGTCCCTCGAAATGGTGAACGCGGCGCGCTCGGAGCACCCGCACCTGTCGTTCGCCGTCGGCGACGCGCACGACTTCACGATCAGCGAGCCCTACGACGCCGTCTTCTCCAACTCGGCGTTGCACTGGATGGCCCGTGACCCCTCCGCGGTCATCTCGCGCGTGCACGCCGCGCTGCGTCCGGGCGGCCGCTTCGTGGCGGAGATGGGCGGCGCGGGCAACTGCGCAGAGCTGATCGCCGCCGTGCAGACGGCCTGGCGCGTCTTCGGCCTGCCCGAACCCGAACTGCCCTGGTACTTCCCCACCCCCGCCGAGTACGCGACCCGGCTGGAGGAGGGCGGCTTCGTCGTACGGCTCATGGAGTACTTCGACCGGCCGACGCGTCTCGCCGAGTGCCCCGACGGCGCCGCCGACTGGGTCCGGCTGTTCGCGCCGGAGCTGATCGCCGAGGTCCCCCCGGAGCTCGCCGGTCCGCTCCTCGACCGGGTGAACCAACTGGCCGCGCCCGCCCTCCGCCGTGAGTCCGGATGGATGGCCGACTACGTACGGCTCAGGTTCGCCGCCGTACGCAGGCCCGGCGGCGACGAACTCGTCCAGCCGCAGGCCCCGCAGGCTCCCGCGGCGCCGCACAGCGCGCCCGGGTCGCACCCCTCCCAGGCTCCGCAGCCGCCGTCGGCGTCCCAGGCTCCCCCGGCTCCGCACCCGCAGTCGGCGCCGCAGGCCTGAGTGTTCCGGACGCGGGCCCGTTCCGCGCGGTGGGTACGTCCGGCTTGTGGGTAGGGTCGTCCGCATGTTGCGCCTGTACGATCCCGGAACAGGGCGTCTCACGGAGATCGTCCCGGCTCGCCCCGGGGTCGTCCGGGTCGCCAGTACCGACGACCTGCGCGCCCAGGTGGTCGGCGACCTGATCCGCCGGCTCGCCTCGCGTCACCGGCTGCGCGCGCTGGGGATCTGGAACACCGTGCCGGGAGCGTCGGACCTGGGCGTGCGCCCGGCCGAGTTGACCTCCGGTCCCGCCGACGTGCACGTGGGCCCGACGGTCGGCCGCTGGGTCCCGGTGCCCTGGGACGGCCTCGATCCGCTCGCCGCGCGCCTGGCACTGCTGGAGACCCACTACCGGGCGGACCTGCCCCACACGCGTACGGACCTGGCCGCGGCGGACTCCTCGCTCACCGCGCTGCGCCGCCGCGTCGCCGGCTGGGCCGAGTCGCCGGGACGGCCTCCCGAGCGCGCGTACGTCGAGGAGGCCGTCGCGTACCTGGACGCCGACCTGGACACGCCCGCGGCGCTGTCCTGCCTGTCCCGGCTGGCGGAGGACGACTCCGTCCCGCCCGGCGCCAAGTTCGAGACGGCGGTCGAGCTGGACATGATTCTGGGCCTCGACCTGGTCCGGCTGGTCGGTCGTCTCTAAACCGGGATAAGGCCGCGACCGATCGGCCCTTTCTTGGGAACCTCTTTTCTTGCCTCTACCGTCTCAGTAAGCTCATGAGGTAATTTGCCCCGATGCCCGGGAATTGACGATGCGATTCCGCATGTGCGTCGGTCCGCTGGTCCTGGCGGGCCTGCTCACGGCCTGTGGCGGCCGTGACGCCGGCGGCTTCCATCCCAGCGGGCGGGCACAAGGGGACGATTCCCCCATGGCGTCGTCATCCTCATCCCCCGGCACGGCACCGCGATCGGACGCCTCGGCGGGCGCCGCGAGCGATCCGACGGGCGGCGGCGGCCCGCTTCCCCGCACTCCGCGGTCGGCCCTCGCCGCCTACCGCGAGTACCAGCGGATGTACGAGCAGGCGTACGAGAGCAATGACGCCGGCCGCCTCGACTCGGTGGCCATGGACCCGCTCCTGTCGATCATCGAGAGAGACATCGGGAAGATCAAGCGGCAGGGCGTGTTCTGGCGATTTCACAATGTCCTGAATCCGCGCGTTCAGGGCAGTTCCAAAGACGCTTCGACCGTCGTGATCCTCGACTGCGTGCGAACCCTCGGCTCGTACCGCTTCTCCGCCAGGACGGGGAGACGGCTCGCCGCCTGGCGCGACGGCAGCCACCTCTACCAGGCGGTCATGCGCTACACCGACGGCACCTACAAGATCTCCGATGCGACGGAGGGCAGGAAATGCTGACCAGACGATCCTCCATCGCCGTCCTGCTGGCCCTCCTTCCCGCCACCGCCGCCGGACTGGCGTCCGGCACGGCGGCCTCCGCCGCTCCGCTGTGCCTGCCGAACGCCTGCGCGCACACCCACATCACCCTCCCCGGCGGGGGCGGCGACTCCGGGGACGGGGGCGGCGGAGGCGACGGCGGCGGTGACGGCGGCGGTCCGGGCCTGGGCTGCCCGACCGTGAACGACCAGGTGGTCTGCCAGCCCGGCGGCGGCGCGCCCGCGCCCGCCCCGCACGTCCCCACCATCGACGTCGCCTACGACGCGCGGGACAACCTGGAGCTCCCCGTGCCGCGGATCGGCACGGCGCCGAGCGGGCGGTCGTACGTCCGGATCAAGACCGGCCTGTGGGTGGACGACGTGGCGAACAAGACGGCGGAGGCCGCGGTGCCGGGCCAGCACGTGGTCGTCACCGCGTCCCAGCCGGTCGTGACCTGGAACACCGGCGACGGGCGGACCATGACGTGCGACGCGGCGACGGCGGGCACGCCCGGCGACACGGACTGCGCCCACGTGTACGACAGGTCCTCGGCGAGCCGGCCGGGCGGCAAGTACACGATCACCGCAACCATCGCCTACAACGTCACCTGGGCCTGTGACGGCCCCGAGTGCGACACGGCCGGCGGCGTGTTCGGGCAGATGACCGGCCCACCCGGCGACCTCCTCCTCGCCGTCGGCGAGGTGCAGACCGAGTCCCGGCCCGGCTGATCCCGCGCCACGAAGAGGAGCGATCGGTGTACCGGACCCGCGCGTTGGTCCCGGCTCTGGTGGCCGTCGGCGTCGTCCTCGCCGGGTGCGGCGGTGGTGACGGCCACAAGACCGCCGGATCCGCGTCACCCACCGCGCGAAGGACGTCGGCGAGCCCGGCGCCGCCGCCGAGTTACGCGCCGGGCCGCGTCAAGACCGCCCTCCTGTCGGCCGGGGACATCGACCCGCACGTCGCGTCGGTGCCGCCGAGCACCCCGGCGCTGCAACGGCGCGCCGTCCCGTCGTGCTCCCTGTCGGCGATCAAGCCGTCGGGCCGGCCCGACGTGGTCGTACGCCAGTTCCGCGCGAGCAGGTACTCCGGCGCCAACTTCGGCCAGATCTCGCTGACCTATCCCGACGCGGCCGCCGCGTCCGCCATGTTCGCGACGATCCAGGCGAAGGTCAGGGCGTGCCCCGGCCGGAAGCACGTCCCGCAGAAGACCCTCCCCGGTGGAGCAATCGCCCTCACCCACGACGACACCTGGCAGACCTCGGATGAGACGACACCGGGGTGGGCGCACGTCCGCGGGACCGAGAAGACGACCATCTCCCCGTCGAGCAGCGTGATCAACGTCTTCTATCGCATCTACGACTACGTCAGCCGCGGCAACGTCGTCCTCGTCTCGATGTACTGGGAGCGCGTGGCACCGAAGGCGTCCGCCGACAAGGTCTCCCGGAAGGCCACGGCCCTGCTGACGAAGCAGCTCGCGCGGCTGCCCTGACCTGGCCGCCGCCGGCCTCGGGAGGGCGTCCGGCCAGGCGGTGGGGTCCTCGGGAGGGAACCCACCGGGCGGCGGCCGTCAGGCGCGGGTCATGCCAGGCGGCGGTCCGCGACGACGATGCCGTCCTCGTCGGCGTACACCCACGATCCCGGCCGGAACCCGGCGCCGCCGAACGCCACCGGCACGTCCACCTCGCCGACGCCCTCCTTCGCGCTCTTACGCGGATTCGAGCCCAGCGCCCGAATGCCCAGGTCGAGGTCGCGCAGCGCCGCGACGTCGCGGACGGCGCCGTTGATCACGACCCCGGTCCAGCCGTTCGCGACCGCCGATCCGGCGATCAGGTCGCCCATGAGCGCGGTGCGCAGCGAGCCGCCGCCGTCGACGACGAGCACGCGGCCCTCTCCCGGCGTGGCGAGCACCTTCTTGACCAGCGCGTTGTCCTCGTGGCAGCGGACGGTCGCCACCGGCCCCGCGAACCGCGCGCGTGCTCCGTACGAGCGGAACTGCGTCTCACAGCTCGCCAGCTCGTAGCCGTACTCATCGAACAGATCAGCCGTCGTGACGTTCACCTACCGAATGGTAACCAGAGGCGGATCAGGCGTCAGGGCCCCCGGTCGGACGGCCGAGCAACCGGGACAGGACGATGGAGGTCTTGGTCTGCACGATGTTCGGTTCGCCCCGCAGGCGTTCCAGGGCCTGTTCGAGGGCCTGGATGTCGTGGGCGCGCAGGTGGACCAGCGCGTTCGCCTCGCCGGTGATCGTGTAGGCCGCCACCACCTCGGGATGCCGGCGGATGCTGGCGGAGATCTCGTCCGGGGACGTACGGCCGGCGCAGAACAGCTCCACGAACGCCTCCGTCGTCCAGCCGAGTGCCGAAGGGTCGACGACCGCGGCATACCCAGTGATCACACCGTCGTGCCGGAGCCGGTCGACCCGGCGCTTGACCGCGGGCGCCGAAAGCCCGACCTCGTCGCCGATCTGCGCGAACGACGCGCGGGCGTTCTCCAGCAGGCACGCAACGATCCGCCGGTCGATGTCATCAAGACGCAATGATGGGACCCTCCGAAGCGCATCTCCGTTATTGGTGTTGCGGACACACCGACCTTACGCTGCGGGTGGTGCCTCACCAACCCACTGGGCGCGACCTCGGGCCCGCATTGCCAGGAGTACGACATCGATGACGATGCAGACCCTTGCCCGCGATGGCGCGGGCATCTCAGCGGGGCAGCCGGCACGGACCTACCTGATGTGCCCGCCGACCTACTTCGATGTCCACTACGCGATCAACGCGTGGATGGACCCGACCGCCCCGGTCGACCGTGACCGGGCCCGCCACGAGTGGGAACGCCTCCGGGCGACCTACGTCTCACTCGGGCACACCGTGCACGTGCTGCCGCCCGTCCCGGGCCTGCCGGACATGGTCTTCGCCGCGAACGGCGCGACCGTCGTCGGCGGCATGGTGCTGGGCGCGAAGTTCCGCCACCCCGAGCGCACGGCCGAGGCCGACGCGCACCGGATGTGGTTCGAGGAGCACGGCTACCGGCGCGTCCGCACGGCCGAGCACGTCAACGAGGGCGAGGGCGACTACGCCTTCGCCTACCGCGCGATCGTCGCGGGCCACGGCTTCCGTACGGACCCGGCCGCGCACAACGAACTGCACGACGCGTTCGGGCTGCCGGTCGTCAGCGTGCGGCTGGTCGACCCGCGCTTCTACCACCTCGACACCGCGCTGTGCGTGATCGACCCGTTCACGGCGGCGTACTATCCGGGCGCCTTCGACGAGGACGGCCTGATCAAGCTGAAGACGCTGTTCCCCGAGCTGATCGAGGCGACCGAGGAGGACGCCCTGGCGTTCGGGCTCAACGCGGTCAGCGACGGCCGGCACGTGATCGTTCCGGATGACGCCGTGACACTGATCGCACGGCTCACCGAGCGTGGCTACCACGTCCTCCCGATCGAGATGACGGAGCTGCGCAAGGCGGGGGGCGGCCCGAAGTGCTGCACCCTCGAACTCCGCCCGTAGCAGGGACAATAGGACTCGGGAGACCCCGCGGGTCCGAGAAGGAGCACCGTTGAACACGCAGGAGCTGCGGGCGCTGTCGGAGGAGCACAGCGCGCACAACTACCATCCGCTGCCGATCGTGATCGCCGAGGCCGAGGGCGCCTGGGTCACGGACGTCGAGGGCAAGCGGTACCTCGACATGCTGTCGGCGTACTCCGCGGTCAACTTCGGGCACCGCCACCCGCGCCTGGTCGAGGCCGCGCGGCGGCAGCTCGAACGCGTCACGCTGGTCAGCCGGGCGTTCGACCACGACCAGTTCGGGCCGTTCGCCGCCGAGCTGGCCGAGCTGGCCGGCAAGGAGATGGTCCTGCCGATGAACAGCGGCGCGGAGGCCGTCGAGACCGCGCTGAAGACCGCCCGCAAGTGGGGGTACGAGGTCAAGGGCGTCCCCGCGGACCAGGCGAACATCGTCACGTTCGAGGGCAACTTCCACGGCCGTACGACGACGATCGTCAGCTTCTCCACCGACCCGGACGCCCGTAACTCCTACGGCCCGTTCACGCCCGGCTTCCGCACCGTGCCGTACGGCGACGCCGAGGCACTGCGCGCCGCCGTCGACGAGAACACGGTCGGCGTGCTGATCGAGCCGATCCAGGGCGAGGCCGGCGTCAACGTCCCGCCGAGCGGCTTCCTGACGGCGGTGCGCGAGATCTGCACCGCCCGCGGCGCCCTGATGATCGCCGACGAGATCCAGTCGGGCCTGGGGCGTACCGGCACGACGTTCGCGGTCGAGCACGAGAACGTCGTCCCGGACGTCTACATCCTCGGCAAGGCGCTCGGCGGCGGCATCCTGCCGGTCTCCGCCGTCGTCGCCGACCACGACGTCCTCGGGGTGTTCAAGCCCGGTCAGCACGGCTCGACGTTCGGCGGTAACCCCCTGGCCTGCGCGGTGGGCCGCGAGGTCATCGCGATGCTGCGGACCGGGGAGTTCCAGGAGCGGTCGCGGACGCTGGGGGCGCACCTGCACGCCCGGCTCGGCGCGCTGCCGCCGGAGAAGGTCCGCGAGGTGCGGGGCCGCGGCCTGTGGGCCGGCGTGGAGCTGAACGGCAAGGCGCGCCCGGTCAGCGAGCGGCTGATGGAGCGCGGGGTGCTGGCGAAGGAGACCCACGAGACGACGCTGCGGCTCGCGCCGCCGCTGGTCGTGAGCCAGCAGGACCTGGACTGGGCGCTCGACCAGTTGGAGGCCGTGCTCACCGAGATGTGAGCGCCGTCTTTCACCGTCTGCGGAGGTCCGGGGCCCTGAGGGCCCCGGGCCTCCGCACATATCACCAGTTATCTACGTAAATACGTTTGCAGACGCTCGGACCAGAACCTTATAGTCCAAGTGGATTATTCGGTACGGACGAGAAAGACGGCCATGTCACGACCGCTCACGCCTCTCGGGCTGGCGGTGCTGAGACTGCTCCACGAGGAGCCCATGCACCCGTACGAGATGCAGCAGCGCATCCGGGACCACGCCATCGACCGGGTGGTCAAGGTGGCGCACGGATCGCTGTACCACACGGTCGAGCGGCTCGCCGGCCAAGGACTGATCGAGCCCGTGGAGACGACCCGGGAGGGACGGCGCCCCGAGCGCACGGTCTACGCGATCACCGAACAAGGACGCGACGAGGCGAATTCCCGGCTCCGCGAGTTCGTGCGCCATCCCGCGCGGGAGTACCCGGTGTTCGCCATGGCGGTCTCCCTCCTGACGATGCTGCCACCGGACGACGCCGCCCTCCTGCTCGACCGCCGCGCGGTCGCCCTGGAGGCCGACCTGGCCGCCCACGGCACCGTCGTGGACGGCCTGATCAAGCAGGGGCTGCACCGGATCCAGCTCATCGAGGTCGAGTACTGCAACGCCCAGCTGCGCTCCGAGCTCGAGTTCGTACGGGCCATCAGCGAGGACATCAAGAGCGGCCGGCTGACCTGGCGGCCTCCCGGCCGCCCCGACGGGGAGAACGAGAACGCATGAAAAAGTGGCACGGCAACCCCTGGGCGATCCTGTTGACGCTCAGTCTCGGGTTCTTCATGACACTGCTGGACCTGACGATCGTGAACATCGCGATGCCCAGCATGATCGACAAACTGCACGCATCACTGGACGAGGTCCTCTGGGTGGTCAACGCCTACGTCCTCGTCCTCGCGGTCCTGCTGATCACCGCCGGCCGCCTGGGCGACCTGCGCGGCCAGCGGAACCTGTTCATCGCGGGGGTGGCCGTCTTCACCCTTGCCAGCCTGGCCTGCGGAATCTCCCAGAACCCCGCCGAGCTGATCGCCGCCCGCGCGGTGCAGGGCCTGGGTTCCGCCCTGCTGATGCCGCAGACGATGGCGATCATCATCGCCACCTTCCCGGCCGAACGCCGGGGCGCCGCACTCGGCATCTGGGGCGCCGTGGCGGGCGTCGCGACGATCGCCGGGCCCACGCTCGGCGGCCTCCTGGTCACCGCCCTCGACTGGCGATGGATCTTCTTCGTCAACCTGCCCATCGGCGTGCTCGTCCTCGTGCTGGCGTTCGCCGTCATCCCCGGCGTCCGGATCGAGCGCACCCACCGTCTGGACCTCGTCGGCGTGCTGATCGCCACGGTCGCGCTGTTCTGCCTCGTCTTCGCCCTGACCGAGGGCCAGCGGTACCACTGGAACGGCGTGATCTGGGCGCTGTTCGCGGCGGCGGCCGTCATCTTCGCCGTCTTCCTCATCCAGCAGCGCGGCCAGCAGAGCCGCGACCCGCTGGTGCCCTTCGTCCTGTTCAAGGACC
This sequence comes from Actinoallomurus spadix, assembly GCF_024055725.1. GTDB lineage: Bacteria > Actinomycetota > Actinomycetes > Streptosporangiales > Streptosporangiaceae > Actinoallomurus > Actinoallomurus spadix. The sequence continues at coordinate 325,155 of NZ_JAMXMX010000007.1, read as the reverse complement.
GCAACTTCACGGTCCTGAACTTCGTCGGCGCGGTCCTGTCCATCGGGATGATCGGCGTGTTCCTGCCGCTCACCATCTACCTGCAGTCCGTGCTGGGCTTCAGCGCCCTCAAGGCGGGCCTGGTCATGGCCCCGTCCTCCGTCATCTCGATGTTCCTCGCGCCGGTCGCCGGCCGGATGGCCGACCGGATCGGCGGCAAGTACATCCTCATGGCCGGGCTCACGCTGTACGCGGTCGGCATGGGCTGGATCGTGCTCATCGCCGGCGTCGACTCGAGCTGGCCGACCTTCCTGCCCGGACTGATCATCTCCGGCATCGGCATCGGCGGCGTCTTCGCGCCGATGGCCACCGAGGCGATGCGCGGCGTCGACCCCCGCATGGCCGGCGCGGCCTCAGGCGTCAACAACACGACCCGCCAGGTCGGCTCGGTCGTGGGCAGCGCAGCCGTGGGCGCCATCCTGCAGAACCAGCTCGCCTCCAACCTGCGGGACGAGGCGCAGAAGCGCGCCGGCGCGCTCCCGGCCGAGGCACGCGGCTCGTTCGTCCAAGGGTTCAAGGACGCCGCCAAGGGCGGCCTCGAGGTGGGCGCCGGCCAGACCGGGGCGGCCCAGCACCTGCCGAAGGGCCTCCCCCAGCAGGTCGTCGAGCAGATCACCCGTACGGCCGCGAGCGTGTTCGGTCACGGCTTCGTCGACGCCATGAAGCCGACGATGCTCCTGCCGATCGCCCTCGTCTTCGTCGGAGCGGCCTCCTGCTTCGCGGTGCGGGGCTACCGGCGCGCCGCGGCGGACCGGTCGCCGGAGAGCGTCGAGGCGACCACCGGCTGACATCCTCGACGGTTCCGGATGAACGGAGCGCGCACGTCCTCCGGGCGTGCGCGCTCGCTCGTTCCCTCCGGCGTGCGCGTCGCCGGTCGTCCGGCGTGCGCGTCGCCCGGTCGTCCGGCGTGCGCGTCGCCCGGTCGTCCGGCGTGCCGCGCCGAGCCGTCAGGCCAGGGCGATGTCGACGGCCCGGAGGCGGTCCGGATCCGCCACGATGTCGATGCCGCTGATCGCGCTGCCGGTGAAGGCGAACCGGATGACCAGCGAGAGCCGGCCGAGCGGGGCCATGATGAGGGCCGGGTCCCCGTCGACCAGGGCCGGCGCGGTGAAGCGGGCGCGAAGATCCGCGGCAAGGGCGCTTCTCGCCACGGCCAGGGCGCCCTGCAGGGTGAGGGGCCGGGTGGCGCCGGTGACCGCCGCGTCGGCGCGTAGCTCGACCTCGGGATCCAGCAGGGTCAGCAGCGCCTCGAAGTCCCCGGTCCGCGTCGCCGCCAGGTACGCCTCGACCGCGTGACGCCGGCGAACCGGATCCACGGACTGCGCGGCGGTGCCCCGGACCTTGGCACGGGCCCGGCCGGCCAGCTGCCGGACGGCGGCCGGACTGCGCTCCATCATGCGCGCGATGTCGTCGAAGGCCACCTGGAACATGTCGTGCAGGACGAACGCGACCCGCTCCGCCGGGCTCAGCCGGTCCAGCACGACCAGCATCGCCAGCCCGACCGAGTCGGCCAGCTCGGCCTCCTCGTGCGGAACCCGATCCTGGTCGGCCGCGCCGAGCCAGTCGGAGGTGAAGGTCTCCAGCGACTCCTCGCGTCGGGTCTGCCGTGCCCGGAGGAGGTTGAGACAGACGCGGCCGACCACGGTCGTCAGCCAGGCTGCCAGGTCGTTCACCTGCGACAGGTCGGCCCGGTCGAACCGCAGCCAGGCCTCCTGGACCGCGTCGTCGGCCTCTGCGGCGGAGCCGAGCATCCGGTAGGCCAGTGCACGCAGCCGGGGCCGCTCCGCCTCGAACCTGTCGAGCGCCGAAAAATCCTGGATCACCATGTCACATTCCTCAGCCCGGCCGGGTCATAGCCGTGTCACACCGCGAATCTACAAGAGGGAGATCAGCGAATGTCCTCCACGATTCTGGTCACCGGCGGCACCGGGCTCCTCGGCTCGCAGGTGGTCCCGCTCCTCCACCAGGCCGGGCACCGGGTCCGGGTACTGAGCCGGCACGACCGCGCGCCGGGCGACGGAGTGGAGTACGTGGCCGCCGACCTGATGAGCGACGACGACGGTGAACGACTCGACAAGGCGCTCACGGGAGTACGGACGGTGCTGCACCTCGCCGGAGGTCCCAAGGGCGACGACGTCGCCACCCGCAACCTGGTCGAGGCGGCCCGGCGCGCGGGCACGGTGGAACACCTGGTGTTCATCTCGGTCATCGCCGCGGACGCCGTGCCCCTCGGTTACTTCACCCGCAAGGCCGAGTCGGAGCGGATCGTGGCCGCCTCCGGCATCCCGTACACGATCCTGCGCGCCGCGCAGTTCCACGACCTGGCGCTGAAGACCGTACGCGCCATGGCCAAGGCGCCGGTCCTGCCGGCCCCCGGCGGGATCCGCTGGCAGCCGGTCGACTCCCGCACGGTGGCGGCCCGGCTGGCCGAGCTGACCCTGGGCGACCCGGCGGGCCGCGTCCCCGATCTCGCCGGACCTCGCGTCTACACTCTGGAGGAGCTCCAGCGGGGTTACCTCGCCGCCGTGGGCAAGCGCCGGATGCGGCTCCCGATCCGCGTACCGGGCAAGGTCGGCAAGATCTACCGGTCGGGGGCCAACCTCAACCTCGACGCGTCCACCGGCGGCGAGACCTGGGAGCGATTCCTCGCCGCCGAGACCAAGGGCTCCTGACGGCCCGGCCGGACCACGGCCTCGGAACTCAGTCGCGCGGCTCGGGCAGGGAGCCCGTGCCGCGCAGGATCCACGGCCGGGGCGATCGGGTGACCGCGACCGCGACGACGGCGGCGATCGAGCCGCCGAAGATGAAGACGTACCCCGCGGTCGTGCCGGTGACGACGAGGTCGCCCTCCGGGCGCCGGGTCGACAGCAGCACGACGACGATCAGCCACGGCACGGCCAGCGCGGCGACGCCGAGCTTGCTCTCCATCGCCCACCCGGCGAGCCGGAACGCGGCGAACTCGGCGACGGACAGGAGGACGGCGGCCACCGGGACGCTCCCGGCCGTCCAGGAGAACTGGAACGACGTGACCACGCCGAGGAACAGCCCGAGCACGACCAGCACGCCGTACGCCGCGCCCGTCACCAGGCCCGGCGCGGCCGGCGGCGGCTCCTGCGGGGCGTGCGGGCCCGTCCATTGCTCCACAGCGGCTCAGGCTACCGCGTACCCGAGACCGGTCTCGCGGCCGTCCGCGCCGGCCGGACCCGGCTCCCCGGCGAGCAGCGTGAAGTACTCGACGCCCGGAAGCGGCTGGCCGACGTCGTTGGACAGCGCGAAGTACGGCGGCTCGACGGTGATCTGCGTACGGTGCGCCCGCATCGCGGCGATCTTGGCCGGCAGGTGCTCGCGGGCGTCGACGCGCGTGGTCACCTGCTCGTCCGGGACACCGAAGCCGAAGTCCGCGACCGACGCGACCCGCTGGAACGGCCCCCGGCCCACCGACTCCTCGAGCACCGACAGGGGAACGGCCGTGGCGTAGAACCGCGACGGCCGCCACGGCTCGCCCGTGCCGAACGACGGGTCCGCCGCCCGCTCGAACGCCCGCCACGCCACCCGGTGCGCCTGGATGTGGTCCGGGTGGCCGTAGAAGCCGTCCGCGTCGTAGGTCACGAGGACCTGCGGGCGGACCTCCCGCACGACGGCGACGAGCTCCGCGGCGGCCTCGTCGACGTCCGCACGCCAGAAGGCCCGCGGGTGGTCGTTGGACGGGACGCCCATCATCCCGGAGTCGCGCCAGCGCCCCGGGCCACCGAGGAACCGGTGGTCCGTCACCCCGAGCGCGGCGCACGCCTTCGCCAGCTCGCCGACGCGGAACTCCCCCAGCGCGTCCCCGCTCAGGTGACGCAGCTCCTCGGGGATGACCTCGCCCTCCTCACCGCGGGTGCAGGTGACCAGGCAGACGTGGGCGCCCTCGGCGGCGTACTTGGCCATCGTCGCCCCGGTCTCGATGGACTCGTCGTCGGGGTGGGCGTGGACGAACAGGATGCGCAGGTCGGCCATGGCCCGCAACGTTAACCGGCGGGCTGGCTCGCCTTGTCACCGCCCGGCTGCTTGCCGCCGCCACCCTGCTCGCCGTCACCGCCCGTCGGGCCGCCCGTCGGCTGCTTCGGGCCGCCGGTCGGCTGGTCGGCGGTGGGCTGCGTGCTGGTCGGCCGGTCGCTGGAGGGCTCCGCCGACGCCGTCCGGCTGGGCACCGTCCGGTGGGTCGTCGGCGGCCGGCTGAAGGTCGGCTCGGAGTGCGAGGCGGTCGGCCCCGGCTGCTGCGGCTCCCCGCTGTCCTGAGGCTGCTCACTGGAGACCTGGGCGCTCGGCGCCGGGCCGGGCGCCGGCTTGTGCCCGTGGTGCCCGACCGCCCAGACGACCGCGGCGGCGAGCCCCACGGCCAGGACGAGACCGGCCACCGCCGCCAGGAGCAGTCGCGGCGACGTACCGCGACCTGCGGCACCGCCCGGATGCGTCGCCGTGGCGTAGTACTGCGGCGCCGTCGAGCCTCCGGCGCCCGCGCCCGCCGCGGCCATCGCCCCCAGGCCGCCCGCCGCGATCGTGGGCGCGGCCGGGGTGACCGGCGCGGTCGGCGGGACCCCGGTGTTCCTGGTCTCGGCGAACGCCGCGCCCTGGTCCAGGATCGCGGTCCGCGGGCCCGCGCCGGCCGCCGGAGCGGCCGGCGTGACGCCCTCCTCGCCGAGCAGCCGCATCAGCAGCTGCTGGGCGGTGGGCCGGGCCGCCGGGTCCTTGGCGAGGCAGTCGGCGACGATGGCACGCAACGGATCCTGCACGCCGCCGAGGTCCGGCGGCTCACTGAGGATGCGGTTGATCACCGCCATCACGGTGTCCTGCCCGAACGGCGCGATGCCGGTCGCGGCGTACACCATCGTCGAGCCCCAGGCGAAGATGTCGGCCGCCGGCGTGATCTCCTTGCCGGTGAGCTGCTCGGGCGCCATGTAGGCGGGGGTTCCGATGGCGGAGTTGGTCATCGTCGCGGCCGCGTCCAGGGCCTTGGCGATGCCGAAGTCGATGACCCGCGGCCCGTCGGGGCCGATCAGGACGTTCTGCGGCTTGAAATCGCGGTGGACGATGCCCGCCTGGTGGATGGCGACGAGCGCGGTGACGGTGCCGATGGCCAGCCGCTCCAGCTCCGCGCCCGACCGCGGCGACTCGCTCGTCACCAGCTGCTGCAGCGACGGGCCCGGGACGTACTCGCTGACGATGTACGGCCGGTCGCCGTCCACGTCGGCCTCCAGGACCTGCGCCGTGCAGAACCGGGCCACCCGCTTGACCGCGGACAGCTCGCGCAGGAACCGGCCCCGCGCGGTGTCGTCCTGGGCGAGGTCCCCGCGCAGGAGCTTGATGGCCACCGGGTCCCCCGCGGCGGAGCGGCCGAGGTAGACCGTGCCCTGGCCGCCCTCCCCGAGGCGGCCCGTCACTTCGTAAGACCCCAACCGGTCCGGATCACCGGGCTGCAGGGGACGGGCGTCGGGCATCAACACTCCTGGGGGAACGGCTCATGGACGGCAATAGTCTTCCGCATGACCGGCGGGCTTGCACGGAGCATTGACGGCCTCCTGGCAGGATCGGACCATGACGACGAGCTTCCCCCGGCAGAGCGCGCGTACACGGCGGTTCACCCTCGGAGCGCCGCGCGGTTTCCAGGTCTCCCCCGACGGTTCACGCGTCGTGTTCCTGCGCACGCGGGGCGGCACCGACCCGGTCACCTGCCTGTGGGCGCTCGACGTACCCGGCGACGGCGGTGAGGCGAAGGAGCGCCTGGTCGTCGACCCGCGCGCCCTCGACCTGCCCGGCGAGGAGGACCTGCCCGCCGAGGAGCGGGCCCGCCGGGAGCGCGCCCGTGAACAGGCGGGCGGGGTCGTCACCTACGCCACCGACGAGGACCTGACGCTCGCCGCGTTCGGGCTGTCCGGGCGGCTCTTCGTCACCGATCTCGGCGCGTCCGTCCGCCCCCTCGACGCCGCCGTCCCGGCCTTCGACCCGCGGCCGAATCCGGCCGGTACGCACGTCGCGTACGTCTCCGGCCGCGCCCTGCGCGTCATCGAGGTGGCGACCGGCGCGGACCGTGCGCTGGCCGAACCGGAGGGCGAGCAGGTCTCGTACGGCCTCGCCGAGTTCATCGCGGCCGAGGAGATGGGACGCATGCGCGGGTACTGGTGGGCGCCCGACGGCACGGCCCTCCTCGCCGCCCGCGTCGACGAGTCCCCGGTCCGCCGCTGGCACATCGCCGACCCCGCGAACCCGGAAACGCCGCCCCGCGAGGTCGCCTACCCGGCCGCGGGCACCCCCAACGCCGACGTCTCCCTCGTCGTCCTCGGGCTGGACGGCACGCGGCAGGCGGTCGAGTGGGACCGCGAGGCGTTCCCGTACCTCGTCACCGCGCGCTGGGACTCCCGCGGCGTCCTGATCGTCGTCCAGACCCGCGACCAGAAGGCGATCCGGATCCTGGAGGCCGACCCGTCGACCGGCCGGACCACGCTCGTCCGCGAGGACACCGACCCCGTCTGGCTGGACATCGTCCCCGGCGTGCCCGCCCGTACCCCGGCGGGTGACCTCGTCTGGGTCGCCGAGGACGGCCACGACGCACGCGGGCTCATCGTCGGCGGCGAGCGCGTCACGCCGGACGGCCTGCACGTGCGCTCCGTCCTCGACGTGGACGGCGACACCGTCCTGTTCACCGCCTCCGAGGAGCCCACCGAGATCCACGTCTGGGCGTACGGCCCCGGCGGCCTCGCCCGGCTGACCGACGGCGCGGGCGTCTTCGGCGGCCGCCGGCGCGGCGGCACGACCGTCCTCGCCGGCAGCCGCCTCGACCGGTTCGGCACCGAGACGACCGTGCTGCGCGACGGCGCCCCGGCCGGGCGGATCGTCTCCCACGCCGAGCAGCCGGCCCTGGACGTCGGCGTGACGCTCATCCGCGCCGGCGAGCGCGAACTCCGGACGGCGGTGCTGCTGCCGACCGGGTACACCGGGGACGAGCCGCTGCCGGTCCTCATGGACCCCTACGGCGGGCCCCACGCCCAGCGGGTCCTGGCCGCGCGCCGCGCCTTCGCCGAGCCGCAGTGGCTCGCCGACCAGGGCTTCGCGGTCGTCGTCGCCGACGGGCGCGGCAGCCCCGGCCGGGGACGCGAGTGGGAGCACGCGATCCACCGCGACCTCGCCGGGCCGGTCCTGGAGGACCAGATCGCCGCCCTGCGCGGGGCGGCCGAGCGGTTCCCCCTCGACCTGTCGCGGGTCGGCATCCGTGGCTGGTCGTTCGGCGGGTACCTCGCCGCGCTCGCGGTGCTGCGCCGCCCGGACGTCTTCCACGCCGCCATCGCGGGCGCCCCGGTCACCGACTGGACCCTGTACGACACGCACTACACGGAGCGTTACCTCGGCGACCCCGGCGCGGACCCGGAGCCGTACGAGCGGTCGAGCCTCTTCGACGCGGTGTCCGGCGGTGACGTGCCCGCGGACGTGACCCGGCCCCTCCTGCTCATCCACGGGCTGGCCGACGATAATGTCGTCGCCGCGCATACGCTGCGTCTATCCTCGGCATTGCTGGCCGCCGGCCGGCCGCACGCCGTCCTGCCGCTCTCGGGGGTGACCCACATGACGCCGCAGGAGGTCGTCGCCGAGAACCTCCTGCTCCTCCAGATCAGGTTCCTTAAGGAAGCGCTCGCGTGACCGTTGCCCCCGCGCCCAGTAAAGGGCACCATTCTTCAGACGGTGCGACCGGCACCCCGACCCCCGACGAGACGTGAGCGAGATAATCGAGCACTCGACCTCGGTCGTTCCCGGCGACGGCAAGCTGGAGATCCTCCTCATCGAGGACGACCCGGGCGACGCCTTTCTGTTCGAGGAGCTCCTCGACGAGGAGCTGCCCGACGCCCACATCCTCCAGGCGCGCACGCTCCGGGAGGCGCGTGAGCGCCTGCACCCCGGCGTCCACTGCGTCGTGGCCGACCTGTCACTGCCCGACGCCGAGGGCCTCGACCTGCTGCGCCAGGTGCTCGACATGGCACCGCGCTCGGCCGTCCTGGTCCTGACCGGCCGCAGCGACGCCGCCGTGGGCGTCGCCGCCGTCGCCTCGGGCGCCGAGGACTACCTGATCAAGCATGAGGTCGACGGGCCGCTGCTGGCCCGCGCCATCCGCTACGCCCTGGAGCGCAAGCGCGCCGAGGACTCCGAGCGCGAGCTCATGGAGGCACAGATCCGGAGCGAGGAGAACGCCCGGATCGAGCTCGGCCTGCTGCCGGTCCCGCTCATCAACGACCCGGACCTGCACCACCACACCCGCTACCGCCCGGGCCGGGAGCGCGCCCTCCTCGGCGGCGACTTCTACGACACCGTGCAGACCTCCGACGGGTCGGTCCACCTGGTCATCGGCGACGTCTGCGGGCATGGCCCGGACGAGGCGTCGCTCGGCGTCCGGCTGCGGATGGCCTGGCGCACCCTCGTCCTGGCCGGCCACACCGGGACGGACCTGCTGGGCACGCTGGACACCGTCCTGTGCCACGAACGCTGGTCCGAGGAGATCTTCACGACGCTCGCGATGATCACGGTCGCGCCGGACCGGCGGAGCGCGCGGTTCCACATGGCCGGTCATCCGGCGCCGCTGCTGTTCGGCGACGCGTCGGCCGAGGCCCTGCCCGACGACGCGTACGGCCCGGCGCTCGGCCTGTTCCCCGGGTCCGAGTGGCCCGCGGCGGAGCTCGAGCTGAGCGGCCACTGGTCGTTCATGCTCTACACCGACGGGCTGATCGAGGGCCGCATCGGCGGCGGGGCGGACCGGCTCGGCACCGAGGGGCTCGTCGAGCTCGCGGCCGGCGCCCGCGGCCGCGGCCTCACCGGCGACCTGCTCATCGATCATCTCGTCGCCGAGGTGGAGTCGCTCAACGGCGAGGCGCTCACCGACGACCTCGCCGTCGTCATGCTCTCCGGAAAGGCATCCCGGTGACCGCTCCCTCGACACGCCGCCCGCGCGAGGCGCCGGCGCTCCATGTCGACTCGGAGGGCGTGCCGAGGCTGGGCGTCGGCCACTGGTACAGCCTCGGTCTCGTCCTCCTGATGCTCGTCGTCGTCGCCGTCGGCACCGCCGTCGGGCTCGTGGTCCGGGACGGCAGCGCGGCGCGCACCGCGCTGCTCCGGCACGTCGACCCCGCCGTGCTGGAGTCCGGCCGGCTCAGCACCTCCGTCTCCGCGGAGGTCGGCGCGGTCCGGTCCTACAGCCTGACCGGGGACAAGACGGCGCCCGCCGCGTACCGCACGGCCGCGCGCGAGACGACGGCCTCCATCGCCGAGCTCACCCGGCTGCTGCGGGACACCCCCCACGCCGGTCCCGCCCGGGCCGCCGTCGCGGAGGTCGGCTCCCGTGCCGCCGCCTGGCGGCACGACTACGCCGACCCGGTGACCACCGGGTCCGGCAAGCCCTCCGCGACCTTCGGCGAGCAGCGGTTCACCACGGTGCGGGAGGCGGTGGCGACTGCCCGCGCCCGCCTCGCCGAGCTGCAGCGCCGGTCCGCGGACCGGTTGGACCGCGAGGTCGACCTGCTCTACGAGACGCTGGTCGGCGGGGCGATCGTGCTGGTCGCCGGCGCGTTCGGCCTCACGCTCCTGATCAGGCGTACCGTGCTGCGCCCGGTCGCCGCGCTCACCGGCCAGGTCCGCCGGGTCTCCCAGGGCGACCTGACGCACCCTCTGCAGGTCTCCGGGCCGGCCGAGCTCGCCGAGCTGGCGGCGCACGTCGACGCGATGCGCAACCACATCCTGGAGGAGTGGCGGGAGGCGGCCGACGCCCGCGCCAAGCTGGACGAGCAGACCAGGGAGCTGCGCCGGTCCAACGCCGAGTTGGAGCAGTTCGCCTACGTGGCCAGCCACGACCTTCAGGAGCCGCTGCGCAAGGTGGCGAGCTTCTGCCAGATGCTCGAACGCCGCTACTCCGACGTCCTGGACGACCGCGGCCGGCAGTACATCGACTTCGCGGTCGACGGCGCCAAGCGGATGCAGTCGCTCATCAACGACCTGCTGAACTTCTCCCGCGTCGGCCGGGTGAACCGCGACATGACGGTCGTCAACTGCGAGACCGTCCTCGCCGCCGCCCTGGACAACCTGGGCCTGGCCCGGTCCGAGTCGGACGCCGGAATCACCTGGGAACCGCTGCCGAAGGTCATGGGCGACGCGACGCTGCTCACCCAGCTCCTCCAGAACCTCATCGGCAACGCGATCAAGTTCCGCAGCGAGGAGCCGCCGCGGGTACGGATCTCGGCCGAGCGCAGCGGCGACTTCTGGGAGTTCGCCTGCAGCGACAACGGCATCGGCATCGACGCCGCGTACGCTGAGCGGATCTTCCTCATCTTCCAGCGCCTGCACCCGAAGGACGAGTACGCCGGAACCGGAATCGGTCTGGCGCTCTGCAAGAAAATCGTCGAATACCATGGCGGCCGGATCTGGCTGGACACGGCACCGGAGCAGAAGGGCACGACGATCCGGTGGACGCTGCCCGCCATCGAGGACACCGACGACAGCACGGAGGCCGCTGAGGCATGACCGACCTGACCGTACGTCCCATCGAAGTCCTGCTCGTCGAGGACGATCCCGGCGACGTCGTGCTGACCAAAGAGGCGTTCGAGGACAACAAGGTCAGCAACAAGCTGTCGGTCGTCAGCGACGGCGAGGAGGCCATGCGGTTCCTGCGGTGCGAGGGCGACTACGCCGACGCACCGCGCCCGGACCTCGTCCTCCTCGACCTGAACCTCCCCCGCATGGACGGCCGGCAGGTCCTGGAGGAGATCAAAGCCGACGAGACGCTGCGCACGATCCCGGTCGTCGTCCTCACCACCTCCGAGGCCGAGGAGGACATCCTCCGCAGCTACCGGCTGCACGCCAACGCCTACGTCACCAAGCCGGTCGACTTCGACCAGTTCATCAAGGTCGTCCGCCAGATCGACGACTTCTTCGTCAGCGTCGTCAAGCTCCCGCGCGCCTGACGCCATGCCGGCGCGGCCCGGTCAGCCCGAGCCGTGCCAGGACCTCCACAGCGCCGCGTAGGAGCCGTCCCGGGCGATCAGCTTCTCGTGGTCGCCCAGCTCCGTGATCCGGCCGTCCTCCACGACGGCGACCCGGTCCGCGTCGTGCGCCGTGTGCAGCCGGTGCGCGATCGCCACGACCGTACGGCCCTCGAGGACCGCCGACAGGCTGCGCTCCAGGTGCCGGGCGGCCCTCGGGTCCAGCAGCGACGTCGCCTCGTCCAGCACGAGCGTGTGCGGGTCGGCCAGGACGAGACGGGCCAGCGCGAGCTGCTGCGCCCGGGCGGGCGACAGCGCCGCGTGGCCCGCGCCGACCTCGGTGTCCAGCATCGCGTGGGCCCAGGACGCGTCCACCGCGTCGAGGGCGCGGGCCAGCTCCTCGTCGGTCGCGTCCGGCCGGGCCAGCAGCAGGTTGTCGCGGATCGTGCCCCGGAACACGTGGTGCTCCTGGGTGACCAGGGCGACGTTGCGGCGCAGTTCCTCCAGCGGCAGGTCGACCAGCGGCACCCCGCCGACGGTGACCGCTCCGGCGCGCGGCCGCAGCACGCCGACCAGCAGGCGGCCGAGCGTGGACTTGCCCGCGCCGCTCGGCCCCACCATCGCCAGCCGCTCCCCCGGGCGCAGGCGCAGGTCGATCCCGTGCAGGACGTCCTGGCCGTCCCGGTACGCGTACCGCACCCCGTCGGCGGACATCCGCTCGCCGTCGGGCCGCCGGCCGCCGGGCGTACGGTCCGCCGGCACCTCCGCGACGCCCAGCAGCCGGGCCAGCGACGCGCCGCCGACCTGCAGCTCGTCCACCCACGACAGGAACCGGTCGAGCGGGTCGATGAGCTGCTGGACGTACAGCGTGGCGGCGGTGACCTGGGCCAGCGACGCCATTCCGTGCAGGTAGAACAGGCCGCCGATCAGCAGCGTGGCCGCCACCGGCAGCACGTAGCCGATCTCGACGAGGGGGAACCACACGGTGCGCAGGTCCAGGGTGTACCGCTCGGCGGCCCACGCGACGGCGAGGTCGGCGTCGGTGCGCGCGACACGCCGGTCCTCCAGCCGCAGCGCCTCGACGGTGCGCGCGCCCTCGACCGTCTCACTGAGCCCCGCGGTGACGCCGCCCCACGCCTCGTTCTCCTGAAGGTAGCCGTCGCGGGCCCGCCGGAGGTACCAGCGGGTGCCGCACCACAGCAGAGGCACCCCGACCAGGCACGGCAGCGCCGTCAGCGGCCCGACGAGGATCAGCGCGCCGATCGCGAACGCTCCGGTGACCATCGCGATGAGCGTCTCGGGCACGGCGTGGCGTACGGTCCGCGCGAGGGCGTCCACGTCGCGGGAGGTGCGGGTGACCAGGTCACCGGTGCCCGCCCGCTCCACGGTCGACAGCGGCAGCTCCAGGACCCGGTCGACGAACTCCTCCCGCAGCCGGGCGAGGACCTTCTCGCCGAGCCGCGCGGACAGGTAGACGGCGTACCGCAGCAGGACGCCCTGGACGACGACGAAGCCCAGGATGGCGAGGGCGATCCGGTCGACGGTCACGTGGGAGGATCCGTCGCGCACGTCCTGGACCAGCTCGCCGAGGAGACGCGGGGCGACCAGCCCGGCGACGGCCGCGAGGCCGTGCACGGCCAGCACCGTCGCCAGCTCCCGCGGGTAGGCCAGCGTCAGCCGGCGCGCGTACGCGCGTACCTGCGCGGCCGAGGCGACCGGCAGGATCCCCGGAGCGGAGTCGCTCATGAGGTTCGCCCCTCACTGATCAGGTCCTCGCGGTTCACGGTGGCGGCGTAGGCGGGCTCGGCGCCGAGCAGCTCATGGTGCGGTCCGGTCGCGACCGCCCTGCCCTCGTCGACGAACACGACGTCGTCCGCGTGGGCGAGGACGAGCGGGCTGGTCGTGCAGACCACGGTGGTGCGCCCGCCGCGGAACTCCCGGAGGCGGGCGGCGATCCGGGCCTCGGTGTGGGCGTCGACCGCCGAGGTCGGCTCGACGAGGACCAGGACCTCCGGGTCCGCGGCGAGGGCGCGGGCGAGCCGCAGCCGCTGCTGCTGCCCGCCGGAGAACTCCCGGCCGCCCTCGGCGACCGTGGAGTGCAGCCCGCCCGGGAGCTCCTCGACGACGTCCTCGGCGCAGGCGGCGCGCAGGGCCGCCCGGACGCGCCGCGCGCCGTCGCCCGCGTTCCCTCCGAGCTCGTCGAGCAGCCGCCCGGAGAACAGCCGCGCCTCGTTGTCGGCGACCAGGACGGCCTCGCGCACGACCCGCAGGGGCAGGTCCCGCAGTGGGACGCCGCCCCAGGTGACCGCGCCGTCGGTGAAGCGGCCGAGCCGGTCCGCGATGGCCTGGGCGTCCTCCGGCGCGGTCGCGGCGACGGCGGTGAGCCGGCCGGGCCGTACGACGACACCGGACTCCTCGTCGACCAGATCGCCGCGGGACGGGGAGCGGGTCCCCTCGTCGGACGGCTCGGGCGTCATCCCGAGGATCCGGACAGCCCGCCGCGCGGCGACGTGCGCCTTGGTCATCTTGTCGGCGGCCTCGGTGAGGGTCCGCAGCGGGTCGACGAGGAACACGGCGTACCCGTAGAAGGAGACCAGCTGGCCCGTGGTGATCTCACCGTTCAGCGCGAACCGCGCCCCGGCCCAGGTGACCAGCGCGACCAGCAGCCCGGGTAGCAGCACCTGCGCGCCGTCCAGCAGCGACTCGGTACGCGCCACCCGGACGCCCGCCGCGCGGACGGCCTGGGACTCGGCGCGGTAGCGCGCGGCGACGAACCGCTCGCCGCCGATCCCGCGCAGCACCCGCAGCCCGGCCACGATGTCGCCCGCCCGGGTGGCCAGCTCGCCGTTCAGCTCGCGCTGCCGCTCCTGACGGCGGTGCAGCGGGCGCAGCAGCGGCCCGACCGCGAGGGCCAGCAGCGGCACCCCGGCCAGCACGATCAGGCCGAGCCGCCAGGAGGTCGTCAGGAGGATCACGCCCACGACGACGATCGAGACGACCGCCCCGCTGCCGCGCCCGACGATGTCCATCGCCCCGCCGATGTGCGACACGTCGGACATCCCGACGCTGACGACCTCGCCGCTCGCCAGCCGCTTCGGCAGCGTCGCGCCGAGCCGTACGACCTGCCGGGTGGTCACCTGGATGGTGCGGAAGGTCGCGCCCAGCCAGTTCGCGCTGGAGAGGCGGTGCCGCAGCACACCGGTCACCGCCTGGACGGCGCCGAGGGCCAGCAGGACACCGGACCAGACCACCAGCGCGTGAGCGTCGCGGGCGGTCAGGCCCGCGTCGATCGCCCGGCCGATCACGGCGGGCATTAACGCCTGGCTCACCATCCACAGGACGCCGGCTCCGGCGGCGCCGGCCATCGTGCCGGCCTGGGCGCGCGCCGCCCACAGGAGGTAACGCGCGGGCGACCGGTTGTCGGGCGTGCCGGGATCCGCCACGGGAAGCGAGCGCATGGGAGCCCCGTTCGAGAGACGGCAGATCCCTCGACGCTACCCAGAGCGCGAGATCAGCCGCGAACGATTTTCTCGTCGGCGAAGTGACACGCGCTCGGGTGCGGCGAGCCCGACGTCCCGCCGTCCTCGCCGTCCCCGGCGCCGCCCGGGGCCCGCACCTGCAAGAGCGGTTCGTCGGTGGCACAGACGTCCCGCGCCTTCCAGCAGCGCGTGCGGAACCGGCAGCCGGACGGCGGGTTCGTCGGGCTCGGGACGTCGCCCTCGAGCACGATCGGGGTCCCCTGCCGCGTCGGGTCCGGCACCGGCACGGCCGACAGAAGCGCCTGCGTGTACGGGTGCGTCGGGTGGTCGTAGATCTGCTCCTCGTCACCGAGCTCGACGATCTTTCCGAGGTACATCACCGCGACCCGGTCGGAGATGTGCCGGACGACGGCCAGGTCGTGCGCGATGAAGACGTACGACAGGCCGAACTCCTTCTGCAGGTCGGCCAGGAGGTTCATGACCTGCGCCTGCACCGAGACGTCCAGCGCGGAGACCGGCTCGTCGCAGATGATCACATCGGGCCGCAGCGCGAGCGCGCGGGCGATGCCGATCCGCTGCCGCTGCCCGCCGGAGAACTGGTGCGGGTAGCGGTTCACGTGGTCGGGGTCGAGGCCGACGACCTCCAGCAACTCCCGCACGCGCCGGCGCCGCCCGCCCTCGGGGTCTCCGTGGATCGCGAACGGCTCGCCGACGATGTCACCGACCGTCATGCGCGGGTTCAGCGAGGTGTAGGGGTCCTGCAGGACCATCTGCACCCGGCGCCGCAGCCGCCGCAGCTCCGCACGGGACAGCGCGAACACGTCCTGGTCCTCGAAGCGCACCGAGCCGGAGGTGGGGCGTTCGAGGGCCATGAGCAGCTTGGCGAGCGTGCTCTTGCCGCAGCCGGACTCCCCGACCAGGCCGAGCGTCTCGCCCTTGCGCAGCCCGAAAGAGACGCCGTCGACCGCCTTGACCTGGCCCACCTGGCGCTTGAACACGATCCCCTGGGTGAGCGGGAAGTGCTTGACCAGGTTCTCGACCTGCAGGATCTCGTCAGCCACCGAGCACCTCCTCCGCGTAGTGGCAGGCGCTCCCGTGCCCGGTGCCGGTCACGTCGCGCAGCGCGGGCACCTCGTCGGGGCAGCGCTCCTCCCGCGCCCTCGGGCAGCGCGGGTGGAACGGGCAGCCGGATGGGATCGCCGCGAGGTTCGGCGGCGACCCCTTGATCGGGGTCAGCGCCCGGTCCCGTACATCGACACGCGGCACGGACGCCAGCAGGCCCTCGGTGTACGGGTGCGCGGGCCGGGCGTACAGCTCCCTGACCTCGGCCTGCTCGACGACGCGCCCGGCGTACATCACGACGATGCGGTCGGCGACGTCGGCGACCACACCGAGGTCGTGGGTGATGAGGATCAGCCCCATCGCCATCTCGTCCTGCAGGTCACGCAGCAGCTTCATGATCTGCGCCTGGACGGTGACGTCGAGGGCCGTCGTGGGCTCGTCGGCGATGAGCACGTCCGGTTCCAGGGCCAGCGCCATCGCGATCATGACGCGCTGGCGCATGCCGCCGGAGAACTGGTGCGGGTAGTCGTTCGCGCGGGAGCCCGCCGAGGGGATCCGGACCCGCTCCATCAGCTCGATCGCTCGCTTGCGCGCGTCGCCGCGGGACATGCCCCGGTGCACGAGCAGCATCTCGGCGATCTGGTCGCCGACCCGGTGCACCGGGTTCAGCGCCGACAGGGCGTCCTGGAAGATCATCGCGATGTGCGCGCCGCGGTAGGTCCGGCGCTTCTTCTCCGGCAGGCCGAGCAGCTCGGTGCCCCGGAACCGCACGGCGCCGCCCGTGACGTACGCGGGCGGGGTGTCGAGGATGCCCATCACGGCCTGCGCGCTGACGCTCTTGCCGGACCCGGACTCCCCCAGGATCGCGAGGGTCTCCCCCTCGGCGAGCGTGTAGGAGAGCCCGTTGACGGCGTTCACCGTCGAGCCGCGCATGCGGAACTCGACGCGCAGGTCCTCGACCTGCAGCAGGGGTGTCCCCGGAGCGGGGTCGGTTGTGTTCGTCATCGGAGTTTCGGGTCCAGGGCGTCGCGCACGGCGTCGCCGAGCAGCAGGAAGCTCAGCACGGTCGCGGTCAGGAGCACCGCGGGATAGATCAGGAGGTACGGGTGGTCGGTGAAGACGTCCTGCGCCTGGCTGAGCTGCAGCCCCCAGGAGACCGTGGGGTACTGCAGGCCGACGCCGAGGTAGTCGAGCGTCGCCTCGTACCCGATCACCACGCCGACGTTCAGCATCGCATAGACGAAGACGGGCGCGACGGCGTTCGGCAGGATGTGCCGGACCATGATGCGCAGGTCACCGGCGCCGAGCATCCGGGCGGCCTGGACGTAGTCCGCGTCCCGGACCGACAGCACCTGACCGCGCATCAGCCGGGTCATCGTCGGCCACCACAGCACGCCCAGCACGAGCGACATCGTCCACACCCCGTGGTCGGGGAAGGCCGTGAGGATCACGAGCGCGCCGAGGACGAGCGGCAGGCCGAAGAAGATATCGGTGATCCGGGAGATCAGCGCGTCCAGCCAGCGGCCGAAGTAGCCCGACAGCGAGCCCAGCGTGATCGACAGGGTCAGCGCGATCCCGGTCACGACGAAGCCCACGATCATCGGGGCGCGGGCGCCGTGCACGATCTGCGCCCAGTAGTCGCAGCCGTGGGTGTCGAAGCCGAACGGGTGACCCCCGGCCCCGAACGGGTTCCACGAGGACGGCGTGTGCTTGGCGAACCGCACGTCGCACCGGTCGTTGACGCCGCGGTCGGTGAACAGCGAGGGGAACACCGCGAGCAGGCCCATGAAGAGGAGGATGGCCACCGAAAGCCAGAAGACCACCCGGCGGCGCAGGGCCCGCCACGCGTCACTCCACAGCGACGCGGACGCCCCGGAGACCTCCGACCCGGTCTGGGCGACGGCGAGGGTGTCCGTCGTGGTGATCGGCTCACTCATAGCGGATCCTCGGGTCCAGGGCGCCGTACAGGATGTCGACCACCAGGTTGGCCAGCAGGAAGATCAGCACCAGGAAGGTGGAGATGCCCACGACGGTCGGCCCGTCCTTGATCTGCACGGCCTGGAAGATCTGCTGGCCGATGCCGGGCAGGTTGAAGATGCCCTCGATGACGATCGCGCCGGCGAGCAGGTTCCCCAGGTCGACGCCCAGATAGGTGACGACCGGGATCAGCGAGTTGCGCAGCGTGTGCCGGAGGATGATCCGCCGCCGCGGCAGCCCCTTGGCCAGGGCGGTGCGCACGTAGTCGGCGCGCATGTTCTCCACCAGACTCGTCCGCGTCAGCCGGGCGATGTAGGCGAGGCTGAGCGAGCCGAGGATGACGCCCGGCAGCAGGTAGCTGTACGGCCAGCCGTCATCGGTCCCGGCCGTCGGGAACCAGCCGAGCTTCAGCCCGAAGATCAGCTGGGCCGAGTAGGCCAGCACGAAGGCCGGGATGGCGATGATGAAGGTCGTGCCGCTCAGCACCAGCGAGTCGATGATCCCGCCCTTGCGCAGACCGGCGAGCACGCCGAGCGCGATGCCGACGACCAACTCGAAGATCCACGCGGTGAGGGCCAGCTGGACCGTGACGGTCCAGCCCGTCGCCATCAGGCTCGCGACGGACTGGCCGTTCAGGGTCTCACCGAAGTCCCCGCGGGCGAGGCCGAGGAGGTACCGGCCGTACTGCGTGATCAGCGGCTCGTCGAGGTGGTAGTGGTGCCGGAGCGCCTCGTAGACCGACGGCGGCATCGGCTTGTCGCCGCCCAGGGCCCGGATCGGGTCCCCGGGCAACGCGAACACCGCCACGTAGATCAGGAAGGTGGTGCCGATGAGCACCGGCACCATCTGCAGCAGGCGCCGGAGGACGAAACGCCACACGCTACTTGACCGTCACCTGGTCAAGGTGGACCAGCGTCTGGACGTACGGGTCGACGTGCACGTCACCGATGTGACCGGAGTAGCCGGCCTGGTCCTGCCAGTTCCACAGCGGAGTGATCGGCATGTCCTTGAGCACGAGGTCCTCGGCCTGCTGGTAGTACTTCCGGCCCTCCTCCGGCGTGCTCGCCCCGTTGCCCTTCATGATCAGCGTCTCGCACGCGGCGCCGTCGTACCCGCTGCGGGTCGGCTTGGCACACCGGGGCGTGAGGTAGTCCTCCGGGCTCGGGTAGTCCATCGTCCAGTTGCTGCGGTACGGGCCGGTCGCCTTGTGGTCGACCAGCTTGGAGATGTAGTCCGACGCCTGGATCTTGTCGAAGGTGATGTCCGTGATGCCGAGGTTCTGCTTGAGCTGGTTGGCCACGTCGGTCATCCACTGCTCGTACGTCGGGTCGGCGTTGGAGAACATCAGGTGCAGCGTGCCCTTGAACCCGCCGGCCTTGTCGAACAGCTGCTTGGCCGCCGTCGGGTTGTAGGTGCAGGCCTGCCCGCACGCGTCGGCCCGGTAGCCCGGCACGATCGGCGCGAGCAGCGAGCCGGTCGGCTTGTAGGCGCCGTTGAAGACGGCGTTCACGATCGACTGCCGGTCGATCGCCATCGAGATCGCCTTGCGCAGGTCCGCGTTGGCGAACCGGTCGTCGTAGAGCGGGAACTCCAGGAAGTCCATCGTTCCGCTGGGCACGCTGAGGTATCGCTTCCCGAGCAGGCGCTTCGCCTGGGGCACCTGCGCCGCGGGGATCTGGGTGTCGAAGTCGACCCTGCCCGCCCGCAGGTCCGTGTAGGCGGCGTCACGGCTGGCGTACGTCTTGAAGACCACCCCGTCGGCCTTGGCCGGGCGCGGGCCCTTGTAGCCGGCGAACTTCTTCGTCTTGATCTGCCGATTGTGCTCCCACGCGCCGTCCATCATGAACGGACCGTTGCCGATCGGCTTCTCCTCGTACGCCTTCAGGTCGCCGAAGGCCGCCTTGGGCATCGGCGCGGTGCCGAGGAACGACAGGATGTACGGGAACTGGCTGAACGGCTGCGACAGCGTCACCTGCAGTGTCTGCGGGTCGACGACCTTGAGGCCCTTGAGCGTGTCGACCTTGGGCTTGCCCTTGTCCGGGTTGAGGTCGGCGTAGCCGTCGATGGCGGAGAAGTAGTAGTTGTTGCCCCAGCCGTTGGCGCCGTTCGCGGTGTGGTTCCAGGCGTCGGCGTAGCTCTGGGCGGTCACCGGCTCGCCGTTGTGGAACGTAAGACCCGGCTTGATCTTGATCGTCCAGACCTTCTGGTCTGACGAGTCGACCGACGCCGCCTCCTGCGGCACCGGCTTGCCGTTCGCGTCGAGCGTCATCAACGTGTCGAACAGGGCGCTGTCCACGTTGAGGCCGTACGAGTCGTTGGTGTTGCCGGGGATCAGGTGCTCGGGCTCGGTGTTGGCGAAGGTGAAGACCTTCGACTTGCTCCCGCCACCGCCGCCGCCACCGCAGGCGGAGGCGGCGAGCGCCACCGCGGTCAAGGAGATGAGCCAGCGGCTCTTTTTCACGGTCATCGGGCCGTCCACCTCCGGGATCGTACGGGGATCGGCCCTAGCTTGGCGTAATGCGGCCACGTCTTGGTAGATCTTTACGTCGACCGTTTCGGTATTGAAATATACCTACCAACATGGCCCCTGACATGCTCACGGCCCGGACGGAAGGGGGGACGTACCTTCCATCCGGGCCGTGAAGTCCGGTCACGCGCGGCGTGCGGGGTTCAGCCTCGGGAGGCCTTGAGCAGGTCGGCGTTGAGGCGGGAGATGGTCTCGAACGGGATGCCCTTCGGGCACACCGCGGTGCACTCACCGGTGTTCGTGCAGCCGCCGAAGCCCTCGGCGTCCATCTGGTCCACCATCTTGACCACCCGGTCGTACCGCTCGGGCTGGCCCTGCGGCAGCAGGCCGAGATGGGTGATCTTCGCGGCGGTGAACAGCATCGCGGAGGCGTTCGGGCAGGCCGCGACGCAGGCCCCGCAGCCGATGCAGGTCGCCGCGTCGAACGCCTTGTTCGCGTCCTCCTTCGGCACCGGGATGGCCGCCGCCTCGGGCGCCGAGCCGGTCGGCGCGCTGACGTAGCCGCCCGCCTGGATGATCCGGTCGAACGCCGACCGGTCCACCACGAGGTCCTTGACGACGGGGAACGCCCGCGCCCGCCACGGCTCGATCGTGATGACGTCGCCGTCCTTGAACTTGCGCATGTGGAGCTGGCAGGTGGTCGTGGCCTTCTCCGGCCCGTGCGGCGTGCCGTCGATGACCAGCGAGCACATGCCGCAGATGCCCTCACGGCAGTCGTGGTCGAACGCGACCGGGTCCTCGCCATCAAGGATCAGCCGCTCGTTGAGGACGTCGAGCATCTCCAGGAACGACATGTCCGGCGAGACGTCGTCGATCTCGTACGAGACCATGCGGCCCTCGTCGGCGGCGTTCTTCTGCCGCCAGATCTTCAGCGTGAGCTTCATTACTTGTACGACCTCTGGGTCATCTTGACGTACTCGTACTCGAGGGCCTCCTTGTGGAGGACGGGAGCGCCGCCGGTGTACTCCCACGCCGCCACGTACGCGAACCTCTCGTCGTCGCGCAGCGCCTCGCCGTCGGGGGTCTGCGACTCGGCGCGGAAGTGGCCGCCGCAGGACTCCTCACGGTGCAGGGCGTCGATGCACATCAGCTCGGCCAGCTCGAAGAAGTCGGCGATGCGGCCTGCCTTCTCCAGGTTCTGGTTGAGCTCCTCGTTCTCGCCGGGGACCTTGACGCGGGTCCAGAACTCCTCGCGCAGCTCACGGATCCGGTCGATCGCCTTGCGCAGACCCGCGTCCGTGCGCTCCATCCCGCAGTACTCCCACATCAGCGCGCCGAGCTCGCGGTGGAAGGAGTCGGGCGTACGGTCGCCGTCGATCGACAGCAGTTTCTCGATGCGGCCCTTCACCGCCTCGCGGGCCTCGACGACGGCCTCGTGGTCCTCGTCGATCTTCTCGAACGGGCCCTTGGCGAGGTAGTCGCTGATGGTGTTCGGCAGCACGAAGTAGCCGTCGGCCAGGCCCTGCATCAGCGCGGACGCGCCGAGGCGGTTGGCGCCGTGGTCGGAGAAATTCGCCTCACCGATCACGAACAGGCCCGGGATCGTGGACTGCAGGTCGTAGTCGACCCACAGGCCGCCCATCGTGTAGTGCACCGCCGGGTAGATGCGCATCGGCACCTCGAACGGGTCCTCGCCGGTGATGCGCTCGTACATCTCGAAGAGGTTGCCGTACTTGGCGGCGACCGCGTCCCGGCCCAGCCGCTGGATCGCGTCCGCGAAGTCCAGGTAGACGCCCAGGCCGCCGGGGCCGACGCCGCGGCCCTCGTCGCAGACGTTCTTGGCGGCGCGGGAGGCGATGTCACGCGGGACCAGGTTGCCGAAGGACGGGTAGATGCGCTCCAGGTAGTAGTCGCGCTCGTCCTCGGGGATGTCGGCCGGCTTACGGGTGTCGCCCTTCTTCACCGGCACCCAGACCCGGCCGTCGTTGCGCAGCGACTCCGACATCAGGGTCAGCTTGGACTGGTGCTCGCCGCTCTGCGGGATGCAGGTCGGGTGGATCTGCGTGTAGCAGGGGTTGGCGAACAGCGCGCCCTTGCGGTGCGCCCGCCAGGTCGCCGTGACGTTGCAGCCCTTGGCGTTGGTCGACAGGAAGAAGACGTTGCCGTATCCGCCGGAGGCCAGCACGACCGCGTCGGCGAGGTGCGTCTCGATCTCGCCGGTGATCATGTCGCGGGCGACGATGCCGCGCGCCACGCCGTCGACGACGATCAGCTCGAGCATCTCGTGCCGGGAGAACATCTCCACCGTGCCGGCCGCGATCTGCCGCTCGAGGGCCTGGTACGCGCCGAGCAGCAACTGCTGGCCCGTCTGACCGCGGGCGTAGAAGGTCCGGGAGACCTGGACGCCGCCGAACGACCGGGTGTCGAGGAGGCCGCCGTAGTCACGGGCGAACGGCACGCCCTGCGCCACACACTGGTCGATGATCTCGACGCTGACCTGGGCGAGGCGGTAGACGTTCGACTCGCGGGAGCGGTAGTCGCCGCCCTTGACCGTGTCGTAGAACAGGCGCTGGATGCTGTCGCCGTCGTTGCGGTAGTTCTTCGCGGCGTTGATGCCGCCCTGCGCCGCGATGCTGTGCGCGCGCCGCGGGCTGTCCTGGTAGCAGAAGGACTTGACCTGGTAGCCCAGCTCGCCCAGCGTCGCAGCGGCCGAGCCGCCGGCCAGGCCGGTGCCGACGACGATGACCGACAGTTTGCGCCGGTTGGCGGGGTTGACCAGCTTGCCGCCGAAGCGGCGCTTGTCCCAGCGCTCGTTGATCGGTCCGTCCGGCGCCTTGGTGTCCTCGACCGGGGCGCCCTCGGTGAACAGTTCGGTCATGACTAGTTCAGCACTCCGATCGTGACCATGACGGGGACGGACACGAAGCCGATGACCAGCAGCGCCGCGACGACGTCGGCGGCCAGCCGCACGGCGGGGTACCGGCGCTGCCGGCCCCAGCCCAGCGTCTGGACGGCACTGAACAGGCCGTGCCGCAGGTGCAGGCCCACGAGGATGACGGCGACGACGTAGAAGAGCGTGATGTACCAGCGGGACGGGTCGAAGTCCGCGATGACCTTGTCGTACGGCTGGGCGTCCCCGCCCTTCGGGTTGACCGCGCCGAAGGTCAGGTCCAGCAGGTGCCAGATGACGAACAGCAGGACGACGATCCCGCCGTACCGCATGACGTGCGTGGCGTACCGGTTCTCATGCGCCTTCGGCCGCGCGGCGTACCGGACCGGGCGGGCCTGCCGCGCCTGGCGCGCGAGAGAGATCGCCGCCCAGATGTGCAGGAGCACGGCGACGGTGAGGACGACCTCCATGGCGGTCAGGAACGTGCGATGCGGGATCGCGGGCTCACCGACCGACCGCAGCCAGTGCGAGTAGTGGTCGAAGTCCTCCCGGCCCAGGAAGACCTTGAGGTTTCCGATCGCGTGGGCGATGAGGAACAGGACGAGGATGGCGCCGGTCACGGCCATGACGGCCTTCTTGCCGACGGAGGAGCGGTACCGCTTCAGCGGACCGGCCGCCGGCGAGGGCGTCTTGGGGCGAGGGCGGGTGGCCACCGGCGTGGAACGAGACACGGACGACACATGGCGGAAGTTATGTCCGTTTCCACGGTTACGTCCAAGACATGATGACGCTCGTTTCCATAGCCTTAGGCTATAGAGGTGCAGTTGCAGCAGCTTTCGTACTTCGTCGCCGTGGCCGAGGTGAGGCACTTCACACAAGCGGCGGAGACCCTGCGCGTCGCCCAGCCCTCCCTGTCCAAGCAGATCAGGACGCTGGAGGCGGAGCTGGGCGCCCCGTTGTTCAGCCGCGCGCGGGGCAACATCACGCTGACGCCCGCCGGCGAGGCGCTGCTGCCCCTCGCGCGGCGCATCCTCGCCGACGTCGATACCGCCCGGCGGGAGATTCAGGACCTGACCGGCCTGCGGCGCGGGCGCGTACGGCTCGGCGCGACCCCGTCACTGTTCGCCGGGCTGCTGGCCGACGCGCTGATGCGCTTCCGCACGCGCTACCCCGGCATCGAGCTGCGCGTCGAGGAGGGCGGCTCCCGCGACCTCGTCCGCGACCTCGCCCGCGGCCAGCTCGACCTGGCCCTCATCATCCTGCCGCTGCAGAGCACCGACCCGGCTCTGGAGACGACGCCGATCCTGCGAGAGGACCTCGTCGTCGTCTCCTCGCACGCGGACGCGCCGGAGCGTTCCACACTGCGGATCGAGGACCTGCGCTCGCGGCCCCTGGTGATGTTCCGCCGGGGCTACGACCTGCGGGAGGCGACCCAGGCGGCGTGCCGGCAGGCGGGGTTCGAGCCGCGGTTCGCGGTCGAGGGCGGGGAGATGGACGCCGTCCTGCGGTTCGTCGAGGCCGGGATGGGCTCGGCCGTCGTGCCGTCGATGGTGCTCGCCGGGCGGCCCGGACTGGTGGGCACCCCCCTGGCCCCGCCCGGCCTGCAGCGCACGATCGCGCTGGCCCACCGCAAGGACGTCGATCCGACGCACGCCGCGCGGGCGTTCCGGGAGACCCTGCTCGGTTTCCTGCGCGACGCCGAGGCCGGCGCCGCCCTCCCGCCGGGCGTCACGCGACTCGACTGAACGCCGGCCCCAGAAGGCGAATCCGCCCGGGGCGGGGCCGGTAGGCGAATCCGCCCGGGGCGGGGCCGGAAACGCCCGCCTCAGCGGATCACTTCGACGTGCGGGGCGAACTCGCGCAGTGCCCTGAGCAGGCGGCGCCGGCCGATCCGCCAGCCGCCGAGGCGCGTGGAGACCAGGCGCGGCCGCTCCTCATCCGGCGGGGCGTACCCGCGCAGGGCGACGGCCCCGTGACCGGTCGAGCCGCCCTCGGCCGCGTGGAACTCGATCGCCGCGACATCGTCCCAGGAGAACCACTCCCCCTTGACGCCCGAAGGGCACCAGTAGACGCCCTTGCGCGCGACCGCGAACGCCACCCGTCCCCGTACGACGCGGCTCAGGTAGACGACCGCGAGGACGAACAGCCCGAGCCCGGCGAGGGGCATCAGGCAGCGGGCGCCGAAGTTGACCCAGTCGTCGATCCCCGGGTGCGCGGCGGGCCGCCAGCGTGCGTTCGCCGGGCGGCGCAGCTCCCCGATGACGAACCCGGCGACGAGCACCGCGCCGACGATGGTCGGCACGAGCGGGCTCCACCAGGCGTACCGCACGACGTACGCACCCGGGCCGAAGCTCGACCGTGACCGCTGTCCCATCTCCTCACTCCCGTCCGCCGAGTCCCAGGAGTCGCAATCTTAGGCGGTCTCAGAAGAAAGCAATCGGACACTAGCGGACCAAGCGCTCATTAGGTAACATAGTTAGCAAATGCCGATTTCTGCCACAATTACCGCAAAAATAGCGTGGTTACTCGTCAGTAAGTGGCCTTTTTCACATGCGGCGACCGCGCCTCGTATCTTGCTCGTGACAACTCCCTAATAACGTGGAGCGCCCCGCAGAGGAGGCTGGAGTATAGGCGGCCTCCCAGGCGATGTGCCTTCGATGGAGACTCCGGATGACGCAGACGACGGTGGACGCGCCGGCCAAGGATCGGGCCCGGATCCCGGCGCGCACCCTACGAACGGACCGCTGGTGGAGCTACCCCCTGACCACGTTCATCGTGTTCACGGCCTGGGTGATCTACGCGACCGTGCGCTCGATGATGGGCAGCAGTTTCTGGGTCGAGAAATATCACTACCTGACGCCGTTCTACTCCCCGTGCGTCAGCAAGGCGTGCCCCGCCGACGCCGCGGACTTCGGCAGGTTCGTCCCCGACCATCTGCCGTTCTTCATCCCGTACGCCCTCATCTCACTGCCGTTCCTGCTCGGGTTTCGGCTGACCTGCTATTACTACCGCAAGGCGTACTACCGGTCGTTCTGGCTCACCCCGTCGGCGTGCGCGGTGCCCGACAAGAGCCCCGTCCGCAAGACCCCTGGCCGCTACTCCGGAGAGACGCGATTCCCGCTCATCCTGCAGAACGCCCACCGCTACTTCTGGGTGATCGCGGCGCTCATCTCCATCGTCAACACCTGGGACGCCATCAACGCCTTCCACGGCGAGGACGGCGGCTTCGGCATCGGGCTCGGCACCATCATCCTGTGGGTCAACGTGATCCTGCTGTGGGGCTACACCCTGTCCTGCCACTCGTGCCGGCACGTCATGGGCGGGCGCCTGAAGAGCTTCTCCAAACACCCCGTCCGCTACTGGCTCTGGACGCAGATCAGCAGGCTGAACACCCGGCACGGGCAGTTCGCCCTGATCACCCTCGGCACGCTCGCGCTGACCGACGCGTACGTCGCGCTCGTCGCGCACGGCTCATTCTCCGACCTGCGGCTCTTCAACTAAGGACGACCACAAGTGACTGACATCGAGAGGCTGCGGTACGACGTCGTCGTCATCGGCGCCGGCGGCGCCGGACTGCGCGCCGCGATCGAGGCGCGGCTGCAGGGCAAGAAGACCGCGATCATCTCCAAGTCGCTGTTCGGCAAGGCCCACACGGTCATGGCCGAGGGCGGCGCGGCGGCGGCCATGGGCAACGCCAATCCCAACGACAACTGGCAGGTCCACTTCCGCGACACCATGCGCGGCGGGAAGTTCCTCAACAGCTGGCGGATGGCCGAGCTGCACGCCAAGGAGGCCCCCGACCGCATCTGGGAGCTGGAGGCCTGGGGCGCGCTGTTCGACCGCACCAAGGACGGCAAGATCAGCCAGCGCAACTTCGGCGGCCACGAGTACCCCCGCCTCGCGCACGTCGGCGACCGTACCGGCCTCGAGCTGATCCGTACCTGCCAGCAGAAGATCGTCGCGCTCCAGCAGGAGGACCACGCCGAATTCGGCGACTACGACGCCCGGCTGAAGGTCTTCGCCGAGACGACGATCACCCGGCTCCTCAAGGACGAGCAGGGCCGCATCTGCGGCGCCTTCGGCTACATCCGCGAGACCGGCAAGTTCGTCGTCTTCGAAGCGCCCGCCGTCGTGCTGGCCACCGGCGGCATCGGCAAGTCCTTCAAGGTGACCTCCAACTCCTGGGAGTACACCGGCGACGGCCACGCGCTCGCCCTGCTCGCCGGCGCGTCGCTGATCAACATGGAGTTCGTGCAGTTCCACCCGACCGGCATGGTCTGGCCGCCGTCGGTCAAGGGCATCCTCGTCACCGAGTCCGTACGCGGCGACGGCGGTGTGCTGAAGAACTCCGACGGCAAGCGCTTCATGTTCGACTACATCCCGGACGTCTTCAAGGACAAGTACGCCACGTCCGAGGAAGAGGCCGACCGCTGGTACGACGACCCGGACAACAACCGGCGCCCGCCCGAACTGCTGCCCCGTGACGAGGTCGCCCGCGCGATCAACTCCGAGGTCAAGGCCGGCCGCGGATCCCCCCACGGCGGCGTCTTCCTCGACATCGCCTCACGGCTCAAGCCGGAACAGATCATCAAGCGGCTGCCGTCGATGCACCACCAGTTCAAGGAGCTCGCCGACGTCGACATCACGGCCGAGCCGATGGAGGTCGGCCCGACCTGCCACTACGTCATGGGCGGCGTCGAGGTCGACCCCGACACCGCGGCCGCGTCGGTGCCCGGCCTGTTCGCGGCCGGCGAGGTGTCCGGCGGCATGCACGGTTCCAACCGCCTCGGCGGCAACTCCCTGTCCGACCTCCTGGTCTTCGGCCGCCGCGCCGGGCTGGGCGCCGCCGAGTACGCCTCCGCGACCACCGTGTCGGTGCCGGACGCCGAGGTCGAGGCCGCGGTGGCCGAGGCCATGGAGCCGTACCAGCGGGACACCGGGGAGAACCCCTACGCGGTCCACCAGGAGCTCCAGCAGACCATGAACGACCTCGTCGGCATCATCCGCCGCGAGGACGAGCTGGAGCAGGCCATCGAGGCCCTCGGCAAGCTCCGCGACCGGGTCGGGAACGTCGCCGTCGCCCCCTCGGCCGGCGCGACGGTCACGGAGGACCGCGGCCCCGCCTACCACCCCGGCTGGCACCTCGCGCTCGACCTGCGCAACATGATGATCGTCTCTGAGTGCGTCGCGCGCGCCGCCCTCGAACGCCAGGAGAGCCGTGGCGGCCACACCCGTGACGACTACCCGAAGATGTCCGCCGACTGGCGCAAAATCAACCTGGTCTGCTCCCTCCGCGACGGCGTCGTCGAGCTGAAACGCCAGGAGATGTCGCCGATGCGCGAGGACCTCCTCTCGCTCTTCGAACTCGACGAGCTGAAGAAGTACCTGACCGAGGGCGAGCTCCCCGCTGAGGAGAAGAACTGAGATGGGCTACAAGGCGAAGTTCCGGGTCTGGCGCGGCGACGCGGGCGAGGGCGAGCTCAAGGACTACACGGTCGAGGTCAACGAGGGCGAGGTCGTCCTCGACGTCATCCACCGGCTGCAGGCCACCGAGGCGCCCGACCTGGCCGTCCGGTGGAACTGCAAGGCCGGCAAGTGCGGCTCCTGCTCCGCTGAGATCAACGGCCGGCCACGGCTGATGTGCATGACGCGGATGTCGACGTTCGCCGAGGACGAGACCGTGACGGTGACGCCGATGCGGACCTTCCCCGTCATCCGCGACCTCGTCACCGACGTCTCCTACAACTACGAGAAGGCCCGTGAGATCCCGGCCTTCGACGGCGGGGACGTCAAGCCCGGCGAGTTCCGGATGCAGCAGGTCGACGTCGAACGCTCGCAGGAGTTCCGCAAGTGCATCGAATGCTTCCTGTGCAACAACACCTGCCACGTCATCCGTGACCACGAGGAGAACAAGGAGCACTTCTCCGGCCCCCGCTTCCTCATGCGGGTGGCGGAGCTGGAGATGCACCCGGCCGACGTTCAGGACCGCCGGCAGATCGCCCAGGACGACTTCGGGCTCGGCTACTGCAACATCACCAAGTGCTGCACCGAGGTCTGCCCCGAGCACATCAAGATCACCGACAACGCGCTGATCCCGATGAAGGAACGCGTCGTCGGCCGCCGGTACGACCCGCTGGTCTGGCTCGGCTCCAAGATCGGCGTCGTCAAGCGGGGCAAGAGCACCCCGAAGGCCTGACCGGTCCCGCCCGCACGGCGCCCCGGCCCGCCGGCCGGGGCGCAGCCGTGTCCCGGTCTCGCGCGGGCCGTGTCCCCGCCACCGACCGATGGCCGACGATCCGAACGAACAAGACAAACGGGATCAGCACGGCCTGGTCATGTGAACTGAGCCCCCCGGCGCTCTAGCCTTTGACCCGTGGATGCCGAGGAGACAGAGATGTCCAACGCCGCCGACGATCCCGGGCACCGTCCCCCACCCCCCCGCCAGGGCGACCCCCACCCGTACCAGGGCGACCCACAGCCGCACCTTGGCGACCCACAGCCGCACCCGGGCGGGCCACCGTACGGCGGCTACGCTCCACCACCCCCGAACCAGCCACCACCCCCAGCCGCTTGGCAGGGCCCTCCTCCGGGCTACGGTCCTCCGGCTCCCTACCCAGGTCCGCCGGCCCGTCCCGCCCGCCCGGCCGGCAAGGGCTTCCTGGGCGCTCTCTTCGACATGAGCTTCGACCACATGGTCACCATCAAGGTCGTTCGAGCGGCGTACGCCCTCTCGATCGCGGCCTACACCGGGATTGCCCTTCTCATGCTGTACGAAGCCTGGGGCTTCTCCGTGTGGAACAAGTTCCTTGAATGGATCACCATCCTGGCGACGCCGGTCGTATGGCTGACCGGCATCCTCACGACCCGCCTGGCACTGGAATTCGTGATCAATCAGTTCAAGATTTCAGAGCACTTGAAGGTGATACGCGACCAGAACGAACCACGCTGACCCGGCTTGGACCCTGAATGATCAAGGCTCGGAGACGAGTGAGATGACCCGAAGGACGGACAGTGACGGACACTGAACGGCCGGGCGAGACGCGACGTGACGAATTCACGACTCGACGCGATACCTCCGTATCAGCCGAAGGAGGGATCGACCACACGCGACGGGACGGTCGTGAGGCCGGCTCCTCCCTGGTCCGTCTTCCGGCCGACCTGGCCGACCGGTTCGCTGTCGTCGGCGAAATTCCGGCGCAAGGTGCCGAGTCCGACCTGCTGCACGTTCGTGACCTCGAGGGCACGGACCTCGTCGTCAAGATCTTCCGTCGTGGCTTCACCGCCGACCGCTCGGTCTGGCGCAAACTCCCGACGTTGGGTTCGGCGCACGTCGTACGCATCCCGGAGACCGGGCACGCGGAGGGGCGTGACTATGAGGTCATCGAATATGTCGCCGAAGGCAACCTGCGGGCGCTCAGCGCGCCTCTGTCTCCGGCCGTGGTCACGGAGGTCGTGGCCCAACTCGCCGACGGGCTGACCCGGTTGCACGAAGCCGGCATCGTGCACCGCGACCTGAAGCCGGAGAACGTCCTGGTACGCAGCACGGCGCCGCTCGACCTGGCCATCGCCGACTTCGGCTTGAGTCGGGTGATCGAACAGAGTGTCGTGTTCGCGTCATCTTCCCGGACACTCGCATACGCCGCGCCGGAGTCACTGTCCGGTCAGGTCTCCCCCGCACGGGACTGGTGGTCTCTCGGCATCATGGTGCGGGAACTGCTCACCGGCCGGATGCCCTTCGCGGGGATGAGCGAGACGGTGGTGGTCGACCACCTTGCCACCCGCACCATCGGTTGCGATGACGTGATCGATCCGCGGATGCGGCTGCTCTGCCGTGGGCTGCTCACCCGAGACCCTCGGCGACGATGGGGCGGTGACGAGGTGGCCCGGTGGCTCGCTGGAGAGAGCCCGGCTGTGGCCGAGGAGACCTCAGGCGGTGTTCACCTACCCACGGCCCGCGGCCCGCACGGTGCTCTGGCCTTCAGCGGCGAGGTCTTCACCGATCGGCGTGAGCTCGCACGGGCACTGGTCGCCGACTGGGACACGGCCGCCCGGTACTTCTTCGGCACGATGTTCACTCCGGTCGGTCCCAGTGAGGCATGGCAGGCGCTGCGAGACTGGCTGAGTGGTTTCGACGACGCGGAAGGACGTATCCGGCTGGTCGACGAACGCCTGACGGGCAACGATCCACCCGACGTCAAAGTGTTCTGGCTCGTGCGCTGGCTGGACCCGACGCTGGGCCCGGTGTTCCTCGGGTTGCGGTTGGTCTCTGAGGACCTTGCCGTTCTCGCCGCTCTCGTCGATGACCCCGAGCACGCCGAGCACGGCATCGCCGCCCGCACCGTGCGGCGGCTGTGGGAGCACCGGCTTCTCCCTCTGCTTGACGGCCTTCCCGAGGGTACGGATCTGTCGGCTATCGACGCTCGCTGGCGCGGACTCGTGACCGGCTGGAACAGATACGCGCAGTGGCTACGGGGCCAGTTGCCGAGCACGGTATCCCGGCTTCCCGATGCGGGATTCCCAGGCCGCGATGAGCCGCCCAAGGTGCTGGCCACCATGCTCGCCCTCGCCGCACGACCGGAGGAGACCCGGCGTTCTCTCAGCACGGCGGCCGATCGGGCCCGCGCATCCGTACACGTGCCGGTGTCCTGGTTCTCGTGGCTGTCCGAGCAGGCAGGTGACGACCCGCTGCGCCTGCTGGCGGTGGTGCTGGCGGCCCCTGACGCGGTGCTGGAGGCAGAGGCCGAAGTACGACGGCGCCGGGAGGCGGAACATCGATCCGCCGAGAGACGCAGGCGTTGGGAGGAGCGCGAACGCCGGCGCCTGGACGGACGCCGCGCCGCCATCCGCCGTGCCGCCCTCTGGACGCTCCCACTCGCAGTCCTCTGGTTTTCCGGCAGCTGGCTGGCCCCCCAGATACTGCAGTCCGCCGCTGTACGGTCGATGGCCGGAACCACCGGCAACTCGTCGGATCCGACGCCACTGCTCCTCACCGCGGCCGGAGCGACGTGGATCGTCGAATTGGGCTGCGAAGTGCTGCTCGCAGCGCGTCAGGGCGCCGAGTATCTACCGCTGGGTCCCTGGTCGTGGCTGGCCAAGGTCCTGCGCGTAGTCAGACGAGGGCTGTCGGGTGCGTCGAGCCGAATGTCCGGTACGGCGCGTCGATCGGGACCACGGGGTTGCGGCACCGCGCTTCTCGTCGCGGTGGTGCCGCTCTTCATCATCTTCCTTCTCATCGCAACCCTCCTCTCGATCGCCTGGCTGCTCTGGATGACCATCCTCATCGCGGTGGCGATCGCGCATGTCGTGGTAACGGGAATTCGCATGCAACGCTGGCAGCAAGAGCACCGGGGCGCCCGGGAGAAAGCCGTCGGAGGACGAGAGTGAGCAGTGGCGTCGAAGCCGATATCGCCCTGGACGCAGCGGTCATCGCGAGCCTCGGGCTGGTGCGGGTCATGGGTGGTACCGCCGGTCTCGCCGCGTCAGGAGCGGGAGCACTCGCCGCTCTCGCCGAAGGACGTGCCGAGGCGGCAGCGCAGAGAATCGAAGAACTGAGGCGCGTAGAGGAAGCGGTCGGCGAGGTGTTGGACCGCAACGCGCGGATCGCCGCACTCGCCGAATCGGCGCGACGTCACGGCGTGGCGATCGAGTTGCCTCCCCCCTTGGATGTCACCAGCGCCTCGATCGGAGATATGACGGCGTGGGCGGCCAAAACCGACATCGACCTCGTGGCCGCCGAGGGCACCGTCGCCGCGTCCATGGCTTCGGCGATGACCGGTCGCATCTTCGACACCGCCACGAAGTCACTGCGGATCGCGTCCCCGTCCGTGGACTCGGGCTCGGGCTCGGAACCGCGCCCGGCGATCGAGGCAGATTTGAAGCGGGTTCTCGCCAGGCTGCTGCCGGATGCCGCCGAGGCCGATCGCGCCTCAGTGACCCAGGCGGCGGAGGTCGTCATGGCCGCGGCTACGCCGACCGAGGCCGACGGGCTGCTCTCCGAGGTCCGATTGCGGATTCAAAAGGCCAACGAACGAACCCGCGAGCGCCGCAACGACCGCGCGGCGGCGGCGCGGTTCATCCTTGAGCTCGCCGACCATCCCTCGAACCTTACGGTCATCGATGCCCTGCGTGCGGTCACCGAGGGGACCCGGCCCTTCGATGATGCTCTGCGAGCGGAAGCCGCACGGCTGCTGGTGGAAGCGCAGGAAGGCAGCGAGCGCGAATACATCGCGGCAGCACTTCGAGAGGCGTTCGGGGGCCTCGGTTACGAGATCGACGAGGGCTTCGAGACCTTGACGGCCCGAAACGGCGAAGCGGTGATCACCCGGGGAGACTGGCCTCAGCACGAGGTCAAAGTCCGCATCGACGGTGGACGGCAGGTACGCATGGCGTTGTTGCGCACCGAACCGGCGGAAGGCGACGAGCAACGACGCCTCGACGTCGAGCGGGAGGAGCAGTGGTGCGCGTCCTTCGAGGTCGCGCGAGAACGGTTGGCCACCGCGGGAGTCAAAGCCGACGTACGGTGGCGGATCGAGCCGGGACAACAGCGACTGCCGGTGACGCGACAGCGCCGGTCGACGCAGTTGAACCGCGAACGTCGCCGCGAGCGAGATCGGTAGCCCACCGCACATCAGATCTTTGCTCGGTGTAACGGTATTCGCAAGGATCCGTATATTCCCACGTTGGTCAAAGCTGATTCCAGAGTCATGGCATCATCTTCAGGGGGCGCGAGAGCTGCATGATCTGTGAAGGCTGCGGCACGCCCAGGATGCCTAACCACAGCGTTTGCACTGGTTGTGGAGTGGCTTATCCGGGAACCGGCCAGGTGCCTCGCCCGATCTCACCTCCTCCAGGCTTCGGTCCTCCGGTGAGTGACCCGGCAGCACGGTGGGCGACGTCACCCGAGGTGACGCCGAGCACTCAGCGACCGCAAAGACCTTCATACGGACGCATCGGTCTCAGCGGACATCGGCCGCTCCGATTCCCCACCACCGCCAACTGGATCATCGCCGGAGCGACGCGAAATCCCCGTGGCGCCATTGCCGCTCTCATCGGCGCCTGGTCGAATCTCCCGATCGCGATCGCGCTGGGAGCGTCCGGCGCGGTGGCGGGTGGCATCGCGGGTGCCATCGGAGGATCGATCGAAGCAACCGACATCCCACTGTTCGGGGACGTCGTCCCGACCGGGATGCTTCAGGTCGGCGGCATCCTCGGCGCGTTGCTCGGCGTGGTCGGAGGCGCCATCCTCGGTTTCTACAAGGGCCTGACCTGGCCGTGGACCCTGGTCGCCCATGAGTCGCCGAGGCAGGCCCTCAGTATTGCGATCGGGCAGGTGATCGCCGGCGTCTTCCTCGGTATCGCCTACACGTTGCTGACCACCGCGTTCGAGGCGGCAACGCTGCGAATCGGTGGCGCAAGACGCCTGAGTCGTCGCGAAGCCGAGCTCATCATACCCATCGTCCGCGAATGCGCCTCTCGCATGGGGATCAGAGGGCTACCGTACGTCTTGATCCACGATGACCGCGATGTCAACGCCTATGCACTGACACGGCATCTTGTGATCAACCAAGGGCTGCTCGACGAATTCAATTACGACCCTGAGGTCCTCGGTGGCGTGATCGGCCATGAGCTGACACATTGGAACAACGCCGACCCTGTCGCGGCCGCGTTCGTACGCGGCATGGCGCTGCCGCTTTATGTTCTCTACTCAGCAGCGACCAAGCTGCTCGACCACATCAATCAGCCCCTCACAAGGATCGTCCTGTGGGCCTTCATGTGGCCGGCCGCCGTCACGATTCGCTTCTTCGTCATGCCCCTGCAGGCACGCGACCTCCGGGAGGCCGAGTACCGCTCTGACCGCGGCGCCGTCCTCGCCGGTCACAGGGAAGGAATCCGCCGTGCGCTCGCCCGGCTGCGACGGACCCTGGACGGCGGTCGATCCGGGTGGGATGTGTCCGCCTGTGCGACCCATCCGCCCTATGAACTTCGTCTCGAAGCGCTGGAAGAGCCAGGGAGGACGTATCCGCTGCCCGACACGGACGCACCATCCCCTCCCCGCGCCACCGTACCGACGAGTTCCCTCGAAAGAGACTGACGGATGACGGATGAATGGCCGCCGCTTCCACCATTCCGGATACAGCCTCGGCAACAGGTCTTCCTGGGCTGGGATCCGGCCGACGCTTACCGCAAGTGCTGGAGTGGCCGATCGGACTCCATCGGCATCGTCGGACCGCCGAGGTACGGCAAGACCTCCGGGCTGATCATTCCTTCCGTGCTGTGGTGGGATGGTCCGCTCGTCTGCACCTCGACCCGCGGTGACATCCTCAGCTTCACGGGCGACTGGCGCAGTCGGATCGCCCAGCACTACGGCGGAACGGTTCACGTGTACGACCCGTTCGGGAGCGAGTACCCCGAACGCTCCCTACATTGGTCCCCTCTCGCGAATTGCGCCGATCCGGCCGTCTGTTACCGCAGGGTGGCCGCCATGACCGCCGTGGCCGGCCAAGGCGTCGACGATGGCGAT
This sequence comes from Actinoallomurus spadix, assembly GCF_024055725.1. Taxonomy (GTDB): domain Bacteria; phylum Actinomycetota; class Actinomycetes; order Streptosporangiales; family Streptosporangiaceae; genus Actinoallomurus; species Actinoallomurus spadix. The sequence continues at coordinate 289,727 of NZ_JAMXMX010000007.1, read as the reverse complement.
CACTGGCGAGCCGGCGCAGCCTCCGTCCTGCGCGCCTACTTCCACGCGGCGGCTCTGGAGGGTCTACCGCTGTCGACGGTCCGCCAGTGGCTCGCCCGGCAGGAGATCCGGGATCCGGTCGCGATCCTGGGATTGTCCGACAGCCCAGGGAAGATGTGGGCCGACGACCTGGAAGCGATCAAGCTTCTCGGCGACCGTGAACGCGGAAGCTTCTTCTCGGTCGCCCGCAACACGATCGAGGCGACGGCCGAGCCGACGGTTCTTCAGTCCTGCTCCAGAACCGATCTCGATATCGACAAGTTCCTGAGGACGCGCTCCTCGCTCTTCATCATCGGCCCGTCCCACCATCAGCAGGCCATCGCACCGCTCATGGTCGGCCTCGTGGACAGCATCGCCCAGCGCGCGTCGGAACTCGCGGCCCGGCAAGGCGGGCGGCTGGACCCTCCTTTGCTCCTGGCCTTGGACGAGATCGCCAACATCGCGCCGATCCAGAGTCTTCCCTCGCTCGTCAGCGAAGGCGGCGGCCGCGGCATCATCACCCTCTGGGCCGCGCAGAGCCTCGCCCAGCTGCGGGTCCGCTACGGCACCGAGCAGCAGTCGGCCATCCTCGCCGCGACGACCGCGAAGGTCATCTATGGCGGCATGTCCAACGGGCAGGACTTGGCGGACATATCCTCGTGGGCCGGCGAGGAACGCCAATCATCGGTGACCTACCAACCGGGCCTGACCGCCGAAGTGTCGGGGCCGATGCGACCAGGCAAGGTTGGGATCAGCGGGCACGCCCAGACCGGCATACAGCACACGGTCAGCAGTTTCTACTACCCCGCCCTACCGGCAAGCGCCATACAAATGATGCCTCCGTTCAACGCCTGGCTGTTCTACCGCAGCGACGCCCCCCTACACGTTGAGACACGCCCGGCAGGCGTTATCCAGGAGTACGAGATGCTCCAGGGATACCACTAGAAAGGAATTTATCTTGACCGATGACTACGAGTTTTTTGTGGAGATCGATCAGCGCGATGAAAGCGGTAGACCTCAAAGCCTATGGCGCCGATCAGACATGGAATGGGAATATCTGTCTTTGATAGATTGGAGATGGCATAAGACCTCCGATCGAGTTCCACACCCACCAGAACTTACATACTTGTCACCCATTCCCGAAAATGTAGCAGATGAACTCTCAAAGAACCGGCAGTACTGGGTGGCCTACTGGGCGGCATATGAATCTCCGACTCCCGACGATAAGGATGCACCATACACTGTACTAAGACGCCGAACGAGCCCCGAGCTGGTCCTAGACGAGGCATTCGGGCGATCCAATACCTGGATCCGAACTTCGACCATCGTAGAATACGAATCCCAGCGAACCAGTAACCCGCCGAACCTAGTACGCATTGACGCGAGCACCGCAGACAAGATTCTGCGTGATACTCGCGGAGCAACGAATGCCACCCAACTGTGAGCACTGACAATATCGGCTGGCGCGGCAAGGGTCACGAGGAGCATCTCGTCCTGACCCCAGAGGAGGACGCCAAAGTTCGAGCAGCACATGAACGGGCCGCCTCCGCACAAACCTCTCTAGATCGAAAAATGACCGCCCTTAGGGGAATGACCTCCCAACACGGATCGAACCTGGAGGGAATCAGCAATTCACTGAAGGGTCTGGATTCTTTCCGTAGGAAAGTTGCCAAAAAAGTTGCAGAAGGACGTGCGGCGGATGCAGTGATCACCGACACTAGGGACCTGAACCGATATACCATCTGCTTCTCAAGCGACTCCTACAGTCGCGGAGCAAAAGACGCCTTCGAACACCTTAACCAACTCGGCCTTGAGCCCCTGAATCCAGAGGACACCCATAGGAACACCTGGAATGATCCTACTTACAAAGGAATCAACACAACGTGGCGCGATCTAGATACGGGCCAACCTGTCGAAATACAGTTTCACACACCTGAGAGTTTTCGAGCCAAAGAAGATAATCATGCCTTCTACGAACTTAAGAGGGCCGGCTCACTAACTAAAGATGAGCAATCTGCAGCCGATTGGTTGCAGGCGGAACGGTACAAGGATGTGACAGTCCCCGAAGGACACGAGTCGATAGTTCAACCGAGGCCGGAACGAGCATTGAGTCAACCATCCGCTGATGCTGTTGACCGGGTTCGCGCGATGGAACAAGCACTCAAAATCCAACATGATCCGAATCTACCGAACAGTTCCTCGGGCCAGGCGGAGCCGGCTCCCAACGCTGAACTGATGAATGAAGCTGACCCCACGTCCCAAGAAGGGCCTGAGGGTGCGAGCGCAGCCAGCGTTGACGATGTCGGCGGTGAGGAACCCACCGGAGGCGCGAGAGAGGATACCGAGCCCGGGAATGCGGAGCAGCCGGCGACCAATTCCCCCGAGGAGGAGATCACACGGGGCTCGGCATCTGCAGAATCTGACGGCGAGCGACAACCTCCGCTGCAAAGCTCTGAAGAGAAGTCGACTGCAGATGGACACGACTCGGCCGGCGAACCACAGAGCGATGGTGACTCTCCCGAACAGGACGACGCCGAGACCACCAAGCCGGACGCCGAGGGCGCGGAAGCGGGCGAAGCGGATCGCTCGTCCTATGAGGCTCATGACGAAGATGAGATGGATCGAATCTCCGAAGCTCAGGACGGCGGTTCGGAGGCGGACGACCACGGCTACGGCGAGGGGGAACGAGAGGATGCCTACTCCGTTCCCGAGAGCCGCGAACGAGGGGGTATCTGATTGATGGCGGAGGAGAAGCCTAAGCCGCCACCGTGGGTGTGGGACCACCTATCAGATGAAATGTTCAACGAATCCTGGCGGCGGTTCGCGGCTTGGGTCTCCTGGCTGGAGGAGGCCTATGCGCCCTGGGTCGTACTCCCCGACTGTTGGCCTGCGCATGAGGGTCTTCGCTCAGAGCTCATCGTCTTCTGGTACTGGCACCGCTGGCTGATGAGCCGAGCGGTCAATCCCGTCGATGGGGTGCGCTGGCATGCGGATCTCAGACGCGCCGCGAATGACTGGCGAGAACTCGCCGGCTGCACACACCAGCCACCCGTACGCCACCATGAGCAGCTTGCTGATCACCGGCGTGCGAGAACCCAACACTTCGTCACCGCGATGCTACGCGGAAAGATCGCGGAATCGGATCGACGATGACTGCAGAGAGCCCGCTCGCGGCCTGTCCGGCCTGCGGCACGAGTCGATCGCCTGGCCCTGCCCCCTGCCCCGGTTGCGGCGCCTCCGTGTCCGGAAGCCGCCACGAGCAGTCTGGGTATTCCGAGGTCACGCCGGAGTCGGTCTGGGTCGAGCGGAAGCCGCTCTCTCCGCGGACGCGCCTGGTGGCGCTCGCCATCGTCGGCGTGCTTCTGGCCTTCCTCATCGTGCCTCCGATTCTCGACCGAACGTTCTTCACACCGAAGGCGGCCATCCGCGGCTTCTTCGACGCTCTTGCTCGCCGAGACGCGCCAGCGGCGCTGCACGCGCTGCCCAAGGGGGTAGGAGAGGACGAACCACTGCTGACGTCGGCCGTCCTGAGAAGCCGTGATTACGTGCCTCCAAGACACGTCCGGATCCTTCGGCAGACGCAAGAGGACGATCACCGGTTGGTCGAAGTGGGTTTCCAGATCGGTGCGAAGCGTGAGACCGGGACCGTCCGCCTGGAGCGCGAGGACGGGGCTTTTTTCACCCACTGGCGCGTCAACGGCCTGCAGGAGGTCCGCGGAGCAGCGACGGGGGCGACAGAGCTCACGGTGAACGGCGTACGGCTACGGACGGACTCCGCTGAGGCACAGCCCCGGGCCTTCAGCACGTTCGCCCTGCCAGGCGGTTACACCGTCCGGCTGCCCGATAACCCGGTGCTAGGGGCGTCTCCGGAACAGGTGCACGCCGCCGGTACCGGCAACGAGGTGACCCTGCAGCCGACGGTCAAGGCGTCGGCTGTCGGTGAGGCGGACAATCAGGTCCGGAGCTACCTCGATCAGTGTGCGCAGAGTACCGAACTGTCCCCGACCGGTTGCCCTTTCTCCGTCCTGGTGTTCGGCACTCCGTCGACCCTGCGGTGGAAGATCGACAAGTATCCGCAGATCACCGTGCAGATGTCGCAGGACGGCCCCTACCTGACGACCGTCGCCGAGGGGTCGGCGACCGCGGCTGGAACGGCGAAGGACTTCAGCTCCACGGAGAAATTCTCCAAGTCGGACAGCTTCTCCGTGGAGGGCCCGGTCGAGGTCGCCGGGAACGGCGTGAAGTGGACTCCCAGGTAGGGCGCTCCGAGCCGGGTGGCGCCTATAGCGTCAGGCCTGGCCGCGCTTGGCGCGGGCCCGGGCGCGCTCCCGCTCCTTGGAGTCGAGGATGACCTTGCGCAGCCGGATCGCGTTCGGCGTCAGCTCGACGCACTCGTCGTCGGCGACGAACTCCAGGGCGGCCTCCAGGCTCAGCGCGCGCGGCGGCGTGAGCCGCTCGAACGTCTCCGCCGTCGAGGACCGGATGTTCGTCTTCTGCTTCTCCTTGGTGATGTTGACGTCCATGTCGTCGGCGCGGGAGTTCTCCCCGACGATCATGCCTTCGTACACCTCGGTGCCGGGCTCGACGAACAGCGAGCCGCGCTCCTGCAGGTTGAACATGGCGTACGCGGTGGCGGCGCCGGCGCGGTCGGAGACGAGCGAACCGGTCGGCCGGGTGCGCAGCTCACCGAACCACGGCTCGTAGCCCTCGAAGACCTGGTGCGCGATGCCCGTACCGCGCGTCTCGGTGAGGAACTCGGTGCGGAACCCGATCAGGCCACGGGCCGGGACGATGAACTCCATCCGGATCCAGCCGGTGCCGTGGTTGGTCATCTGCTCCATGCGGCCCTTGCGGACGGCGAGCAGCTGGGTGATCGCTCCGAGGTACTCCTCCGGGGCGTCGACGGTCAGGCGCTCGACGGGCTCGTGCAGCTTCCCGTCGATCTCCTTGGTGACCACGCGGGGCTTGCCGATCGTCAGCTCGTACCCCTCACGGCGCATGGTCTCCACCAGGATGGCGAGCGCCAGTTCGCCACGGCCCTGGACCTCCCAGGCGTCGGGGCGGTCGGTCGGCAGTACCCGGATGGAGACGTTGCCGATGAGCTCGCGGTCGAGCCGGTCCTTGACCAGCCGCGCGGTGACCTTCGTGCCCTTCTCACGACCGGCCAGCGGCCCGGTGTTGACGCCGAGGGTCATCGAGATGGCCGGCTCGTCCACGGTGATGAACGGGAGCGGGCGCGGGTCCTCCGGGTCGGCGAGCGTGTCGCCGATCATGATGTCCGGGATGCCGGCGATGGCGATGATGTCGCCGGGACCCGCCTGCTCGGCGGGCTTGCGCTCCAGCGCCTCGGTCATCATCAGCTCAGTGATCTTGACGCGCTCGATGGTGCCGTCGTGCTTGCACCAGGAGACCTGCTGCCCCTTCTTGATCTGCCCGGCGTGCACGCGGCACAGCGCGATACGGCCGAGGTAGGAGCTGGCGTCGAGGTTCGTGACGTGCGCCTGGAGCGGGGTGTTCGGGTCGTACGCCGGGGCGGGGATCGTCTCCCGAATGACCTGGAACAGTGGCTCGAGGTCTTCGGAGTCCGGCAGGCCGCCGTCGTCCGGCTTGGTCAGGCTGGCCCGGCCGGCCTTGGCCGAGGCGTACACGATCGGGAAGTCGATCTGGTCCTCGGAGGCGTCGAGGTCCATGAACAGTTCATACGTCTCGTCGACGACCTCGGCGATCCGCGCGTCCGGCCGGTCGACCTTGTTGACGACCAGGATGACCGGCAGCTTGGCGGCCAGCGCCTTGCGCAGAACGAACCGGGTCTGTGGCAGCGGCCCCTCGGAGGCGTCGACGAGGAGCACCACGCCGTCGACCATCGACAGGCCCCGCTCGACCTCGCCGCCGAAGTCGGCGTGCCCGGGGGTGTCGATGATGTTGATCGTCATGCCGCCGTGCCGGACGGCGGTGTTCTTCGCGAGAATGGTGATGCCCTTCTCGCGTTCGAGGTCGTTGGAGTCCATGACCCGCTCGTCGACGTCCTGGTTCTCACGGAACGCGCCGGACTGCCAGAGCATGGCGTCGACGAGCGTGGTCTTGCCGTGGTCGACATGGGCGACGATGGCGACGTTACGGAGATCGTCCCGGGTGGCGATGGGCATACGTGCGGGTCTCGCTTCGTGGTGTGGGATTCGCCGCGGGATCCACGCGGCACCCCCATTCTACTTGGCCCGCCGAGGGCGCCGATCGCGTCGCCCGTACGCCACCGGGCCGCCTGCCCCGCGCGAGATCGGTTGTGAGAAGGGGCCGCCGTCGTGGCAACCACACGCCGGGGTCAGGCGTCGAATCTTGGGCGGGACGTCTCGATCCTGGCCGGAGCATTCAACGAGGCGTCCCGCCCACGATCTTGCGCCTCCGGCGCCGCGGTCGCATGATGTGCCGTCGATGGCATCGAGGAGCACACGGTGAGCCGGTGGGCACTCCCGGGGTACACGGAGTTGCGCGAGCTCGGTTCCGGCGGTTTCGGCCGGGTCGTGCTCGCCCGCGATGACGCGTCCGGCGGCATCGTCGCCATCAAGTACCTGTTCACCCACCGGCTCGGCGGGGACCTCTTTCTGACGGCCTTCCGGGACGAGGCCCGGATCCTGGCCATGCTGCACAGCCCGTACATCACCCGGCTGTACGACTATGTCGAAGGGAGTGAGCACGCGGCGATCGTGATGGAGGCCGTCGACGGCGCCTCCCTCCGCGCGGTGCTCGACGAGCACGGTCCGGCCGGGCCGGAGGCGGCCCTGACCGTACTGAAAGGGTCACTGCTCGGGCTCGCCGCCGCGCATGCCGCCTCGGTGGTCCACCGCGACTACAAGCCCGCGAACGTCCTCGTACAGCAGGATGGCCAGAGCAAGGTCGCGGACTTCGGCATCGCCGTACGGTCGGGTGAGTCCGGCACACCCGCCGGCACCCCCTCGTACATGGCACCGGAGCAGTGGGAGGGCGGACCGGCCGGCCCGGCCACCGACGTCTACGCGGCGACCTGTGTCTTCTTCGAATGCGTCACCGGCCACCGGCCGTACGGCGGAGACCAGGCGGCCCTCCGCATCGCGCACCTGACCGCACCGATCCCGCTCGACGAGCTCCCCGAGCCGGTGCGGCCGCTCGTCGCCCGCGGTATGGCCAAGAACCCGGCCGACCGGCCGTCAGGGGCGCCGGCGTTCGTCGCCGAACTCGAGGAGGCCGCCAGGGCGGCGTACGGGCCGGACTGGGAGCGCAACGGGTGGCGGCGCCTCGCCGAGGCCGCCGCCGGCCTGGCCGCGCTGCTCCCCTTGGCGTTGCTCCTCGGCACCTCGCCCGGCGGCGTTGCCGGCGCGGGCGCGGCCGGAGGCGGCGCCGGTGTCGCCGGTACCGGAGGCGCGGGTACGGCGGCGGGCGGCACGGGTGCGGCGGGTACTGGAGGCGCCGGTGCGGTGGGGGCCGGTGGCTCGGGTGGGGGTTCCGGAACGACCACGGGCGGTGCCGGCCATGCGGTGGGCAGGAGCGTCGTCGGCAAGGCCGCCACGAAGGCCGGTCTCGCGGTCGCCGGCGCGGTCGTCGTCGGGGTGGGCGGCGCGGTGGCGGTGCTTCATCAGCATGACGAGGGCAGGAGACCACCTGCGCCGATGCCTGCGCCGAAGCCGCTCACGATCTCCTATGCCTCACTGCAGCGGAGGTTCGCGCGGCCGGAGCTCACCGTCGAGGGACGGTACGTCCAGGTCGGCGGACTGCGCGATCCGGCGATCGAGCAAACGGCCGATCGGGCCCTTCGTGCCCCGCTCGATGAACAGCTGAAGCGGTACCAGATCGCCCGTGAACCCAGCGTCCCGTCATCCGACCGTCCGACGGTGACGACGGAGATCGAGCTGGGCATGCGAGGGCCCCGGCTCGTGGCCGCCCGGTACACCTTCCTGCCGCACCACGCGCCCCTCACCCCGTTCGACCTGAACACCACGCGAGCCGTGGTGGTCGACCTGGCCACCGGGCGACGGCTGAGGGCTCGGGACATCCTGCGCGACGCGGTCTTCAGCGAGTCCGGGCTGAAGGATCTCGAAGGACGAATCGGCAAGGCGGCGCCCGGCGGCGCGCTGTGCAGCGGGGATCCGAAGATCGACCCGGGCCGGCTCAGCGCCGCCACCATCGACAACGATGACAAGGAGACGCGCGCGCTGGACCTGATGCCCACCCGGGACGGACTCGAGTTCGACGTCACGCCGTCGGCGCTGGGCTACTCCTTCTCGTGTACCGAGACGGTGATCACGGTCTCCTACGCCAGGATCTCCGACCTCGTCCGCCCGGAGATCCTGTCGCTCATTCGCACGTCGCTCGCGAAGCCGGCGCCGTCACCGTCATGAGGTCTCGCTCAAGTGCCGTTCGACCGCTTCCACCTTCGTGGTCAGACCGTCGACGACGCCTTCCCGGACATCCGCCTTCAAGACGAGGCTGACCCGCGGGCTGCGGGCCGCGACCGCGTCGACGGCGCGCTTCACCACGTCCATCACCTCGTCCCACTCGCCCTCGACGCTGGTGAACATGGCGTCGGTACGGTTGGGCAGACCGCTCTCCCGGACGACCCGGACCGCTTCGGCGACGTACTCTCCCACGGACTCGCCCACCCCGAGCGGGGTGATCGAAAAGGCGACGATCATCCAGATTCCTTCAGGTGTCTGCGCACGGCCTCGACCACGGGCAGGTCGGCCGGCAACCAGGGTACGTCGAACAGCTGGGCCTCGGTCAGCCATCGAAGCTCGGAGTGTTCCCTGGCCTGGGGTTCACCGCGCGTCAGCGAGGCCGTCCAGACCCGCATCACCATCCCGTTGTGAAGGGGACAGTCCGCACCGATCCGCTCGCCGACCACGACGTCGATCCCCAGCTCTTCGCGGCACTCCCGCACGAGAGCCTCCTGCTCGGTCTCTCCAGGCTCGACCTTCCCGCCCGGGAACTCCCACCCCCCGGCCAGTTCCGGGGGATCGGCGCGGCACGCCGCCAAGAGCCGTCCCCCGTGAATGATCGCCGCTCCCACCACGAGAGGCGACCTCCGCCGCTCACCGTGCACTCAGAGCCTCTTGGTCGGGCCGTTGTGACCGTTGTGCGCCGTTGGACGGGTGAAACCGACGGCACCACCCGGGTAGGTCTTGTAGTTCTGGTACTTGACGACGTCGCCGGTATGCGGTGCGACGATCATGATGCCCTTCTGCGGGTTGTAGACCGTACCGACGTGCCCAGGGCCGGTGTGTCCCGGCAGGTACTCGAAGAAGACGAGATCGCCCGGCTGCTCCTGCCCTCGGGGAACCAGCGCCCCCCACCAGTACTGGTCGTCCGAGAGACGAGGAATGGTGACGCCGGCGCTCTTGTAGGCGGACATCGTCAGGCCGGAACAGTCGAAGCTGTTCGGACCGGTCGCACCATAGACGTAGGGCTTGCCGATCTGCGCCTTCTCGTAGGCGATGACCTTTGCGGCCACCGCGCTCGGCGCGACCGGAGCGCCGTTCACATCGGAACAGCTCGGGCCGTTGGCTTGGACTACGTCAAAGTTCCCCGAAGCGTACTTCTTCGCCCAGGACAGGACGTTGTTCACGTATGACACCAGGTGGTTGTACATGAAGATGGCACTGCGCATCTTCTGCGGAGCGCCGTTGTGCTTCAGATACCGCGCAGCGGCGGGAATGGCATCGGCCGGATCATAGCGACTTTTCTTGCCGTCGCCGTTCCCGTCGACTCCGAACTGCGCCCACGTACCCGGGATGAACTGCATCGGGCCCCCGGCATGCGCATAGTTCTCGCCGCTCGAGACGCCGGGCGCCTTCAGCTGGCCGTGGTGGGTCTCCACCCACCCGATTCCGGCGAGCACGTTCCAGGGGATGCCGTACTGCTGACCCGCCTTCTTGTAGAGCTCCAGATAGTTGGACGGAATCCCGTTCGCGTCGCTGGACTGCTGAGGCTGCGACCCGGCACCGGACGTGTCCGTGCAATTTGCGCCACTCATGTTCTGGAAAAGATTATTCGCGCCGAAGAACAGTGGAATAGCCACTAGGCTCATGAAGAATAGCGCCGCAGCGCCTCCGGCGATGATGATCGGCAACCGGACCGCGCCTTGGTCCGACCGCGTGAAATGAAGAAGAGAGATAATACGACGGCCGTCGTTCCGTCCCCCCGAGCCGACGCCGAGCCGCAGGTGCCGGCGAAGCTTCATTTCTTTCCTTTCACTTGTCACCCACGTTGGCCTGGTCGAAGGCGTAGACGACCCAGCCCCCACCTGACCTCGTCACCGTGACGGCGTACTGCTCCTTGCTGTCATTGGGCGCACTCTCTCCCTTACTGACATGCCGCGTCTGGGTGACGAGAAAGATGAACTGGTCCTTCTCCATATCGCGGAGCGAGTCCAGATGCGCGTCGGAGGTTGAGACCTCCCTGTCCTGCTTTCGTTGGTCAAGCAAGCCCGGTACCGACGAGTCACGCTGCAGCTGTGCCAACAGATCAGTGGTGACCAGGCCCTGCATCCGTCCGAGATAGGCGTTCGGCTGCTCGTCGTACCGGTAGGTGCCGTAGGCGATGACAAAACGACGGGCGACGTCGGCCGCCGCGCTGAAGTCCTTCTGCGTGAACGGCATCAGCGAGTAGATATCGTAGGTGCCCCCGCTCGGCGGCGGCCCCGCCAAACCCGGAGCGGAGAACGTGGGCGTGGACGGCGACGGGGCGGCCACCGAGCCGCTCTTGTGCGCCGAACCTTTGTGCCTCCCGCTCCCGCTACCGATGGTGAGGATCACCCCCGCAGCGGCGAGGAGCGCCACCAGCACGGCGAACAGAATCTTGCGCTGGCGATCGGTCAGGTCCATCGGCCCCTCATTGTTCGTCGTCCTCTTCACGCTTGACCGGGCGGAGCCAGAACGGCATGGACGGACCGTCCTGGCGTGACCTGTCCGACCAGAGCGGCGGCGGCGCCTTGCCCTCCGAACGGGTCTCCTCACGCCTTCGGCTCGTGGACGCGGGGTCGGGCCGCGCTCCCGATGCTCCTCCGCGTGCCGGAGGAGCCTTCTTCGCGCCGCCCGACTCAGGTCGCGGAGTCGTACGACCGCCGGATCCTCCGCCGAGCCGGCTCCGCCCGCCGCCGGTCCCGCCGGTGCCTCCGCCGTCGGCGCCGCTCTTCTCGCCGCCGCCCGTACGGCCACGGCCTCCCCTCTCACCGCCGCCGGCCGACCGGCGAGGCGGTGTGCGGGTACCGGATCCCTGGCCCGCGTCGGTCTTGCCGGCGGCGCCCCAGCTGGGTCCGGTGGGTGCAGAAGGCGGTCGCGAGCCGCCTCCGGCGGCGCTCGGCCGTTGTTCCTCGCGGGAGGGCGAGTCGAGTGGCGCACGAGGAGCCGGCGGACGGGCCGTGCCGCCGGATCCGGACGGACGCGGACTCCACAGGCCACCGCCGCTCGCCCGCGCGGCCGGCGCGGCTGCCTGCGCGCGCGGCGACAGGTTCAGCGGAGGGGCACTGCCCCGCGCCGCCCCGGCCGCCTTCGCGGCGAGTTGCGCCGCGCGTCCGCGCCGGTCGGAGGCGCCGACAACTTCGCGGCCCGCCGTGTCGAAGTCGGCCGCCTCGTCCCCCCTCAGGGTCGGGGCACCGGCCAGAGCGCCGGAGTCGCGTTTGCCGCCCCAGCGGCCGAGCCGGTACCCGGCGGCACTGGGGATGGCGGCGGTCGCGACCGCGGTGGTCCGCTTCCGCGTCTCCCGGACCGCCATCTCCACCTCCTGTTCGCCCTTGCGGGAGCCGACGGCGGAGTAACCGACCGCGGCGAACAGGTGCTGGAAGGGTTTCCGGTAGACGAAGGCCGCCAGCGTGACGAGGGAGATGAGCAGGATCTGCAGGCCCCACGGCAGGCTCTCGGCCATGACCAGGCCGTAGCACCACAGCAGGAGCGCCAGCACTCCGATCAACGCCGCCTGCTTGAGGAGCGTCGACAGAAGCAGTTCGAACCAGCGGACCGCGATGACGCGGCCGATGCCCGGATGGATGCCGATGCCCAGGAAGATCGGCCCTGCGACGAGGAGCAGCAGGAACGAAATCTTCAGGATGATCAACATGACCGCGATGACCAGGACCAACAATCCGGCCACCAAGGCCGCTAGAAGAGCACCGAACGCTACCGCCAGCCGGGAGGTCCAGTTCTTACCCTGGAATAGGGAATAGATGCCCGGCTGCTGGCTCTTGATATCTTTTGCGACCGCCTCGTAGTCACTGCCTTTTTTATTGAGATCCGGCTTCTGATCCGAATAAGTTTCGTGTAGATCCACTGCTTGCGAAGCCAGTAGGCGAGCACCGTACTGCTGGACCACCTGGTTCTTTGGGTCGTCGGTACCGAACTCCCCCATCAACCATGGCTTGCAGACGAGCGTGACCCAGAGGCCGTTGGCGTTTCGAGTCACCGCGTCGTTCTGCGCGGGGTTCGGCGCCTTCTGGCCATCTGGGAGGCAGGAGGTGCTGGCATCGCTCTGCGGCAGAGCGGCATTGAACGCCGCCGTGGCTCCGTCGGAGACCTTCGTTCCAAGAGTGGTGAAGTCCCCGGGTCTGCCGATCAGCCATAGGAGGCCGACCATGGCGACGACCATCCATATCGTTCCTTCAGCGACCCTGCTGGCCCTCCGGCGGATGAGCCCCCACCAAGCCAGCCAGAGCGCCCCCAGGATGACCACCCAGGACCAGTACTTGGCCCCGAAGGTGTTCCCCATGCTGTGGATGACACCGTCGACGGTCTTCTTAAGCCAGCCGAGCAGAGACTCCGAGGCCGCCGCCTGGTAAATGGTGATGGTCGTCCGGTCGAAGGCCTTCGCGAGTGTGAACACCACGTTGGAGACCGAGTTACCGACCATCGCCATGGCGTCCGAGCAGCCCATGTCCACCGCATACCAGGTCTGACCGGCGGTGCCGTACCTGTCGTAGTAGCTGAGCTGCTTCGGATCCGCGGCCTTCATCTGGTCGCTGGGATAGTTCGGGGGCCGGACCATCCCGTCGATGCCCGAACCGTACTGTTCCGGAGACGGATGGTCCGCCGGGGCGCAGGCATTGTTGGGGTTGTTGTCAGGCGGCCCGGCGCTCGCGATGCCCACTGGGCTGAGGACGAACACCGCCATCAGCACGAGGACGAGGAGCGATCGGCGCTTTCCCCGGGGAGTGCCCTTCGCCGTTTGTCGTCGTCGGCGGTGACGGACGCCTGACACCCTCATCGGGGGACCTCCTGGGTGACCTCTGTGGCGGGGTCGCGGGGGGCGGTGGAGGGACGGGATGGTCGCTCGTTCCCACTATGCGGGTCCGGCGCTTGGTCCGCACTGATTTCGCCGGGCTTGGAGCGTGTCGGGTTGGTGTCGAGCCAGCGGAGGAGCTCTTCGGAGACGAGGTCCACGCCGATCCGGCCGGCGCGGCCGTCGAGGTCACGGAAGACGCACTCGCCGTTGCCGAGGTTGCGCAGCACGGCGCGGTGCTCGTCGGAGTTCTCGACCCCGAGGAGCGCCATGACGTTGCCGACCTCGTTGCGCTCGGTCGAACGGAACGAGTAGACGGACGAGAGGCAGTTCGTCACCTGCTCGTTGAGGAGGTCGCCGGCGTTCTGCGAGACGAGGATGAGGGCGGTGTTCCGGGAGCGGCCCATCCGGGAGACCTCCGGGATGAGCTTGGCGCCCTCGGGCGTCTGCGTGATCGCCCACGCCTCGTCGAGGAAGATCGTCTTGGGGAGGTGGCGGTCGAGGCCGTGCATCAGACGACGGGCGAACTGCGACACGAGGTACATCAGGGCGACCGAGAGGCGCTGCTCGTACGAGTAGTCCTCGCGGTTGATCGCGACGTCCGGCAGGGTCAGGCCGCCGAGCGTGAAGACCGTCGTCCAGCCGGCGGTGTCGATCCGCTCACCGCCGGACGGGTCGAAGCACAGGCGGGCGAGGCGCATCTCCGACATCGAGCGCAGCACCGCGCCAAGGTTCTTCGACGCCGGGTCGTCGGACGCGTCCAGATAGTCGACGACCTTGCCGAGTGAGGGCTGCGGCTGGTTGGCGACCGCGCCGACCGCCTGGATCATGGCGGACTCGCGCTCCTCGGACATGCGGGGCAGCAGCAGGCGGAGCGTCTCCGTGGCCATCGTCTTCTTGGCCGCGAGGTCGTCCCCGAAGCTGAAGGGGTCGAGGAGGCCGGGAGCGGCGGATCCGAGTGGCAGGACGCGGGCGCGGCGGCCGCGGCGGCGCAGCAGCTCGACGAGGGACTCGGCGTCGCCCTTGGGGTCGATGGCGGCGATCGTGACGCCGCGCAGCGCCATCTGGTACAGCAGCAGGAGTGCCAGGGTCGTCTTGCCGCCACCCGGCTCACCGGTGATCGCGACCGCGGTGGGACGGTTGCGCGCCGCGGCGACGAGCGGGTCGAAGTGCACGATGGACCGGGCACGGCCGAGCGTCTCCCCGATGTACGGGCCGACCCAGCCCGAAGAGGAGGTGTCCTCCCGCCGGTCGCCGAGGTCGACCGTCGCGGTGGGCATGCCACCGGCGATCGTCCGCAGCGGCTGCCGCTGGGCGTACGCGTTGACACGGATCCGGTCGCCGGGCAGCGACTCGCAGAACAGCGAGAACTGGTCGCCGGTCGAGCAGACGATGTCGATGCCCAGGTCGCGGTAGTGCTCGACGACGGCGTCGACACGCTGCTGCAGGAGCTCCTCGGTCGGCGCGGAGACGATGAGCCGGTGCCAACCGTAGACGAAGGGCAGGCGCTCCTTGGTGATGCCGTGCTCGAGCATGCGGGCGGCGTCGATCTGCTCGGCGAGCGCGATGGGCGCCTCGGCACCCGCCTCGCGGATGTGCTGATCCATGTCGCGGGCGTGCGCGAGCTTACGGGAGACGTCCTTGGACGCCTTGGCGGGCGGAACGAGCTTCATCCGCGCCGAGACCTCCACGGGGAAGGGCAGGGCGTCGGCGAAGTGCATCCACGGCTCGCCGTCCGGGAACGGCATCAGGTCCGGGAAGCGGGCGAACGACAGGTACGCGACGTACGACGAGCCGTCGGGCTGTTCCATCCGGAGGTTGGAGCGGCCGTTGACGATCGTGCCCTCGACGAGGCTCTCGATCTCACCGGCCCCCCAGGTACGGCGCGGGGTGGCCGACGGGGGCGGATCGGTCAGGGCGCCGGTGGCCGCGTGCTGGAACAACCAGGCGATCTCCGTAGACGAGGCGTGCCGGGCGTAGAGGGCGCTGCCGCCGAGGGAGCGGCCGAGCCGCTCGGCCTGCTCGGTCCAGCGGGTGATCTCCTTCTCCGGGATCGCCTCGTCGTGCAGCCCGAGGACCTCCTCGCTGCGCTTGTACAGGCCGAACATCTGCTTGAAGGCGCCTCCGGACAGCTGGGCGCCCACGCCGCGCTGGCCGAGCCGGACCCCGAGGTACACCTCCTTGGTCCAGAAGTCCTTGGACCAGACGTGGGCGTACATCTCCTCGAGGTACTCCCGCCAGCCCGGTCCCCCGTCAGAGGTCTCGTCGAGGGCGAGCGCCCACTCCGCGGCCGGGTACGTGCGGTGCGCGATTCGCAGGTGGATCTCGGCGTCCTGCATACGGATGCCGGCCAGCGCGATGGTGATGTTCGTGGCGAGCGCCTCGCGCTCTTCGTTCGTCGTGAACTCGTAGGAGACGGTCGGCAACCGGAAGTACGCCCAGGCGGCGTTGTCGGTGAGGAGGATCCGATCGTCGAAATACCGTACGGCCAGCCGGCTGCGGGCCTTGGACGCCCTGCTCATCGGTTACTCCTCGTTCGTACTGAAAACATGATCAAGCACTGCCCGGCGAGGTCCCGCCGAAGAGACGGCCGTCGTCCCGGAGCCGCCGTCCGGCGGTCGCGGCACACCGCGCGCGCCGGCGGGGACGCCCCCGCCGGCCCACTGGGTGCCCCGCCCCGAACGGGCGCGCGCCGGACGACGCCGGCTCATCGGGAGACCTCCTGCTGGGGGTAGCGCCCCGGCGTCTGGACGAGACCGCCCGCGACGACCCCGCCGAGCGCGATGTACGCCTTGCGGGTCGGAGCCCGCAGCGAACGCAACTCGTTGCGCGGAGCGCGGTCGAGGCTGAGGTGGTCGTCCCAGGGGATGCGCACGAGGGCGCGGCAGCGGCCCCTGGCGACCGACTCGGCCTGCTCGACGTCGTCCATGCTGCGGCGGCTCACCCCGTTGATCACGGTGACCGCGCGGGAGCGCAGGTCCTCGTAGCCGTGGCCGTCGAGCCACTCGAACGTCATGGCCACCGCGCGCGGCGCGTCCGAGCTGGCCGGCGCGACGAGCACGATCTGGTCGGCGTACGGCAGGACGCGGGCGACCACGGCTGCCGCGGCGTCCAGCAGCGTGATCGAGTAGAACCGGTCGAGGGTCCGCATCGCGAGGGCGTAGTCCCGGTCGTCGAGCGCCTGGACGGGGTTCTTGCCCGCCGCGACGACCTCCAGCCCGGACTTGGAGATGGAGGTGTACCGGCGCATCATCTGGTAGCCGGAGACCTGCTCCGCGTGGGCGATCAGCGAGGTGAGCGTCTCCCGTGTCTCGCTCCGGGTCCGCCGGGCCATGGCGCCGGGGCCGGGATTCACGTCGACCGCCACGATCCGGTCACCACGATGCTGGGCGAAGGTGTGCCCGAGCATGAGCGCGGTCACCGTCTGGCCGGCGCCTCCGGTGCAGCCGAGCACGACGACGCGCCGGGCGCCCGCGAACGCGGTCCGTACGCGCTGTTCGTAGTCGCCGTCGCCGTTGCCGCCGCCACCCGCGAACATGCGCCTGCGGCCTCGGCCGTCGTCGTCGCGTCCCTCGTCCTCGTGGGTCACCTGCGGCATCGGTCCGGGGCGCACGGGTGAGGCCGGACCGGAACGGACGGCGCGCGCCGGCGACTCCGGCGGCGCACCGGCGGCCTGCGGGCGGCCCTGCCAGGACTGCTCCGCGCCCGGCCGGGGCGCGGCCGGTGGCCGCGAGACGGCCGGCGGGCGGGCCTGCCGGGCCGCCGGCACCTGCGCGGGTCTGGCCGGCTGTGTCCGGGGCGGCTGGGCCGGTGATCTGTCAGGGACCGCGGGCGAGCCGGACGGGGGTGGCGTGGTGCGGGGCGACGGATGCCCGGCCGCCGGAGCGCGGGGCGGCACGGAGGGCGTCGACGATCGCCCGGGACCAGGGGGCGTCGCCGGCCGGTCGGAGGCGGGCGGCGTCGCCGGCCGCCCGGGCGCCGGCGGGGTCCAGCCCGGTGCCGGGGACCCTGCGTCCCGTGCGGCGGCCGGCCGCGTCTCCGGGGAGGGCGGGGCCTCCTCGCCGTGCGAACGGCCTCGGGCCGCTGCCGCGGGCCGGTCCGGGCGGCCGGGAGACGGCTCGCGCGGTGGGACGGAACCGGCCTCAGGTCGCGGGGCCGGGCCACGCCACGATGGGGTCGGCCACACGATCTGGTCGGTGCGGGCCTTGGCGATCTCCTCCTCGTCGTCGCTCGGCCCTGCCGGATCCCGATCGGTCGCCGCAGGACGGTCCGCCGCCGCAGGACGGTCCGCCGCCGCAGGACGGTCCGCCGCAGGACGGTCGTTCGCCGGGTCCGGAGCCGCTTGGTCCGCAGTCGCCCTCTCGCGCTCCGGCTCGGCCTCGGCCGGCGGTCGTCCGGCGGGAGCCGCCGGATCGCCGTCCCCGGCCGGCGGCTCGGTGGCGCGTGCGGCCGCGGAGCCGTCGGCGGTCTTGGCGTGCCGTCCGGGCGGCAGCGAGATCACCGACGCGGGGAGCATCCCCTCCCCGGCCTCTCCCTGACTCGTCGAGCGGTCCGGCCGGTCGCTCTCTTCCGGATCGGCGGAACGAGCGTCGGCCTCCGGTCGGGCAGCGGGTGCCGGGGCATCCGGTCGCTGAGCGGCCGGTGGCTGCACCGGTGGCTGACCGGCCGGTGGCTGGGCATCCGGTCGCTGAGTAGTCGGTGGCTGGGCGGTCGGCCGCTCGGCGGGCGTCGCGCCCTCCGGCCGCCGGGCGTCTCCGCGGTCGGAGGCGGGCGGGGCCCAGGCGTCGGGGTGCCTGCCGACGGGGCCGTGGGGACCCGCCGTGGCCGGTTTCGCCGACGTTGCCGACGAATCCGGACGCTCCGGCGTCTCCTGAGGGGCCGTGGCCTCCGGACGGGCCGGGGTGGCCGGGCCGGTGGACTCGGCCGCGGAGGGCTCCGCCGGCCGTCCCAGCGTGGGCGGGACCGGCCGGGAGGTCGCGGCGGGGGCCTCCGGTTCGTGCGAGATGTTGCGTTGCCGCGTCGGCCGGTGCGATGTGTCGTCTTCCCTGCCCTGCCCGGGGAGGGTGGCGCCGGGGGGGCTCTCCTGGGACCGTCCACGCTCGGCGACGCGCCGGTCACCGTCCTCGCCGGCGGGCGACTCCGGACCGGCGGCCCGTGCGGCGGGCACGGCGGGGGTCTCCGGCCGCGCGGGTGGGGTCGGTCTGGCCGGGATGCCCGGGAAGACCGGCGTGCGCGGTGCCGCCGGCGGGTCGGAGGCCGCGGGGAGGCCGGGGACGGGCTGGGGCGCCGTCGGCTGAGGACGGGCGGGTCGCGCCGTGTCGGGCCGGGAGGGAGGTTCGGATCGCACCGGCTGCGGACGGGTCGGCTCCACAGGGGCCGGGGTGAGCCGCCGGTCACCGGACCCGGACGAGGGCACGACGGTGGTGCCGTCGTGCGGCGTCGGCTGCAGGCTCGGCGCCTGCGGACGCTGTGCGGCGGCGGGCCGGCGCGCCGCGCCGAAGGGTGGCTGCTCCGCGGCGGGGCGGCGGGACACGCCGGAGGGCAGCTGATCGGCCCCGGTCCCGGGGTACTCGAGGAAGGGCGGCGCGGCCGGCGCCGCGTCGCGTTCGGGAGCGGGCGCGAGCTCGGCGGGCTGTTCCGTGGTCCCCGCGACGTGCATCCGGTCTCCGGCCAGGTGGCCTCGCCGCCAGATCCGGCCGACGATGGCGACCTCACCGGGCTCCCGGATCGGCGTGAGACGCGCCCAGGTGCGCGCCTCGGTGAGGTAGCGGATCTGGGAGATCAGCAGCTCGGTGAGGCGTTTGCCCTCGATGACGGGCCGGGTGGCGAGCCAGGTGAGCACACCGGGCGGGACCAGGTAGACGACGTGCCAGGGCGCGTGGAACGGCAGGCCGACCACCTGCAGCAGGATGATCCATGGCAGGAAGACACCGACGAACACCCCGATCTGCACCAACGGCAGCGGCATCGGAAGCCGTAGGTCGTAGAGCTTGTACAGCCGCTTCTCGATGCGCCAGATATTGGTGTACGTAGGCAGATCCACCCGGGCCCCACTCCCCTATTTGAGACCAGCCATGACTAGACCAGGACGACCCCGGCCGGGTTCAGCTCGTTTTGATGCCAAGGGCGGTCGCGATCGCCTTGGCCGTCGTCTCGATGATGTTGGGGACGTAGAAGATGACTCCAATGCCGATCGCGAGCAGGATGAATTGCACGAAGCGCGTGATCTCCCGTGTGAACAGGAAGAAGATCGCGACGATGGAGACGACGACCAGGAACAACGGCCCGAAGATGTCGCGCAGCCATTTGGCGAGATTGTCGGTGTCCAGGCCGTTGGCAGGCGCCGCCTCCACATGATGCGGCAGCATCGCCAGCATGTGTTGCATCATCGGGCTGGCCTTCCTTGGTCGGGGAGTGAATCGTAGCGTTGGGGACGGTCCGGCCGGGACGTCAGGATCCGGCCGGAAGCGGGGAACCTTGAATGTCCCTGACGAACCAATATGCGGCCTTCTTCACCATTGCGAGCTGGTAGGTCTGCTCGAGCGTGCCACCCGACGTCTTCCCCTGACCGGCGGGAATCTGCCAGACGACCGTCGCGGTGACGGTTCGGGAGGCGGCGTCACCACGCGGGGCGGTGACCTCCTTCAGCTGACCGAACGTCACGGTGTTGCCCAACCCGGTGACGGGCGGGTCAGAGTACCGCTGGAGGGAGCCGGCGTCGCTGGCGGCGTACGCCTTGAAGAAGTCGTTCAGCGGCTGCTGCAGGTCGTTCTCCAGCCCGGAGTCGCGGTCCTGGGCGGCCGGGGGAACCGACGCGGTCGCGGGCGGCGGCAGCGTGGCGGGGCGCCCGGTGATCGCCATCGCCCCGTCCTTCACGTAGACCGGGACGGCCAGCTGGAACAGCCGCCCGTTGGCCCGCGCGAGGAGGGTCACGACCCCGTGCTCGGTGTCGCTCGCGCGCACCGAGGCCACGTGGGCGGACTGCAGTACCGACTTGCCGGTGCCGTCCCAGCCGAGCTGCGGGTCGATCCCGCCGGAGATGAACTGGGCGAGTTGCCGCTGCCGTTCCGCGGCGTTCGCCTGGTCGTAATTCAGATAGACCTCGGCGAATGACAGGGCGTAGGCCGAGGCCGCCGTCTCCGGGAACTTCGGCTTCGCCGTATCGCCGGTCGTGGCCGTGGTGGAGCGGTTCTCGGTGAACCGCTCGAAGGGCGCACGGATGCCGTTGACCAGCACGACGATGAGGAAGGCCCAGAGGATGACCCGTCCGACATAGATGAACCAGCGGCCGCCGGATCCGCCCCAGCCACGGCGGTCACCGCCGCCACCGTCGGAACCGCCGCGGCGCTTGCCGCGGCGTCCCTTCTCCTCCGTCGTGTCCCAAGGGTCGCCGGACGAGAATCCGCCCGGCGGGTAACCGGACGCGCCGGCGTCTACAACGCCGGACGACCTGCGAGCCATCATGCCTCCGCTCGCGCCTCACCGCCCGGGATCGGCGCGCCGTCTATCCGTCTGGTCGAGTTCGGTTTACCACCTTAACCACGGCGGTCAATTGTTCCAGCCTCGAGCGAGGATGCACAGTCCCGCCGCGCGGTTGTGGACATCTCGGTAGCCGACGGAACATTACCGGACAGCGAGGTTCGTCTGCCCTGCTAGACGTTGAACCGGAACTCGACCACGTCACCGTCCTGCATGACGTACTCTTTGCCCTCCATCCGGGCCTTCCCTGCCGCACGGGCGGCGACGACCGAGCCCTCGGCCACCAGGTCCTCGTACGACACGATCTCGGCCTTGATGAAGCCCTTCTGGAAGTCGGTGTGGATCACACCCGCGGCCTCCGGGGCGGTGGCGCCCTTGCGGATCGTCCAGGCGCGGGCCTCCTTCGGCCCGGCGGTGAGGAACGTCTGCAGGCCCAGCGTGTCGAAGCCGACGCGGACGAGCTGCAGCAGGCCGGGCTCCTCCTGCCCGGTGGACTGCAGCAGCTCCAGGGCCTCCTCGTCGGGCAGCTCGATCAGCTCGGACTCGATCTTGGCGTCGAGGAAGATGGCCTCGGCCGGGGCGACCAGCTCCTGCAGGCGGGCGCGCAGTGCCTCGTCGCCGAGCTCGTCCTCGTCGACGTTGAAGACGTACAGGAACGGCTTGGCGGTCAGCAGGTGCAGCTCACGCAGCGGCGCCGGGTCGATGCCCGAGGCGTACAGTGTCACGCCGTCGTTGAGCGTCTTCTGCGCCGCCTTGGCCGCCTCGACGACCGCGAGCTTGTCGCGGTCCTTGGTCGTCCGCGCCTCCTTCTCCAGGCGCGGCAGGGCCTTCTCAAGCGTCTGCAGGTCGGCGAGGATCAGCTCGGTGTTGATGGTCTCGATGTCGCGGGGCGGGGCGACGTCGCCGTCGACGTGCGTGACGTCCGGGTCGTCGAACACCCGGATCACCTGGCAGATCGCGTCGGTCTCGCGGATGTTCGCCAGGAACTGGTTGCCGAGCCCCTGCCCCTCGGAGGCGCCCTTCACGATGCCGGCGATGTCGACGAACTGCATGGTGGCGTGCACGAGTTTGGCCGAGTCGTACAGCCTAGCCAGCTCGTCGAGGCGGGGGTCGGGCACGGCCACGACACCGACGTTCGGCTCGATCGTCGCGAACGGGTAGTTCGCCGCGAGAGCGGTGTTCTTGGTCAGCGCGTTGAACAGCGTCGACTTGCCCACGTTGGGCAGCCCGACGATTCCGATGGACAGGCTCACGGACGCAGAGTCTACGGGCCCGCCGGGACCGCCCGGGCGGCCCGCACGCCCCCGTGAGCGGCCCGTACGCGCCGCCTCCTCGCCCGCGCCCCGCGCCGCGCGACGGCTCCTCCGCGCGGCGCCCGTAGCCGGGCCGTACGCTCGGTTCCCCGCCGTACCGCGGCCCGGCGGAGGCCCCTTCCACGCGACCCCCACGAGCGCGCCGTACGCGCCGCCTCCTCGCCCGCGCCCCGCGCCGCGCGACCGCCGCTCCGCGCGGCCGAGCGGGTCGTACGGCCGGTGTCGTCGGTCGGTCATCGGTACGGTGCCCCGACCGGGGTGGCGGCTCGTCCGCGCGTCGCGCCGACTTTCTCGTGCTGCTTTGTCACGATGCGGACATGGACGTTCTCCTCGGGCTCGTGATCGGTCTGGTGCTGGGCGCGGCGCTCGGTGTCGCCTGGGCCCAGAGCCGTACCGCCGTGGTGACCGCGCGGGCCAGGGCCGCCGAGGAGAAGCTCGCCTACGTCGAGCAGGGGATGGCCGAGCGGTTCCAGGCACTCTCGGCGCAGGCCCTCGACGCGAGCAACCAGCGCTTCCTCGATCTGGCCGGCAGCCGTCTGGCCACCGCCAACGCCGAGGCCGCCGGGGAGCTGGACCGGCGGATCGCCCCGCTCAGGGACACGCTGAGCAAGGTCGAGGAACAGCTGCGCGAGGTCGAGACCGGGCGGCGCGAGTCGCACGCCATGCTGGCCAAGCAGGTAGAGTTCGTGCGGCAGAGCTCCGACCAGCTCCGCCAGGAGACCCAGACGCTCGTACGGGCGCTGCAGCGGCCGGAGGCCCGCGGGCGATGGGGGGAGCTCCAGCTGCGCCGCGTGGTCGAGATCTCCGGGATGACCCGGCACTGCGACTTCGACGAGCAGGCCACCGCCGGCAACGGTCTCCGTCCCGACCTGGTCGTACGGCTCGCGGGCGGCAAGAACATCATCGTCGACTCCAAGGTGTCCCTGGCCGCGTACCTCGACGCCGCCGGTGCGGACGGACCGGACGTGTGGGAGGCCCGCCTGGACGCGCACGCCCGGCATCTGCGCGAGCACGTGGACCGTCTGGCGGCCAAGGCGTACTGGCAGTCGTTCAGCCCGGCGCCGGAGTTCGTGGTGCTGTTCGTTCCCGGCGAGGCGTTCCTGGCGCCGGCCCTCGACCGCGACCCCGGCCTGCTGGAGTACGCGATGCGCCGCCGGGTGCACATCGCCACGCCCACCACCCTGATCAGCATGCTGCGCACGGCGCATTACGCCTGGCAGCAGCAGGCGTTGTCGGAGAACGCCCGGGCGGTGTTCGAGCTGGGCCGGGAGCTGTACGACCGGCTGGGGACGCTCGGCCGGCACGTCGACCAGCTCGGCAGGTCCCTGACCAACGCCGTCGTGGCCTACAACCGGACGATCGGGTCGTTGGAGAGCCGCGTCCTGGTGACCGCCCGCAGGCTCAACGAGCTGGGCGTGACCGACGCCGAGCTCGATCACCCGGCGCCGGTCGAGGAGCCGGCCCGCTCGCCCTCCGCGGCCGAACTCGCCGACGACGCCGAACAGGATCGCCAGATCCGCCTGCTGCCCTGACGTCGTGTCGCGAGACGCGGCGTGCTGAACGGGCTACCGTGGAGCGAGGCACTGTCGACTCTGGGGCGGGCTGGTGGCAACGGACACGCGCGGGGACCCCGAGACGGTCCCCGCTCCGCGCGGGCGGGAGAAGCGGCGTCCGCCCGCGTCTCCGGCGGGGCGCTCACGGGCCCGTTCGGCCGTGACGCTGACCGGCCGGGGCGGTGCGGTCGTGGTGTTCGGATGCACGCTGCTCGGCGCGGTCGTCGGCGGGCTGTTCGGGCTGCGGTCGGCGCAGGGCGTGCTGTTCGTGGCGGGATGTCTGCTGGCGGTCTCGGCGACCCGCCGCACGGACCTGCTCACGCTCGTGGTGAGCCCGCCGCTGCTCTTCTTCCTGGTGAGCCTGCTGTCGGCGGTCACCGTCTCGCTCGGGGAGAAGTCCTTCCTGGTGAGCGTCGTGGTGACCCTGGCGGCGAAGCTCACGTCGAGCGTGCCGTGGCTGTTCCTCGGCGCGGTGCTCGTCGTGCTGATCGCGGTTCCGCGAGGCCTGCCCGCGAACCTGCGCGACCTGCGCACCCGGGTGGCGGCCGACAATCCGTTCCGCGGGCGCACCGCGCTGCGCGACCGCGGACGCGGCCGGAGGGCGACGGACGAGGACCCGGTCCGGTGGGACGAGAGCCCCGGACGGCTTCCGGCCGCGAAGGCCCCGTCCACCGAGACCACGGAGTCCGAGGACGAAGGCTAGGGCCCGTCTCGGAGTCCCCGTCCGTAGGACAGCGGAGCTTCGCGACAGGCCTCAGGCCGACCGCAGGTCGCGGCGGAGTTCGTGCGGGAGCGCGAAGACCATCCGCTCGCGGACCGACTCGACCTCTTCGACGGTGTCGAAGCCGTACTCCGCGAGACGGGCGAGCACGCCCTGGATCAGCTCCTCCGGAACGGACGCGCCGCTGGTCAGTCCCACCGTGGCGACGCCTTCGAGCCACGCCGGGTCGATCTGCTCGGCGTAGTCGACGAGGTACGCGGCCTGCGCGCCGTGGTCCTTGGCCACCTCGACGAGACGCTTGGAGTTGGAGGAGTTCTGCGAGCCGACCACGATCACGAGCTCCGACTCCGCGGCGATCTCCTTCACCGCCACCTGGCGGTTCTGGGTGGCGTAGCAGATGTCGTCCGACGGCGGGTCGAGGAGCTTGGGGAACCGCGACCGGAGGGCCTCGACGGTGGCCTTGGTCTCATCGACCGACAGAGTGGTCTGGGAGAGCCAGACGACCTTGTCCGGGTCGCGTACCTCGATGTTCGCGACGTCGCCGGGGCCGTCGACGAGCTGGATGTGCTCCGGGGCCTCGCCGCTCGTCCCGATGACCTCCTCGTGGCCGTCGTGGCCGATCAGGAGGATGTCGTAGTCGTCGGTCGCGAAGCGCCGGGCCTCCTTGTGCACCTTGGTGACGAGCGGGCAGGTGGCGTCGATCGTACGGAGGCTGCGTCCGGCGGCCTCATCGTGAACGACGGGGGCGACCCCGTGCGCGGAGAAGACGACGATCGCGCCCTCCGGCACCTCCTCGGTCTCCTCGACGAAGACGGCGCCTCGTTCCTCGAGGGTCTTCACGACGTGGACGTTGTGCACGATCTGCTTGCGGACGTAGATGGGCGCGCCGTAGCGCTCGAGCGCCAGCTCGACCGTCTGCACGGCGCGGTCCACACCCGCGCAGTAGCCGCGCGGCTTGGCCAGAAGAACCCGACGAGTCATGTGTCCCATGGTAGGTGTGATCCGGGGGCACCGGTTTCGGGCGGAGAAAAACCCGGCGACGGCGCGTGAACGGTGCCGCGCCGTAGGGCAGAGTGGTGGATGACAGATCGTCATACCGACCAGTCCGCGTCCGCGAGGCTGGAGGGAGCTGAACACACGATGACACCATCGCCGCGCCGCCTTAAGGACCACGTCCGGGAGACCGTCAGCGAGCTTCCCATCCATGCCGCACGGCTCGCCGTGATGGGCGTCGGCCAGGCTCTCCTGCTCACCGACCGGGTCCGCAAGGACTACAAGGAGGCCCGGGAGTCGGGTCTGGCGCCGGTGCTCGGCCGGTTGATCGACGACGCGGAGGACCTGACCGGCCGGGTCGTGGGCAAGGTCACCGGGCTGGTCACGTCCGACGGGCGGACGGAGGCCGAGGAGGGCGCCGCCCCGGCCACGGCGGGCCCGGAGATCGCCGTCGGCAAGCCGGCGGCCGCCGCGGGCCGTACGCGCCCCGCGACGCCGCGCCCGAAGCCGCCGACGCGTTCCACGGCCGCTCCGGCCAAGGGCCGGGCCACCGCTCCGTCCCGCGCGAAGGGCACCACCCCTGCCGTCCCGTCGGACACGGCCGCCGCCCGCCGGGCCGGGACCGCCGAGACGAGGCCCGCGAAGCCGGCCGGACCGAGCCGGAAGGCCGGCGCAAGTGGGGGCGGCCGGGCGACCGGGCCGGCGGCGACGGAGCCGAAGACGGCGACCAGGCGGCCGTCGGCGAGGAGCACGGCGACTCCGGCGAAGGCTCCCGCGTCTTCGCCGGCTCCGGCCACGGAGGAGAAGGCCCCCACCACCGGCGCGCCACAGGCCGAGGCCGGGACGACGGCCGGCCGGGAGCTGCCCATCGCCGACTACGACCACGCGACCATCGCCTCCGTGCGGGCCCGGCTGCGCACCCTGAACGCGCGGCAGATCAACGAACTGCGCGACTACGAGCGGGCGCACGCGGCGCGCGCCGAGTTCCTGCGGATGTTCGAGAACCGCATCGCCAAGCTCCGCGGCCAGGCCTGACCCTTCGGCGCGCGCAGACGGCCGTGGCCGGGCGGCCCGGCCACGGCCGTACCGCGTCGTGAAGGTCCTCCTCAGGAGTCGGCGAAGAGCTTGGCCAGCGCGGGCAGGGCGGCCTCGATGGTCTCCCGCTCGTCCTCGCTCAGCGCCATCAGTCGTTCGGTGAGGTGGTCGATGCGCCGTTCGCGGGCGCGTAGCAGCCTCTCCGTGCCGGCCGGGGTGAGCTCGACGGTGACCACGCGCGCGTCGTCGGCGTTCCGGCCGCGGACGACCAGCCCGTCTCGCAGGAGACGCCCGATCTGCCGGGTCATCGTGGGTAGCCGGACGCCGTGCTCGGCGGCGAGGTCGGACATCCGGCGCGGGCCGGCCTCCAGCGAGCCCATGACCGCCATCTGCTGGGTCGTGATCGACTGGCCGAGACTCACCCGCCGCAGCATGAGCACGAGGTCACGGAGCCCACGGTTGATCTGGTCGGCGAGTGTCCGCGGGTCGGTCATCGCCCCTCCTCATCGCTCGGCCAGCCTAAGTTAGCTTGGCTAAGCATAAGAACGGCCCCGCCTTCCCCGGCATTCCCGCAGGGGAGGTACGCGCGCCTCAGGCCGAACGGAAGCCGGGCAGCAGCGCGGGCAGCTCACGGAGTCCGCGTTCGGTCACCTGGAGGTCGCGGGTGCCGGGTCGCGGCTCGACCAGTCCCCGCTCGACGAAGGCGTCGAGGACCTCCTTGCCCAGCGCGCCGCCGAGATGCGGGAGCCGCTGGGTCCGGTCCAGGCAGGCCGTCGCCAGTTTGCGACGCCCGGCGCGCACGGCGTCCGGGTCGACGCCGAGCTCGGCGAACGGGGAGCGCTCCGGCCCCAGGGCGAGCTCGGCGGTGCGTCCGTCGGGCGGCACGAGGGCTCCCCGGTCGACCAGCGCGGCGAACACCGCGACGCCGAGCCGGCCCGCCGTGTGGTCGTAACAGGTGCGGGCGAGGCCCTGCGCGCCTGCCCGGGGCCGCGGGCGGGTGTCGGCGGCCCCGCC
Source organism: Actinoallomurus spadix (assembly GCF_024055725.1). Taxonomy (GTDB): domain Bacteria; phylum Actinomycetota; class Actinomycetes; order Streptosporangiales; family Streptosporangiaceae; genus Actinoallomurus; species Actinoallomurus spadix. The sequence goes on along the minus strand of NZ_JAMXMX010000007.1, from coordinate 262,365 downwards.
GTGCGCGAAGCGGGTCAGCGCGGCGAGGACCTCACCGATCCCGGCCTCGGCCACGCGGTAGGTCGCGTGCCGGCCGGAGTGCTCTACGGCGACGAGCCCGGCGGCGCGCAGCCGCGCCAGGTGGTTGCCGAGCCGGGGCGCCGAGACGCCGAGCGCGTCGGCGAGCTGGCTCATGGTGTGCGGCCCCTCGGCCGCGAGGACCTGCAGCGCCGTGAGGCGGATCGGGTCGGCCAGCTCCCGCGCGAGCGAGGTCACCGCGCCGAGGACGGGGTCCTCGGGGTCAAGCCATCCGCTCATGGGACACCTCTTTCTCGACGCATTCACGATACACCGAAGCGTGAAGGATGCTTGTCGAGCCGATCTCCGGGAACTACGGTCACCATTAACGCAATCGTGAAAGGTGGTCGTCCGTGGTCGCCGTCTCATCGCCCGAGGTCACCGCTCCGGTCACCGCCGGCCTGCGCCGCCTGCTGTGGGGACGGGGGATCTCCGCCCTCGGCGACGGCCTGTGGTTCACGATCTGGGCGCTGTACTTCACCCGGGTGCTCCACCTCTCCCCGGCGATCGTCGGCGCCGGCATGGCCGTCGCGGGCGGGGCGGGCCTGGCGGCGGCCGTCCCCCTGGGTGCCCTGGCCGATCGGGCGAGCCCCCGCGCCGTCCTCGTCGTCGTCACGGTCGTCCGGGGCGCCGCGATGGCCGCCTACCTGCTGGTCGACGGCGCCTGGGGCTTCCTCCTGGTCACCGTGGTGTTCGTCGCGCTCGCCAACGGCGGGACCGCCGTACGGACGGCCCTGGTCGCGGCGCTGGTCCCGGACACCGAGGCCCGCCTGACGGCGCTGGGAGCGCAGCGATCGGTCCAGCACATCGGCTACGCCATCGGCGCCGGCCTCGGAGCCGTCGTCCAGTCGGCGGACCGCCCGGGGGCGTACCTGTTGGCGATCGCGGGCAACGCGGTGAGCTTCGCGGTCCTGGCCGCCCTCACGGCGGCCGTTCCGGAACCGGCCAGGCGGCCGCCGGCCCACCCGTCCCCCGGCCGGGCGTCCCAGGGCTCCCGGCCGGGCGCCCGGGCCGCCCTGGCCGACCGCCCGTACGTCACCGTGATGGCGGTGTCGGCGGTCCTCTCCCTGTGCTGGGCGATGCTGTCCACCGGGCTACCGCTGTGGATCTCGCACTCGACGCGCCTGCCGCTGTCCCTGAGCGGCGCGGTGGTGGTGATCAGCTCGGTGGGGATCGCGCTCCTTCAGGTGCCCGCCGGCCGCCTGGCGCGGACGACCGCGAGCGCCGCCCGTACCGGTTCGTGGGCGGGCGTGGCGCTCGCGGCCGCGTGCGCACTCCTGGCCACCACCGCCGGAGGCGGAGGCCTCGTGGCGGCCGTCGTCGTGATCGCCGCGGCGCTGCTCCACCTCGCCGGAGAGCTGGGGTACGTCGCCGCCGGCTGGGGGCTGTCGGTGTCCCTCATGCGGGAGGAGGCCAAGGGCGCCTACCAGGGGGTGAGCGAGGCGGCCACCGCGACCGTCCAGATCGCGGCGCCGGCGATCTTCACGTCTGCGCTGGGCGCCTTCGGCGCCCGCGGCTGGCTGCTCGTGGCCGGCGTCTTCCTCGCCGTCGCGGCCCCCCTGCCCGCGCTCGCCCGCCACGCCTCCCGCACCCGCTGAGGGCTCCGGCGGCTCAGGCCCGAGCGCGGGCGCCTCGCCGGGCCGTGACGACCATCGCCGCCACCAACGCGATCTGGAGGCCCCGGAAGACGGTCACGAGGATCACCGGGCCGGCATTCCCGGCCGGCACAAGGGATGCGTGCACGCCGACGCTCGTGAACAGGAAGAACGCGCCGGCGAGCGCCCAGCGCAGATCCCGGGTCACCGCCGTCGCCCAGACTCCGCAGGACAGCAGGAGGATCGTCAGCCCGGTGCGGGCCAGGTCGAACAGCGGAACGTCGACGGCGACCCGCGCCACGTGGCAGACGTCGTCCGCCGAGCACAACGTCACGTCGTGGGCGCCCATCGGGAGGTGCGTGTGCCAGGCCGCCCACACGATCGCCACGACGATCGGCCACCACCACGAACGGCTCTGTGGCCTGAACGAGCCGCGTACGGCGAGGACGGCGAGGATGACCAGGGCGGCCACGACGGCGCCGTACCGTATGACGGTCTCCCCGGTGCCGTAGTCGGGGCCGAACTGCGGCACGACGTGGAGGACCGAGTCACCGCCGATCAACGATCGGTTGATCTGGTAGACCTCGAGCAGCGCGACCGGCAGCGCCACCCAGAGCCGGCCGCGCAGCAGGGCCAGGAACAGGACGACGGAGCCGATCACCCAGGGCGTGTAGGAGTTCCAGACGTCCCCGTCGACCATCGTCAGGTCGCCGCAGAGGTCGGCCAGGGCGACCAGGAAGGCGCCGAGGGCCAGGCCGTCGGCCCACCACGGCCCGGATCGCGTGGTGCGCTCGCGGAGGCGGGCCGCCAGGCCGCCGCCGACCAGGCCCGCGCACTCGCGTGCCGAAGGCCTTCCGCGGTCCGCCGAGACCTCCATCAGCGTCCCGACGATCTCCTCCCCGTGCGCCCCGGTAGGCGGGTGGGTACGCCCGCAGCAGGCGCCGGTACCACGCCTCCGCGCGGCCGTCCCCCGCGCCGCTCACGACGCGCTCGCTCATGACAGCGCCGTCCCGGGTCGCCCGACAACGATCCTGGCCGCTCGTGCCATGCGTCGCGCCTCCTCGGTGACGGCTTCGGCGCCGTCCTCGGTGATCCGGAAATAACGGCGGGGTCGCCCGCCGACGGTCTCCTCGCGGTCCACGGTGATCAGGCCGGACCCGGCGAGCCGGTCGAGCGCGCCGTACAGCGTGCCGACCGCCAGTCGCACCCGGCCGCCGGACTGCTCCTCGGCGCGCTTGATGATCGCGTAACCGTGGAGGGGACCGTCGAGGAGCGCCGCCAGGATGAAGTAGGTGGGTTCGCTCATCGACCTCATGCCACCGAACCATATATCGAGTGACGAAGTATGGCTAGGCTTCCCGTCATGGCGTTGGAGTCCTCGCCGGAGTCGCCGACCCCGGTCCGTACCGTCCTGCAGCTCGTCGGCGGCTGGATCGCCAAGCTGGGCAGGATCTGGGTCGAAGGCCAGATCACCGAGCTCAACCGCCGGGGCGGCACGGTGTACTTCACCCTGCGCGACCCGGTGGCGAACGTCTCGGTGCGGGTGACCTGCCCCCGCGCCGTGTGCGACAACGCGGGCCCGGCCGTGGTCGACGGCGCGCGCGTGGTCGTGCACGCCAAGCCGGACTTCTACATCAACCGCGGCTCGTTCGCGCTGTCGGCGTTCGAGATCCGCCCCGTGGGCGTCGGCGAGCTGCTCGCCCGGCTCGAGCGCCTCAAGCAGCTTCTCGCCGCCGAAGGGGTGTTCAACGCCGAGCGCAAGCGGCCGCTGCCGTTCCTGCCCCGCACGATCGGCCTGATCTGCGGCCGTGACTCGGCCGCCGAACGCGACGTGCTGGAGAACTCCCGCCGCCGCTGGCCCGCCGTCCGCTTCACGGTCGAGAACACCGCCGTGCAGGGCTCCTACGCGGTGGGCGAGATCATCGACGCGCTGCACCGGCTGGACGCCGCACCCGACGTCGATGTGATCATCATCGCGCGGGGCGGCGGATCCCTGGAGGACCTGCTGCCGTTCTCCGACGAGGCGCTCGTCCGCGCGGTCGCCGCCGCCCGTACGCCCGTCGTCTCCGCGATCGGCCACGAACAGGACACCCCCCTGCTCGACTACGTCGCCGACGTGCGCGCCTCGACCCCGACCGACGCCGCGAAGAAGACCGTTCCCGACGTCCGCGAGCAGCTGGCGCTCATCGGCCAGCTCCGCGACCGGGGGCGCCGCTGCCTGTCCGGGCGGGTCGAACGCGAGGTCCAGTGGCTGACGGGCGTGCGCTCGCGGCCCGCCCTCGCCGACCCGGCACGGGAGATCGAGCGGCAGGCGGAGGGCGTCGCGACCCTGCGCGACCGGGCCCGGCGCTGCCTGGCCGCGGCGCTCGACCGGGCGGACGACGGCCTGTCCCACACCCGGGCCCGGCTCGTCGCCCTCTCCCCCGCCGCCACGCTCGAGCGCGGCTACGCGATCGCGCAGCGCCCCGACGAGTCCGTCGTGCGGGCGGCGGCGGACGTCCGCAAGGACGACGAGTTGCTGGTGCGGTTCAAGGACGGCCGGATCACGGTGCGCGTCGACGCGGTGTGACCGCGTACTCTCGGCCGAACCGGATGCACATCCGTCACACAAGCGGCAAAGATGGTCTCTTGCCACTGGATCACCTGCACTCGGGCTGACCGCGGACGGCGGCACGGTCCCGAGATCTCGAAAAGGACCCCCGTTGACCCAGCCCCCGCAGTACCAGCCGCCCGCTCCCGGCCCCTACGGCCAGCAGCCGTACCAGGGCCACCCACAGCAGCCGACCCCCCCGTACGCCGCCCCGCAGCAGTACGGAGCCCCACAGCAATACGCCTCACCCCAGCAGTACGCCGCCCCGCAGCAGTACCAGCAGCCCTACCAGGCGCCGCAGGGATACCCGCCCGCGCCCGCGCAACCCGGGGCGTACCCGGCCGGTCAGGGCTACCAGCAGGCGTACCAGGGGCAGCAGCCCGCCGATCCCGCGCAGGGATACCAGGGACCGCCGGCCGCCTACCGGCAGGCGCCACCCCAGGGCCACTCGGCGCCGATGGGGAACCCGTCCGCGTTCGGCGGGCCGGCGTGCCGCGTCTGCGGCAACGGGCCCGCGGCTCCGGCGACGTTCCGCGGAGTCGTCGGCGCGGTCGTCATGCACACGATCTGGACGGCGAGCGGGCCGTTCTGCCGGGACTGCGGCCTGGCGACCTTCCGGAAGCAGACGGCCAAGACGCTGGCCGGTGGCTGGTGCAGCATCGGCGCGATCGTGCTGTCGCCGTTCTTCCTGCTGTTCAACCTGATCGCCCGCGGCAAGGTGGCGAACCTTCCCGCGCCGCAGCCGGCCGTCGCCGGCGCCCGGCCGCCCGCGGACCCGGGGCCTTCGGTGTTCCAGCGGCCGGCGGCCTACGTCTTTCCGACGATCTTCGTCCTCTTCTTGCTGCTGCTGATCGTCGGAAACCTGTCCGGCTGACCGCCGCGCCGGCGCGCGTCCGGCACCCGGCCGTACCGGACGCGGCCTGCCCTTAGGGCCTGTCTCAAAGCCCCGCTGTCCTACTGCGCGGCGCCCAGGCGGCGCCTCGCCGCGTTGTCGTCGGTCGGCAGCCAAAACCAGGCTGCCTCCCTTCTCCGTCTTGCGACGCACCACCTGGACACCGCTCGCTACGGATGGGGACTTCGAGACAGGCCCTAGGGTGGGGACCGTGGCGGAGGAGAAACCGGAGCTGTCCTATGAGCAGGCCCGTGACGAGCTGACGGACGTCGTACGACGCCTGGAGGCGGGCGGCCTGACGCTGGAGGAGTCCCTGGCGCTGTGGGAGCGCGGCGAGAGACTGGCCGCGATCTGCGAGGAGTGGCTGGAGGGCGCCCGGGCCAGGCTCGCCGCGGCCATGGCCGAGCGCGCCGAGCCGGCGGAGCGCCCGGAGGGCGCCCCCTTCTGACCCGGCGGGAGCAGGCGCCGCCCGGCGACGGCCGCGGCGCCGCCGAGGCGCCGTGCGCCCTCAGGAGTTCGCCGTGCCGAGCCAGCGGGCGATCGCCGCGGCCCGAGTACGGACCCCGAGTTTGGCGTAGATGCGGCTGACGTGGTTCTTGACGGTCTTCTCGGACAGGACGAGCTCGCCGGCGATCTCCACGTTCGAGCGTCCCTGTGTGATCAGCCGCATGACCTCCACCTCCCGCGTGGACAGGCCCAGCCCTCCGCATCCGGCCGGTGGCCCGCCGGGCCGGGACTGCAGGGACTCCACCACCACCCGGGCCGCCACCGCGGAGAGCGGGTTGGCACGGCCCGCCACGACGTCGCGGATGGCGGTGACGAGGTCGTCCGGGGAGAAGGATCCGTGGACGAGGTAACCGCACGCCCCGGCCTGGATGGAGTCGCGGATCGACGCGGGGTCCTCGTTGTAGGACAGCATGAGCACCCGGCTGATCGCCGACAGCGGGCCGGCGGCACGGATCCCGTCGACGTCGGGCATGCGCACGTCGAGCAGGACGACGTCCGGGCGGAGCTGCCGGGCCACGTCGATGGCCTGCCGGCCGTCACGGGCCGTCGCGACGACCTTGAGGTCGTCGGCGGTCTCCAGGAGCGCGACGAGCCCCATCTGCACGACCGGGTTGTCGTCCACCACCATGACGCTGATCATCGAACCGCCTCCCGTACTCCGTTGACCTCCGGCAGGCTGACCGTGAGGATGCTTCCGTCGCCGGGTGAGGACGCCAGGGTCAGCAGGCCACCGACCCGCCTGGCCCGTTCCGCCATCCCGACGACGCCGTAGTGACCGTCTCGTGCCAGCGCGGCCGTCAGGTCCGCCATGTCGGGCGGGCACGCGAAGCCCTTGCCGTCGTCCCGCACCGACAGTTCGGCGCCGCGGTCGTCCGCCGTCAGGGTGACGCGCACGGTCTCGGCGGCGGCGTGGCGCTCGATGTTGGTCAGCGCCTCTTTCAGGATCGCCAGCGTCTCCGCGCGCCGGACGGGTGGGAGGCGTACGTCGTCGGTCACGCCGACCTCCACCGCGATTCCGGTGCTCGCCGCCCACTCCGCCGTCATCCGCCGTACGGCCTCGGCCAGCGGCCGGTCCTGGTGGCCGTCCCGGAGGCCGGCGATCAGTTCCCTGGCCTCCGCCAGCGCGATCTTCAGGCCGGAGGCGATGTTCTCCGCCTCCTGCTCGGCCCGGGCCGGGGACTTGCGCACCCAGGCCGGCAGGGCCGCCGCCGACAGGGCGACCCCGTGCAGCGTCTTGGCGAGGGAGTCGTGCATGTCCCGGGACAGCCTCAGCCGCTCCTCCGCGGACGCCGCGACCACCTCCGCGTCGCGGCGGGCCTCCTCCGCCTCGGCGTACTGCTGGAGCAGGCGGTGCACGGCGACGCCGACGCACCCCGCCACCGGGTAGAAGACCGGCAGGGCGACGACCGCCTGGATGCCGACGCTCTGGATGGACCGGGCGGCCCAGTCGTACAGCATGACCTGCAGCGCGCAGACGAACAGCAGGCCCCGCCACTCGTACAGCACTCCGGCCAGCGCGGAGGTGACCACGCTGAACAGGAAGAACGGGCCGAAGGCGCCGGCGGGCTCCAGGACCAGGTAGGCCGCGGCGGCGTCGACCGCCAGGGTGAGGGGCCTGCGGGCCAGCAGCGGCAGCAGCCGGCCCGGCAGCTGCGCCACCGTGAGCGAGATGACCGCGACGATGCCCATCGGGACGAGCAGCGCCGAGGTGAACGGCTCGTCGGGCACGAGGACGACCGCCATCGCGAGCAGCAGCAGCCGGGCGTACATCAGTAGCCGGACCGTGACGTGCAGCCGTGCGGACAGGGTGGCGTTCATCGGTCAGTGCGGGCAGGGCAGGTTCTCGTTGACGCGCAGGGCGACGGCGCATCGGAACAGGGTCATGAGCTGCTGGTCGTTCTGGATGGAGTAGGCGGCGCCCGCCGTCGCGCCGGCGATCCTCCGGAGCGGCCTCATGTCGACGCCGTCTCCGAAGGCCATGAGGGTGATGTTGACCTGGCGTTCGGGGTCGAAGTCCTTCTTCAGCTCGGTGACCAGCCGGTCGAGCGTGAGGCCGTCGCCGCCGGTGGCGCCGCCGGTCAGCACGAGGATCTCGTTGAGCATTCCGGGCCGGTAGCTCTGGGACAGCTCACGGTAGGCGTCGAGGATGGCGTCGTACATGCCGCCGTCCCTGCCCTTTCTCGCGTGGAGCCGTCCGATCCGCTGGAGCAGGCGGGCCCTGCGGGTTCCGGTGGTGCCGAGTTCGCGCAGCGGCCCGGCCTCGACGAGCCGCCGGTACGGGCGGTGGCGGGCGGGGAAGGCCCACAGTCCGAACTCGGTGTCGTCCTCCAGCAGGGACAGGCCGTTGCTCAGCGCGCCCGTCATCACCTGCTCGCGGGTGCCGGCGCCCATCCGGGCGAGTGTGGCGCCCGAGACGTCGACCAGTGCGATGGCCCGCAGTCCCTGCTGCATCTTCTGCCAGGTCGCGCGCATGGCGAGCGCCACTCCCGGGCGTACGACGGGCAGGACGCGCGGCGCGGCGGCGGGCAGCCCGGAGGCGGCCAGCCGGCCCGCGTCGCCGGCCGGGGTGCGGAGCCAGGCGTCGTGCAGGCGGGCCGCGCCGTCGGCCGAGCGCAGCGCGTCGAGCAGGCCGGCGGCGATCCGCCGGCGTTCCCGGTCGGTGGTGAGGACGGCGTACGGGAAGTCGAGGGTGGGCGCCGTCGCCGGGTAAACCGCGGTGACCTGGCGTCCCTCCTGCCGCTGCTGCTGGATCGTCTGCTCCGAGAGGGGCAGTACGGGGGGACTTCCCTGGTCCGCGAGGCCGGCGATGGCGTCCATGGTGTTCGAGGACGGTTTGACGCCCTGGAGCATGTGGCTGAACCTCTCCAGGCCGCCGGAGCCGCCGCCCGCGGCCGCGGAGAGGGCGAGCAGGGAGGTCATCCCGGTCGCGGACGGCATCGGGTCGAGCAGGCGCAGGCTGTAACCGCCGCCGCCGCCGAACGCACCCCATCCCTGCTGCGCCAGCCGCGCGCCCTGGCGGCGGGCGCCGTCCGGGGTCATGGCGAACACCACCGGGGACGAGGCCACGGACGTCGCGGACCGCACACCCTGGATCCTGACGCCGTCGAACCACAGCGAGGAGTCGGCGATCCAGACGTCGGGCCGTGCGCCGGCCGCCCGGCCGCCGTTCGCGAGCAGTCCCGCCGTCTGCGCGGAGTCGCCGGTCACGACGTTCACGTCGGCGCAGCGGGCCTTGTTGTAGCGGACCGCCACCTCGGTGATCGCCGGTGCGATGGCCGGGTCGGCCGTCACGGTGAGTGACCGGTCCTGGCAGGCGGTCTGGTTCCGGTAGACGAGCCAGCCTCCGCCGCCGAGCGCCAGGCCGACGACGAGGGCGACGGCCGCCGCCGTGCTCGCGCTTTCGCGTCCGCTCACCGAGGAGAGGACCGCTTCCCTGGGGCGGGGTCCCCGGGAGTCCGGTCCTGTGGAGTCCGGCGGGACGTCACGGTCTGTGAAGGCGGAGTCCACCGTTGTACGTCTCCAGAGGGAGGCGCGGGCCTGCACCCGATTCCGCAAGCGCGACGATCAGCGGGGTCCCCATGATCCCCAAAGTACCGGAATCGCCCGACTTATTGGGGGATTTCGGTCTTCCCCGGGGATGACTTCGGCTGTGGCGTCAGCGAGCCCGCGAGTACGGCGAGTTCCTCGTACGAGGCCGTGCCGGTCACGACCAGCGTGACGCCGGGTAGCCGCCGCACCAGTGACCGCTGGTCCTTGTCCTTGCGGAACGTCCTGTCCCACGTCACACCGGCCACCTGCAGCGAGCCGTCCGGCCGGCCCTGGCTCGTCATGCGGGCGACGAACCCGTCGCCGCCGTCGGGCCGCTCGTTGCTCTCCTCCAGCGCGGCGTACTGCTTGTCCGGCGTGTAGTACCCGAGGTGCCAGCCGATCGGGCCGTTCGCCCGGCCGGTCAGCCGCGTACTGGTGGGGTACCACTTCGGGCCCAGGCCCTGGGGGGCCTGCACGGTGAACGGCGCGGTCGCCACCAGGCCGTTCAGGTCGGAGTGGTAGTCGACCTGCGGTATGGCGTTCGGATTGCGCCGGGGAGTGACCAGGAGGACGAAGCCGACGACCACCATGCAGGACAGCATCGCCATGATGAACCCGGGCACCCCGGACATCAGCCGCCGGTAGACCGACGGCGACACCACGATCGGCCCCTCACCGGCGGCGCCCTCCGCGCCCGGCGCGGCGCCGTCCGTACCTGCACCGCCCGGCTTCGGGGACACCTCGCGCTCCGCCGCGGCCGCCTCCTCGGGCTCGGCGCCGCCCGGCTCGGAGGACATCTCGCTCACCGGCGCCCGGGTCGCGTCACGACCTTCGCTCACGCCGGCTCTCCAGACTCGAAATGATCGCCAGCACGTCGTCGGCCAGCCGCCGGGACGCCTCCTCGTCCTCCGACAGCGCCACCTCCGAGACCGCGCCGGACACCGCGCCGGTCAGCACGACCACGAGGGCCTCATCGACGTCGCCGTCGCCCGTCTCGAACAGCGCCGCGTTGCGCCGCGCCCAGGTGCGCAGCCGGTCGCGCAGCACCCGGTCGAAGCCGGGCGGCCCGTCGCCGGACACGAACAGGCGGGACAGGTCCGGCTCGGCGAGGCAGCCGTCGAGGTAGGCGCGCGCGCCCGCGATGAACAACCGCATGGGGTCGGACTCGCCGAGGTCTCGGGCCCGGTGGACGGCCTCGCGGGTGCGCTCCTGCTGGCGGCCCTGGAACTCGCCGAAGAGCGTCAGGTAGAGGTCGGCCTTGCCGCTGAAGTGGTGGTACAGGCTGCCGACGCTCGCCCCCGCCTTGGCGACGATGTCGGTCACCGCCGCCTGGGCGAACCCGGCCTCGGAGAACACCTCGCGGGCGGCCGCCAGCAGCGCGCTGCGCGTCGCGGCGCCACGGTCCGACGTGCGCGAGACGGGTTCGACGCTCACTGACGCGCTCCTCGTGGGATGAGAGGTGCCTGCCACTCGATGTCGCTGCTCATGACGGCCCTAGATTACGCCCTGTCTGCTCGGAAATACGATCGAAGGAGACCCGTCCGGGTGACCCGTCAGGTAAAGCCCGCCAGGAAAGGCCCACATCGCCATGACTGAAGAAACGACCGTATCGTCCCCGCTGACCACCGAGGCCCACGCCCCGGACCGCAACCTCGCCCTGGAGTTGGTACGCGTGACGGAGGCGGCGGCGATGGCCGCGGCCCGGTGGGTCGGCCGCGGCGACAAGAATGGAGCCGACGGGGCCGCGGTCAACGCCATGCGCCAGCTCATCAACACGGTCTCGATGAACGGCGTCGTGGTGATCGGCGAGGGTGAGAAGGACCACGCGCCGATGCTGTACAACGGCGAGCAGGTGGGCGACGGCACCGGCGCCGACTGTGACGTGGCCGTCGATCCGATCGACGGGACGCGGCTGACGGCGCTGGGGATGAACAACGCGATCGCCGTGATCGCCGTCAGTCCCCGCGGCACGATGTACGACCCGTCCGCGGTGTTCTACATGGAGAAGCTGGCGACGGGCCCGGAGGCGGCGGACCTGGTGGACATCGAGGCGCCCGTGGCCGACAACATCCGCGCGGTCGCGCGGGCGAAGCACTGCTCGCCCGGCGACGTGACCGTCGTGATCCTGGACCGGCCGCGGCACGAGGGCATCGTGAAGGAGATCCGCGAGGCGGGCGCGCGGATCAAGTTCATCACCGACGGCGACGTGGCCGGCGCGATCATGGCCGCCCGGGAGGGCACGGGCATCGACCTGATGCTCGGCATCGGCGGCACGCCCGAGGGCATCATCGCGGCCTGCGCGATCAAGTCCCTCGGCGGCGTGCTGCAGGGCAAGCTGTGGCCGAAGGACGACGCGGAGCGGCAGAAGGCGATCGACGCGGGTCACGACCTGTCGCGCGTGCTGACGACGGACGATCTCGTGGCCTCCGACGACGTGTTCTTCGCCGCGACCGGCATCACCGACGGGGAGCTGGCCGAAGGCGTCCGGTACGGCAAGGGGATCACGTCCACGCACTCGCTCGTCATGCGCTCGCGCAGCGGGACGATCCGCCGGATCCACAGCGAGCACAAGCTGTCCAAGCTGCGGGCCTACTCCGCGATCGACTTCGACGCGGCGGGCTGACGCACGCCGGGCGGGGGCCGCGATGGCCCCCGCCCGGAAGACCGGCAGACCGGCAGACCGGCCTACTTCACCGAGCCGGCCGTGAGGCCGCCGATGAGGTACCGCTCGATGAAGACGAACAGGATGACCACCGGCACGATCGCGATCAGCGAGGTCGCGAAGAGGTACTGCCAGTGCTGCTGGTACGACGTGACGAACCCGGGGACGGCCACGGTCAGCGGCTGCCGGTCGGGCGACGAGGTGATCGTCAGGGCCACGACGTACTCGTTCCACGCGCCGATGAAGGTGTAGATCACCGCGGTGACCAGGCCGGGCAGGGACAGCGGCAGGGTCACCCGGACCAGTGCCTTGACCTTGCCCGCGCCGTCCAGGTAGGCGGCCTCCTCCAGCGCCTTCGGGATGCTGGAGAAGTACCCGTGCAGGATCCACACGCAGAACGGCAGGTTGAAGGCGGCGTTGACCAGGATCAGCCCGAACAGCGTGTCGGTCAGGTCCAGCGCCACCATCTCTCGGTAGATGCCGATCACCAGCGCGGTCGGCGCGAACATCTGGGTGACGAGCACGAGCAGCAGGAACGCGCCGCGCCCGCGGAACCGGTGCCGCGCCGTGTAGTACGCCGCGGGCAGCGCCACCGCGAGTGCGATCAGCGTCGCCACGGCGGCGACGATGAGCGACACCTGCATGTTCTTCCAGATCGGCGCCGCCTTCCACACGTTGACGAAGTTGGCGAAGTCCCAGTGCTCCGGCAGGAGGGTTGTCGGCGACTTGGTCAGCTCGCGGTCGGGCTTGAGCGCGGTGAGCGCCATCTCCAGGTACGGCGCGATGAACACGAACGCCACCAGGTAGCCCACGCCGGCGAGGATCGCGACCTTGGCCCGGCGGGCGAACGCGCCGTCGCCCGATCCCGCCCGGTCCTTGGGACGCGGCGTGCTGCGGCCGCTCATGACTGTGCCTCCCCGCGCCAGCCGACGACCCGGAGGTAGACGAGCACCAGGATCAGGATGAGCCCGAAGTTCACGACCGCCATCGCGGCGGACTCACCGACGTCGCCGCTCCCGCTGAAGGCGAGCTTGTACATGAAGGTCGTGCTGGTGTCGGTCTTGCTTCCGGGTCCGCCGCCGGTCATCGCGTAGATGATCGGGAACGAGTTGAAGACGTTGATCACATTGATGATCGCCGCGACGAGGAGGGACGGCCGCAGGAGCGGCAGCGTGATGCGGAAGTACGTCCGCGCGCGGCCGGCGCCGTCGACCCGGGCGGCCTCGTAGACGTCCTCCGGGATGGTCTGCAGGCCGGCGAGGATGACGAACGAGGTGAACGGCAGGGAGACGAAGACCGCCACCCACATCATCCACATCATCGCCTGCGTGGGGTGCGAGAGCCAGTTCACCGGGTGGTCGATCAGCCCGGCGCCCTGCAGGACCTTGTTGACGATGCCGTAGTAGTAGTTGAGCATCCACTTCCACGTGAGCGCGGTCATCAGCACCGAGGCGGCCCACGGCACGATGACCGCCCAGCGCACGATGCGCCGGCCGGGGAAGCGGGCGTTGAGCAGCTGCCCGAGCGCCAGCGACACCACGATCGTCACGAGGACGACGCCGACCACCCACACCACGGTGCGCAGCAGCACGCTGACGAGGTCGGACTCGTCGAACAGGTCACGGTAGTTCCCGGTCCCGCGGTTGCCGAGCGTCGCCCCGGACGAGCTGATCCTCAGCAGCGATGTCCGGACCATCTCGATCACGGGCCACAGGACCACGGCCCCGATCAGGATGACGGCGGGGCCGATCCACGGGAGGGGGGCGAGCGCCCGGCCGAGCCGGCGGAGGGCGCTCGTCGACGGCGGCGACGCCGGCGCCGGGGTCGTGGCCCCGGCGCCGTGCGCCTCGATGGTGTCGTGCACGGGCGGTCCGTCAGCCGTTCTTCTGCGCGGTCTGCTGGAGCTCACTCAGGACGCTCTTCGGGTCACCGGTGATGGCGGTGCCGAGCTTCTCCTTGATGGTGTTCGCCAGCGGTCCCCAGGCGGCGTTGCCTGTGGGGTAGAACTTCGCGTTCGGCAGGGCGTCGATGAACGGCTTGTCGTACGGCACGGCGTTCGCGATCACGTCGCCCGCCGACTTGGTCACCGGCAGGAAGCCCTCTTCCTTCTGGAAGTTGGCGACGTTGTTCGCCTGGTAGAAGAAGTTCAAGAACTTGGAAACGGCGTCCTTCTTCTTGCCGCCGTCGTTCTTGAAGGCCACCAGGAAGTCCTGCACGCCGAGTGTGCTGGCCGTCGAGCCGGCCTTGGTGGGCAGCGGCGCGATGCCGTACGGCAGCTTGGCGTTGACCTTGTTGATGAAGCCCGCCGGCATGAACACGGCGCCGTTCAGCATGCCGATCTTGCCCTGTGCGAACTCGTTGAAGACGTCCTTGCGGTCGGTCGTCTCCGGGTTCGGCTGGGTGAGGCCGCTCTTGGTGAGGTCCTTGAGGTAGTTCAGCGTGTCGACGTTGGGCTGGCTGTTGATCGCCCAGTTGCCGGACTGGTCGACGTAGCCGCCGCCGTTGTTCATCGCCCACATGAAGAACTCGGCCTGGGACTCCTCGGCGCCGAGCGGCAGGCCCAGCGGGAAGACGCCCTTCACCTTGTCCTTGATCTTCTGGGCGTCGGCCTTGACGTCGTCCCAGGTCTTCGGCGGGGTGTCGATGCCGGCCTTCTTGAAGACGTCCTTGTTGTAGAAGAACAGCCGGACGCTGGACAGCAGCGGCACGGCGTACTGCGTGCCCTTGTACTTGTCGCCGTCGATGAACGACGGGAGGATGTCACTCGACACCTGCGGGGACAGCACGTCCGAGGCCGGGAAGAGCAGGCCGTCCCGGGCGAAGTCGGCGAACGCGTTGTAGTTCAGGATGTCGGGGGTCTGCTTGGTCTGGACGTAGGTCTTGACCTTCGCGTCCATCTGGGTCCAGTCGACCATTTCCAGGTTGACCTTGTAACCCTTGTTCTGCTCTTCGAACGTCTTGATCAGACCGTCCCAGAGGCCCTTGGTCTTGTCGTCGTAGACCGCGGCGACGAATCTGATCGTCTTTTCGTCACCGCCGCCGCCGGACGAGCTGCCCTTGCTACAGCCGGACACACCGAGGGCCACCGTGAGACCCGCGGCGATGGCGCCCATGAGATGCCGTTTCACCTGTCCCCGCCTTCTGCTTCTGCTTCGGGTCCGGGGCCACGCGGGTGCGCGCGACGTCCCCGGGTCACTGTCTTGGTATGGGTTCGCCAATCCCCCGGCCCGGCCCCTCAGCCCGTCACCTCTGAGCAGCCGTTTGGCGTGGCACAGCTGTGCTGCGGCTCGCGCCGCCGCCTCCTTTCACGCAGCATGAAAGGTTGTGCACGATTTATGCGCTCATTGAGCAAAATCACGCATCGCAAGGAACGATAGGAGCTGGTCCGTACCAGTTCAAGAGGGGAGGGAGGTAGGAGTCTTAACCGTTACCGAAACGGCCGTGACCTGCTGATCTCCGTGTTGCGACCGGATCACGGGTGACGGCGGCCCAGCGACCAGCGACGCCGCCGCTTGGGCGTACGGGCGTGGACGGACCCCAGCACGACCACTCCCCTGACCTCCACGACGGGCCCGTCGTTCCCGTACGCGGGCCGCACCCGCAGGTCCCGCGCGCCGAGGACGGACCGGCCGGTGAACTCCACGCGTACGCCCTCCGGCACCACGAGACGGAGCCGCCCGGCGAGCATCGTCGCCTGGACGACGACGTGCCGGCGCTGCAGCAGGGCCTCCCGCAGGTCGATCTCCACCGTCCCGAAGATCGCGGACACCGGCAGGCCGGCGGGGACGACCCAGCGCCCGGCGCGCCGTACGGTCGTGAACGCCGCGAACATCGGGCGGTCCCCGACCTGGATCGGCTGCTCCTCCGGGGCCGCCAGGTCGGCGGTCAGCTCGGTCAGCTCGCCCAGCGTGCGGGCGGAGTAGGCGCCCTCCACGCGTTCGGCGTGCTCGTCGGCGGTGAGCCGGCCGTCGCCGTGGGCGTCGCGCAGCAGCGCCACGACCCGCTCCCGGTCGGCGTCGGAGGCGCGCAGGTCACGCGCCCGCACGTGCTGGTCGTTCGCTCTCCACGGCAACTCCACGGCTCGACGATATTCGCTGGCGCGGCATGCTCACGGGTTCGTAGCGTGGAGACCATGGCGGACTCCCCGGCGATCATCCTGCGTGACGTGGTCAAGCGCTACCGCGACAAGGACGGATCGCAGATCACCGCGGTCGACGGCCTCACGCTCGACGTGCCGGCCGGCGTCTGCCTCGGCCTGCTCGGCCCGAACGGCGCCGGCAAGTCGACCACCATGCGCATGCTCACCGCCCAGTCCCGCGCCGACGAGGGCGAGATCACCGTCCTGGGCCATCCCGTCCCCGCCGAGTCCAAGGAGGCGCGGGCGCTGATGGGCGTCGTCCCGCAGACCGACAACCTCGACGAGGAGCTCACCGTCCGGCAGAACCTCGAAGTGTTCGCGCACCTGTACCGCGTGCCCCGGTCCGGACGGCGCCGGGCCGTCGAGCGCGCCCTGGAGATCGCCCAGCTCACCGGGCGCGCCCGGACCCGCGTCGTGAACCTGTCCGGCGGCATGCGCCGGCGGCTTCTCGTCGCGCGCGGCCTTGTGCACTCCCCGCGCCTCGTGCTCCTCGACGAGCCCACCGTCGGCCTCGACCCGCAGGTCCGCGCCGACCTGTGGGGCCTGATCGCCGCGCTGCGCGACGAGGGCACGACCGTGCTGATGTCCACCCACTACATCGAGGAGGCCGAGCGCCTCGCCGACACCTGCGCGGTCATGTCGAGCGGCCGGATCGTCGCCCAGGGCACCCCCGGCGATCTGATCGCCCACCACGCGGGCGACAGCGTCGAGGAGCACCACGGCCCGCCCGACCGGCTCGCGGAGATCGAGACGCTCGTCCGCCGCGCGGGCCTGCCCACCCGCCGCACCGGCCCGACCGTGTCGGTCCTGCGGGCCGAGCGCATCCCCCCGTCGCTGGCCGACGCGCTCGGCAACGGCGACCGGGTCGTACGCCGGGCGGCCAGCCTCGAAGACGTGTTCGTCGTCCTGACCGGAGAGAATGTTGGCTGACACGAGACTCCGCCGATTCGAGTGGGCGCCGGTGCGCGGCGTGTGGCGGCACGAGCTGGCGCTCTTCCGGCGCTACTGGACCTCCTCGTCGTTCGCCTCGACCGTCGAGCCGACCTTCTACCTGCTGGCCTTCGGCTTCGGGTTCGGGTCGCTCCTGGGCCACGTCGCCGGCTACCGCTACGTCGACTTCGTCGGCACGGGAGTCGTGGCGACGGCCGCGCTTTTCACGTCGGTGTTCCCGGGGATGTTCAACACCTACATCCGGCGCGTCTACCAGCACTCCTACGAGGCGGTGCTGGCGGCGCCCGTCGACGTGCACGAGCTCGTCGCCGGCGAGGCGTCCTGGATCGCCGTCAAGAGCGGCCTGTTCTCGTGCGTGCCCCTGCTGGTCGCGATGGCCTTCGGCCTCCACCCCGCCGTCGGCATGCTCGCGGTCCCGATCGTCACGATCCTCACGGCCTCCGGATTCGCGCTGTTCGGCATCTGGGCGTCCACGGTCGTCCCGTCGATCAACAGCTTCGACTACGTGATCACCGGCGTCCTCACGCCGCTGTTCCTGGTCGCGGGCACCTTCTTCCCGATCAGCGGCCTGCCGGGCTGGGCCCGTACGGCGGCGCACGTCAACCCGCTGTACCACTGCGTCGAACTGGTCCGCCACGCCGTCTTCGGCCTCCACCCGCTCGCCGACCTGGGCCACCTGGGCGCCCTGGCGCTCTTCGCCGCCGTGATGGCGTTCCTCGCCATCCGAGGGATGCGCCGCCGCCTCATCGACTGACGGCCGACGGCAGGAGTATTGACCCCCGGTGACCTGGTATCTACGCTGACGCGAACGTATTTCACGTTCCGGAGGGCAGCGTGGCGGCGGACATCGACGAACGGACCCGGAGCGGCCGGCGCGCGGCGTACGTCGCCTTCGGAGTGCAGGGCCTGAGCTTCGCCGCCCTCGTGACCCGCATCCCCGAACTGCAGAAGGCCCACAACCTCAGCGACGGCGCCCTCGCACTCGTCCTGCTGGCCGTCCCCGTGGTCGCCGGGCTCGGCAGCGTACTCGCCGGTTCACTCATGGCGCGGTACGGCAGCGGCATCGTGCTGCGGGTCGCCCAGCCGCTCGTTCTCCTCTCCATCCTCGCGATCGGCGTCGCACCCGGCGACCTCGCGCTGTACGGCGCGTCGGCGCTGTTCGGCCTGTTCGTCGGCGCCGTCGACGCGTCGATGAACGCCCAGGCCGTCACCGCCGAGACGCGGTACGGCAAGAGCCTGCTCACCGGCTTCCACGCCGTGTGGAGCGCGGCGGGCATCCTCGCCGGCCTGTGGAGCGCGCTCGCCAACCGGATCGACCTGGGCCTCGGCACCGGATTCGCCCTCCCCGCGGCCCTCGGCATCGCGGTGTCCCTGTCGTCCGGCCACCGCCTGTACCCGAAGACGCTGGAGGCCACCGGCCCGGACCTCGAGCAGCTGAAGGCCGCCGCCAAGAGGGTGCCGTGGAAGCCGATCATCATCATCGGCGCCGCGGTGACCTGCATGTACATCGCGGACTCCGCGACCTCCAGCTACAGCGCGAAGTACCTGAAGGACGACCTGCACGCCTCCGGCTCCGTGGCACCCCTCGGCTACGTCGCCTACCAGATCTGCATGCTGCTCAGCCGGACCGGCGCGGACCTGCTCGTACGCGCCCACGGCGCCGCGAGGATCGTGGCGGCGGGCGGGCTGATCGGCGGGGTCGGCCTCCTCACCGCGGCGCTCTCACCGAATCCCCTGGTCGCCATCATCGGCTTCGCCGTCGCCGGGGTCGGCCTCTCCGTCGTCGTCCCCACGTCCTTCTCGGCGGCCGGCCGGCTCGACCCGACGGGGCTCGGCATCGCCATCTCCCGGGTGAACGTCTTCAACTACGCCGGATTCGTGTTCGGGGCGGCCATCGCGGGCGCGGTCGCCTCCGACCTGTGGCTCGCCTACCTGCTGGGCGCCGCGCTGTGCCTCATCGTCCTGGTCACCGCCCGCGGCTTCGAACCGACCCTCGTCGACGGCGCGACCCCCAACCCCGCCGTCGCCGAACGCCCCGTCGCCTGACCGCCAGCACACCGCCGCCGTCATCTCCTTGGCACCACCGCGGCTTCGTTGCCGCCCCTGGAGCCTCATCCCCGTCGCCGTGGTCTCGTTGCCGTCGCTGGCGACGGAAGGATGACCGATTCATCGGGCCTGCGACGTCAAGGCCGGCGTCACGGTGCTGCTCGATCTAATCCAAGGGCGTCGCGGCTCGGCCGGGACGAGCTGCACGCCCCATCACGCCCATCGCAGTGGGGCGCATGGGAGGCCGAACCTGGGAGCGCGCTCGCAGGCCGCGGGCTTCCGCTCGGGAGCGCGTCAGGCCGGCCGCGCGTCCTTCTCGACGACCGCGACCTCGACGCAGTCGCCCTGCTGCGCCCCGCTGCGGCTGCTCTTCCGCCAGACCGGAATGCTCATCTCACCGTTCCCATCCTTGAGCGTCATGCACAGGCTCTCGAACCCGACAGCCGTAACCGTCGATCACGTCCCGGACCTCCGGGACATCGTGGAAGGGGCGGAGTCGGGCGAGAACGACTTGGGAGCGTCGAGCGGTGCGCCCGCTCGGCATGTCGGCCGAGAGTTCGAGCACACGACGGGCGGTGTGCGCGGCTTCTTCAGGCTCGTTGGCGTCCGCGAGGGCGACCGAGAGCCAGGACAGGTAGAGCGCGAGTTCCCGAGTATGCGTGCTGTCGTATCGGCCGAGCACCTCCGTCAGCAAGGGCACCGCTCTGAGCGGACGCCGCAATTCCACATGGACGCGGGCTTCCATGATCTGCAGCTCGCCCTCGTCGACCCAGTAGAGATATGCGGGGTCTTCCTCGCCACCGTGCCGCGAAAGAGCCTCGGATGCGCGTCCGAGAGCCTGGATCGCCGCTGATGCCTGTTCTGTCTTCGCATAGGCCCAGGCGACGCGGTCCCAGAAGAGCGCCTCAGCCCGAGGCGGCGCGCGGCGTCCACCCTCCTCGATCGCTGCGACTGCGAGCTCCAGACCGGTTTCAAGAGCTCCCACGTTGGTCCGGTGATAGGCGAGGGAACCGACCAGGTTGGCGGCCGATGTCCGGTCGCCGGCTTCACGCGCCGCGCTGACGCCGAGCCGATAGATCTCCTCGGCCCGCTGATCAAGACCCGCGTCACTGGCGATCCAGCCGACGACCTGTGCCAGTTCGCTGATCGCTGCGAGGAGGGCCCGGCCGACCTGCTCGCTGAAATCACCGGTCCGGTGCAGGGCCACCGCCGCGTCCAGTTCTCGTAGTGCCGGTCCGGCCAGGTCGCCGCCGGCCAGTACGTCGTCCGCCAGGCGCAGCCGATGTATGCGGGTCAGCAGGTCGGTGACCATGTCGGCACCTATTCTCCGCCCGGTCGAAACACCGAACGGCGGCCCCGGAACAACGTCCTCCGATATGCCGTGAACGAACGATTCCGCACTGGTTCGTCTTTCCAGCTCATCCAACGACACTTCGAGCGCCTCAGCGAGGTACGGGAGCCAGTATCGGGGCATACGCCGCCCTCGCTCGTACCGGCTGATCTCGTGCCGGGTGACCGTCGGACAGCCGGACAGGTCGCAGAGGATCTCGGCGAGCCGCCGCTGGCTCTTACCGGCTCGCCGTCGGAGGTGCGCTAGGTATACACCAAATTCCTCATTCGAACCACTTGGCATTGAACCTCCCTTCTCGAAGCACAGCGGCCCCCTTTATGGCCCCCTGCAGGGCCCCCCTTTCACGGAATGCCACGAGGTGTTATTGACCTGCGATGCAAATCCATCGTAACCCCATTTGGAGGAAATGGAATGGCCGAATCAACGACAGGCGCGCCGGGCGGTGTTCTCCGGCAGGAGCGGGCGATTCGTGCTCGGCTGGACGAACTCGCCGCGGCGCTGCGGGGGCACGGTCTGGAGGTGCGGGTGGGGACCAGCGCCCTGATGGTCTGGAATCCCCGGGCGTCGACGACCGACGATCCGCGCGGGGAGGCGATGAATCCGGGTCTCTCCCAGTACGTGGCCATCGCTCCCGACGAGGGGGCGTTGCACTGGTACTGGTGCTGGACCGGCCCCACGCGCGACGCGCCGCTGGAGACGGAATACATGTGCCCGGCGGAGCAGATCGACCGCGCCGCCGCACTCATCACGAGAGTCCTGCACGTCGCCGACAAAGGGGGCTCGTGAGCACCCCGTGGCCGCCCCGCCGAGATGCCCCGATCCCGGCGGAACCCGTCACTCGCGTCGATTCGGCTGCTTTACCGGCCGCACAGCCGTACGGGGCGGGAGCCGGGTCCTGGCTCGCGCGCCTGCGAGCCGAGTTCCCCCGGTGGGGAATCCTGTTCGACCCCTGGGGCCTCGCTTGGATCGCCGTACGAGGGCGGCATGAGATCGAGGTCGCTCCGACCGCGATCGCGCTTCGTGATGCCCTGACGGCCCGCGCGTTCGCCCCCGCGCCAGTGAACGGGGTGAGGTCGGACCCTGCCGCACCGGGTGCCCATCGTTCGAGCCGGCCGCGCGCCGACACGCCGCCGCTCGGTGAAGCGACCGCCGGCATGGTGCCGCCGCCGTGGCCTCCTTGCCGTCGGTACGGTCACGTCGCCGTCGGCGGTGACGATCAATGACCGGTTCGCTGGGTTCATGAGGTCATCAGCGACGTCACGGAAGCAGGGGCCCGGACCGGCTCATGAGGCTCCGCCGCCGTTCGGGGTGGTGGAGTCGGCGAAGACGCCCGCGTTCCCGTACTGCGCTGTGGGAACGCGGGCGGCGGCGGACGGCTTCAGGGGCGGAAGGCGTGCGGGGCCATCTCCTGCTGGAGGCGCTGCATGGCCTCCTCACCGGCGCGTTCGGCCTCCTCGGGGGTCTTGATCTCGGTGAGGGCGATCCGTAGGGCGGCCTCTGCGGCGTCGGCCGCCGCGCGGGCGGTGATGGCGTGGGTATGAGCGCGTTCGATGTCACCGAGACCGATGCAGTCGAAGGCGACCTGCGTGTCGTGGGCGGCGAGTTCGAGCTGGCGGGCGGCTTCGTCAAGACTCATTCTTGATCCTCCTCATCGCCGCACCTCCTACCCCCGTTCCGGCCTCCGACACAGCCGATTCGGCCGTTCGGGTGAGACCGCCTGGGCCAGGAGGTCGACCGCCTCGGTGAGGCGGTGCTCCGGCAGGCGCGCGTAGCCGACGACGATCGCGGGCGGGCCCGGATGCCGCAGGCGCATCGGAGCGACCCCGTGCACCGCGACGCCGAGGGCGGCGGCCCGGGTGACGACGCCGGCCTCGTCCGTGCCGGCGGGCAACTCGACGTACGCGTGCAGCCCGGCGGAGACCCCGTGGACGCGGACCTGCGGCAGGCGCCTCGCCAGGGCGGCGGCGAACGCGTCGCGGCGGTCCCGGTAGCGCCGCCGCATACCGCGCAGGTACCGGTCGTACGCCCCGGTCGCGATCATCCGGGCGAGGACGTGCTGGTCGAGCGCAGGCGAGCCGAGGTCGTACACCGCCCGCGCGGCGCGCAGCCGGGCGGCCAGCCACGGCGGCGCGACCGCCCAGCCGAGCCGCAGCGCCGGGGACAGCACCTTGCTCACCGAGCCGGCCAGGACGACCCGTTCGGGGGCGAGGCCCTGCAGGCAGCCGACGGGGTCCCGGTCGTAGCGGAACTCCCCGTCGTAGTCGTCCTCGATGATCACGGCGTCGGCGGCGCGTGCCCACTCGACGAGGGCCGTACGGCGGCGGGGCGACAGGACGACGCCGGTCGGGAACTGGTGCGCCGGGGTGACGAGGAGCGCCCGCGCGCCGGTACGGGCCAGGGCGGCGACGTCGATCCCCTCCTCGTCCACGGGGACTCCGATGGCCCGGACGCCGGTCGCCCGGATCATCGGGAGCTGCTGGTGGGCGAGCGGGTCTTCGACGGCGAGCAGCCGGTGGCCCTCCTCCCGGAGGATGCGCGGGACGGTCGACAGGGCGTGCGCCACCCCGGCGGTGATCACGACCGTGTCCGGCTCGGTGACGGCGGCGCGCACGCGCGCGAGGTATCCCGCGAGCTCTGTGCGGAGACGTGGCGTTCCGGCCGGGTCGGGGTAGTTGAGCTCGGCGTACGGGAGGTCGCGCAGCACCTCCCGGAGCGTCGCCGTCCACCGCTCCCTCGGGAACGCCGTCAGGTCCGGTTTGCCGGGGCGCAGGTCGTACGCGATGCCCGGCGGATCGACCGGCCCGGCGTCCGTACCGGCGGCGAGGCTGAGGGCGCGCCGGTGTGCCGTGCCGGCGGTCTCCGGCGGTGACGGGGAAGCGGCGGCGCGGGCCACCCGCGTGCCGTCGCCCTGGCGCGAGACCAGGAATCCCTCGGCGGTGAGCTGCTCGTACGCGGTGACCACGACGCCGCGGGAGACCTTCAGGTCGGCGGCAAGGTCGCGGGTGGAGGGCAGCCGGTGGCCGGGGCCGAGCGTTCCGCGCCGTACGAGGTCGCGGAGCCCGTCGGCGAGCTGCGCGGCGAGCCGGCCGGCGGAGCGGTCCAGCGTCAGATGCAGGTCCACCCGCCCGCCTCTCTGGAATGGTCCTTGATTCAGGTGATCGATTGGTCCTCGTGCCCGGACCATTGACTGCCTAGCGTTTCAGCCCATGAGGCAGAACACCACCCCGCGCGGCCTCGTCCAGGCCGCGCTCGCGATGACCCTCGTCGGGACGCTGACCGCGGTGTCGGCGGCGATCGCCCGGTACCCGGTGTACGGCGGGCAGGCCGTCCGCTACGCGGTCGCCGCGGTCATCCTCCTGGCCGTGGCCCGGTTCGGTGACCGCTCTCGCGCGTCACGGCCGCGCCCCCGCCTGACCGTCCGCGAGTGGTCGCTGGTCGCGGCGCTCGCCGCGACCGGCCTGGCCGGCTTCAACGTCTGCGTCGTCGAAGGCACCCGGTACACGACGCCCGCGATGATCGGCACGGTGGTGGGCGCGGTCCCGGTGCTCCTCGCGGTCGTCGCGCCGCTGATGGAGCGACGGCGCCCCGCCCCACGGCTGGTGGTCGCGGCGATGATCGTGACGCTGGGCGCGACGGCGGCCAACGGGCTCGGCGGCGGCAGCCTTCAGGGCCTCCTGCTGGCCCTCGGCGCCCTCGCCGGCGAGATGGCCTTCTCGCTGCTGGCCGTGCCACTCCTGCCCAAGCTCGGGCCGATGAGGGTGTCGGCGTACTCGGCGGCGGCCGCGACCCCGATGCTGCTCGTCGTCGGCCTGCTCGTGGACGGCACCGCCGTCGTGCGGATCCCGACCGCCGGTGAGGCGGCGGGCTTCGCGTACCTCGTGATCGTCGTCACCGTGGGGGCCTTCCTGCTGTGGTACGACGCGCTCGGCCGGATCGGCGCGGACCGGGCCGGGCTGTTCGCGGGACTGATCCCGGTGAGCGCGGTGGCCACGACGATGGTGCTCGGGCTGGGCAGGCCGAGCGCGGCCGAGCTCGTCGGCGCCCTCCTGGTCGGATGCGGCGTCGCGGCCGGCCTCGGTCGCAGGGTACGGCGGCCGGCCCCGGTGATCGCCGTGACCCCGGGCCGGGAATCCGTGCGCGTCGCGGAAGCGTCGCGTCCGTGACGCGGTCGGCGAGTCCGTGACGCCCGTGACGCGGCCGGGGTCGTCTCGCGGGCGGCACCGCGGCAGGGGACCTCCGTCCCGAGGCGCGTTCGGTGCCGGAACGGCCGGGTCCTAGTCTTGGAGACCCCACTCACCGTGTCGTCAGCGAGGAAGCCGATGCCCGAATTCGCCTTCACCGAGCTACTCCCCCAGGGCCCGGACGAGACCGAGTACCGCCTGCTCACGAGCGACGGGATCAGCGAGTTCGAGGCGGGCGGCCGTACGTTCCTGCAGGTCGAGCCCGAGGTGCTCCGCCTGCTCACCGAGACGGCGATCCACGACATCTCCCACCTGCTCCGGCCCGCGCACCTGACGCAGCTCCGGAAGATCCTCGACGACCCGGAGTCCTCGCCGAACGACCGGTTCGTCGCCCTCGACCTGCTGAAGAACGCCAACATCGCGGCGGCGGGCGTGCTGCCGATGTGCCAGGACACCGGCACCGCCATCGTGATGGGCAAGCGCGGCCAGCACGTCCTGACCGACGGGGACGACGAGCGCCACATCGCGCGGGGCGTCTACGACGCGTACACGAAGCTGAACCTCCGCTACTCCCAGATGGCCCCGCTGACCATGTGGGAGGAGAAGAACACCGGCAGCAACCTGCCCGCCCAGATCGAGCTGTACGCCGCGCCCGGCGACGCGTACAAGTTCCTGTTCATGGCCAAGGGCGGCGGCAGTGCCAACAAGTCCTTCCTCTACCAGGAGACCAAGGCCGTCCTGAATCCCAACCGGATGCTGTCCTTCCTGGAGGAGAAGATCCGGTCGCTCGGCACCGCCGCGTGCCCGCCGTACCATCTCGCCATCGTCGTGGGCGGCACGAGCGCGGAGTACGCCCTCAAGACCGCCAAGTACGCCTCGGCGCACTACCTCGACACGCTGCCGGCCGAGGGGAGCCCGACCGGCCACGGGTTCCGCGACCTGGAGCTGGAGCAGCAGGTCTTCGAGCTGACCCAGCAGCTCGGGATCGGCGCGCAGTTCGGCGGGAAGTACTTCTGCCACGACGTCCGCGTGATCCGGCTGCCCCGCCACGGCGCCTCCTGCCCGGTGGCGATCGCCGTGTCCTGCAGCGCCGACCGGCAGGCGCTCGCGAAGATCACCCGCGACGGGGTGTTCCTCGAGCAGCTGGAGACCGACCCGGCGCGCTACCTGCCCGAGACCACCGACGACGACCTTGAGGGCGAGGTCGTCCGCATCGACCTGAACCGCCCGATGGACGAGATCCGCGCCGAGCTCGGCCGGTACCCCGTCAAGACGCGTCTCTCGCTGACCGGGCCACTCGTCGTGGCCCGCGACATCGCCCACGCCAAGATCAAGGAGCGGCTCGACGCCGGCGAGCCGATGCCGCAGTACCTGCGCGACCACGCCGTCTACTACGCCGGTCCGGCCAAGACCCCCAAGGGCTACGCGAGCGGGTCGTTCGGCCCGACCACGGCCGGCCGGATGGACTCCTACGTCGAGCAGTTCCAGGCGACGGGGGGTTCGCTGGTGATGCTCGCCAAGGGCAACCGCAGCAAGCAGGTGACCGAGGCGTGCAAGGCACACGGCGGGTTCTACCTCGGTTCGATCGGCGGCCCGGCCGCCCGGCTGGCCCAGGACTGCATCAAGAAGGTCGAGGTCCTGGAGTACCCGGAGCTCGGTATGGAGGCGGTCTGGAAGATCGAGGTGGAGGACTTCCCCGCGTTCATCGTGGTGAACGACAAGGGAGACGACTTCTTCGCGGACACGACCGGGCCGCTGCTGACCATCGGGCGGCGCTGACGCGGGGCCGGCCGCGCCGTTCCGGCCGCGGCCGGCCGACACCGCCCCTCGGCTGGGCGTCCGAGCGGCCCGGCGGGCGTTCTGGAGCGTGACCTCTCGGGTGCGGCTACTTCGCCTTACCGCCGTTGCCGTTGCCGTTGCCGTTGCCGCCGTTCGTCCTGCCCTTGCCCTTGCCGTTGTTGCCGTTGTTGCCGGTCGCGGTGCCGCCGTCGCCGGTTCCGGTTCCCGTGCCGTTGCCCGGGGCACCGTGCCCGCTCGTGGTCTTGGTCGGCTGGGCGGTGGCGGCCGGGCTCGTCCTCGCTGGCGTCCCGCCGGGAGCCGTACGGTGCGCGGCGGGCGGGGCCGTTCCGGCCGAGTCGGGCCGGGGTGGCGTGTGACCGCGCGGCCGGAGGGACGGCGCGCCGCCCTGGGTCGGCGTGACCGTGGCGCGGCCGGTGGGCGGCCGGCTCTCCTCCCCACGGGTTCCGTAGAGCACCGTGGCGACGACGACGGCGGCCGTGGCCGCGATCGCCGCGGCGATCAGGGCGGGGACGACCGATCGCCGCGCATGCCGGGTCTCCTGCGGCCTGGTGGGGGTGACGCCGAGGCGCGCGAGCAGTTCGGCGGGCCGTGGCCGCTCCGCGGGATCCTTGGCCAGCGCCGCCTCGACGAGCGGGCGGAGCGACTCGTCCAGCCCGGTCAGGTCGGGCGGCTGGTGGATCACCCGCCCCGCCAGTTCGTCGCCGTCCCCCTCGCCGAACGGATTGCGGCCGATTCCGGCGTACGCGACGAGGCAGCCCCAGCCGAAGACGTCGGACGCGCCGGTGGCGGGCCGCCCGGTCAGCCGCTCCGGGGGGATCCAGCCGGGACTGCCCATGACGACGCCGTCCCGGGTCAGCCCGCCGGAGGCCGGAAGACGCTGGGCGATGCCGAAGTCGATGATGCGCGGGCCAGTGGGGGTCAGCAGCACGTTCGCGGGCTTGAGATCCCGATGCACCATGCCCGCGCCGTGGATCGCGGTCAGGGCGCGTGCGACGCCCGTCGCGAGGGCGCGCAACTGCTCCGGCTGCAGCGGCCCGCCGGTGTCGACGATGTGCGCGAGCGACGGGCCTTCGATGTACTCGGTGATCAGGTAGGGCGGCCGCTCGGTGGTGCCGTCGGCGAGCACCCGCGCCGTCCATCCCCCCGGCACCCGCCGCGCGCAGTCCGCCTCGCTCTGGAAGCGCAGGCGCACGCTCTCGTCGTCGGCGTCCTCGGGGCGTGCGGTCTTGACCGCGACGAGCCGGCCGTCCCGGTCGCGTCCCAGGTAGACCACGCCCATCCCGCCCGAGCCGAGCCGGGCGACCAGGCGATGGCCGCCGATGGAGGCGGGGTCGTCGACCTCCAGCGGCAGCACACCGGAAGCGAGGACGGTGAGTCCACCGAGCCCCGGAGCCGAAAAGGTTTCCATCCCCACGCCTCTTCCGATGGCGTTGACACCGAACGTGCCTGTCAGCTTCGATCTTGCAGTGACGCCGACGTGAGTGCAAGATCACGGTAAGGATCCGCGTGCCGCGACCGGCACACGCGGGTATCTTGCGCTTCGTGGCCGAGTCCCAGGACCGCTTGCTCTCCGGTCGTTACCGGCTGATCGAGGAGATCGGCCGGGGCGGCATGGGCGTCGTCTGGTGGGCGCACGACGAGGCCGAGGACCGTGAGGTCGCCGTCAAGGAGGTCCACCTCCCGCCCAGCCTGCGGCCCCGCGAACGCGAGAACCTCATCAAGCGCACCAACCGCGAGGCGATGTCCGCGGGCCGGCTGGACCACCCGGGTCTCATCGCCATGTACGACGTGGTGGTCGAGGACGACCGTCCGTGGCTCGTCATGGA
The DNA here is from genome assembly GCF_024055725.1 of Actinoallomurus spadix. Lineage (GTDB taxonomy): Bacteria > Actinomycetota > Actinomycetes > Streptosporangiales > Streptosporangiaceae > Actinoallomurus > Actinoallomurus spadix. The sequence goes on along the minus strand of NZ_JAMXMX010000007.1, from coordinate 234,241 downwards.
GTACGTCGCCGCCCGGTCGCTGGAGGACGTCTTCGCCGAGGACGGCCCGATCTCTCCGGTCCGCGTCGCGGACATCGGGCGGCAGTTGCTCGACGCGCTGCGCGCCGCCCACGAGGCCGGCATCGTCCACCGGGACGTCAAGCCCAGCAACGTCCTGCTGGAGAACTCCGGGCGCGTGGTCCTCACCGACTTCGGCATCGCGACCTACGAGGGCGCCACCACCCTCACCCAGTCGGGGACGTTCATGGGCTCCCCCGCGTACGTCGCGCCGGAGGTCGCCAGTGGCGAGCGCGCGTCGCCCTCCTCGGACCTGTGGTCGCTCGGCGCGACCCTCTACGCCGCCGTCGAGGGACGGCCGCCGTACGACTTCGAGACGGCGATGGCGACGCTGAGCGCGCTGGTCACCGCCGAGCCCGATCCCCCGGTCCGCGCCGGACCGCTGCGCCCGCTCCTGGAGGGGCTCCTGCAGAAGGATCCCGTACGGCGGCTGACGGCCGAACGCGCGGCCGAGCTGCTGGCCGCCGCCACGGCGCCGCCGCTGCCGTCCCGGCCGGCGGAGGCGTCCCGGTCCCGGTCGAGCAGACGGTCCGCTCACGAGTGGTCCAGCCGGGAGTTCTCCGGCTTCCGGCGGGCCGGTCGCGCGCGACCCACTCCGCCCGGATTAGGATCCCCCGGCCGGGCGCGGCCCACCCCGCCCGTCCTTGGCGACTCCGGCCGCCAGCGGCCCGTCCCTCCCTCTCCCGGAGAGGACCGGCGGCCCGCCCCGCCCGCCCCCGGAGATGCCGACCGCCGGGCGCCCGCCCCCGGGGACTCCGGCCATCAGCGGTCCGGTCCACCGGTCCCCGGAGATTCCGGCCGCCAGGCGCCCGCACCGCCCGCCGCCGGAGATTCCGGCCGTCAGCGACCCGGTCCGCCCGTCCCCGGGGACTCCGACCGTCAACGGTCCATCCCGCCCGCCGCCGGGGATCCTCGCCGGGTGCGGCCTGGCCCGCCCGTAACCGGGGACTCCGGCCACTGGGCCGCGCTGCCCGGTCTCCGGCGGTCCGGCGACACGGGGCGGACCGCTCCGCCGGGTTCCGACCGGTCCCGCCGGGCAGAGCCCACGCCGCCCCGTACCGGACGTACGGGAACGGGCCGGACCAGCCGGGACCTGCCGGCGGTCGGAGCGCCGGACCGGGCGCCCGCCCGGCCGACGGCGAGCTGGCTTCCCGTCCCGAGGCCCGAGCCGCCCGGAGCCCCGGGCACCGGGCCGGCCCGTGGCGGGCGCCGATGGCTGGACCGGCGGGGAGCGCTTCCCCTGGTGACGGGCGGGGTGCTGACGCTGGCGGTCGGGGCCGGGGTGCTCGCCGGGCTGAACGGCTGGGCCGGCTCGCGGGACACGCCATCCGGCACGCGTACGTCCGGCACGCGTACGTCCGGCGCGAGGACGTCCCCCTCCACGGCACCCGGACCTCCCGCCGCGACGTCGTCGCCGCTCCTCACCGCCCGCTCTCCGGAGGCGCTGCCCGCCACCCTGCTGGACGCGTCGGACCGGCCGGTGGCGCGCCGGGTCGCGCGGAAGAGCGGCACCTGGCCGGCCGCCTCCACGCTGACGTTCGGCGTTCCGGATCGCGGCCGCCGCGTCGGGATCCTCCTCGTCTGCCGGTCCGGCGCCCGCCGGCTGTCCTTCACGGCCTACGCCGTCGGCGCCCCCGGCCGGACGGTGCGCGGCGACTGCGCGCCGAAGTCCCACCGGTTCGCGGTACCGCCCGAACTACGGCTTCCCGCCGGCGTCTCCCGCGCCCGGATCCGCGTCCACCTGCGCCGCGGGCCGAAGGCCGGCGGCGGGCGGGTCGAGTGGCTCGCCGGAGCGTACGAGTCCCTCACGAGCTGAGGCCGCGCCGGGAATACGGCTGGCGCTCCCCGAGTCGGGTAAGGACGGGGACGACGACTGCGACCGGAGACGACCATGAGCGAAATGAGTGACCGGCAGGAGTTCCGCGTCGAGCATGACTCCATGGGGGAGGTACGCGTTCCCGCGTGGGCGAAGTGGCGTGCTCAGACCCAGCGGGCGGTGGAGAACTTCCCCATCTCGGGACAGCGGCTGGACCGCGCGCACATCGCCGCGCTCGGCCACATCAAGGCGGCCGCCGCGAAGGTCAACGCCGAGCTCGATGTGATCGACAAGGGGATGGCCGACGCGATCGCGGAGGCCGCGCTGGAGGTCGCGAACGGCGACCATGACGCGCACTTCCCGATCGACGTGTTCCAGACGGGCTCGGGGACCTCGTCGAACATGAACACCAACGAGGTCGTCGCCACGCTGGCCGAGGAGCGGCTGGGACGGCCCGTCCATCCGAACGACCACGTGAACGCCTCACAGTCGTCCAACGACGTGTTCCCGTCATCGATCCACATCGCGGCGACCGGGCTGGTCGCCGGCGAGCTCATCCCCGCCCTCGGGCACCTGGCGGGCGCGCTGGAGCGCAAGGCCGAGGAGTTCGCGTCGGTCGTCAAGGCGGGGCGGACGCACCTGATGGACGCCACTCCGGTGACGCTGGGCCAGGAGTTCGGCGGTTACGCGGCCCAGGTGCGGTACGGCGCCGAGCGGCTGGAGGCCGTACTTCCCCGGCTCGCCGAACTGCCGCTGGGCGGCACCGCCGTGGGCACCGGCATCAACACCTCCCCCGGCTTCGCCGAACGCGTCATCGCCGAACTCGCCCGGGCCACCGGCCTGCCGCTCACCGAGGCCCGGAACCACTTCGAGGCCCAGGGCGCGCGCGACGCCCTCGTGGAGACGAGCGGCGCGCTCAAGACGATCGCGGTGGGCCTCACCAAGGTCGCCAACGACCTGCGCTGGATGGGCTCGGGGCCGCGCGCCGGGCTGAGCGAGATCCGGCTACCCGACCTTCAGCCCGGTTCCTCGATCATGCCGGGCAAGGTGAACCCGGTGATCCCCGAGGCGGTCTGTCAGGTCGCCGCGCAGGTCATCGGCAATGACGCCGCCATCACGTTCGGCGGCGCGGCGGGCAACTTCGAGCTGAACGTGATGCTGCCGATGCTCGCCCGGAACATCCTGGAGTCGATCCGCCTGCTGGCGACCGTCTCCCGGCTCCTGGCCGACCGGTGCGTCGAGGGCATCGAGGCCGACGCCGACCGCTGCCGGGAGTACGCCGAGTCGTCCCCGTCGATCGTCACCCCTCTCAACCGCTATCTCGGGTACGAGGAGGCCGCGGCGGTCGCCAAGCAGGCGCTGCGGGAGCGCCGGACCATCCGCGAGGTCGTCATCGAGCGCGGCCATGTCGACGCCGGCCGGTTGACGCTCGAACAGCTCGACGCCGCCCTCGATGTCCTCGCGATGACCCGGCCCGCCGGCTCCTGACCTGGCCCGCCGAGCCCAGACGCGACCCGCCGGATTCGGACCCGGCGGGCCGCGGGCGGTCCTGGCCCGGCCGCGTCCGGGGTGCCCTCATCCGGCCCGCGGCGGCCCTGTCGACGAGGCCGGCCGCCACGGGAGACGCCGGATCAGTACCAGCCGGTGGCCGCCGAGTGGCCCCAGGCCGCGCAGGGAGTCCCGTAACGGCTCTTGATGTAGCCCAGTCCCCACTTGATCTGGGTGGCCGGGCTCGTCCGCCAGTCCGCGCCCGCCGTACGCATCTTGCCCGCCGGCAGGGCCTGCGGGATGCCGTACGCGCCGGACCACGGGTTGCGGGCGCGGTGGTTCCAGCTGCTCTCGCGCATCCACAGGCGGTCGAGGCACTGGTACTGCCGGTACGACCAGCCGCGTTCGACGAGGAACGGCAGTGCGAGCACCCGGTTGCGCTCGGAGACGGTCAGCTGCGGTTGCCGGGGCGGCACTATGTCGGGCCACGCGTGGGCGGGAACCGCGCCACGTGCGGGCGGCTCTCCCGCGAGTCCGGTGATCAGGGCGGCGGCGCTGCCGAGCGCGGCCACGCCGCTCCGGGAGAGTCCCGTCAGTTTGAGGTCCAAGTCGGCTCTTCCGTCAGCCGGAACGCCGGTCACGCTCCGAGCGGGCCTTCACTCCGCCGTCGGCTGCCGCGTGGGCTGACCGGGCCACCGGACGGCGCCCCCGCAGGGGCGCCGTGCGCGACGTTCTCGCGCTTCGGAGTGACGGTGACGGAGCGTCCCGGCCGGGAGCGGTCCGTCACCACGCCATGACACGTTCCGTGACACGCCCGGCTCGACACCGCTCCCGGCCGCGTTTGTGCCGCTCTTTTACCGAGTTGTTGCCGCCGATCAGGAGTGTCGGGGTGAAGCGACGGCCGATCGGTCTCAGTACCAGCCGGTGCGGCGCATGTGTGACCATGCGCCGCAGGGCGTCTTGTACCGGCCCTTGATGTACTTCAGACCCCATTTGATCTGGGTCGCCGGGTTGGTCTTCCAGTCCTTGCCCGCGCTGCGCATCTTCTTGCCGGGCAGCGCCTGCGGGATGCCGTACGCGCCGGACCAGGGGTTGTGCGCCTTGTGGTTCCAGCTGCTCTCGCGGTTCCAGAGCTTTACCAGGCAGGGGAACTGTTTCTTGTAGCCGTGCGCCCAGCGCTTCTTCACGAGCGGCTTGGCGATGTGCTCGTTCCGCTGCTTGCGGGTGAGCTTGTGCTGCGCGGCGACGGTGGTGACCCGGGCGACGGCCGTGGTGGGCGACGCGGCCTGAGCCGGCGCCTCGGCGGTGAGACCGACGCTGAGGCAGACACCGAGGGAGAGGACCACGGCCTTGGCCGCGGAGAACCCGTTCGGGCGGTTGGAGGACAAGAAGGACCTTCCGTCAGCCGACGCGCCGGTCGCGCGGCGAGCGGTGTACGCCTCGGCCGAAGCAGCCTTCATAGAGCGGGAGGAAGGCGACCGGGCCACCGGCGGCGTCGCTGTCGGACGCCGTGTCCGGCCGTGGGGGACGGCCGGCTTCCGAGGCGGTTGCGGCGGGTGTTCCGCCGCGTCATCCCGACGGGAGTTTCACGATCCCGCGGGGGTGGTACTCCGCAGGCGCCTGGGGCCCCGCGGGTGATGTCCCGCAGAGGCGATCCGGTCCTGCGGGTGATGCTCCGCAGGTGCCGTCCGGCCCTGCGGGCGGAGCTCCGCACGCGAATCCCGCGCGGGGAGCACCACGTTCGGTGGGGAGCCTGCGGGTACGGCCCGGCGGCCCGTGGCCGCCGGGCCGGGAGGATCCGTCAGTACCAGCCGGTGCTCTGGGAGTGCGCCCAGGCGCCGCACGGCTTGCCGTAGCGGCTCTTGATGTAGCCGAGGCCCCACTTGATCTGGGTGGTGGCGTTGTTCTGCCAGTCGGGCCCGGCGCTGGCCATCTTCGAGCCGGGAAGCGCCTGCGGGATGCCGTACGCGCCGGAGGGGTTCGCCGCGTGCACCCGCCAGCCGCTCTCGCGGTTCCACAGGTTCACGAGGCAGCCGAACTGGGTGCTCGGGTCGAAGCCGTAGCTCGGCAGCAGCTGTTTCGCGATCCGCTGGGCCTCGCTCGCCGGCACGGGGTTGCCCGCGCTGCCCCCGGCCGGGGTGGGCGTCGACGTCTTGGTCGGGATCGGCTCGCCCTTGGCCAGCAGCGAGGGCCGGTCCTTCTCGGTCCGGGCGGCGCGCAGAGCGCGCTTCTGCAGCTCCTTGCGGCGCGCCGTCTCGAGGCTCTTGCGCTGCTTCTCGGTCATCGGAGCCGGCTGCTGCGCCTCGGCCTGCACCTGCTGGGCGGGAGGCTCGGCGGACTGCTTGGCGGCTCCGGAGTCGCCTCCGGTGAGCGCGAAGGCGGCGGTGCCGCCGCCGACGACCACGGCGGCCGCCGCGGCGATCGCCCCGATCTTGAGCAGCTTGCCGGAGGGGCGGGGCTTGCGGCGCATCGACGCGAAGTCGTCGCCCCCGGCGGAACCGGGGCCGTTCGGCGGCGTCGGGCCGCCGGGAACGGGACCGCCGAAGTCGTGGCGGGTGGCTTCGAGGTCATCGACCGGAGCGGTTTCGGCCGTCTCCGGGATGGGCATCGCAGAAGTGGCACCCGAGAGATCCGGCCGCTCGGGCTGCGGCGCGAGGGGAGAACCCGCCACCTTGACGTCGTCGGACGCGGGGTGGTCTTGGGGGAAACGAGCGTCGTCCCACGGTCCGTGGGGCTCGGTGCCGTCTTGTCGATCGTCTCGCCCGGGGGACCCGAAACGGTCTCCGTACAAGGCGGTCCTTCCGACGGTCGCACGCGCATGGGCACGCGTACGAGTACCTTCACCCCCGGTGCCGTCGCGGTCTCCGGCGCGGCACCCTGGGCGGGCGTCTCCTCTCGGGGTACGGCGCAGGGGGACGCGCCGGGACCGGGAGGTGTCCCGCAGGAGTGCTTACGGCGGACCACACTGCATTAAGACGGGGGGTACTCCGCAACCGGAATGGCGTGACTGATCTCACGACTAATCGCGTCACACTGGACACAACACCCCGAATACCCACGTCAATCGGGAGTTCGGGCAGTAGCACGATCGTTATGTGACGTTGGTCACATGCAACGATCCCGGCACGCGAAACTTCGTACGGTGACGAAGAACGGGGCTCCCCCGATGGAAGCGAGGGAGCCCCGGCAGGGATCGGCCGGCCCGATCAGACGCCGACGTCGCCGAGCGTCTCGGTCACGAGAGCGGCGATCGGCGACCGTTCGGACCTGGTCAGGGTCACATGGGCGAACAGCGGGTGGCCCTTGAGCTTCTCGACCACCGCGACGACGCCGTCATGGCGGCCGACGCGCAGGTTGTCACGCTGCGCGATGTCGTGGGTGAGCACCACGCGCGAGCCGGTGCCGATGCGCGACAGCACGGTCAGGAGCACTCCGCGCTCCAGCGACTGCGCCTCGTCGACGATCACGAACGAGTCGTGCAGGGAACGGCCGCGGATGTGGGTCAGCGGCAGCACCTCGAGCATGCCGCGGTCGAGGACCTCCTCGATGACCTCGGGCGTGGTCATCGCCGACAGCGTGTCGTACACCGCCTGGCCCCACGGCGACATCTTCTCGTTCTCGGTGCCGGGCAGGTAGCCGAGATCCTGCCCGCCGACCGCGTACAGCGGCCGGAACACCACGACCTTGCGGTGGCTGCGGCGTTCGAGGACGGCCTCCAGGCCGGCGCACAGCGCCATCGCCGACTTGCCCGTGCCGGCCCGTCCGCCGAGCGAGATGATGCCGATGTCCTCGTCCATGAGCAGGTCCAGCGCGATCCGCTGCTCCGCCGACCGCCCGCGCAGGCCGAACACCTCACGGTCGCCGCGTACGAGCTGTACGGACTTGTCGGGCAGCACACGCCCGAGGGCCGAGCCGCCGGCCGAGATCAGCCGTAGCCCGGTGTGGCACAGCAGGTCGCGGGCCTCCGGGAGCTCCAGCCGCCCCGCGTCGTACAGCTCCTCCAGCTGATCGGCCGCCACCTCGAGCTCCGCCATGCCGGTGTGGCCCGTCTCGACCACCGTCTCGGCGCGGTACTCCTCCGCCGCCAGGCCGACCGACGCGGCCTTCACCCGCAGCGGCAGGTCCTTCGACACGAGCACGACGTCGTGCCCCTCCTGGGACAGCGCCAGCGCCACCGTGAGGATCCGGGTGTCGTTGTCGCCGAGCCGGAAGCCGGCCGGCAGGATCGACGGGTCGGAGTGGTTGAGCTCGACTCGGACCGTTCCACCCTCGTCGCCGATCGGCAGCGGCTCGTCCAGTCGTCCGTGGGCGACCCGCAGGTCATCCAGGGTGCGGAGGGCGTTCCGTGCGAAGTAGCCGAGCTCCGGGTGGTGGCGCTTGGCCTCGAGTTCGGTGATCACGACGATCGGGAGTACGACCTCGTGCTCGGCGAACCGGGTCAGCGCCCCGGGGTCGGCGAGCAGAACGCTGGTGTCGAGGACGTACGTGCGCCGGGTGGCGGCAAGTGTGGCCACTCGTTCTCCTTCGGGCGCCTGCCCAGGCGGGTCGCCTGGGAAAGCGCCCTTTCCTCGGGGGGACCTGATACGACGCTAGGCCGGGAGAACCACCCGAGAACAGACGCGCACCGAGTGCTCGACCGGCCGAAACCGGTCGTTCGGGAACGCTCTACGAAGGGTTCACGAGCCGTAGCGCCGATGCCGCGCGGCGTAGGAACGAATCGCCCGCAGGAAGTCGACCTTGCGGAAGTCAGGCCAGAAGGCCTCGCAGAAGTAGAACTCCGAGTGGGCGCTCTGCCAGAGCATGAAGCCGGACAGGCGCTGCTCTCCCGACGTCCGGATGACCAGGTCCGGGTCGGGTTGGCCGCGGGTGTACAGATGCTCCGCGATGTGCTCCACATCGAGGAACTCGGCCAGTTCCTCGATGCTGGTGCCCCTGCTCGCGTGTTCGTGCAGGAGTGAGCGCACCGCATCAGCGATCTCACGCCTACCTCCATACCCAACCGCGACGTTCACAATCAGACCAGGAGCGTCAGATGTGCTTTCGGCGGCCTGCTTCAGCACACGTGCGGTTTTGTCGGGCAGAAGGTCGAGCGCGCCGACCGGCTGGACACGCCAGCCTTGAGCGGCCAGATCCTCCACGGTCTTCTCGATGATCGCCAGCAGCGGATCCAGCTCCTGCGCCGGCCGGGAGAGGTTGTCGGTCGACAGCAGCCACAGCGTGACCACCTCGACGCCCGTCTCCTGCGACCACTGCAGCAGCTCGGAGATCTTGTCGGCTCCCCGCTGGTGCCCGGTGGCGACGTCGCTGTGCCCCATCGATCGCGCCCACCGGCGGTTGCCGTCCAGGATCACCCCGATGTGGCGCGGCGCGGTGTCCGGGCGGAGCCTCGTCTCAAGCCGTCGTTCGTAAAGCTTGTAGACCAGGTCCCGCAAGCCCATTTGCTCGCACCTTCTTCGTCGACGACGCCGGGGGATCAGCAGTCAATTATCGCCCCAGACGGGGCATGCCGGGCGCTTACCGGTGAACTCGTGAGGACGTCTCGGTAATCGGCGCCCACGAGCCGCGCCTCGACCACCAGAGTCGTCAGGAGGTCGGCGAGCTCGGCCGAGGTCAGAACGGCTCGCACGCCGTGGCCCTCCGGCCCCCATGCCTCGACGACGGCGCGCCGGGACAGCCGCCACTCGCCGCCGTGGTGATCCGGGGCGGACAGCCAGGCGTACGACGTGCGCAGCGTGCACCGGAGTTCGGCGGTGCCGGGGGTGTCCGCGCGGTCCCGGCGCCGGAACGCGAAAAGTTCGGGCTCCCGGGTGCCGAAGCAATGATCCTCCGAGGCGCCCGGCGCCGTGGCGGCCGCCGGCTCGGGGAAGCGATCCGCCGGGTCGGGCCAGGCGCGGGCCACCGGTGAGCCGCCGGCGCGGGCGTCGGCGACCCGGCGGGCGAGCGTGGCCAGGGAGTACCCACAGCGCTCGCCCACGACGCCGAACGACCGGCCGTCGACCCGCAGTTCGAGCGTGACCTCGTACGGGGTGCCCGCCCGGTCGCGGACCGGAACCATGATCACCTCAAGCCGCGATCCGTCGACGCAGCGTAGTTCTCCCACATGGGTAAGCGTAGATTGCTCGTTTGCCGCAGATCGAGACGTCGCGTGATGCTTGACCCGACCCTGACCCGGGTGGGCCGGTGTGGAACGCCCCGGCCGGCCCGTGAGCCGCCACAGGGCGGGCGTGGGAAGTTCGCGCGGACGCCGTGAAACGCCGCGGCCCGGCGGGTGGTCCGCCGCAGGACCGGCGTGGAGGGCCCGCGCGGGACGGCGTGAAACGCCCCGGCGGCGGGTGTCCCGCCGCCGGGGCGTACCCATCCCCGAGATGGCTCAGCCGATCGACTTGACGATCGCCTCGTCCAGGCCGGTGAAGGATGAGAGGTATTCCCGGCGCTCGGCTTTCAAACGCTCGACCATGGCGTCGTACTCCTCCATCCGGCCCTGCCGCTCGTAGAGCCGCCGGGGCTGGAGGATCTCGAGGTCGTCGATGCCGGGTACGGACGACGCGATCTCGTACCCGAAGTCCGGGTCGTCCTCCCATTCGATCGTGCCCTCGACGATGGCCTGCACGATCGCCGACGAGTGCGGGATCTTGACCTTCTTGCCGCGGTCGTCGCCCTCGCCGCCGCCGACGCGACCGGTGTTGAGGACGAACACCTTCAACTCGTGGCTGTCGAGGAGTTCAAGCATCCGGTTGCCCATGTCGGCCATGTCGCGCGGGAAGAACGGGTTCGTCCCCGGCACGCGCAGGAACTTCCCGTCCTCGTCCTTGCCGCCGGCGCTCGTGCCCGTCGTCTCGCCGAGCATGAAGTACGCGGCCGCCTGCGCCCGGTCGAGCCGGGCCACGCCCGGGACGATGTTCTCGTTGCGGTTGAGGATGAGCAGGAACTCGGCGGGCTCGACCTTGTCGGCCGGCCACGGGTCCACGTACTTGAACGGCCACGTGGTCCGGCCGTTCTTGGTGTAGGAGGTGTCGAAGAAGTCGACCTTGCCGTCCGCGTCGACCGAGACGTTCTCGAGGTAGGCGTCGGGCTTCACCGTGGCGTGGTAGATGGTCGGCTCGAATTCCGGATCGAGGCCGAAGGTCTTGGCGAAGCAGCCGTTCTCGGTCGTGTAGACGCGACCGCCCGGCATCAAGGCGATGAAGTCGTCCTGCACGGGCTTACTGCCGAGCTGAGTGGTGAAAGTCGTCGTCGTCTTGCCGGTGCCGGACAGGCCCACGATGAGCACCGTCTTGTTCTCGCCGCCCACCGGGATCACTTTGCAGCCCGCGTGCAGAGAAAGGCCACCGCGCTCATAAACGATGTTGTTCCACATCCGCAGGCCGCCCTTCTTGGACTCCCCGAAGTAGTCCGAATTGAAGACCCGCGTGATGCCGGCGTTGAGGTCGACCGCGATGAGCCGGTCGTTCGGGTATCCCTCCATCGGGAGGTTCGGGGTGTACACCACCGTGGTGTCGGGCTCCCACGTCGCCGGGTCGTAGTCCTCGTCGACCGGGTAGAACAACTGCTTCTGCATGCCGGCGATGTTGGCGTTCGACGCCTCGATGACCAGGCGCGCCCTCGTACGGAAGCCGGGGTCGCTGCCGATGTAGCCGTCCACCACGACTACGTCGCGCCCGGCGAGGTGGTCGTCCTGCGCGGCGGCGACGCGGTCGTACTCGGCCCGAGTGATCGTCTGCTTGGTGGTGTTGGTCGAGTCGTCCACGATGTAGGTGGACTTGGCGCTGCGGCTGTCCACGCGGGCCTTGACCACCACGTTGCCGAACTCGGTCACCTGGGAGTTGGGCATCTTCTCGGTGAGTTCGCGCAGCCGGGCCGCGGTCGGATTCCACTCGACCGACCCGGCCTTGACCTCATACGCCACGATCGCTCCTTCGCACGGGGACACCCGATGGTTTGATGTCGGGATTTCGTGAGTGTACCCACAAGCAGCCTTTTGAACATCCCCCGGCAAAGTGATCTCAACCGCAGAGAAGGTCCCTATCGGAGCATTGGTTTAGACCTTTGGATTAGACCACTGGATTAGACCTTTGGCCTAGACCGGACCACATTTCTTGTTCCCTTGTTTCGAGTTCGTTTCGGCTTTCTCGATTAAGGCGCCGGGCCGGCGAGCCGGCGGCGGCAGCCCGGCTCGGGCCCGGGGCCCCGCCGCCGTCAGACCTGGGGCCCGGCGGCCCGTGCGCGCTCGACGTGCAACAGCGCGTCCCGCAACTCGGCCAGCCACTCGTCGGCGTTCTTGCCCACGAGGCGGACACACCAGGCGAGCGCGTCGCTCCGGCTGCGCGCCACGCCCGCGTCGACCAGCGTGTCGAGGACTCTGCGTTCCGGCTGGCGGAGCCTCGTCATCACCGGCACCGACAGCGTGGTGAACATGACCTTCTCGCCGCCGCACTCGACACCCCAGGAGACCTTGCGGGCGAAGCGGTGCTCGGCCTCTTTCGCGATGCGGACCCGGCGGTCCCGGGTGTCCTCCCGGAAGCGCTGGATCAGGTCGGCGACGGCCTCGGACCGCTCGGCCTCGGAGGCACCCTCGGGAACGCCGGGCTCGGCCAGCCGGCCGATCACGCTGATCTCCTCGCGGTCGAGGACGACGCGGGGCGGCCCGTCGAACCAATCCTCGGGCAACCGGCCGGCGAACCACTCGCGGAGTTTCTCCTCCGCGCCTTCGGTCGTAGTCATGTAATCATGATTACACAGCTCCCCGTGCCCGCCAAGGTCTCCTCAGGGTTGACAGTTACAGCGTTCTGATAGTTACTATCAATTCAGTGCGTCAACCAATAGGAAGCTACTGTCATGACCACTTCCGACAGCCGGCGATGGTGGGTGCTCGGCGCCCTCGTCGTCATCCTGCTCGCCGTCGGCCTCGACCTCACTGCGCTCAACGTCGCCCTCCCCACGCTGTCCGCGCAGCTCAACGCGGGAACGAGCGCGCTGCAGTGGATCGTCGCCTCGTACACGCTCGTCTCGGCGACCCTGCTGATCCCCACCGGGCTCATCGGCGACCGGTACGGCCGGAAGAAGACCCTTCTCACCGGCGTGGCGGTGTTCCTCCTCGGCTCGCTCGTCGCCACGCTGGTCTCCGGCCCTGCCGGACTGATCACCGCCCGCACGCTCATGGGCGTCGGCTCGGCGGCCATCACGACACTGGCCATGTCGGTGCTGCTCGTGGTGTTCCCGCCCGAGGAGCGGCCGAAGGCCCTCGGCGCCTGGGCGGCCGCGTCGTTCCTGGGCCTCCCCCTCGGCCCGATCATCGGCGGGTACCTGCTCGACCACTTCTGGTGGGGTTCGATCTTCCTGATCAACATCCCGGTCTCGGCGGTCGCGCTCCTCCTGGGGCTCATCCTGATCCCGGAGTCCCGGTCCTCCTCCGCGCCCCGGCCGGACTTCGCCGGCCTGTTGCTGTCGACCGGCGGTCTGGTCGCCCTCGTGTACGGCACCATCCAGGAGGACGAGTACGGCTGGTCGAGTCCCGGTGTGTGGGGCGTGCTGGCGGCCGGCGCGATCGCCCTCGCCGCCTTCGTCACGTGGACCCGGCGCGTCGCCCATCCACTGATCGACCTGCGCCTGTTCGCCGACCGGCGGTTCACCGGCGGGACGGTGCCGGCAACGCTGCTGACCTTCGCGATGTTCGGTGTCCTCTTCGTCGTCCCGCAGTACTTCCAGGCCGTGCTGGGAACGACCCCGCTCGGATCCGGGCTGCGGCTGCTGCCCCTGATCGGCGGCCTCATCGCCTCCTCCCGTCTGGGGGCCCCGCTCGTCAAGCGGATCGGCCCGCGCCGCACCATCGTCACCGGCGGCCTGCTGGTCACCGCCGGGTTCGTCCTCGGCGCGACGACCACCACCGGATCGGGCTACGGGCTCGCGGCGACCTGGCTGACGATCGCGGGCCTGGGAATGGGGCTGATGCTGCCCGCCTCGATGAACGCCGCGATGGGCGCCCTGTCAGCCGAGCAGGCGGGCGTCGGCTCCGCCGTCCTCATGACCATCCGGCTGGTGGGAGGGGCGTTCGGCGCGGCCGTCCTGGGCAGCGTCCTGTCCTCCGGCTACCGCGGGCGCGTGGACGTCACCGGGCTGCCACCCGCGGCGGCCGAGGCCGCCCGGGGCAAGGTCGGGGGCGGCCTCGCGGTCGCCGAGCGGCTGCACGACCCGCGGCTCCTGCACTCGGCGCGGGCGGCGTTCACCCACGGCATGGACCTCACGCTGCTGGCCGGGGCCGGGACCATGGTGGTCGCCGCGCTGCTCGCCGTGATCCTCCTGCCGCGTCGAGGTGCCGATGAGCCCGCGGGTAACGGACAATCAGCACATGAGTACGTCTCCGCTTGAACGGTCCCTCGAACAACGCCTCGGCCTGCGGGAACGGAAGAAGCTGAAGACCCGGCGGTCCATCCAGGAGCACGCGCTCCGGCTCTTCCTGCAACAGGGGTACGACGCCACGACCGTCGAGCAGATCGCCGAGGCCGCGGAGGTGTCCCCCAGCACGTTCTTCCGCTACTTCCCGACCAAGGAGGACACCGTCCTCACGGACGAGTACGACCCGTTCATCCTCGAGGCCTTCCGCACGCAGCCTCCGGAGCTGTCCCCGACGGAGGCGCTCCGCAACGTCCTCCACGACCTCATCGGCGACATGCTGGCCTCGGACCGGCAGCGGATTCTCGACCGGAGCCGCCTGATGCTCGCCGTCCCGGCCCTGCGCGCCCGTCAGGGCGAGCAGACCCGGGAGACCCAGGACAGGATCGTCGCGGCCCTCGCCGACCGGCTGGACCGTCCGGTCGGCGACTTCGAGCTGCGGGCGTTCGGCGCCGCGGTCATCGCCGTCTGGGAGACGGCCGTCCTGACCTGGGTGGAGAACGACGGCGAGGGCGACATCCTGGCGCTGCTCGACCGCGGCCTGGACTTCCTCACCGCCGGCTGCCCGCTGTGATGCCGGGTACCTTCGAGGAGAAGGGTCAGGCCTTGGTGGCGGCGAGTTGCGGGTTGACGCGGATGGCGCCCCAGAAGTTGCTCAGGTAGACGTTCTGAATCTGGATCAGGGTGCCCGTGTGCCGCGCGACGACCATCTTGCCGTTGCCGAGGTAGATGGCGATGTGCGAGACGCCGTTGAAGGTCGGGTCGTTCTTCCAGGTCAGCAGGTCACCCGGCTGGGCCTGGCTGTACGGCAGCCGCCAGCCGGCGAAGGCCTGGATGTCGGCGGTGCGCGGCATCTTGATGCCGGCCTGGGCGAAGGCGTACTGGACCAGGCCGGAGCAGTCGTAGCCGCCCTCACGGTCGGACTCGCCGCCCCAGACGTACGGCATGCCGATCTTGGACTCGGCGGCCCGGATGACCGTGTTGACCTGCTCGGCCGTCATCACGCGGCCCGGCGCGCCGGAGGTGCCGCCGGGGACGGTCGGGCCGTCGAACCGGGACTCCAGCGTGGCCGTCTTCGTGCCCTTGGGCAGCAGCTCGGCCAGTTTCCCGCGGAGCTTGGTGAGGTTCGCGTGCGGGGCGCTGACGAGCAGGGCGTTGCCGGACGGCATGCCGATCATCTGCGCGGTGTAGTGCGAGACCACGGCGTCGACCTGGTCGATGCCCATCGTGGCGTAGGCACCGACGCGCACGGACGTCTGGTGGTCTTTCCCGCCGATCCGGGTCTGGGACGCCAGCGGGATGCCGCCGTCCTGCCCCATCGTGAAGGAGATCGCGACGTCGCCGCCCGCGATGTTGTTCCACAGGGCGTCGGACTTGGCGCTCGCCTGGGGCGTGTAGGCGCGGAACGTCGACGGCTCGACGCCCAGCACGCCCACGCGTTTGCCGCCGACGTACGCCCGTGCCGCGTCGACGACCTCCACGTCCTTGACGCCCTTCACCTGGCGCACCTTCTCGATCGCGTCGGCGGGCAGCGTCTGCGCGGAGGCGACCAGCAGGTGCGGCGTGATGGTCTTCTGCAGCGCCGCGACGTGGTAGCTCGTGCTGTCCGCCGCGGCCACGAGTTGCCCACCCGGGAGCCGCAGGGACGGAGGGTGGAACGGCCCGGCGATCACCATCGCCAGGTCCGCGGCGATGGTGGTGGCCAGCGAAACGCCAACGACCGTCGGAAGCATGCGGCGGCTCGCCCAGCGCACGGCGCCCTCCCTCGTCCCCAGTGCGTTGTACGACTATGACCTACGACGGCGATGGTCGTCCAGATGCCCATACGCCACATAAGCCACTGGTGTTCGCCCGTTGGCAGGCGGGCGCTGTTCTGAGGTAACACGTCCGTAAAGCAAAGATCAAGCCCACGGCCGATCTTTATTGACAGGAGTTCCAATGAGTGGCCCGCCGGGCGGGCCGCGCACCGCACGGCGGCGGCCCGTTCACCCACCCGCTCACCGCAGGATGGGAGGCACGCACCGCACGGCGGCGGTCCCGTTCACCACCCGCCCACCGCAGGACGGCAGGCCGCTCACCGCCCGGCGGTGGTCCGGATCTGCTCCTGGAGGGCGCCGACCTCGGTGACCGGGAGCCGGCACGTGAAGTCGCGGCAGACGTACGCGGCGGGGCGTCCGTCGACCGGCGACCGGCCGTCCAGCAGGGGCACCCCGGAGCCGACGGCGACGACGGCGGGCAGCGGGCTGAGCAGCGCGGCCCGGTGCAGGTCCCGGGTACGCGGATCCTCCGCCGGACCCGCGACGGCGATCTCGAGCGGACCGGCGAGGGCCGCCTCGGCGACCGCGAGACCCCAGCCCGCGAAGCGCGAGTGCCGCTGCGCCAGCGGCGTCACCGGGCCGAGAGCGGCCAGAGCGGCCTCGCGGTGCCGCGCCGAGCCGGTGAGCGCGGCGTGCGACAGGAGCGCGCCCGCCGCCGCGAACCGGCCGGACGGCGTCGCGTTGTCGGTCGGATCCTGCGGGCGCTTCCACAGGCGTTCGGCGTCGTCGGCGGTGTCGTAGAAGCCGCCCTGCCCGTCGGCGAACCGCTCCAGAACGACGTCGAGGAGCTCACCGGCGAACCCCGCGTGGCCGGGCTCGCCGGTCACGCCGTACAGCGCGAGGAGCCCCTCGGCGAGGTCGGCGTAGTCCTCCAGGACTCCGGCGTTCGTTCCGGGGCTGCCGGCGCGCGAGGTCCGCAGCAGCCGGCCGTCCCGCCAGTGGGTCTCCCGGAGCAGCCGGACCGTCTCCCCGGCCGCGGCGACGAGGTCGGGCCGGTCGAAGTACGCGCCGCACTCGGCCAGGGCCGCGACCGCCAGGCCGTTCCAGGCGGCGACGACCTTGTCGTCGCGGCCCGGCGGGACCCGCCGGGACCGCGCCTCCAGCAGCGCGGCGCGGATCCGGGCGTACCGCTCGGCGTCGCCTGCGTCCGCGCGCAGTTGCAGGACGGAGGCCCCGTGCTCGGAGGTGCCCGCCTCGGTCACACCGAACAGCCCGGCGGCGTACGCCCCGTCCTCCTCGCCCAGGACCTCGGTCAGCTCCCCGGGCGTCCAGACGTAGTAGGCGCCCTCCTCGGGACGGCCGTCGGCGTTCTCACTGTCGGCGTCCAGGGCGCTGGCGAACCCGCCCTCCGGCGTGCGCAGCTCCCGCACCATCCAGTCGCAGGTCTCCAGGGCGATCCGGCGGGCGAGCGGAGCGCCGGTCAGCCGCCACCAGTGGGCGTACACCCGGGCCAGCAGGGCGTTGTCGTACAGCATCTTCTCGAAGTGCGGCACCCCCCAGCGTGCGTCGACCGAGTACCGGGCGAACCCGCCGCCGAGCTGGTCGTACATGCCGCCCCGCGCCATCGCCTCCAGGGTGCCCTCGGCCATCGCGAGGCCGTCACCGCCGCGCGCGGCGTGGCGCAGCAGGAACTCCAGCACCATTGACGGCGGGAACTTCGGCGCCGTGCCGAACCCGCCGTTCGCCTCGTCGTACGTCCGCGCCAGGTCCCGTACCGCGGTCTCCGGCACGTCCGGCGCCGGGGCGCCCTCGCCGCCGATCGCGGCCTGCCCGGACAGGGCCTCGACGACCTTCTGTCCCTGGGCGATCACGTCGTCGCGCTTGTCCCGCCACGCCTGCGCCACCGCCCGCAGAAGCTGCTGGAAGTGCGGCCGGGGGAAGTAGGTGCCGCAGTAGAACGGCTCGCCGCCGGGCGTCATGAAGACGGTCATCGGCCAGCCGCCCTGGCCCGTCATCGCCTGGGTGGCCTCCATGTACACCGCGTCGACGTCGGGGCGCTCCTCGCGGTCCACCTTGACGCTGACGAACAGGTCGTTCATCAGCCGCGCCGTCGCCTCGTCCTCGAAGGACTCGTGCGCCATGACGTGGCACCAGTGGCAGGCGGCGTAGCCGACGCTCAGCAGGATCGGCACGTCCCTGCGGCGCGCCTCCTCGAACGCCTCATCCCCCCAGGGGAACCAGTGGACGGGGTTGTCCGCGTGCTGCAGCAGGTACGGGCTCGTGGCGTCCTTGAGTCGATTCATCTGTGGTCCCGCCGTGGTCGGTGCGTCCGTACGTCCGGGTCCGGGGCCGGCTTCACCGTGCCCCGCCCGGTCAGTGGGTGGTCCTGCGTTTCACGCGTCACCTGCCCGGGCAGCCGACCGCGAACCCTCACACCGTATCGATCCCGCCCCGGCATGGCCGGTCCCGGTGATCCGCCCGGACTACCGGGGCCGGCCCCCATCGGGCACGCGGGCCGGGGAGCGGTGCGAACGCGCGTGCCTCTCGACAGCCGTCAGTGCTTCGCGCAGGTTCACCCGAGCCGGCTCATCCACCGGGGCGAGCAGCGCTCGCTCGGCCTCCTCGCAGGCTACGACGGCCTTCTCCACGGTGTCGCGGCCTCTTTCGGTCAGCAGGACCACGTTGCGGCGCCGGTCGTTCGGGTCGGGGTGGCGTATGACCAGTCCTTGTTCGGCCAGGGCGTCGAGGTGGATCACCATCGTGCTCCGGTCGATGCCCAGGCGTTCCGCGGCCTGCTGCTGGGACAGCGGCTCGCTGTCGGCCAGCAGGAGCAGCACGCCCAGCCGCCGGTCGTCGAGCCCGAAGGGCTCCAGCGCCTCGGTGGTCAAGGCGGACAGTCGCTGCATCGAACGCTTGAGGAGGAAGGCCAGCCGGGATGTCAGGTGAGGGCCGGGGCCGACGTCAGTGTCGGTGTCTTCGATCGACGACATGGCACTAGCGTACGCTACGCTGATTATCAGTTCGACTGACAATCAGTCGATCGCCTTATCGCCCCGACTGCAGCCCAATAGAGGACACCCTGATGAAGTACCGCACGCTCGGCCGCACCGGCATCCAGGTCAGCCCCTACTGCCTGGGCGCAATGATGTTCGGCGCCATCGGCAATCCGGATCACGACGACTCCATCCGCATCATCCACAAGGCACTCGACGCCGGAATCAACTTCATCGACACCGCCGACATGTACTCCCGCGGCGAGTCCGAGGAGATCGTCGGCAAGGCGATCAAGGGGCGCCGCGACAACGTCGTCCTCGCCACCAAGGTCAACGGCCCCATGGGCGACGACCCCAATCAGCGCGGCACCTCCCGACGTTGGATCATGACCGCGGTCGAGGACTCCCTGCGCAGGCTCGGCACCGACCACATCGACCTCTACCAGCTCCACCGCCTCGACCCCACGGTCGACCTCGAAGAAACCCTGTCCGCCATGACCGATCTGGTGCGCAGCGGCAAGGTCCGCGCCATCGGCTCCTCCACGTTCCCCGCCTCCGCGCTCGTCGAGGCCCAGTGGATCGCCGAAGCCCGCGGATTCGAGCGCCTGCGCACCGAGCAGCCCACCTATTCCATCCTCAACCGCGGCATCGAGCGTGAGATTCTGCCCGTCACAGAGAAGTACGGCATGGGCACCATGGTGTGGAGCCCGCTGGCCCAGGGCATGCTCACCGGGCGCTATCGCAAGGGCCTGCAGCCGACCACGCACCGCGGCGGATCCTTCAAGCACTACAGCGACGAGAACCGCCTCGACGTCGTCGAGCGGCTGATCCCGCTCGCCGAGGAGTCAGGGATCAAAATGACGCATATGGCCGTGGCGTTCGCCATCGCTCACCCCGGCGTCACCTCCGCGATCATCGGCCCACGCACCATGGCCCACCTCGATGACCTCCTCGCCGGCGCCGACACCGTCCTCGACGATGCGCTCTTGGACGCCATTGACGAGATCGTGCCCCCCGGAACCGACGTCGGCCAGCTCGACATGGCGTACCAGCCGCCCGCCCTGAAGGACGCCGGCCTGCGCCGTCGCGCTACCGGAGACCGAACCGCCGCCTGACCAGCCGCGAAATGAGCCGCGCGCCGGGCCCCTCGTGGCCGGAGGGGCCCGGCGCGCAATGCGTCCGTCCCGGGTGCGGAGACGCGTTGAGCCGGGGCGGCCGAAGCGCCGTGCTCACGTGCCCGGCGCTCCCGGTGTTCCGTGGGCGGCGCCGCGACGTCCGCAGGCGGGCGTGTCATGAAGGAAGCTTTCAGGTAGGCCGAAGGCGGGCTCCAGGAAGATCGGCCATCATCGCGGCCCATGCGAATCCTCCACGGCGGAGCGATGCTGGCCTCGGCGGCCGCGCTCGCCGTCTGCGCCGGCTGCGGATCCTCCGGCAGCAAGACGGCCGCCTCACCCTCCGGTTCGGCCGGCGCGTCGGGCGCCGGCGGTTTCGCGGCGTACGCCGCCTGCCTTCGTCAGCACGGTGCCACCATCCCGACCGCCCGCCCCAGCGGGCGGCCCTCCGGCCGGCCGGGGCAGGGAGGCGGCGGATTCGGCCGCTCCTTCGGCGGGGTGAGCCAGGCGGCGCGGGACGCCTGCCGGTCGCTCGCCCCGCAGGGGCAGCGCCAGGGCATGCAGGAGCTGCAGGCGTTCCGCAGTTGCCTCAAGGACCACGGGGTGACGCTTCCGACCCCGACCCCCGGTGCCGGGCGCCCGCCCGCCGCGAACCGTACGCCGGGCGCCCGTCCGTCTCCGGGCATGCGCTACCTCGGCGGGCTGAAGACGTCCGATCCGAAGGTCGCCGCGGCGCTCAAGATCTGCAGACCGCTGCTCCCGACCTTCACCCCCCGCCCCGCGGCGAGCTGAGCCGTACGATCCCTGTCCCACTCCGTGAGAGGCGGGACAGGGGTCTGTGGCGTCAGGGTCGTTGCGTCACCGTGGTGGCCGTGACGCCGCCGTCCTGGCCGGGAGTGCCCTGGACGACCACGGAGGTGCCGGCCTTGAGGTCCTTGACCTTGGCGCTCTTGGTCACCGAGACCTTCGTGGCACCGGTGGTCTTCACGCGCACGATCCCGTCGGCCGTCTGGACGTAGATGACGTCGCCGTCCACGAGCTTGACGGTGCCGGTGGTACCGCCGCCCGCGCCGCCGCCCGCACCGCCCTGACCGGCGGTGCCGCCCTGACCGCCCGCGCCGCCCTGACCCGCCGCGCCGTTCTGGTCCGCCGCGCCGCCCTGACCGGTGGCGCCGCTCCGCGCCGCCGTCCCGCCCTGCGCGCCTCCGCCGAAGGCACCGAGGCGGCCGCCGCCCGCGCCGGGGAGACCGGCTCCGCCCTGGCCGTTCCGGGCGAACTGCGGAAATCCCGCGGTGGTCTGCTTCTTCCCCCAGTGCTTGTCCGCCTGCACACCGCCGACGAAGCCGGCGACGACCAGCACCCCGGCGGCCAGGGCCATCGTGGCGGAGGGAAGCCGGCGGTCCCTCCGTGGCTTGGCCGCGGCCAGTTCCTCGGCGAGGTCACCCTCGAACGGTGAGGTGCGCAGCAGTTCCTCCGGTGGCACCTCGTCGACGGGTGCGTCGCTGCCCTTGCGCCGTGTTCCAGGCACAGTCTCTCCCTAAGTGCTATTCGTGGCGAAGTGCTTCGATCGGCCGGAGCTTGGCCGCGCGGTTGGCCGGATAGCCGCCGAAGAACAGCCCGATGGCGACGGACACGCCGAGCGCCAGCGCGATCGAGCTCGGCACGATCACCGGCTGCACTCCCACGACCGTGAACCGGCTGCCGATCACGCCCGCCGCGACGCCGAGCAGCCCGCCGAGGAGGCTGAGGACGGTCGCCTCGACGAGGAACTGGCCGAGGATCGCGCCCTTCGGCGCTCCGATGGCCTTGCGGATCCCGATCTCGCGGGTCCGTTCGGTGACGGTGACGAGCATGATGTTGGTGATGCCGATGCCGCCGACCAGGAGGCTGATGGCCGCGACCGCGCCGAGCAGCACCGTGAACGTCCGGCTGCTGCTGCTGATCGCCGACTGCAGGGTCGCCTGGTTGAGGATCTGGAAGTCGGCGGCGTTGGACCCGGAGATGCCGTGCCGCTGGTTCAGGATGCCGGTCACCTCGGACTGCGCGGTGTCGACCGCCTTGGGCGACGTGGCCTGCACGACGATCTGGTTCAACGCGCCGTACCCGGTCAGGCTCTGCTGCACGGCCGGCAACGGCGCGATCGCGACGTCGTCGGCGTCCTGGAATCCGGACGAGCCCTTGGTCTTCAACACACCGACGACGGTGAAGTTGACGCCGCTGACGGTGATCTGCCTCCCGACGGGGTCGACGGTGCCGAACAGGTCCTCGGCGACCGTGTTCCCGATGACCACGACCTTGCGGCCGTTCAGTACGTCGTCGGCCGTGAAGTACGTGCCCCGGGCCACCGGGGCGTTGGACGCCTCGAAGTACGCCGGGTACGTGCCGACGAACTGCTGGATCGCGTGGGCGGTCCCCTCGTACGTCGCGTTCGCCGACGACGCGGTCACCACCGGCGAAACGCTCTTCACCGAGGGGGCGCTCTTCGCGTCGGCCAGCGCGCGGGCGTCATCGACGGTCAGGTTCTTCGCCTGGGCGCGGGGCCCGGTCTGCTGCGCCGCTCCCCCTGAGCCGCCGCGCAGCAGCCGGGCGAGTCCGCCGCCCCCGCCGCCGCGGCCGCCCGAGGTGGACGGCATGACGGTCAGGGTGTTGGTGCCGAGGCGTTCGATGTTCTTCTGCACCTGCTGGGACGAGCCGTTCCCGACCGCCACCAGCATGATCACCGCTCCGACGCCGATGAGGATGCCGAGGGTGGTGAGGCCGCTGCGCAGCTTGTTGGCGGCCAGCCCGTGCAGGGCGAACCTGAGGACTTCCAGCGTCATCGGTTCCGCACCTCCGCCTCCGCCGGCCCGGGCGGCGGGCCGGCCACGGGCGCCGCGCGCCGGTCCTCGACGACACGGCCGTCGACGAGCCGGATCACCCGCTTGGCACGGGCCGCGACGTCGTCCTCATGGGTGATCAGCACGATGGTGCGGCCGTCTGCGCTGAGCCGGTCGAGCACGCCTAGGACGTCCTCCGTGGAGCGCGTGTCGAGATTCCCGGTGGGCTCGTCGGCCAGCAGGAGCGCCGGGGAGGTCACCAGCGCGCGGGCGACGGCGATGCGCTGCTGCTGGCCTCCGGACAGTTCGTTCGGCTCGTGGCCGACGCGATCGGCGAGGCCGACCTGCGCCAGCGCGGCCAGCGCCCGCCGCCGCCTTTCCGGGGCCTTCACCCCGCCGTACGCGAGCGGCAGTTCGACGTTGGCCAGCGCGCTCATCCGCGGGATCAGGTTGAAGGACTGGAACACGAACCCGATGCGCCGGTTGCGCAGGACGGCCAGCCGCCGGTCGTCGAGCGCGCCGACGTCGAGACCGTCGAGGAGGTACCGGCCGCCGGTCGGGACGTCGAGGCAGCCCAGGATGTTCATCAGGGTCGACTTGCCCGAACCGGACGCGCCCATGATCGCCACGTAGTCGCCCTCGTCGACGGTGAGGCGGATACCGCGCAACGCGTGCACGGCCGTGTCGCCAGCGCCGTACACCTTGGTGACGTCCTGGACGTCGAGGACGGTCGTCACCCCCGGCCTCCGCCGCGAGCGCCGCCGACGCCACCGCCACCGACACCACCGCCGGCGCCGGGGAAGCGGCCCGCGGGGAATCCGCCGGTGCCCGCCGTCGAGCCGACCGCGATCAGGACCTGGTCGCCCTCGTTCAGCCCGGACTTGATCTCGGTGCCCTGGTCGCCCTGGACACCGGCCTGCACGACCCGGAGCACCTGCCTGCCGCTCTGCAGGACGGTCACGGTGCTGCGGCCACCGGCGGTCCGTACGGCGGCGGTCGGCACGTACAGCACGTTCTGCGCCCGCGCGGTCGTCACCCGGACCGTGGCGGTCGCACCGATGCGCAGCCCGGCGGGCGGATCGGTGAGCGAGACGGTGACGCCGTACTGCACGACGTTGTTCGACGTGGTCGCGGTCTGGTCGATGGCGGTGACCTTGCCGGACGCCTGGGCGTTCTGGACGGCGTCGAACGTCACGGTCGCCTCCTGGCCCTTCTTGAGCTTGGCGACGTCGGCCTCCGTGAAGTTGCCGGTGACCACCAGCCTGGAGGTGTCGGCGATCGTCATGAACCCGCCGCCGGAACCGCTCGACGACCCCGTGGAACCGGCCGAACCCGACGAGCCGGCGGACCCGCCACCGCCGCCCGAGCCGCCCGAACCCGAGGACGAGCCACCGGACGAACCGCTCGAACCGCTCGAACCGCTGGACGATCCGCCGACGGTGCCGTTGACCGTGATGACGGTGCCGTTGAAGGGGGCGACGAGCTCGGTGCCGTCGAGGGCGCGCTTGGCGTTGTTGTAGGACGCCTTCGCCTGCATGTAGGAGGAGTATCCCGAGGCGGTCGACGTGTCACCGGCCTCGGCGGCGTCCAGGGCGGCCCGCGCGGCCTCCAGGTCGTCCCTGGCACCCGCGTCGTCGACGGTGGCCAGGACGCGGCCCTTCTTGACCTTGTCGCCCACCTGCACGTTGATCTTGTCGACCGTGCCGCTGGTCGCGAAGGAGAGGTCCTGGGAGCGGGCGCTGGCGACCGTGCCGGAGGCCGAGACGGAGGCGACGATCGTGCCACGGCTCACCTGGACGGTCCGGCCCGGGGACGACGCACCCGCGTCATCGCTCAACGAGAAGTACGCGACCCCGGCCCCGCCCACGAGCAGAACGGCCAGAGCGCCGTTGACGAGCACGCTACGACGTCGGAGGAGGGATTTCACCCGCCAAAGGCTCCCGGAACCTGCTTGGGCGAACCTGATCCGTTCCTGAGAGCTTCCTGTGGACTCCGGCGATACCGGAGCCGGTTCCGAGGCCACGACCAGTGGGCGGCCGTCACGGGGAGGCGGTCTTCAGGGAACTCTGAGGATGGGTTCGGGTCGCCGTGACCTTCATCCGCCAGGATGCCCCGCGTGAACCGCCCGACCATGCGCCATCTCCGGAGACCACCGTGGCTGACAGCCGGCGCGGTGGTCATGCTCACGTCCGGGGTGGTGCCCCTCGGCGACTCACCGGCCGGCGGCGCGACCTACGCCGTGGTGCGGCGCGGGACCGTGACGGCGACCGCCGGTGCCGCGGGCACCGTGCGCAGTGCCGACACCCGAGAACTCGCCTTCGGCACCTCCGGAAAGGTGCGGGAGGTCGAGGTCACCCCGGGCACCCGGGTGCGCGCCGGCCAGGTCCTCGCCCGCCTCGACGACACGGCGGCCCGGGAACAGGTCGCCGTCGCGAAGGCGGTACTCGCGGCGGCTCGGCAGACCTACGCGGACGCGCTGCGAGGCGTCTGCACGAACTCCAGCGGAACCGGCTCCAGCGGCGGCTCCGGCGGTACGGGCGGCGGCTCGGGCGGTACGGGTAGCAGCGGCGGCTCCGGCGGTACGGGTAGCGGTGGTACGGGCGGCGGCGCGGCGGGCGGGAACGCCGGCGCGAGCGGAGCGACCGGGACCGCGTCCGGAACGATGGTGCGGACGGCCGGCTTCCGGCGCCCCCGACCGCCGCGGGCCCCGAACCCGGCACCCACCGCCACCTCGCCCACGCCGACACCGACCCCCAAGCCGACCCGCAAGCCCAGGCCGAGGCCGACGCACAAGCCCACGCCGACTCCGACGCCGACCTCACCGCGGCCAACCCCCACCGCTCCCCCGCCCACGCACTCCCCGGGGCCGACCGGCCACCCGACACCGACCGGGCATCCAAAGCCCACCGGGCATCCGAAACCGAGCGGCCACCCGAGACCGAGCGGCAAGCCCGGGGCGGGCGGCGGCCGGCCCGGCGGGGCCCGTCCAGGCGCGGGCGCCGGCGGAGCGAGCCGTGGCGGCGCGGGCGGTGGCGGTGGCTGCCGGCCGAACGCCGCCCAGCAGGCCTCCGCGAAGGTGACCCAGGCGGAGGTCGGCGTCCGGCAGGCCGAGCGCGCGCTGTCCGCCACCACCCTTGAGGCGCCGATGACCGGCACCGTCCTGTCCGTCGCGGGTACGGCCGGGGACCAGGTCGGCGCGGGTAAGGGCGGGTTCCTCACGCTCGGCGACCTGGACGACCTCCAGGTACGGGCCCTGTTCTCACTCGGTGACGTCGACCGGCTGAAGATCGGCCAGCGGGCGACGATCGGGCTCGGGATGTCACCGAACGGGCAGTACACGGGCACGGTCACCGGGATCGACCCGGCGGCCACCACCAGCGGCAACCTCGCGCGGGTCGGCGTGAACATCTCCCTCGACGACCCGCCGGCCGGTGTGCTGGCCGGCATGAGCGCGACCGTCGACGTCGTGACCGCGCAGGCCCAGAGCGCGCTGTACGGTCCCGCCGCCGCGGTGCGGGCCGCCCCCGGCGGCAGGGCCACGGTCCTCGTACGCCACGATGGGCGGAGCATCACCAGGGTGGTGCGGCTCGGAGTGCGGAGCGATCGGTACGTGGCGATCACGGGTGGTCTGTCCTCCGGTGACCAGGTGGTACTCCCGGCGGGCAACGGCCCGGACGGTTTCCCGGAGACCGCCTTCCCCGGCACCTGAGGACCCGCCCCATCTGCGCCGAGGGTTCTCGTCGCGCCGACCACGAAGATCCTCGGCACTACGCCCAGCGGCCCGCCCCCCGACCCCGCCGGGCGCCGAGACGCCGGCGGCCCGGGGAAGCGGTCCCTGGGTTCGGGGCGCTTCGCCGGGCCGTCCGGGGGTTTCCCCCGCCGAATCCTGCTCGCTCGGGGTCAGTTTCCCGAGTTGGCGGTGAGCGTCACGCTCACCGTGTGCTTGCCGCCTCCCCGGATGAAGGTCAGCGAGATCTTGTCGCCGGGCTGGTGGGTGCGGATCGCCGCGGACAGGCTCTGGGAGTCCTCGATGGCCTTGCCGTCGACCTCGGTGACGATGTCGCCCTCCTGCAGGCCGGCCGACGCCGCCGGGGTGGATTTCTGCACGCCCGCGATGAGGGCGCCCTGCTGGTCGCCGGCCACGTCGGAGAGCGAGACGCCGAGGTAGGCGTGCGAGGCCTTGCCGGACTTGATGAGCTGGTCGGCGACCTGCCTCGCGGTGTCGATCGGGATCGCGAACCCGACCCCGATGTTGCCGTCGCTGCCGCCGGACGTGGCGATCGCGGTGTTGATGCCGATGACCTGGCCGGACGCGTTCACCAGCGGGCCGCCGGAGTTACCCGGGTTGATCGCCGCGTCCGTCTGGATCGCGTCCCCGATCGTCGCTCCCGAGCTGCTCTGCTGCTGCCTGCCCTGCTGGCCCCAGCCGGGGAGGCCGGGCTGCTGTTGCCGCTGGTCACCGCCCTCGTTGAGGGTGCGGTGCAGGGCGCTGACGATGCCGGAGGTCACGGAGCCCTCCAGGCCGAGCGGGCTGCCGATCGCGACGACCGGGTCGCCGACCTGGAGCTGGTCGCTGTTGCCGAGCGTCGCCGGCTTGAGCCCGGACACTCCAGACGCCTTGATCACCGCCAGGTCCGTGGAGGGGTCGGTGCCGAGCACGGTGGCGGAGGCCTTCTTGCCGTCGCTGAAGTTCACCGAGATCTGGCCGCCCTGCGTGGCGTCGGCCACGACGTGGTTGTTGGTCAGGATGACGCCGTCGGAGCGCAGGACGACGCCGGAGCCCTCGCCCTGACCGGTCGGGGTCGTCACCGTGATCGACACGACGCTGGGCTGCACCGCCTGGGCGATGGCCGCGATCCCGGTGGCGGTCCGGTTGGACGCCCCCCGTACGGCGGTCGGGCTGGCGTACACGGTCCGGCCGTGGTCGACCAGCGCCGCGACGGCGCCTCCGGCGAGCCCTCCGGCGAGGACCAGGGCCAGTGCGATGCCGCCGGCGGCCGCCTTGCGCCGTGCGGTCAGCCGGCCGACCTGGCCCTGCTGGGTCTGGGGCGGGTAGGCGTACGCCCCCGGGTGCGCGCCGTACGGCTGCCCGTACGCCCCGGGGCCGTGGGGCGGCTGCGGGCCGCCGGGCGCGCCCGGGCCGTGGGGCGGCTGCGGGCCCGGTGCGCCGTACGCCGCGGCGCCGATGGCGTTCGGCTGCTCGCCCTGCGGCGCGTACGCCGCCGCCTCCGGCCGCGCGCCGTACGGCTGCTCTCCGCCGCCGCCCTGCGCCTGCGGGCCGTGGGCCCTCGGCTCGTCCGGTGTCTCGCTCGCCGCCGGCGCGGCGGCGGGTCCGGCCTGTTCCGCGCCCTGCCACTGCTCGGACGGCGGCCAGGAGCGTACGTCCTGGGGCTCTGCTGCTTCGGATGTGGACGAGGAACCCGTCCGTGACTCCACGGACGGTGTCGTCCCGGCCTGCGGTTCTTCGGGGCGCTCGTCCGCGGGCCGGTCGTGGGTCTCCATTGCTTCGTCCCCCAAAGTCGGTACTTTGTCTGACAGTCCGAGGATGTCCACCGTGCCTTGAACGGCGCTGAGCCCAAGCTGAAAGTTCGCGCAATAAGGCCGGGGTAAAAGCCGAACGCCTACGCGGAGACGGTCTCGGCCGGGTCCGCGTCGATCGCGTCCGGGTCGAGCGGGAGGGTGATGAGGAAGGTGGCGCCCTTGCCCGGTGCCGTCTCGACCTCGACCGTGCCGCCGTGCGCGTGGACGAGGCCGGCGACGATCGCCAGGCCGAGGCCGGTGCCGCCGCGGCTGCGGGCGGGATCCGCGCGGTAGAACCGTTCGAACACCCGCTCCGCCTGCTCCCGTGGCATGCCCTGTCCCTGGTCGGCGACCTCGAGTACGGCCGCCGGAGCGTCGCCCAGCCGCCCGGAGTGCACCGTCACCTCGACCGGCGTGCCGGCCTGGGTGTGCTGCAGCGCGTTGGTCAGCAGGTTGCGGATGACCTGCCGGAGCCGCAGTTCGTCGCCGGTCACGATGAACGCCGAGCCGCTGCGCACGGACAGCGTGATCTTCCGGTCGGCGTCGAGGACGCGGGCGTCGTGCACGGCCTCGGCGGCCAGGGCGAGGAGGTCGACGGGGCGCATGGCGAGGGGGCGTTGCTGGTCGAGCCGGGCCAGGAGCAGCAGGTCGTCGACGAGCGCGCCCATCCGTACGGCCTCGTCCTCGACCCGGGCGATGAGCCGGTCGAGTTCGGCGCGGTCGACGTCGTCGCGCTGCCGGTAGTACTCGGCGAACCCGCGGATCACGCTCAGCGGCGTGCGCAGTTCGTGGCTGGCGTCGGCGACGAAGCGCCGCATGCGCTCCTCGGACTCGCGGGCGGTCGCCTCCGACCGGGCCTGCGCGTGAAAGGCCGTCTCGATCTGGGCGAGCATGCCGTTGAGGGCGTCGCCGAGGCGGCCGACCTCGGTGCGCGGGTCGGCGTCGGGAACGCGGCGCGACAGGTCGCCGGTCGCGATGGCGGCCGCCGTGTGCTCGATGTCCTCCAGGGACCGGAGGCTGGCGCGCACGATGGCGATGCCGAGCCCGGCGATGAGGACGACGACGACGCTGCCGACGATCAGTTCTACGCCCACGAATCGGCGCACCGTGCGCCCGACCTCGGTCAGGTCGGCGGCCGCGACCACGTAACCGGTGCCGACGGGCTCGACGTACACCCGCCAGCGGACGTCCCCCGAGACCGCCCTGAGGGTGATCGGCCGCTGGGCGTGCTCGTCGAGCCAGTCCGGGTTCTCGGGGATGGCGGGATCCGGCTGGACGGTTCCCCAGGGGGACACGGTCGTGCTCTTGAGCACCTTGCCGTCGGCGTCGCGGATCTGGACGAGGGTTCCGGCGCCCTGCCCGGGCAGGGGCTTGGCCGGCTGGGCGAGGGACCGCTCCGCCCGGTGCAGCAGGTCCTGCAGTTGCAGGTCGGTGCGGTCCAGCAGATAGTCGCGCATGACGGAGACGCTCGCGACCCCGGTCACGACGAGGGCGAGGAGGACGAGCGTGACGACCGCGGCGATGAGCTTGATTCGCAGCGGGGTCCGGGCGGACAGGCGCCGCGCCCAGGCGGTCATCAGCGCTCCGGTGGGAGGCGCAGCACGTAACCGACCCCGCGCAGCGTGTGGATCAGACGGGGGCCGAGCTTGTCGAGCTTGCGGCGCAGGACCGAGACGTAGGACTCGACGATGCCGGTGTCGCCGCGGAAGTCGTAGTCCCAGACGTGGTCGAGGATCTGCGCCTTGGACAGCACCCGGTTGGCGTTGGTCATGAAGTAGCGCAGCAGCTTGAACTCGGTCGGCGACAGCTGGATCGGCTTACCGGACCGCCAGACCTCATGGCTCTCCTCGTCGAGCTCCAGGTCGGCGAAACCGAGCCGGGGCGGGGGCTCGGCGGGACCGCCCTGGGCACGGCGCAGCACGGCGCGGATCCGCGCGATGACCTCCTCGAGGCTGAACGGCTTGGTGACGTAGTCGTCCCCGCCGAGCGTCAGTCCGCGGATCTTGTCCTGGGTGGCGTCCCGCGCGGTGAGGAACAGCACCGGGATGTGCGCTCCCCCGCCGCGCAGCCGGCGGATGACGTCGAAGCCGTCCATGTCGGGCAGCATGACGTCCAGCACGATCAGGTCGGGCCGACGTTGCAGGGCGACCTGGACGGCCTCGGTGCCACCGGTCGCCGTCGCCACCTCGAAACCCGCGTAGCGCAGGCTGCCGGACAGCAGTTCGAGGATGTTGGGCTCGTCTTCGACCACGAGAAGTCGGGCTTCGCTCACCCCTCCATAGTGACCTGCGGAGTTGAGTGCTACCTGAACGTGCCCTGAGAGCCTGCTCGGGAGAGGCCACGCGGGGCCTGGGCATCGGGAATGAACCAGGTAGATGCACGTTACACATAACACCGGTGCAGGAGGGTACGGACATGCCTCGGACAGAGGCACGACGGCGGAGGGGGTCCCGCGTTGGTGACCAAAGTTCCCCAGGCGTACACGGCGCCGCCCCCGGTGGTAACCAGGGCGTCCGCGGAATCCCGTGCCCGCTGGTGGCCGGAGGTGCTCCTCCTTCTCGTCGTGTACCTGATGTACGACGGCGTGCGCATGCTGGTGGCCGCGGGTCACGGGCAGGCGTTCGCGGACGCGCATCACCTCGTCGGTCTCGAGCGGACCCTGCACCTCGCCCACGAGCGGGAGGTCAACCACGCCGTCTCCGCCGTGCCGGTCCTCGGCGTCACGATGTCGTACGCCTACGCGGCGCTGCACTACGCCGTCACGCCGATCGTGCTGGTGTGGCTGTGGAAGAGGCGTCCCGCGCAGTACGCGCGGGCCCGTACGACGCTGGTCGCCGCGACCCTGCTCGGGCTGGTGGGGTTCACGCTGTTCCCGACCGCCCCGCCGCGGATGCTGCCGGGCTTCGTCGACACGCTCGCGAAGTATCACGAGTGGGGCTGGTGGTCCGGGGACGCCAGTGCGCCGAAGGGGCTGGGCGGTCTGACGAACGAGTTCGCCGCGATGCCGTCTCTGCACGTGGGCTGGGCGGCGTGGTGCGGGTGGCAGGTCGCGCGCAACACCACCCGACGGCTGCTGCGGTTCCTCGCCGTGGCCTACCCGGTCTTCATCTTCGCCGTCGTCATCGGGACGGGCAACCACTACGTCCTCGACGCGGTCGCCGGGCTGACCGTGATCGCCGTCGGAGCCGGGCTGGCCGGTGCGACCGACCGGCTCCGCGACCGGTCCACGGTCCCCCGCGTACCGGCCTCGGCCTGACACACCGGAGCGCACGGCCGCACGCTCACTCGCGTCAGGCCGTGCGCCGTCCGGGTCGGCCGTACGCCGTCCCTGTCGGCGGTACACCGACTCGCGTCGGCCGTGCACCGATCCGCGTCAGACCTCGGGGCGCCGGTGCGGCGTCAGGCCTTGGGCTCTTTCGTGTCCGGCCGGGCCTGGGCCTTCTGCCGGCGCTCCCAGTCGGCCTGCCGGAGCTCGTCCTCGCTGGGCGCCTCGATGCGGCGGATGTGCCGGTTCATCGAACGGATCAGGAAGAAGAGCGTCACGCCGAGCGCGGCGACGATGAAGAAGGCCACGACCCCTGGGGTGACCTGGTCTTCGTTGACCGCGAGATACATCATGACAGGCACACCTTCTCCCGGATGCCGGCGAACAGGTCGTCCTCCGGCAGCTCCGTGTCGACCAGGGAACGAGCCAAATGGTAGTCCTCGGTCGGCCACGCCTTCTTCTTGAGCTCCGTCGGGCAGGCGAAGAACGGCCCGTTGGGGTCGATCTGGGTGGCGTGCGCGAGGAGCGCCTGGTCGCGTACGTCGAAGTGGTCGGCGCACGGAACGCGCGTGGTGATCTCCCACTGGAGCGGGCGGTCCTGCCAGCGCTTGAGCATCTCGGTGTAGGGCGACTCGAGGCCCGCCTCGACCATCGCCGCGTGCTCCGCCTGGAACCGCTCCTGGTGGAAGGTCATGTGGTAGTAGAGCTTGAGGGGCTGCCACGGCTCCCCGGTGCCGGGATAGCGGTCGGGGTCGCCCGCCGCCTCGAAGGCCTCGACCGAGACCTTGTGGCACATGATGTGGTCGGGGTGGGGATAGCCGCCGTTGTCGTCGTAGGTCAGCATCACGTGCGGCCGGAACTCCCGGACCGCCCGCACCAGCGGCTCACTCGCGACCTCGATCGGCTGCAGGCCGAAGCATCCCTCCGGGAGCGGCGGCAGCGGGTCGCCCTCGGGCAGGCCGGAGTCGACGAAGCCCAGCCACTGCTGCTCCACGCCGAGGATCTCCCGGGCCTTGGCCATCTCCTCCATGCGCACCGCCGCGAGGTCGGCCTTGATCTCGGGCCGGTCCATCGCGGGGTTGAGGATGTCGCCGCGCTCACCGCCCGTGCAGGTGACGACCAGGACCTGGACTCCCTCGGCGGAGTAGCGCGCCATCGTGGCGGCGCCCTTGCTGGACTCGTCGTCCGGGTGAGCGTGGACGGCCATCAGGCGCAACGGCTCGGTTCCGGTCGGTCTCTCGGACAACGTAGGCTCCCCGTCAGCGTAAGGTCGTAGTCGTCGCGCGGGCGACCCCGGTGATCGGAGGCGCCCCGTCAGGTGGATTCTTCCGGAGAACACCGGCCCCCCGCACGAAGATTCCCGGTGGGGGCCACCGTAATGAGCCCCACCGACACTCGAGGGAGGGATGCGGTGTTCGACCTCGGCACGATCCCGGGTGCGGCCACGCCGCGACGCCGATGAGCACGGCGACCGCACCGAGCGCCGACCGCAAGGGCAACAAGGTGGCCTACGCGGTCATCGGCGTGCTGGTGGCGATCTGCGCCGTGGGCTGGGCGATCATCGTCGGGTTCTCGGAGGGCAGGCCGGGGATCACACCGGAGGTCATCTCCTTCCAGCTGGCCGATCATTCGGTGCGCGTGCACTATCAGATCAGCAAGCCGAAGGGCGATGACGTGCGCTGCGCCCTCGTGGCGTACGACACCGACCACTCCGAACTCGGCCGGGCCGAGGTGACGGTTCCCCCGGGCACCGGCAGTGTGGAACGGCACCAGGAGTTGCCGACGTCATCACGGGCCACATCCGTGACGGTCAACGACTGCCGCGTAGGTTAAAAAGGACTCCCCACTGGGGAACAAACATGAACGTCATAACGGCATAAAGCTCTCGTCGCTCGGCTACTGCACGTTCAAGTGCCGGTAGCCTAGAGAGTTCAACGGCCGCACTTCGTGTGATGAGGAGTACCCGTGACCGAGACCCGCAATGAGAACGTCACCTGGCTGACCCAGGAGGCGTACGACCGGCTCAAGGCCGAGCTGGACTACCTCACGGGCGAGGGCCGGATCGCGATCGCACAGAAGATCGAGGCCGCCCGTGAAGAAGGGGACCTGCGGGAGAACGGCGGATACCACGCGGCCAAGGAGGAGCAGGGCAAGCAGGAGGGCCGCGTCCTCCAGCTCCAGCAGATCCTGCAGAACGCCCGGGTGGGTGAGGCGCCGCGTACCGAGGGCGTGGTCGGTCCCGGAATGACCGTCACCGTGCAGTTCGTCGGCGACGACGAGGAGGTCACGTTCCTGCTGGCCTCCCGTGAGGAGAGCGGCGCCCCGATCGACGTCTACTCCCCCAAGTCCCCGCTCGGCGCCGCGATCAACGGCAAGAAGGTCGGCGAGAAGGCCAAGTACAACCTGCCGAACGGCCGGAGCATGGAGGTCGAGATCCTCGACGCCACGCCGTACGTCGGCTCCTGAGCCACCCGGCTTCCGAGCCACCCGGTCTCTGAACCGGCCCGGTCTTCGAACCGGCCCCGGTCTCTGAGCCACCCGAGCGCCGCCGGCGCCCGGACATCCACGTCATCGCCCGTACGCCCCTGGCGTGCGGGCGATGACGCGTGTGCGCTCACGGCCGCGCCGCGGCTCGTACGAGCGGCAGCGTCCGCTGCGGCACGGGGGTCGCCAGCGCGATGACGGTCGAGGTCCGCTGAACGCCCTCGACGTCGACGATCAGGTCGATGACGCGTTGCAGGTCCTGGTTGCCCCGGCCGACGATGCGGCAGAGCATGTCGCCGCCGCCGGTGATGGTGTGCACCTCGATGACCTCGGGGATGGCCGCCAGCCGGGCGGCGACGGGGTCGTGCCCGCCCGCCTGCCGGATCTCCAACGTGACGAACGCCGTCACCTGGTAACCCAGCTTGGCCGGGTCGACCTCCGGCCCGAACCCGCGGATGACGCCGCGCTCCTGCAGCCGGTCCAGCCTCGCCTGCACGGTGCCGCGGGCCACGCCGAGCCGGCGTGAGCACTCCAGGACGCCGATGCGCGGCTCGGCGTCGAGCAGCCCGATCAGCCGGGCGTCGAGGTCGTCGATCATCTCGTCTCCCCGTATCTCCTGGGCAGGGTGTCCAGATCTGCCCAGTGCCTCCGACCAGCACTGTACAAGTTGCCCAGTGATTCCGGCAGGTCTTGCGCAACCTGTACCCGGCGATCGACATTGTGGGAGAACCTCGCCCACCGCCGTGCAGGGAGTGACCATGACCCAGGCCACCGAGCAGCAGCACCGCGCGCCGTACCCGCGCCGCGATGATCCGTTCCCCGTCAAGGGCATGGACGCCGTCGTCTTCGCCGTGGGCAACGCCCGCCAGGCGGCGCACTACTACTCGACCGCGTTCGGGATGCGCTGCGTCGCCTACAAGGGGCCGGAGACCGGCAGCCGCGACGAGGCCGCGTACGTCCTGGAGTCCGGTGGCGCCCGCTTCGTGCTCAAGGGCGCCGTCCGCGCCGGCACCGACCTCGGCCGTCACGTCGCCGAACACGGGGACGGCGCGATCGACCTGGCCATCGAGGTGCCCGACGCGGAGGCGGCCTACCAGCACGCGATCGCCCAGGGCGCGCGGAGCGTCGAGGCCCCTCACGTCCTGGAGGACGAGCACGGCAAGGTCGTCGTCGCTGCCATCGCGGCCTACGGCGAGACCCGGCACTCGCTCGTGGAACGCTCGAACTACTCCGGCCCGTACCTGCCCGGTTACGTCGCCGCCGACCCGATCGTGGCGCCGCCCCAGAAGCGCTTCTTCCAGGCGATCGACCACTGCGTCGGCAACGTCGAGCTCGGCCGGATGGACGAGTGGGTGAAGTTCTACCAGCGCGTCATGGGCTTCACGAACATGAAGGAGTTCGTCGGCGACGACATCGCCACGGAGTACTCCGCGCTGATGTCCAAGGTCGTCGCCGACGGCACCAGAAAGGTGAAGTTCCCGCTCAACGAGCCGGCGATCGCCAAGAAGAAGTCCCAGATCGATGAGTACCTGGAGTTCTACGGCGGCCCGGGCATGCAGCACATCGCACTGGCCACGAACGACATCCTGTACACCGTGGACGCGATGCGCGCGGCGGGCGTGGAGTTCCTCGACACTCCGGACTCCTACTACGAGGACCCGGCGCTGCGCGAGCGCATCGGCGACGTCCGGGTGCCGATCGAGGAGCTGCAGGAACGGCGGATCCTGGTCGACCGCGACGAGGACGGCTACCTGCTGCAGATCTTCACCAAGCCGGTGCAGGACCGGCCGACGGTGTTCTTCGAACTGATCGAACGGCACGGCTCGCTGGGCTTCGGCAAGGGCAACTTCAAGGCCCTTTTCGAAGCGATCGAACGCGAGCAGGAACGTCGCGGAAATCTCTAGTCGGCGATCACTCGCGCCGCGCGCCGGAGATTTGCGGTAAGAAGCGGGCAAAGCTTTTTTGGGTGAATCGCGGTGACCGGTCCGGTTCCGCCCCGTGGTGGGCCGGATCGGGCAGAACGGCGAGTTCGCTTTATCCGCGTTTTGCGGCGAGGCTGGGGCGGTGAGCCTTCCCTCTCCCCGCCTCCCCCTGAGCGCGCTGCTCGTCGGCGTGCTCACCGCCTGCTCGTCCAACGGGGGCTCCGCCCGCTCACCGACGGCCGCCTCGGTGGCACCGGCCGTCGGCGCCGTGAGTGCCGGAGACGCGTACGTCCCCGGTGACGGCAACGGCGGCTACGACGTGCAGCACTACTCACTGGACCTGCGGATCACGCCGAAGGCGACACCGGAACTGGCCGGCACCGCGACCGTGACCGCGGTCGCGACGGGACCGCTGACCCGCTTCGACCTGGACCTCACCGGGCTGAACGTGTCCGAGGTCACGGTCGACGGCCGGACGGCCTCCTACACCCGCAGGGACAGCGAGCTCACCGTCACTCCCGCCGCGCCGATCGCCCGCGGCGGAAGGTTCGCCGTACGCGTCCGGTACTCCGGGATTCCCCGGCAGATCGACGATCCGGTGCTGGGCCGGTACGGCTGGCTGTCCACCTCGGACGGCGTCTTCACCGGCGACGAGCCGAGCGGGGCGCACACGTGGTTCCCCTCGAACGACCACCCGGAGGACAAGGCGAGCTTCGACTTCCGGCTCACCGTGCCGCACGGCCTCACCGCGATCGCCAACGGGATCCAGACCGGGACGGCCACCACCGGGAACTCCACGACCTACCGCTGGCGCGAGGACGCCCCGATGGCGACCTACCTCGCGATGGTGGACGTGGGGCGCTTCAAGGTCCGCACCGGCCGTACGCCCGGCGGCGTCCCGGTGTACGCCGCGGTCGACCCGACCGTCACGACCACCACGGCGGACAAGCTGTACGACACGACCGCACGCGTCGTCGACACGTGGGCGAAACTCTTCGGCCCGTACCCGTTCGCGTCGGCCGGCGGGGTCGTCGACAACCTCCAGGTGGGGTTCGCGCTGGAGACCCAGACCAAGCCGGAGTACGGCCCCGCGATGGGCGCCGACCCGACGACGATCGCGCACGAGCTGTCGCACCAGTGGTTCGGGGACAGCGTCACCGTGACCCACTGGAGCGACATCTGGCTCAACGAGGGCTTCGCCACGTACGCCGAGTGGCTGTGGGGCGAGCGGAGCGGCACCGGCCCGTCGGTGCAGGCGCAGTTCGACCAGAGGTACCGCCAGACCGGCAGCCCGGACCTGTGGACGGTCCCCCCGGCCGCGCCGGGCCGGGCGCAGCTGTTCGGCCGCTCCGTGTACGAACGCGGCGGCATGACGCTGCACGCGCTGCGGCAGAAGGTCGGTGACGCGAAGTTCTTCGCGATCCTGCGGGCCTGGACGAGCGAGCACCGCCACGGCAACGCCACCACCGGTCAGTTCATCGCGCTCGCCGAACGGGTCTCCGGCAAGGATCTCGGCAGGTTCTTCCAGGTCTGGCTGTACGGAAAGAAGCGCCCGACCTCGTGGTGACCGCCGGTCGTACCTTGTGATCGGCGATCACAGAGAGCATGCTGAGTCCCGCGTGACGCCTCGGGCGTGGCGCCACCGAAGACAACTGGAGAGGTGCATGGCAAGGCTTACCCCACGAGCTCTGTCGATCGCCGCCATCGTGGCGGCGGCCGGTCTGCTCACCCCCCTGTCCGCCGCCCAGGCCAAGGCCGGGTTCACCCCCGGCGCGCCCGGCGCCGGCGACCCGTACTTCCCCGACATGGGCAACGGCGGTTACGACGCCCGGCACTACAGCCTGTCCCTGGCGTACGACGCCGGCACGAAGGCGATCGACGCCGAGGCCAGGATCTCCGCGACCGCGACGCAGAACCTCTCCCGGTTCGACCTGGACCTCCTCGGTCCGCTGAAGGTCGGCAAGGTCAAGGTCGACGGGCACACCGCGAAGTTCGAGCGCACCGGCGCGCAGGAGCTCGTGATCACTCCCCCGCACGGCCTGCGCAAGGGCCGGTCGTTCACGGTGGACGTCACGTATTCCGGCGTCCCGCAAATGATCAACGACAAGGCGCTCGGCATCTCCGGCTGGATCCAGACGCACGACGGCGCGGTGGCGCTGTCCCAGCCGTTCGGCTCGGCGACCTGGTACCCCGTCAACGACAGCACCGCCGACAAGGCCACGTACGACTTCACCATCACGGTGCCGAAGGGCCTGCAGGTGCTGGCGAACGGCGAGCCGGCCGGCACCCGCACGCACGGGGCGACCACGACCTTCCGCTGGGTGGACAAGCAGCCGACCGCGAGCGAGCTCGTCATGGTCGCGATCGGCCACTTCGACGTCAAGGACACCCGCACGCCGAGCGGCCTGCGCAACATCACCGCCGTCGACCCGGCCGCGGTGAAGTCCGCCACGGCCTCCGACGACTTCAACCGGGCCACGGCCGACATCATCGACTGGGAGCAGAAGCTGTACGGCCGCTACCCGTTCGGCTCGGTCGGCGGCATCGACGTGCTCGCCCCGGCCGTCGGCTACTCCCTGGAGACGCAGGGCCGTCCGGTGTACGCCCGGCGGTCGGCGGGCGCGATCCCGAGCGCGGGCCTGCTCGCCCACGAGCTGGGGCACCAGTGGTTCGGCGACGCCGTGACCCCGGCGCAGTGGAAGCACATCTGGCTGAACGAGGGCTTCGCGACCTACTCCGAGTGGCTCTACAGCGAGCAGCACGGCGGTCAGACGGCGCAGCAGCTGTTCGACCAGGCGTACGACTCCCCGGACACCGACTGGAGCGGCAAGGTCGCCGACCCGGGCCGTGACCACATCTTCGACGACCTGACCTACACGCGGGCCGCGATGACGATCCACCAGATCCGCAAGGCCGTCGGCGACAAGGCGTTCTTCCAGCTGATCAAGGCGTGGCCGGCGGCGCACCGCTACGGCAACGCCACGACGGCGCAGTTCGTCTCGTTCACCGAGCACTTCACCCACGAGGACCTGGACAAGCTGTTCCAGGCGTGGGTCTACAGCGAGGGCAAGCCCGCCCTCTGACCTCCCGTACGACGCGGCCCGGCGATCTCTGTGAGATCACCGGGCCGCTCACCGTTCGAAGGCCACCACCCGTCGACCACGATCACTTCGACGCAGTTGCCGCCGGGTCAGCAGGTGCCCTGTCGGCCGTTGAGGGCGGCGGTGAGGGCGTGGGCCAGTTCACGGGGAGTTGGCGCGCGTGCGCCGGGCACCCGGTCGTGCGCGCCCAGGACCTTCAGGACGCAGCGGCGGAAGGTCTCGCTGAACTGCGCGTAGTACGGGGTGACCGAGCGGAGGCGGGCATGGTAGAGCGCGGCCTGGAGGGTGTTCGCGAACTCGCTGAACCGCTGCGGGGACGGGAGCTCGTCGGGCCGGTACTTCGGGTCCGGGCAGGGCGTCACCCCTTCGAAGGCCGAGGTACGGGACGGGGTGAAGCCGCCGCAGGAGAACATGCGGCGCTGGGCGTCCGTGCCGGTGAGGAAGTCGATGAGCGCGCGGCTGTCCGCCTTGTGCCTGGAGTGGGCGGAGACCGCGAGGTCCCATCCGCCGAGGACGCTGACGCCCGTTCCCGGGAGGGTCGTCACCTGAAACCCGTCACCGACGCGCGGGTCGGCGATGAGCTGCCGGAAGGCGTACGGCCAGTTGCGCATGAGTCCCGTGGCGTGGTCGGCGAAGGCGTCGAAGGAGCCGTCCTCCTCGTACGAGCGGGAGCGGGCCAGGGCCGGGTTCGCGGTGGCCAGGCGGTCGATCCCCGCCAGTACGATCGCGGCGGTCCTCTCGTCGACCTTGTCGATGGGGCCGCTGAGGACCGCCCTCCGCTGGGTGTTCCAGATGACCTCCAGCGTGTTGACGGTGAGTCCCTCGTAGTCCTTCAGCTGGGTCGCGTAGCCCCGGCCGAGCAGGTCGTCCCACGAGCTCGGTGCCCGGTCGCCGCGCCGGACGTAGAGCAGGCCGGCGTCGGTGTACCAGGGGACCGCGTACTGGCGCCCTCGCCACCGGCCCGTCTCCAGGGTCTGCGGCACGAAGTCGCCCGGGTCGTCGAGCCGGGAGCTGTCGACCGGCGCGAGGAGACCCCGCCGGACGTACTCCGGGATCCACGCGATGTCGGCGACGACGACGTCGTAGGCGCAGCTTCCCGAGCCGAGGGCCGCGGCGAGCTGGCTGCGCACGTCGTCGGTCGACCGCGCTATCTCGACGAAGGTCGCCGGCGTGCCGGGGTGCTCCTTGTTCCACTGGTCGATCAGGGCGCGCCGCTGGAAGTCGGGGCTGATGTCGACGTCCGCGGCGACGACCAGGCCGTGATGTTCTCCGCAGCCCGCGACGGCCGGGCGGTAGGACAGCGACCACTTCACGCCGGGCAGGATGACCAGCGTCAGCGCCGCGGCCACGATGGAGGCGGCGAGGCGTCTGCGCCGCCTCGCGCGCCCGTTCCGGTACCCCGTGCCGACGGCCATCGCTATCCCCCGGAGATCTCGGACGCGATGAGGCCGGCGAAGTCGTCGGTCGTGAGCTGTGCCCGGTCGAGGCAGGAGCCCGGGCCGAAGGCGCCGGCGAAGTCCCTGACCGGCGGATCGTCGCAGCCCGAAGGGCCGGTCAGCACGGTCAGGACGCGGAGGGCGGGGAAGCGGGCCCTGATCTGCCCGGCGAGGTCGCGTGCCCGCCGGGCGGCGTCCTGCGGGTCGGTCTTCGGCTGCCCGTCGGTGAGCAGGAGCAGGGTCTGTTTCCCCTGCTTCAGCCACGGGAGTGCCTGCCCGACCGCCGTGACGAGGTCCAGGTCCCGTCCATCGGTGGTGGCCCGGTGCACCGCGCCGAGGACGTTATCGAAGGCGGTCCCGTCGCCGGTGTCACCGATCGGTCCGGTCGCCGGGTGGGTGACGCTCGAGAAGAAGAACAGACGGGTCGGGGTCCCCGACCGGACGTCGGCCATGACGCGCTCGGCCAGTCCTTGCGCCCGCGCCAGGCGCGGCCCGCCGGCCACGGTGTTGGCCATCGAGCCGGAGACGTCGATCATCAGGGTCACGGGGTACTTCGGCCGGGCCTTGTCGTAACAGTCGAGGCCACGGCTCAGCGATCCGCTACAGCCGGAGGCGTGGAGCGCGGGGCGCGACACGGTCTCCGGCACGTCGTTCCGCTGGCTCTGCAGGATCTTCCGGTACGGCGTGCTCGCCGGGAACCGTCCCGCCGCGGTGCG
Source organism: Actinoallomurus spadix (assembly GCF_024055725.1). GTDB lineage: Bacteria > Actinomycetota > Actinomycetes > Streptosporangiales > Streptosporangiaceae > Actinoallomurus > Actinoallomurus spadix. The sequence continues at coordinate 193,369 of NZ_JAMXMX010000007.1, read as the reverse complement.
CAGTCCCTCGTGGGTCAGCTCGCCGTGCTCGAGCCAGTGGGAGAAGTCGTCGACGGCCTGGGCACGCCGGCCGGTGTCCTCACCGGGCCAGCGCAGATGGACGAACGGGTGGTCCAGCAGCGGCAGGTCGCTGGTGTAGAACGGGTAGAGCCGCCACTTCGCGGAGGGGACGCGCCCGGGGCAGGACACGTCCTGCCGCAGGTCGTCGCCGCGGTCATAACGCGCGAGGACGCTCTCCGGGACGACGACCGCCGTGTTCGTGGGCGGGCTCTTCCCGGCCGCGTCGTCGGCACGGAACCGGCACAGCAGCGAGGTGGCGTCACCGGTGGAGAGCGGACTCTGGTCGAGTGATCCCTCCACGTCCTCGTCGGAGGCTCGGTCCGCCGCGCGTAACGCCTGGTACAGGACCGGGGTCGACAGCAGCGCGGACTCGGAGGTGTCGGGGGAAGGGCGCACCACCGAGTTGACGATCCGGTAGGTCCGGAAGGTCTGAAGCAGTGCGGCCAGGCTCGGGCGGCCCGCGTCGCCTCCCAGGTCGGGGCGGTCGGCGTCGGCGAAGACGCCCAGGACCATGGGTGAGGTGCCGACCGATCCGGCCGCGTGGACGCTGCCGGCTTCGACGCGTATCGGGTTCTGGGTGAGGGAGCACGAGTCACCGCTGTCGAGGCGGTCCCGTACCCAGTCGACGGTCTCGCCGCTGTCGGGGATCCAGATGTCCGGTCGCGGGCCCAGCAGTGCCAGCCGTGACGGGAGCTTCGAACAGTCGAGCCGGTCGAGTGCCGACTCCGGGCTCACCCAGCCACCGGCCAGGCCGTTCTTGAGCCGGTCGAGTGAGGAGATCGTGGCGACGGTCACGGTCACCGTCCGGCAGCCGTTCCCCGACGTCTCGGCGGCGTAGCGGTGGGCCGCTTCGGTCAGCAGAGCGGCGTTCTCGGGGCCGGTGACCACCCGGAGGTCCATCGGCTCTCCGCAGACCTCGTGGTGCGTCAGCGAAGGCCAGAGCCGGTCCGTCGTGTAGGGCACCACGCTCGTCACGAGGAAGTAGACGGCCGTGGCGGCGGCGATCCCGGGGAGACCGCGGACCGTCCATCGCGCCGCGCCCGACACGACGATCTCGATGTAGTCGGCGATTCCGGAGCCCGGCGAGGACGGCGACTCGATCCAGCGCAGCAGCACTGCGGCCAGAACGACCGCCACGGCCATGATGCCGAGGAAGAAGAGTAACTGCTCCCAGAACGGCCACTTGGTCGCGTAGAAGGTGAAGAAGGCTCCGGGCCCCTGGAGCAGCGCGATGGTCAGCTGGACCACTCGGTGTCGCTTCGTGGCGCGATCGACCGAGGACATCTCACTTCCCAACGAGCGACTACGACGAAGGATCCAGGTAACGAGCCTCTGACATCAGGCCCCCGAGCGCCATAACGGTTTCATAACGCCTCGGTCACCGAGGACCGGCCGGTCAGCCGAAGCTCAGCGTGTACCCCTCCGCGCGCAGGCGGCCGAGGACCTCGTCACAGTGGTCCGGGCCCCGGGTCTCCAGATGCAGGGACACCTCGACCTCGTCCACGTTGAGCCGGGCGGCGGTCCGCTGGTGAACGACGTCCAGGACGTTGACCCCGAGCTCGGCCAGCTCACCGAGCAGCGTGACGAGCGCGCCGGGCCGGTCCGGGAGCCGTACACGGAACATCAGGTAGCGGCCGGCCACCGCCAGCCCGTGACGAAGCACCTTCGACAGCAGCAGCGGGTCGATGTTCCCGCCGGACAGCACCGTCACCACGGGCGGCTCGAACATGTGCGGCCGGTCCAGCAGCGCGGCGACGCCGACCGCACCGGCGGGCTCCACCACCTGCTTGGAGCGTTCTAGGCAGTTGAGCAGCGCCCGGGAGATCGTCTCCTCGGAGACGGTGACGACCGAGTCGACGAGCTTGGAGACCAGCTCGAAGGTGAGGTCACCCGGCCGGCCGACCGCGATGCCGTCGGCCATCGTGGCCGACGGCGCCACGGAGACGGGGCGCCCGGCGGCCAGCGACGGCGGGAAGGCCGCCGCGCGCTCGGCCTGAGCGCCGACGACGCGCACGTCCGGGCGGGGCTCCTTGACGGCCGCCGCGATCCCCGCGACCAGGCCACCGCCGCCGACGGGCACCACGATCGTGCGGACGTCCGGGTACTGCTCCAGGATCTCCAGGCCCACCGTGCCCTGCCCCGCCACCACGTCGGGGTGGTCGAACGGATGGATGAAGACGGCTCCGTTCTCCCGTGCGTAGGCCGTGGCTGCCGCCAGGCAGGCGTCGACGCCCGGCCCGCCGAACACGACCTCCGCGCCGTACGCCCGGGTCGCGGCGACCTTCGGCAGCGGCGCGCCCTCCGGCATGAAGACGACGCTCCGGCAGCCGAGCAGGGTCGCGGCCAGCGCGACGCCCTGCGCGTGGTTCCCGGCGCTGGCCGCGACGACGCCGCGCGCCCGCTCCTCCGCACTGAGGCGCGCGATGCGGACGTACGCCCCGCGGGCCTTGAACGATCCCGCGCGCTGGAGGTTCTCGGCCTTGAGCAGAACGGGACCGCCGACCTTCGCCGACAGCGACCGGGACTCCAGGATCGGGGTCGTCACGGTGACATCGCGCAGCACGTCCTGAGCCGCGCGGACCTCATCAACGCCGACGGGACCGCTCATGTCACGAGTCTCCCACGGCGCCGTCCGCACTCAGGGCAGGCGTTCGCCAGACCCTCGCCATGGCGGCGACCGGAGTTTCCGGCCCGGACGCGCCCTACTCGTCCACCGTCCAGTAGCGGTCCTCGGCGAGGACGAAGGCGGCGGCGCCGATCAGGCCCGCCGTCTGGCCCAGCGCGGCCGGGACGACCCGGGCCTGGCGGGCGAAGTCCATGCGGGCGTGGGCCCGCAGCGTGTCCTCCAGCGGCCGGAACAGCAGTGGCCCCGCCTGGGACAGGCCGCCGCCGATCGCGACGACCTCCAGATCGCACAGGTGGGTCGCGGAGGCGATCGCCACACCGAGCGCCCAGCCCGCGCGGTTCATCGCCCGCACGGCGATGGGGTGCCCCCGGGCGGCGTCGTCGGCGAGCTCCTTGGCGGTCTCGCCGGTCCAGCCCTGCTCCCGTGCCCACGCCGCCAGGCCGGGGCCTCGCGCGATCGCCTCCAGGCAGCCGCGGCCGCCGCACTCACAGGAGGGCCCCTCATGGTCGACGATCACGTGGCCGATGTGCCCCGCGTTGCCGCTGACACCGTCGACGAGGCGGCCGCCGAGGATCAGGCCGCCGCCCACGCCGGTCGAGACGACCATGCCCAGCATGTCGGTGCGCCCGCGGCCCGCGCCGCGCCAGTGCTCCCCGACCGCGACGGCGACCGCGTCGTTGTGGATCCGGACCGGCAGGCCCGGGTACCGCTCCTGCAGCCGCTCGCGCAGCGGGAACCCGCGCCACGCCGGGATGTTGAGCGGCGAGACCTTCCCGCCCGGCCAGCTCATCGGGCCGCCGCAGCCGACCCCGACGCCGACCGGCCGCGTGTCGGGCAGCCGGTCGATCAGGCTGAGCATGGTCCGCCAGAGGGTCTCGGCTTCGGCGTGCGGCGGCTGCGGCGTCGCCATGCGCTCGTACGCGGCGATCCGCCCGCCCGGCTCGACATGCGCGACCGCCAGCTTGGTGCCGCCGATGTCGACCGCGAGGACACAGCCCGTCACGCGGGACCCTCCTTGCCGCCGGGCCCGAAGGCCAGGATGGACGCGGTGAAGCTGTGGACGTGGTTGCGCCCCGCGACCGGCCCGATCTCCCCCGCGGCGAAGAACCCGCCGACGCCGGGTCCGCCGAGCACCTCGCGCAGCGTGCGCACGTCATGGTCGGAGTCGACGAACATCGCGCGGCCCCGGCCCGTGCACGAGAACAGCAGCGCGCCCTCGATGGGCGTCAGGTCCAGGTCGCCCAGGAGGCGACCGAGGTCCTCGTCCGCCGCGTCGGCGTCGCGCACGTGGAAGCGGACGGTGCGGCCGATCTCGATGATCTCCCCGGCCGCGAGCGCGCCCACCTCGGGGTCCGCGCCGATCACCCCGCGGACCAGGAAGTCGCCGCGCTCCTGCCGCTCGGCGTACTCGTCCATGGCCACGCCGATGAGCAGGCCCGCCTCGACGAGCCCGCGCTCGTCCTCCGGCAGCCCGCCGACGATCTCCTCCAGCTTGGCCAGCGCGGGCATGCCGGCCAGTTCGTACAGGATGTTGTCCTCGGCCTTGGTGACGACCATGGTCGGGCCGATGGGCCGGGCGCCCTGGCTGACGACGGTGGAGGTCATCACCGAGCCGCCGAGGAGCACTCCGACGGCGCCGGAGTCGGCGATCTCGCCGTCCGCGAAGAGCCGGGTGGTCCCGCGGCCGCCCGGGCCGGTCGCCAGGCCGCCCACGAGCGGGAGGCCGGGCAGCACCTCGCCGGACCGCTCGACGAACGCGTCCACCGGGAAGCTGTACGGGTCGGCGAGCAGCACCGCCACCACGTCGTCGTCACGGGTCTGCGGCATGCCCACGACCGCCAGGCGCGACGTCGCCTCGTCGTCCGACCCGGGGAACTTGAGCGTCTCGAGCCGGAACGGCTCGACGCGCGCCTCCGGGAGGCACGCCGCCCAGGCGCTGACCGCGCTGACCCCCTCGACTCCGTGACTGCCGCCGATCACCCCGGGCGCGCCGCAGCCGATGACGTTGGGGGTGCCCGCGACCTCCATCGCCCGCTGCGCCGCCGGCTCGACGGCCTCCGGGCTCGGCGCGGACACGAAGACGAACACCAGATCCGGAGGGCCGTCCAGCGGGGCCACCGCCTGTGCCACCGCGGACTCCGCGGCCGCGACCAGGTCCGGACCGACCGCCAGCCCGTCGCCGAAACGCGCCATTCGCCCCCCTCCCCTCCACCGTGGGTCCGATGCTTACGGTCTACCACAGCCGCCTGACGAAGCCACGGGTCAATGATCGGCTTCGTGGGGCGACGCGCCCCCCGGTCGGATGCGGCGGCGGGGTTCCCGGCATAGGGTCGGGAACATTGACGCTGAAGAACGTACTGCGCCACGACGGACGCCGGCCGTCCGGCGAGTGAGGAGCGGTGCCCAGTGAATACGCGACCGACGACGCTCGGGGAGCTCCGGGCGACCGGCCATGTCCACCGGTCCGTGAAGGCCGAGATCCGGCACAACCTGCTCGCGCGGCTCCGCTCCGGAGAGCCCCGGTTCCCGGGCATCGTGGGGTTCGACGGCACGGTTCTGCCGCACGTCGAGCGCGCGCTCCTCGCCGGGCACGACCTCGTCCTGCTCGGTGAGCGCGGTCAGGGCAAGTCCCGGCTGATCCGCACGCTGGGCGGGCTGCTGGACGAGTGGACTCCCATCGTCGAGGGCTGTGAGATCAACGACCACCCGTACGCCCCGGTGTGCGTGCGCTGCCGCCGGCTGCTCGCCGAGGCGGGCGACGACCTGCCGGTGGCCTGGAAACACCGGGACGAGCGGTACGGCGAGAAGCTCGCCACGCCGGACACGAGCGTCGGCGACCTCATCGGCGACATCGACCCGATCAAGGTCGCGGAGGGCCGCACGCTCGGCGACCCGGAGACGGTGCACTACGGCCTCGTGCCACGGACGAACCGCGGCGTCTTCTGCGTCAACGAGCTGCCCGACCTCGCCGAGCGCATCCAGGTCTCGCTGCTGAACGTCCTGGAGGAGCGGGACGTGCAGATCCGCGGCTACAACCTGCGGCTGCCGCTCGACATCCTGCTGGTGGCCAGCGCGAACCCGGAGGACTACACCAACCGCGGCCGGATCATCACGCCGCTGAAGGACCGCTTCGGCGCGGAGATCCGCACCCACTATCCCCTCGACGTCGACGAGGAGCTCGTCCTGATCGGCCAGGAGGCCGAGGTCGCGGCGGCGGTGCCGGTGCACCTGATGGAGGTCATCGCGCGGTTCACCCGGCTGGTGCGCGAATCCCCGGCGGTCGACACGCGGTCCGGCGTGTCCGCGCGGTTCGCGATCGCCGCGACCGAGACGGTCGCCGCCTCCGCGCTGCGCCGCTCCGCGCTGGCCGGTGAGGAGCAGCCGGTGGCACGCGTCTGCGACCTGCCCTCGATCGTGCCGACGCTCCTCGGCAAGGTCGAGTTCGAGGTGAGCGAGGAGGGCCGTGAGGAGGAGGTGCTGGCGCACCTGCTCCGCCGGGCGACCGCGGAGACCTGGCGGCGCACGCTCGGGCCGGTCGACCTGAGCGGCCTGCTCGACCGGTTCGACCGCGGCGCCACGGTCGGCTCCGGTGAGCTGGTCGCGGCGGCCGACCTGCTGCACCGCATCGGCCCGGTGCCCGGCCTGTCCCGGATCATGAACGCCCTCGGCATGGAGGGCGAGTCGCCGGGTCACGCGGCGGCGGCGCTGGAGTTCGCCCTGGAAGGGCTGTACCTCATGCGCCGGCTGTCCAAGGACACCGAGGACGGCACCACGACCTACCGGACGTGACGGGGGCCCGGACCCCGTCATCTTCCCGTTCCGGCGGAGGCCGGGACGGGAGCGAGCCCCGGCTCGGTGCGGGCCGGGCGTAGCGAGGGAGGAGGTCGCCGTGGCCGGATACCGCTACGGTCCGTACCACGAGGGGCCGGACCCGCTCGCCCCTCCGTACGACGTGCGCGCCGCGCTGGACGCCATGGGCGATTCGATGCTGGAGGGCACGAACCCCGGTGACGCGCTGCGCGACCTGCTGCGCCGCGGCCTGCCCGGCGAGCGGCGGCGGCGCGGGCTGGACGACCTTCTGCGGCAGGTCCGGTCCCGCCGGCAGGAGCTGCGCGGGCGCGGCCGGCTCGACGGCACGCTGGAGGAGGCGCGGGCGCTGCTCGACCGGGCGATCGGCCAGGAGCGTGCGGCGCTGTTCCCGGACCCGGGCGACGACGCGCGGCTGCGGGAGGCCGAGCTCGACACCCTGCCGAACGACACCGCGCAGGCGGTGCGCCGGCTCGCGTCGTACGAGTGGCGGTCGCCGGAGGCGCGGCGGACGTTCGAGGAGCTGAAGGACCTGCTGCGCCGTGACGTGCTGGACGCGCAGTTCCGCGGCATGAAGCAGGCCCTGAGCGATCCCGACCCGGCGGCGATGCGGCGGGTCAAGGACATGATGGCCGCGCTCAACGACATGCTGGAGAAGGACGCCCGGGGCGAGCACACCCAGGAGGACTTCGAGGCGTTCATGCGGGAGTACGGCGAGTTCTTCCCGGAGGACCCGCGGAACCTGGAGGAGCTCGTCGACTCCCTGGCGCGGCGCGCCGCCGCGACGGAGCGCCTGCTCGCCTCGCTCACCCCGGACCAGCGGGCGGAGCTGGCGGCGCTGATGGCCCAGACCCTGGAGGACGCCGGGTTGGCCATGGAGATGCAGCGGCTGGGGTCCTCGCTGCGGCAGCGCCGGCCCGACCTGGACTGGTCCGGCTCCGAGCGGATGTCGGGTGAGGACCCGATGTCCGTGGGTGACGCGACGACCGCGCTGGAGGAGCTCGCGGACCTGGCCGAGCTGGAGGGCGCGCTGCGGCAGGACTACCCCGGCGCGCGGCTGGACGACGTCGACGAGGAGGCGGTGCGCCGGGCCCTGGGCCGCCAGGCGGTCGACGACCTCGCCGAGCTGCGCCGCATCGAGGCCGAGCTGGAGCGCCAGGGCTACCTGAAGCGCAAGGGCGGGTCGCTGGAGCTGACGCCGAAGGCGGTGCGGCGCCTCGGGGAGACCGCGCTGCGCCGGGTGTTCGCCCAGCTGGACACGGCCCGGCGCGGCGACCACGACCAGTCCGACGCCGGTCAGGCGGGCGAGCTGACGGGCGGCAGCCGGCCCTGGCAGCACGGCGACGAACAGCCGATCGACGTCGTGCGCACGGTGTCGAACGCCCTGCGCCGTGGCGGGTCGCGTGCGGGCGGAACCGGTGTGCGCCTGACGGTGGACGACTTCGAGGTGCTGGAGACCGAGCGCCGTACGGCGGCGGCGGTGTGCCTGCTGGTCGACCTGTCGTACTCCATGGCGCTGCGCGGCACGTGGGGTTCGGCCAAGCAGACCGCGCTCGCCCTGCACACGCTGGTGGCGAGCAAGTACCCGCAGGACGCGATCCAGGTCATCGGGTTCTCCAACTACGCGCGGGTGCTGCCGCCCACGGAGCTGGCCGGGCTGGACTGGGACATGGTGCAGGGCACGAACCTGCACCACGCGCTGCTCATCGCCGGGCGGCACCTGGAGAAGCACCCCGAGCACGAGCCGATCGTGCTGATCATCACGGACGGCGAGCCGACCGCGCACCTGCTCCGGGACGGCCGGTCGTCGTTCGACTGGCCGCCGTCGCGCGAGACGCTGGAGCTGACGCTCGCCGAGGTGGACAAGATGACCCGGCGGCGCGCGACGCTGAACATCTTCATGCTCGCCGACGACGAGCGCCTCGTCGCGTTCGTGCAGGAGGTCGCGCGGCGCAACGGCGGCCGTGTGTTCGCGCCGACGCCGGACCGGCTGGGCGAGTTCGTCGTACGGGACTACCTGCGGGTCCGCCGGGGCGGGGGCGGGTGATGCGGCCCCGGCCCCGGCGCGGGTCGTCCGGGGAGTTTGGAACGGAGGCTCCGGGCTAAGACCAGACCATGTCGAGCGCCGACCGCCTGCTCCTGTTCCTGCACCTCGGCTTCGCGATCTTCGCCCTGGGGCCGCTGACCGCGGCGACCATGGCGACGCCCCGCTACATCCGCCGGGCCCAGCCGGGCGTCGTGCGCTACCTGAACCGCGCGACCCGGGTCTACGGCCTGCTCACCCTGGGCATCTTCCTGTTCGGCGCGCTCCTGGCGCACGGGCGGTTCGACCAGATGTGGCTGTCGGCGTCGATGACCCTGTTCATCGTCGCCCTCGTGCTGCTGTTCATCGTCGAGCGCGATCAGCGCAAGGCCGTGCACAAGCTCGAGGTCGCCGACGCCGAGCGGCGCCCGGCGCCGGCGGCCGCCGCCCCGCAGTCGGCCGCGGAGACCGCCGCGGCCGAGACGGCCGGCGGCGGCGCCGTCACCGCGCCGGGCGAGGGCCCGGCCGCCGGGGCGGCGGACGCGGGCCCCACGACGCCGGAACCCGCGCCCCGGGCTCCGCTCGGCGAGCCCGCCAAGGTGGAGACCGGCCGGATCGCCACGATCTCCGGCGTCGTCGCGCTCATCTGGCTGGTGATCCTCGTCCTGATGGTCTGGAACGCCTAACTCTCGAGGGCCTGCTCCAGGTCGGCGAGGAGGTCGTCGACGTCCTCGATGCCGACCGACAGGCGTACGAGGTCGCCCGGCACCTCCAGCGGCGAACCGGCGGCGGAGGCGTGCGTCATCCGCCCCGGGTGCTCGATCAGCGACTCGACGCCGCCCAGCGACTCCCCGAGCGTGAAGACCTTCGCCCGCTCGCAGACGCGTACGGCCGCGTCCTCGCCGTCGGCGTGCCGGAAGGACACCATGCCGCCGAACGCCCGCATCTGCTTGGCCGCGACCTCGTGGCCGGGGTCCTGCGGCAGGCCCGGGTAGTGCACGGCGGCGACCCGCGGGTGGCGGCTGAGGAACTCGGCGATCCGCGTGGCGTTGGCGCAGTGCCGGTCCATGCGAACGCCGAGCGTCTTGATGCCGCGCAGGGTCAACCACGCGTCGAACGGCCCGGCGACGGCTCCCATGGCGTTCTGGTGGAACGCCAGCTCCTGGGCGAGCTCGACGTCGGCGGCCACGAGCGCGCCGCCGACCACGTCGGAGTGACCGCCGAGGTACTTGGTGGTCGAGTGCACGACGACGTCGGCGCCGAGGGCGAGCGGGCGCTGGAGGTACGGCGAGGCGAAGGTGTTGTCCACGACGAGGCGGGCGCCCGCCTCCCGTGCCACGTGCGCCAGCGCGGCGATGTCGGCCACGCCGAGCAGCGGGTTCGTGGGGGTCTCGACCCAGATGGCCCTGGTCTCCGGGCGTACGGCGGCGCGCACGGCCTGGACGTCCGTCAGCGGCACCGGGTCGTACGCCACGCCCCACCGGGCGAGGACCTTCGAGATCAGCCGGAACGTGCCGCCGTAGGCGTCATCGGGGATCAGCACGTGGTCGCCCGGCTTGCAGATGGTGCGCAGCAAAGTGTCCTCGGCGGCCATGCCCGAGGCGAACGCGAGACCCCGCACGCCGCCCTCGATCGCGGCGAGGCACTCCTCCAGCGCCGTCCGGGTCGGGTTGGCCGACCGGCTGTACTCGTATCCACCGCGCAGTCCGCCGACGCCGTCCTGCTTGTACGTGGACACCTGATATATCGGCGGAACGACCGCCCCTGTCGCGGGATCGGCCTCTTGACCTGCGTGGATGGCGAGGGTCTCGAAGCCGGTCTCGTGGTTGAAACCGTCCATGCACGCGAGGTTAGTGCCTCTTAGGGGGCGGCTGAGCGGCGCGCCGTCCATACCGGGGGATGATCCGTCTCCACCGTAGGGACTAGGGCGGATATCGACTCTAACGGTGAGGCAAAGCCCGTTTTGCCTGGATATCGTCGGTGCGTTACTCAAAGACACTCTACGAAGGGGAGCCACCCGTGTTCGGATGGCTGGGGCGTGGTGTCGTCAGACACCCTTGGTGGACGATCGTCGCGTGGCTCGTCGCGGCGGCCGTCCTGGTGGTGTTCGCCCCCAAACTGACCACCAAGTCGGACCAGCAGGCGTTCCTGCCGAAGAAGTACGAGTCGGTCGCGGCCTCGACCCTCGCGGAGAAGGCGTTCCCCAGCGGGGATCAAAAGGTCAGCCGGCAGATGGTCGTCGTCAAGCGGAGCGACGGGGGCCCGCTGACCGGCGCCGACCAGCAGAAGATCGGCGAGGCGGCGAAGGCGATCCAGGCCAAGGCCATCCCGGGCGTCCAGCAGGTCGCCACCGACCCGAAGACGACGCTCTCGCAGAACCACAAGGTGCAGCTGATCGTCGTCGGGCTGCCGAACGGCTTCGACAGCAAGACCCAGAAGACAGGCCAGGACGCGGTCAAACAGGTTCGTGACGTGACCGCCGCCCAGCTCAAGGGCAGCGGTCTGGCCTACGGCGTCGCCGGTGACTTCGCCTCCAGCCTGGACAACGAGAAGTCCAACCAGCAGACGATGGAGCTGATCGGACTCGCGACGATCGTCCTGATCATCACGCTGATTTTGATCATCTTCCGCAGCCCGATCGCGGCGTTCCTGCCCATCATCGTGATCGTCCTGGTGTCCCAGGTGGCGAACGCCGTCACCGCGTTCATCGGGAAGGCGTTCGACCTCAGCTTCGACGAGGGCTTCAACGTCATCATCCTCGTCGTCCTGTACGGCATCGGCACCGACTACATCTTGTTCCTGCTCTTCCGGTACCGGGAGCGGCTGCGGGCCGGTGACGACAAGAAGACCGCGATGATCACGAGCGTCGAGCGGGTCGGTGAGGCCATCGCCTCGGCCGCCGGCGCGGTCATCGCCGCGTTCATCGTCCTGGTGCTCGCGTCGTTCAAGGCGTTCGGCTCACTCGGGCCACAGCTGGCGATCGCCGTCGCCGTCATGTTCGTCACGTCGCTGACGCTCGTCCCCGCGATCGTGTCGCTGCTGGGCCGTTTCGTGTTCTGGCCGTCGAAGGCGTGGAAGAAGGAGCCGAAGCCCGGCCTGTGGGTGAAGATCGGCAACGGCGTCGGCCGCCGGCCGGTCGCGGCGGCGCTGGCCTCCGGCATCGTCCTCGTGGCCCTGGCCGCGGGCGCCCTCGCGTTCAAGGCCGACTACGACTTCCAGGCCGCGGCCCCGCAGAACACCGAGTCGGCCAAGGCGATGAAGGACCTGCGGGCGAGCCTGCCATCCGGCCTGACGGCGCCCACCGAGGTGTACGTCCAGGGCAGCGGCCCGCTCGACAAGACCGCGGTGAGCAAGTTCGACCGGACGCTGGCGGGAGCCAAGGGTGTCGGCCAGGTGGCGCCGCCGCAGTTCAGCCAGGACGGAAGCGTCGCCAAGATCACCGTCATCCTCAAGCTGAACCCCAACTCCAACGAGGCGATCAGCCTGGTCAAGGGGCCCTTCCGGGACGTCGCGCACCAGAACGCCCCGCCCGGCACCAAGGTGCTGGTGGGCGGCACCACCGCGGCGTTCGCCGACATCAACACGGTCAACAACCGCGACCTGTCGGTCATCCTCCCGGTGGCGGTCCTGCTGATCGGCCTGATCCTCGCGCTGCTGCTGCGCGCGCTGGTCGCTCCGATCTACCTGGTGATCGCGGTGCTGCTCGGCTTCACGGCCACGCTCGGCGCGACCGTCGGGGTGTTCCAGGGCGCCGAGGGCAAGAGCGGGCTGATGTTCCAGCTCCCGATCATCCTGTACCTCTTCGTCCTGGCGATCGGCACGGACTACAACATCCTGATGATCGCCCGGCTTCGCGAGGAGGCGCAGGAAGGCCATGACCCGCGGCGCGCCGCCGCGCTCGGCATCCAGCACGCCGGGCCGACCGTCGCGGCGGCCGGCGTGATCCTGGCCGGCACCTTCGGAGCCCTGACCCTCTCGCCGGACTCGATGTCGGCGGAGATCGGCTTCGGCGTCGCGATCGGCATCCTGCTGTCCGCCTTCGTCATGTCGGCGTTCTTCGTGCCGTCCATCACGGCGCTGCTGGGCCACAAGGCATGGTGGCCCGGGCACGGCGACGCGGTCCGGCGGCGGGACGAACCGCCGGCGGCGGAGCCGTACGACCTGGTCGACCGCCCGGTCTGACCGGCCGGTGACGCACTGAGGCCCCGGCGGCGCGCTCCTCGCGCCGCCGGGGCTTCGCTTTTCGCCGATTCATTATTCATTGCCGGGAATTCCGCCGTTCGACCTTTCCTTGACAGGGAAATGGGCGGCGATTGAGAATCGGTGCGTCACCGCCCCGCCGACCGGCCGGGCGTTCGGAGATGTACGGGGGTCATCTCTTGAATCGGGCGATTCACAGTTTTGTGTCCGTTCTGTCGTGCGCCGGCACTGCATTGTCACCGCTTTCCGCGTCGCATGCGGCCGCGGACGGCGCACCGTCCAAGGTGACGTTCGCCGCGATCGCGAAGAGATATCTGCAGAGGCGCGCCGACCAGCTGACGCCCGCGGGCGGCGGCCGGCGGGCCAGTGACGCCTCGACCATGGGCGGCGAGCTCGCGCGGACGTTCGCTCAGGAGGCCGTCGCGCTGACGCGGCGCCGCGACGCGCTGCGGCTGATCGACGGCGGTTACCGCAGCGCCGAGGTCGAGGTCACGCCGGGCGCGCTCACCGTCGACGGCTCCCGGGCCAGGCTGGACGTCACCGAGTACACCGAGCTCTTCTTCGCCTCGGTCGCCGCGGACGCACCGTCCGATCACGAGGCCTACGTCCTGCCGCACGACCTGGAGTTCCTGCGATCGGGCGGGGTCTGGCGGGTGACCACCGACCACGCACGGGTGGCGCCCGGCGGGCCGCCGCCCGGCACCCGGCTCGAGTCTCCGCCGCCCGCACCGCCCACGCCGGACGACCCCGCCCCTCGGCCGGGAGACGGGCCGCCGGCCGACACGAGGAGACCCGCCGACGGGGCCCGGGGCGACGTCCCGATGGCGACGCAGGGACTGGGCGCGCGGGAGAAGGCGGCGGCGGTCTGGTACGCGGAGAAGTACTGGTATCACCACAACGGCGCGTACCGCACTTACGCCCAGGATTGCACCAATTTCATCTCCCAGGCCATGCGGCAGGGCGGCTGGCGGTTCATCGGCTCGGGCTTCTGGAGCCGCAAGGACAAGACGAAGTGGTATTACGGGTCGAATACCCATACCACCAGCCATACATGGGCCAATGCGGAGGATTGGGGCATTTTCGCTAGGGACAAGTCCCACCGGACCGCCCGACTCGGCAACGTCTGGTATCTCCAGCCCGGCGACGTCCTCCAAGCCGACTTCGACCCTGGGAGCGGAAAGGACCACAGCATGATCGTGGTGGCGTGGGACCGCCGCGGCGAGCGCTACCTCGACTACCACAGCAACGACACCTGGCATCGAAAGCTCTCCTACCTCCTTCAGCAGTTCCCCCACGCCCGCTGGTACGCCCACCGGACGTGACCCACACCGTAGGAGCCACCGTGACGCCGTATTCGCAGCTCCGCCGGCGCGGGCGCCTGCTCGTCCTCGCCTGCCTGATCATCGCCACGCAGGCGCCGGGCGCCTGCTCGTCCTCCAGCGGGGCCGACTCCCCGCGGGACGTCATGGACGCCTACGTCAAGGCGATCAACGCGAAGGACGAGAAGGCCCTGCTCGCGCTCGTGCGAGACGACCGGCGGCACGACCGCTCGGCCAGGGACGACGCGCACCGGCTCGTCACGCGCGCCGGCGGGGACCTCGTGGTCGATCACCTGGACATCCGCCGGGACGTCGCCCCCGACTTCGCGTCGGTGGGCCTCGTCGGCCACACCGGCCACGGCCCGTACCACGACCAGGTCGTGCTGGTCAGGCACGACGGCCGCTGGTGGCTCGTGCTCGGCGGCGCTCCGGCCCGGAGCCCGGCGCCCACGGCGGCCACCACCCGTCCCGCCTGAGCGACCTCACCGGCCGGCTGACGCGACGAGGCCCCGGTGGCGCGCTCGTCGCACGCACCGGGGCCTCGTCGTCGAGTGTGACCTCGTCGTTCGTTGTGGCCTATCGCCCGGTCGGCCGGTCAGCCGGTCGCGAGGAAGCCCAGGAGGTCCTGGCGGGTGATGAGACCGGCCGGCTTGCCGTCGACGAGGACGACGGCGGCACCGGCGTTCTCCAGGACGCTCACGGCCTTGCTCACGCCCTCCCCCGAGCCGACCATCGGCAGCGGCGGCGCCATGTGGTCGCTCAGCGGATCGTCGAGACCCGCCTTGCCGCTGACCAGGGCGGCCAGAAGGTCGCGCTCCCCGACGGAGCCGACGACCTCGGCGGCCATGACCGGCGGCTCCTCCTTCATGACGGGCAGCTGGGAGACGTCGTACTCCCGCAGGATGGACACTGCGGTGCCGACCGTCTCATGCGGATGGACGTGCACGAACTCCGGCAGCCCGGACCCCTTGCGGGCCAGCACGTCGGCGATGCGCGGCTCCTCGGTCTCGGCACTGAGGAAGCCGTAGTCGGCCATCCAGTCGTCATTGAAGATCTTGGACAGGTAGCCGCGGCCGCCGTCGGGCAGCAGGACGACGACCACGTCGTCGGGGCCGGCCTCGGCCGCGACGCGCAGCGCGGCCACGACCGCGAGCCCGCAGGAGCCCCCGACGAGCAGCCCCTCCTCGCGGGCCAGCCGCCGCGTCATGGTGAACGAGTCCTTGTCGCTGACGGCGATGACCTGGTCGCAGATGTCCCGGTCGTAGGTCTCGGGCCAGATGTCCTCGCCCACGCCCTCGACGAGGTACGGCCGGCCGGTGCCGCCGGAGTAGACCGATCCCTCCGGGTCCGCGCCGATGACCTTGACACGCCCGCCCGAGATCTCCTTGAGGTACCGGCCGGTGCCGGTGATGGTGCCGCCGGTCCCGATGCCCGCGACGAAGTGCGTCACCCGGCCCTCGGTCTGCGCCCAGATCTCCGGCCCCGTCGTCTCATAGTGGGAGCGCGGGTTGTTCGGGTTGGCGTACTGGTCGGGCTTCCAGGCTCCGGGGATCTCGGCGGCGAGCCGGTCCGAGACCGAGTAGTAGGAGTCCGGGTGGTCCGGTGAGACCGCGGTCGGGCAGACCACGACCTCGGCGCCGTAGGCCCGCAGGACGGCGATCTTGTCGTTCGCGACCTTGTCCGGGCATACGAAGACGCAGCGGTAGCCCTTCTCCTGCGCCACGATCGCGAGCCCGACACCGGTGTTGCCGGAGGTGGGTTCGACGATCGTGCCACCCGGCTTGAGGGCGCCGGACTCCTCGGCGGCCTCGACCATCCGGACGGCGATGCGGTCCTTCACCGAGCCGCCCGGATTGAAGTATTCGACCTTGGCGAGCACCTGCGCGCGGGCTCCGGTCGTGACGTTGCGAAGGCGCACCAGGGGGGTGTCCCCGATGAGCTCCGTCAGCGAGTTGTGCACGTGCACCAGCGACGTCCCTGTCGTCGGCAATAAGTTCTGTTCAGACGGTACCCCACCCGCCCTGACCACCGGGTTCGGCGCTCGTGACGGTGAGTCGCCGCGGGTGGTCGACGCACGGGGCTACCCATCAGTAGGTTTGCGGCCTGGCACGCAGTAGCCTGCGAACGGGACTGGAGGGCCGCCGCCCGGCCGGCCAAGGAGAAGGAGAGCCATCATGCCCGAGGCTGTCATCGTCGCGACCGCTCGCTCCCCGATCGGTCGAGCCTTCAAGGGATCGCTGAAGGACCTGCGCCCCGATGATCTCACCGCGCGCATCGTGCGGGCGGCGCTCGACAAGGTCCCGCAGCTGGACCCGAACGACATCGACGACCTGCTGCTGGGCTGCGGCCTGCCCGGCGGCGAGCAGGGCTACAACATGGCCCGCGTGGTCGCCATCCTCCTCGGATACGACAACATCCCGGGCGCCACGATCACGCGCTACTGCTCCTCGTCCCTGCAGACCACGCGAATGGCCTTCCACGCCATCAGGTCCGGCGAGGCGGACGTCATCGTCTCCGCCGGGGTGGAGATGGTCAGCCGGTTCGCCAAGGGCAGCAGCGACGGCCTGCCCGACACCCAGAACCCGCTGTTCGGCGAGGCCCAGGCCCGTACCGCCAAGCGCGGCGAGGGCAACGCCGAGACCTGGCGCGACCCCCGCGAGGACGGCGCGCTCCCCGACGTCTACATCGCGATGGGCCAGACCGCCGAGAACGTCGCCCAGCTGCGCGGCATCAGCCGTGAGGAGCAGGACGAGTTCGGAGTGCGCTCCCAGAACCTCGCCGAGAAGGCGATCGAGAACGGCTTCTTCGAGCGTGAGATCACGCCGGTGGAGCTGCCCGACGGCACCGTGGTCAGCAAGGACGACGGCCCGCGCGCCGGAACGACGCTCGAGAAGGTCTCCCAGCTCCAGCCGGTCTTCCGGCCCGACGGGACGGTGACGGCCGGCAACTGCTGCCCGCTCAACGACGGCGCGGCCGCGGTCGTCGTGATGAGCGACACCAAGGCGGCGGAGCTCGGCATCACGCCGCTGGCCCGCATCGTCTCCTCCGGGGTCTCGGCGCTGTCGCCGGAGATCATGGGGCTCGGGCCGGTGGAGGCGTCCCGCCAGGCCTTGAGGCGAGGCGGCCTGACGATCGACGACATCGACCTCGTCGAGATCAACGAGGCGTTCGCCGCGCAGGTGATCCCGTCCTACCGCGACCTGGGGATCGACCTCGACAAGCTGAACGTCAACGGCGGCGCGATCGCGGTGGGCCACCCGTTCGGCATGACCGGCGCGCGGATCACGGGCACGCTCCTCAACGGGCTCCAGTGGCACGACAAGACCTTCGGCCTCGAGACGATGTGCGTCGGCGGCGGCCAGGGCATGGCGATGGTGTTCGAGCGCCTCAGCTGAGGTGTCCGGAGGCCCAAGCGACGGGCCGGTTCACGTAAAACTCCCCGGCGGGACACGCCCGCCGGGGAGTTTCGTTAGCACCTCGTAACCTGCGACGGGCGGACGGTGACGAATGATCTACGTGCCGTGACAGAAAGCTCTCCGCCGGGGGGTTGTGTGATTGCGATGGGTGTTGCAGAGTCATCAACAAGCAGCACGCCCAGCCAGGAGGTGCCTATGTCTTTGAACCACTCACCGGAGACGCACAAGAACCTCATCGCACGCATCCCGAAAGTCACAGGACGTGACCTCCCCGAGTGGTTCGAAGCCATAGACAACGGCCCCGCCTTCCTCCGATGCGACGAGCGGGTCAACTGGCTGGCGGACGAACACGGACTCTCCCACGGCTACGCCTCCGCCCTCGTGCACGAGCACGAGCTGCACCGGCGCGCCGTCCGATTCTGACCCGGCGTGGAGCAGCGCAGGGCGCTCGACTTCATCGCCAAGCACCACCGAGCGGTGATGGTCACGTTCCACGCCGACGGCCGCCCGCAGACCTCGCCTGTCCTCTGCGCGGCCGATGACGAGGGGCGGATCATCGTCAGCACACGCGAGACCGCGGCGAAGACGCGCAACCTGGTGCGCGATCCCCGCGTCACCTTCTGTGTCTTCACTGACGCCTTCTTCGGCGAGTGGATCCAGGTGGACGGCGAGGCCGAGGTCGTCCGCCTGCCCGACGCGATGGACCCACTGATCGACTACTACCGGAAGGTCTCCGGCGAGCATCCCGACTGGGACGACTACCGCGCGGCGATGGAACGAGATCGCCGGGTCGTCGTCCGGGCGACGATCGTGCGCGCCGGTCCGGACTTCCACGGCTGAGCCGGCGCCGGCGCCCCGCTCCTCGCGGAGGCGCCGGCGCCGGCCATGCCCTGGCGGCATCCGCCGCACGCCGCCCGCGTCAGTCCTTGTCGGCGCCCTCGTCAGTCCCGGTCGTAGAAGTAGGACAGGAACCGGAGCAGCTCCAGGTAGATCCAGAGCAGGCTCACGGTCAGTCCGAACGCCGCGAGCCACGCGGCCTTCCGCGGCGCGCCCGAGCGGACCCCGTCCTCGATGGAGCGGAAGTCCAGCAGCAGGTAGAAGCAGCCGACGAGGATCGCGACGACGCTGAAGGCGATGCCGAGCGGGCCGTTCTCCCGGAGCCCGATCCCGCCGACGTGGAAGAGCGACACGAGCAGGTTGAGCAGCATGAGGCCCAGGAGCGCGAACCCGGCGGCGACCACGAAGCGGACGAATTTCGGGGTCACCCGGACGATCCGCAGGGCGTAGACGGTGAGTGTCGCGCCGAACGCCAGCGCCGTGCCGACGACGGCCTGCAGCACCACGCCGTTGTAGAAGGAGTTGTAGGCGTGGCTCACCACGCCGACCGTCACGCCGTACGCGGCCGCGTAACCGAGCACGAGGGCGGGATTGACCCGGCGGCCGAACGTCAGGATCGCCCAGCAGATCAGCCCGACCACGACGCCGGCGAGCGCGACGGCGTTGGCGAGGCGGTCCGGGACGAGGATCCACGCGGCGGCCCCCGCCACGGCGAGCGTGCCGAGCGTGAGGAGGGACCGTACGACGACGTCGTCGATCGTCATCGACCGGGGCGGCGCGTACGACGACGTGTTGTACATCGCCTCGAGCTGGTACACGCTCGGGGCGTATCCCGACGACTGCTGCCCGAACGCGCCACGCCGGGACAGGACCGGGTTCCGGCTCTCCATGGCTCTCCTCCGACTCGTTGTTGACGATTCAACGACGGCGCCCGGTCACGTGTTCCCCACCGGCAGGGTCCCCCACACGTTCCCGCGCCGCGCGGGAGAGGCATCGGCAGGCTCGTCGCGGAACGCCCATATCACGGATTGCACGGATCCGCGCGGCCGATATCGGACAAGAAGCGGCGGACCGATACCGACCGAACTGACGGCCATAATGCCGCCAGGGACACTCGGACGAAAGGTGTGGATTGCTTCCCACGACCCTTGTCAAGCTGCAGTGCCCCCGGTCGGAGTCGAACCGACACAACCGACTCTTTTAGGGAGTCTGCCTCTGCCTGTTGGGCTACGGGGGCGGCGTAATCATACCGGGCATGAGCCAATAAGGGACCACCCAGTAAATGCGACAAATAACGCCTATTAGTGCCGCGCCCTAATTACAGGCCGAATACCACTCAGTCTTTAGCGGCGAGCTCGAACTCCTCGCGGGGCCGCGTGATCGACCCCAGCGAGACGACCTCCCGCTTGAAGAAGAAGGCGAGGGTCCAGTCGGCGGTCACCCGCGCCTTGCGGTTGACCGTGGGCACCCGCGACAGGTGGTACGTGCGGTGCAGCCACCAGGCGATGAGCCCCCGCATCTTCACGCCGTAGATCTGGGCGACGCCCTTGTGCAGCCCGAGGCTGGCGACCGAGCCGGCGTAGGAGTGTTCGTAGCGCTTGAGCTCCTTGCCGCGCAGCATGGCGACGACGTTGTCCCCCAGGACCTTCGCCTGCCGGACGGCGTGCTGCGCGTTCGGCGCGGTCAGGTTGCCCGGTTTCGTCAGATCGGGAACGGCCGCGATGTCACCGGCGGTGAAAGCGCCCTCCACGCCCTCCACCGTCAGCTCGGCGGTGGCCTTGAGCCGGCCCTTCTCATCAAGTGGGAGATCGGTGCGCCGGACGAGGGGATTGGGTTTGACACCCGCCGTCCAGACGAGTGTTCCCACGTCGAACTCTTCACCATCACTGAGGACGATGTGGTGCCCTTCGGCCGATTTGAGGAGCGTCTGGAGTTTGATCGCGATGCCGCGTCGCCGCAGCGTCTCGACCGTCCAGCGGCCCATCTCCGGGCCGACCTCCGGCAGGATGCGGTCGCTCGCCTCGACCAGCACCCACCGCATGTCGGACGGTTCGATGGTCGGGTAGTAGTCGCAGGCGTCGCGGGCCATGTCCTCCAGCTCCGCCAGCGCCTCGACACCCGCGTAGCCGCCGCCGACGAAGACGAACGTCAGCGCCCGCCTGCGGACCTTCTCGTTGGCCGTCGAGGCCGCGATGTCGAGCTGCGCGAGCACGTGGTTGCGCAGGTAGATGGCCTCGCCCACCGTCTTGAAACCGATGCCGCACTCGGTGAGGCCGGGGATCGGCAGCGTCCGGGAGATGGATCCGGGGCAGAAGACGAGGACGTCGTAGGAGAGCACGCGCGTCTCGGCGGACTGCTCGCCGCCGCCTCCCTCCGCGCTGGTGCTCCCGACCACCTGGACCCACGCCTGGCGCTTCGCGTGCTCGACCTTGGTGACCCGGCCGTTGAGGATCGTCGCCCGCGGGAGCACGCGGCGCAGCGGCACGACGACGTGCCGTGCCTCGACGTTGCCGGCCGCCGCCTCCGGCAGGAACGGCTGGTAGGTCATGTACGACTGGGGGTCGACCACCGTGATCTGCAGTTCGCCGCTCTTGAGCTCGCGGCGCATCTTCTTGTGCAGACGGAGCGCGGTGTACATGCCTACGTAGCCGCCACCGACGATGAGCACGTGCGTTGCCATACGGGTTTCGGTACCCATGGGATCCTCCCGAAACGGCCGGATACTTTGTGAAAAGTTTCACAATCTCGCTTTTTACTCTACGCCGGCAGGCCGGGCGATCACAGACCCCGTCCTGTGAACCCGATCACGTACGAACCACTCGGCGAGAAGCCGCGTCAAAGAAGGAGAAGGAACCCGCGCGGTGACGGGCGGAGCGAGGGGGCCGTGCAGTGGAAGCGGGGGCTCCACTGTGCGCCGCCCCGCCCGTCACCCGCCGGATCCGCCGCCCCCGGGGCGCCTCACCCCCGGCACCGGACACGCGGGCCGCTCACACGGACGGCCTGGCCCCGGTCCGGGCTCAGCCGGGAAGGCGCGCGTACCCGCGGGCCCGGGTGAACACCGCGTCGAGCATCGGCTCCGTCACCCGTCCCGTGAAGGTGTTCTGCTGGCTCGGGTGGTAGCAGCCGAGCAGCAGGGTCTCGGCGCCGTCCGGCGCGATCAGGGGCACCTCGACGCCGTGCCCGAAAGCCGGGCGCGGAGCGGGCAGGGCGTACCCCGCCTCCCGCAGCGCCGGCCACAGCGCCTGCCAGCCGTATCCGCCCAGCACGACGATCGACCGGACCGTCCCGGCGACGAGGGCGAGCTCACGGACGAGCCAGGGAAGGCAGGCGGAGCGTTCGGCCGGGGTGGGCTTGTTGGCCGGCGGCGCGCAGCGCACCGGGGCCACGACCCGGGCGCCGAGCAGCCGCTGCCCGTCCCCCGCGTGGGTGCTGGTCGGAATCGCGGCCAGACCGGTCCGGTGCAACGACGCGAAGAGCCAGTCGCCGCTGCGGTCCCCGGTGAAGATCCGTCCGGTGCGGTTGCCGCCGTGCGCGGCGGGCGCCAGGCCGACGATGAGGACGCGGGGCTCCGGATCCCCCCAGCCCGGGACCGGGCGGCCCCAGTACTCCTCCTCCGCGAACGCCCGGCGGCGTTCGACGGCGACCTGTTCCCGCCAGGCGACGAGGCGGGGACAGGCGCGGCACACCGACTGGCGCGCGACGAGCTCGCCGAGCGCGGGGGCGGAGTCCGCGAGGGCGCGGACGTCCTCCGGGGTCCGCGCGACCGGCGTGTCCGGGCCGGCGGGATCCTCCGGATGTCCGGATCCCGGGGGGATGAAGGGGGCGTTCATGCCGTCGTACTCGGTTCGCTCCTGCGGGGTCAGACCAGCGACCAGGCGATGCCGTCGAGGATGTCCCGCTCGCTCACGATCACGTCGGCGAAGGCGTACTCGCGCATGATCCGGTCGAGGATGAGCGCCCCGGCGCCGATGACGTCGACCCGCCCGGGGTGCATGACGCCGATCCTGCCGCGCTCGTCGTGCGTCGAGCGCAGCAGCGTACGGGTCACGTCGTGCACCTGGCGCGCCTTGATCCGCGACAGGTGGATGCGCTCGGAGTCGTACGCGGGCAGGTCCAGGGCGATGCCCGCGACCGTGGTCACGGAGCCGGCCAGCCCGACCAGGGTGCGCGCCTCGGCGACGGGTACGGCCGGCAGGCTCTCGGCCGGGCGCGCGGGCGCGGTCTCGGCGAGCGCGCGGGCGGCGGCGAACGGGTCCGCGGCGTCGGCCAGCGCGCGGGCGGCCGCCGGGTCGGCGCCCGGAGCGCCGTTGCCGGGCGGGCCGGGGACGCCCGCCGTCTCCTGCGCCGCCTGGCCGTCACGGACGCTCGCGAGGGCCGCGTCGATGTCCGCCACGGCGGCGGCCACCTGCTCCGGCGACGGCGGGTCGGAGCGCAGGTGCCGCTCCGTCAGGCGAACGCAGCCGATGTCGACCGAACGCGCCGCCTCGACCTCGCCGGTGCCGAAGACGAACTCGGTGGAGCCGCCGCCGATGTCGACGACGAGGTACGGGCGCATGGGCCGCAGCGCCGACAGGTCCTTCGTCGCGCCGATGAAGGAGAGGCGCGCCTCCTCCTCCCCCGTCACTACCTCGGGCTCCACGCCGAAGATGTCGACGACGCCCCGGACGAAGTCGTCCCGGTTGCTCGCGTCACGAGTCGCGCTGGTCGCCACGACCCGCGTCCGGATCGGGGTACCGGTGACGTCGTGCGTGGCGATCAGCTTCGCGTAGCCTCGCATGGCCGCGAACGTGCGGTCGAGCGCCTCAGGGGCCAGGCGACCGGTCTTGTCGACGCCCTGCCCGAGCCGCACGATCTCCATCCGGCGTTCGAGATCGGTCAACCGGCCGTCGACGATGTCGGCGATCAGCAGCCGGACGGAGTTCGTTCCGCAGTCGACCGCCGCGACACGCGTCGCTGTGCTCACGATTCGCTCGCCTCCCGGCGCACCTCTTCGGCGCGGTCGTCCCGCGCTCCTCCACCTCCGACCGCGCCCGAGAGGCCCGGCTCCCGCAGGCCGCCCGCTTCGGCCGCCGACTTACAGCAAATCATGACAGGCCCTGACAGGTCGTGTCATCGGATCCCGGGGGCGGCACGGCCTCGGTGCCACATGTGGCCGCGCACGAGCCCGTACGCCACCAGTCGGGCATCCGGTCCAGGGCCTCCCGGCCGAAGGGATTCACGCCGGGGACCGCCAGCTCGTGGGCGACCAGGGCGTGCAGGCACTTGACCCGGGCCGGCATGCCGCCCGCGGTCTGCATGCCGTCCGGGAGCGGCTCGAGGCCGTCCTCCTCGGCGGCGGCGTCACGGCGGTCGAGGTAGTCGCGGTGCGCCGCCTCGTACGCCGCGGCCAGCTCCGGGTCGGCGCCGAGCCGCGCGGTCATCTCGCGCATCAGCCCGCTCGCCTCCAGCGTCCCGATCGCCGAGGCGGCCTTCGGGCAGGTCAGGTAGAACAGCGTGGGGAACGGCGTGCCGTCGGGCAGCCGGGGCGCGGTCTCCACCACATCGGGCAGCCCGCAGGGGCAGCGATGGGCGATCGCCCGCAGCCCGCGCGGCGCGCGGCCCAGCTGCGCGGCCACCGCCGCGACGTCGCGTTCCTCGATCACCGGTAAGCCCTCCGGAGTCACCTGCAGGCCCGCCTGCCGGCCCGGGCCCGCAGCACCGGACCCGGCGCCGTCATCGGCGCGCCGGGCCGGGCCGGGACCTGCGAACCGGCCGCGCCGAACCTGATATGCCAGCGCTCAGAGTATGCGGTCAGCGGCGCCGATCCGCCGCGTCCACCGAGCGCCACAGCGTGACGTACCAGGGCGGGGTGGGCGGCGGACGCTTGTGGGAGGCGTCCTGGCCGCTCGTCTGCCCCCCACCCAGCACCACGTAGCACTTCGCGCCCGGATCGCACATGTGCAGGCGGCGGCGCGCCTCCCGCCTGATGTAGGACTCGTCGCCGAGCCGCTGTTTCTGCCGGGAGAGCTGCTCGACCTGAGCCCGCGCCACGCGCTGCTGCACGCGCAGCGAGGCGATCTCCCGTCGCTGGGCGATGTACTCCCGGACGGGATAGGCGAGGCTCAGGGCGATCGCGCAGGCGACGACCGCCAGGATGGCGGCGCGACTCGTCAGATGAGCGCGGCGCGCCTCCCTGGCCTTCCGCTCAGGCGGCCGCCGCTTCTCCTCCGCCATGGGGGCGTGGCCTCACTCCCCGTGGAAGCGAGGGAACGCCGCCTTTCCGGCGTACCGCGCGGCGTCGTCGAGGAGCTCCTCGATGCGCAGCAGCTGGTTGTACTTGGCCACCCGGTCGCTCCGGGCCGGGGCGCCCGTCTTGATCTGGCCGCTGCCCACGGCGACGGCCAGGTCGGCGATCGTGGTGTCCTCGGTCTCGCCGGAACGGTGGCTCATCATCGTGCGGAAGCCGCTCATGTGGGCGAGGCCGACCGCGTCGAGGGTCTCGGTCAGCGTGCCGATCTGGTTGACCTTCACCAGGAGCGCGTTGGCCGCGGCGGAGTCGATGCCGCGCTGCAGGCGCTCCGGGTTGGTGACGAACAGGTCGTCGCCCACGATCTGGACGCGGGAGCCGACGGCCTCGGTGAGCGCCTGCCAGCCGGCCCAGTCCTCCTCCGACAGCGGGTCCTCGATGGAGACCAGCGGGTACGCGTCGAGCAGCTCGCCGTAGTAGGACGCCATCTCCTCGGCGGAGCGCTTGCCGCCCTCGAAGGCGTAGGTGCCCTCGGAGTGGAACTCGGTGGCGGCCACGTCCAGGGCGAGCGCGATGTCGGCGCCCGGGCGGAAGCCGGCCCGCTGGATCGCCTCCAGGATCAGGTCGAGGGCGTCACGGTTGCTCGGCAGCTCGGGGGCGAAGCCGCCCTCGTCGCCGAGCCCGGTCGCCAGGCCACGGCCCTTCAGCACGGCCTTCAGCGCGTGGTAGGTCTCCGCGCCCCAGCGCACGGCCTCGCTGAACGTCGACGCGCCGATCGGCGCGATCATGAACTCCTGGATGTCGACGTTGGTGTCGGCATGGGCGCCGCCGTTGAGGATGTTCATCATCGGCACGGGCAGCAGGTGCGCGTTCGGCCCGCCGACGTAGCGGAAGAGAGGGAGGTCGGCGGACTTGGCGGCGGCCTTCGCCACCGCGAGGCTCACGCCGAGGAGGGCGTTCGCGCCGAGGCGGGACTTGCCGGGAGTCCCGTCGAGGTCGATGAGCGCCTGGTCGATCAGGCGCTGGTCGTCCGCGTCGTAGCCGAGGATCTCGGGCGCGATCTCGTCGACCACACCCTGCACGGCCTTCTCGACGCCCTTGCCGTTGTACCGCTCACCGCCGTCGCGTAGCTCGACGGCCTCGAACTGGCCGGTCGACGCGCCGCTCGGCACCGCGGCACGCGCCTCGGTGCCGTCGTCGAGCAGCACTTCCACCTCGACCGTGGGGTTGCCGCGGGAATCGAGGATCTCCCGAGCGTGTACGGCTTCGATCGACGACACTTGAGCTCCTTGTGATCACTATCGGACCTTTCGCCCCTGAGCCTAGTCGCCCAGGGGCTGACCGCCGCGCAACGCCACCCCCCTTCCGCGCGGACGATCGTGCCTTCCATCGTGCGGCCGGATCGGGCCACCGACCGTCCATCTGCGACCTGTTCGTCCCGTAGTCAGCCTGTTACACCCGCCTTCCCCGTACTTGACGCTCACTTCGATTCCCTTGTCTACTTAAGCGACCAATCAGACCTGTTCGATAGACAAAGTGGGAGACGCCCATGAAACCGCGGCTCGCGGCCTTCGGCCTTGCCATCCTCGCCGGCACCGGGCTGCTCACCGCGTGCGGCGGTGGCGGCGACGACGCGAAGGCGTCCTCCGGCGGCGACGACACCGTCGTCCGGCTCGGCTTCTTCCCGAACATCACCCACGCCACGGCGCTGGTCGGCGTGCAGAAGGGGATCTTCACGAAGCACCTGGGCAAGGCTCCCAAGACGCTGACCTTCAACGCCGGCCCGGCGGCCACCGAGGCGGTGTTCTCCGGCGCGGTCGACGCGACGTACGTCGGCCCCAATCCGGCCATCAACGCCTTCGTGAAGTCGCACGGCCAGGCCATCAAGATCATCGCGGGCGCGGCCAGCGGCGGCGCCGCCCTCATCGTCAAACCCTCCATCACGTCCGCCGCCGGCCTGCGCGGCAAGAAGATCGCCACGCCTCAGCTCGGCAACACCCAGGACGTGGCCCTCCGCTACTGGCTGAAGCAGCAGGGCCTCAAGACCGACAAGGCCGGCGGCGGCGACGTCCACGTCGTCCCCCAGGAGAACTCCCAGACCCTCCAGGCGTTCGCGCAGGGCCAGATCGACGGCGCGTGGGTACCGGAGCCGTACGCCTCCCGGCTCGTCCTGGAGAGCAAGGGCAGAAAGCTGGTCGACGAGGCGTCGCTGTGGCCCGGCGGCAAGTTCGTCATCACCAACCTGATCGTGCGGACCGAGTTCCTCAAGAAGCACCCCGCCCTGGTGAGGAAGCTCCTTGAGGCGCAGGTCGAGGCCACCGCCTACATCAACTCCGACAAGGCCGGCGCGGAGCAGGCCGCCAACACCGAGCTGGCGTCCCTGACCGGGAAACCGCTCAAGCAGGCCGCCCTCGACGCGACGTTCAAGAACGTCACCTTCACCAACGACCCGATCGCCTCGTCGCTGAAGGCCAGCGCCCAGCACGCCGAGGCGGTCGGCCTCCTCGACCACGTCGACCTGAACGGCATCTACGACCTCGGCCCGCTCAACGAGGTCCTCAAGGCGAAAGGCGAGCCGGCGGTGAGCGACTCGTGATCCGCGCGCTCGGCTGAGGGAGAAGGACATGTCTGCCACAACACGGGAACCGGAGCGCACGACCGCCCCGCCGGTGCGGATCGACGGCGTCTCCAAGGCGTACGGGACCGGCGGCGGGGCGCTGCTGGCACTCGACAAGGTGTCACTGTCGGTCGAACCGGGCGAGTTCGTCTGCATCCTGGGCGCGTCAGGGTGCGGCAAGAGCACGCTGCTGTCGATCGTGGCCGGGCTGGACCGGCCGACGCTCGGCACGGTCGACGCCGGCGGCGCGCGGGTCGGCCTGATGTTCCAGGAACCCGCGCTGTTCCCCTGGCTCACCGTCGCCGGCAACGTCGAGCTGGCCCTGCGCACGCGGGGCGTGCCCAAGGCCGAACGCCGGCGGCGGGCCGCCGAGCTGCTGGCCGCCGTCCACCTGGACGGCTTCGGCCGCAAGCGGCCCCACCAGCTGTCCGGCGGCATGCGCCAGCGCGTCGCCATCGCCCGCGCCCTCGCCCAGGACAGCGACGTCCTGCTCATGGACGAGCCGTTCGGCGCGCTCGACACGATGACCCGCGACCTGCTCCACGACGAGCTGGAGCGCATCTGGTCCGAGCGCTCCCTGACCGTGCTGTTCGTGACGCACAACGTGCGCGAGGCCGTACGCCTCGGCGACCGCGTCGTCCTGCTGTCCAGCCGCCCCGGCCGGGTGGTCGAGGAGTTCCCCGTGCCGCTGGACCGGCCCCGGCGCATCGACGACGCCTCCGTCGCCGCCCTGGCGGGACGGATCACCGACCGGCTGCGTGAGGAGGTCGGCCGCCATGGAGCGTGAACCGGCGAAGCCGGGCACCCCGGCGACGAACGTGCTCGAGCGACAGATCGCGGGCCTGGACGCGCTCGAGATGGCGAACCGCTCACGGCCCGGTCTCCTCCGGCGGACCTGGGCGTCGACGTGGCCGGTGCTCGCCGCGGTCGCCATCGCGATCGGCGCCTGGGAGCTCGTCGTGCTCAGCGGCTGGAAGCCGACGTACGTCCTGCCCGGTCCGGCGCAGGTCTTCCCGCAGCTGGGCAGGGACCTGAGCGAGTCGTCGTTCTGGGCGGGGCTGGGCCTGACCATGCGCCGCGCGATCATCGGCTTCGCGCTGGCGATCATCGCCGGGGTGCTGCTCGGCGCGGTCGTGTCGCGGGTGCGGTTCCTGCGGGTGGCGTTCGGCTCGCTGATCACCGGGCTGCAGACGATGCCGTCGATCGCGTGGTTCCCGCTCGCGATCCTGCTGTTCCAGCTCAGCGAGAGCGCGATCCTGTTCGTCATCGTGCTCGGCGCGGCCCCGTCGATCGCGAACGGGCTCATCGCCGGCGTCGACTACACGCCGCCGATCCTGCTGCGGGCCGGCAAGATCCTCGGGCTGCGCGGGCTCGCGCTGTACCGGCACCTGATCCTGCCCGCGTCGCTGCCGGCCTTCGTGACCGGGCTGAAGCAGGGGTGGGCGTTCGCCTGGCGCAGTCTGATGGCCGGCGAGCTCCTGGTGATCATCGGGCACCACACGTCGCTCGGCGTCCGCCTGGAGTACGCCCGGGAGAACATCGACGCCCCCGACATGATCGCGGTGATGATCGTGATCCTGTTCATCGGGATCGTGATCGACCGGCTCTTCTCCGCCGCCGACCGCGCCCTGCGCCGCAGCCGCGGCCTCGACCCGTCCTGAGGATCGCCGTCAGCGACGGCGCTTGAGCAGGTCCGCCGGGTCGATCTCCCCGAGCGGATCGGGCAGCTGCAGCGTCTCACCACATACGGCTCGGGCCACCTCGTCGTAGTGGCCCGAGCCGAGCCGCTGCAGGATCAGCGTCGGCCGCTCGTCGTCCTCATCGACCTCCACGAGGAGGTACCAGGGAATGCGGGCGACGGAGTACAAGTGATTCTTGTAGACCCCGTCTTCCTCGGTCCAGGGACCGTCATGGAACCAGAAGTCTTCGTACGGCACGGCTTCGGCGATCACCTTCGCCCGCCTTCCGACGATGTCGACACCAGTCTGGCATGCCGGCATCCTAAGCAGGAATGAGCACGCCGTGCAGGTGAATCACTACTCTTCGCAATCGACCGGCAAAACGCCGGATCACATCCACACGGCGCCCGGGCCCGCATCGGGGATTCTCCGATGCGGGCCCGGGCGCCGTCAGGATGGGGTGAGGTGGGGCCGTCAGACGGCCGGAGCCGGGCCGGGGCCGGGCTCGAGGTCCTCGATCCGCTCGACGAGCGTCTCCGGGACCTTCTTCGCCGCGCCGAGCGGGGCGGCGAGCTCCTCCAGCGAGACCCCCTCGGCCTTGACGCCGAAGATCGCGGCGATGACCCCCGCGAAGGCCATGACGCCCGCCGCGATCAGGTAGGCGATGAACAGCTTGCCGCGGTCGGGGTGGTCCTGGTCGCCGATCAGGGCGCCGAAGATCGTCGGACCGAGGGACCCGAAGACCTGCGCGATCGCGAAGAACAGGGCGATCGCCTGGGACCGGAGCTCCATCGGGAAGATCTCACTGACCGTCAGGTAACCCGAGCTGGCGGCGGCCGAGGCGATGAAGAAGATCACCGTCCAGAGCACCGTCTGCGTGAGAGCCGACAGCGAACCGATCTTGAAGAGGTAGCCGCTGACCGCCAGAAGCACGCCCGACACGAGGTACGTACCGGCGATCATCTGCTTGCGGCCGACCGTGTCGAAGAGCCGGCCGATGAGCAGCGGGCCGAGGAGGTTCCCGGCCGCGAAGGCGAAGAAGTACTTCGCCACGTCGTGGTCGGACACCCCGTAGAAGTGCTTGAGCACCAGGCCGTACGTGAAGAAGATCGCGTTGTAGAGGAACGACTGGCTGATCATCAGGGTGGCGCCGAGCAGCGACCGGGACGGGTAGTCACGGAACAGCGTCTTGGCGACCTGGGCGAACGAGACCGACTCCTGCGGCCGAATCTCGACGTACCGGTCGGGGTCGACCGGCTCCAGGGTGCGGCCGGACGCCTCGACCTCGCGTTCGATCAGCGCGACGGTCTTCTCCGCCTCTTCGGCCTGGCCGTGCGCGAGCTGCCAGCGGGGGCTCTCGGGGAGGGTGCGCCGCAGGCCCCAGATCGCGACGCCGATCACCGGGCCGATGAAGAAGCCGACCCGCCAGCCGACGTTGTCGGCGAGCAGGCTGTGGTTGAGCAGGGCGTACTCGCTCAGTGAGGCGACGATCGCGCCGAACCAGTAGGTGCCGCTGACCGCCAGGTCGACGCGGCCTCGGAATCGCGCGGGAATGAGTTCGTCGATCGCGGAGTGGATGGCCGCGTACTCACCGCCGATGCCCATTCCGGCGATGAAGCGGAGCGCCAGGAAGCTCCCGTAGTTGAACGAGAAGGCGGTCAGCCCGTTGGCGACCAGGTAGAGCGCGAGGGTGGCGACGAACAGCCGGCGGCGTCCGAGCCGGTCGGACAGCCGGCCGAACACCAGCGCGCCGACGACCTCGCCGATCAGGTAGATGGTCGCCGAGAATCCGACGTTCTGAGAGCTGAGGTGGAGGGTGCCGGAGTGCTGTAGAACCGGGCCGACGATGCTGGCGATCTGGATCTCGAGCCCGTCCAGGATCCACGCCACGCCGAGCGCGGCGATCATCCGGGTGTGGAAGCGGGACCAGGGCAGCCGGTCGATTCGGGCGGGCACGAGGCTTCGTACGGGGCCCTGTTGCGGGATAGCGCCCACGTCGTCTCCTTTGCCGTGTGGTTGCGTACCGTCAGGATGCGCTTACGTTAGAAAGCGGCGAACACACGAAGAAGAGATCGTGGATAGATCTGAGGTTCAGGGCGTGATTCGGCGCGCAACGCCCGATATTTGGCGATATGCGGCGTTCTCCGGATGCGGGATCAGAGGGCGCCGTGGGCCCGGCCGACCGGGGGGATCGTCGGCGGGGTCGGGATGCCGGGCGGGGGCGTCTGGACCGGGCCGCCCGGCGGCTTCGGCCCGTCCGGCGGGGTGGGTCCCTTCGGCGCGCCCTTGCTGACGTAGAGGGTGACCGTGGTGCCGGGCTCGACCGAGGCTCCGCCGCCCGGCGAGGTCCGCGCGACGGTGCCCTTGGGGTAGGCGTCCGAGGAGACGCGCGGGCCGAAGCTCACGTCGAAGCCCGCGCCCCTCAGCCGGGCGGCGGCCGCCGACGCGCTGAGACCGAGGACGTCGGGGACGTGCACGCGGTCCTCGCCGGATCCCTCGCTGTAGTAGTCGCTCGGCGGGCGGTGGAAGTCGTGCGCGGGCACGTCCCGCAGCGCGCCGAGCATCGTCTGGCGCCAGATCGGCGCGGGGATGTCCGCGCCGAACACCTCGCCGAAGCAGCGGCCGCCCAGGCAGACGTCCCGCAGCGGATGCCGGTAGCCGCCCCGCGGGTCGCCGACCCAGACCGCACTCGCCAGGTCGGGGGTGTAGCCGGCGAACCAGGCCGAGGAGAAGCCGTCGACCGTGCCCGTCTTGCCCGCCGCGTCGCGGCCGATGCCCTCCCCGGCGGCCGTGCCCCGGGTCAGCACCCCGCGCAGGACATGGTTGACGGCGTCGGCGACGCCTCTGTCGACCGCCTGGTGGCAGTGGGCGCTCGGCACCTTCAGCTCGTGCCCGGCGGTGTCGGTGACCCTCGTGAGGACGATCGGGTCGCAGTACTCGCCGCGCGCGCCGAACGCCGCGTACGCCGCCGCGACCCGCAGCGGCGAGACGGTGTTGAAGCCGAGGGTGAAGGAGGGGTACTGCTGCAGCGCCTTTCCGTCGGCGCGGCGCATGCCGAGCTTCTCGGCCACCTTCACGGTGTCGCAGAGGCCGACCTCCTTCTCCAGCCGGAGGAAGAAGGTGTTGACCGAGTGCCAGGTTCCGGTGACGAGGCTGAACGTCCGGCCGCCCTCGCCGTCGCCGGAGTTGCCCAGCGACTCGGTGGAGCCGACCGGCTTGCCGTCGCAGTCACGGAACCCGGTCGGGGTGTAGTGGTCGGGGGCCATCAGGCGGTGCCCGAACGGCATCCCCTGGTCCAGCGCGGCCGCCAGCGTGAAGATCTTGAAGGTGGATCCCGCCTGCATGCCGATGCTGGTGCCGTGGTCGGAGTCGGCGGCGAAGTTGACCCAGGTCTTGCCGCGCTTCTCGGCGGGCCCCAGCTTCCGGTCGACGACCATGGCCTTGACCTTGCCGGTGCCCGGCTCGACGAGCGCCTCCGCCGCCGCCTTGTGGCTGGAGTTCTTCGGCGGGACGTAGTGGTCGACGGCGCGCTGGGCGGCGCGCTGCATCCGCGGGTCCAGCGTCGTCCGGATGACCAGACCGCCGCGCCGCAGGAGCCTGGTGCGCGCCTTGACCGTCTTGCCGAAGATCGGGTTTCCGAGGATCTCCCGCTCGACGTAGTCGCAGAAGAACGGCGCCGAGCTCTCCGTACAGCCGTTCGGCGTCGACGTGACGTGCAGGTCGAGCGGGGTGCGCTCGGCGGCGGACGCGGTGCCGGCGGACAGCCAGCCGAGCTCGCTCATCCGGGCGAGCACGGTGTTGCGGCGCTGCGCGGCCAGTTTCGGGTTGACGGTCGGGTCGTAGGCGTACGGATAGCGGACGATGCCGGCCAGCAGCGCCGCCTCGGAAAGGGACAGCTTCGCGGCGGAATGCCCGAAGTAGTGCCGTGCGGCGGCCTCGACGCCGTACGCACCCCCGCCGAAGTAGGCGATGTTGAGGTACCGCTCGAGGATCTCGTCCTTGGTCAGCCGTTTCTCCAGCGCCACGGCGTACCGCAGTTCGCGGAGCTTGCGGGCCGGCGTCGTCGCCAGCGCCGACCGGCGTTCGGCGTCGCTGTCGGCCGTCTCGACGAGGAGGTTCTTGACGTACTGCTGGGTGATGCCCGACCCGCCCTGCGTGACCTCGCCGGCGGCGAGGTTGCTGGCCAGCGCGCGCACCGTGCCCTTGAGGTCGAGCCCGCCGTGCTCGTAGAAGCGGCTGTCCTCGATCGCGAGGATCGCCTTGCGCATGATGGGGGCGACCTTCTTCAGGGGCACGTCCAGGCGGTTCTCGTAGTAGAACGTCGCCAGCTTCGACCCGTCGGCGGCGAGGATCACCGAGCGCTGCGCGACCGGCGGGGTCTGCAGATCACCGGGGATGGCCTCGAACCAGTTCGCGCCGTTGCGCGCGCCGACGCCGACCATCCCGACGGTGGAGAAGGCGATGAGCGCCGCCAGCACGCCGGCGACGACCCCCGCGCCCGCGAGGCGCCCGATGATTCTCAGGGCGTCACTGCGCGGGCCGACCCCAGAAGACACGGGGTCAGCGTACGCCGAACCGAGCTCGGAAGGATCTCCGCGGTCCAACAAAACACCGCCGCTTCCGGACACAGCAGCACAGGAAGCGACATATCAACCACGGAATCGGCGTTCCGCGGCCGTCCGGGAGGAGTTCGGTACCGTCCGGGAGGAGTTCGGTACCGTCCGGGAGGAGTTCAGTCTCCCTTCCACGGCCAGGTGGACGGCGGCCTGAAGAACCACGGCAGGTGGCTGTTCGGCTCGGGACCGTCCCTCCGCTCCTGATCCGCGCCCTCGGCCTTGTCCTTCGCCTTGTCCTTGTCCTTGTCGTCGTCCTCCTTCTCGCCGTCACCGGCCCGGAAGTACTCCCCCGGCGGGGACTCGAAGTCGTGCGCCGGGACCCCCTTCAGCGCGGCCTCCATCGTCGCCCGCCAGATCGGCGCCGGGACGTCCGCGCCGTACACCTGGGCGTAGCACGCCTCACCGAGGCACACGTCGCGCAACGGGTGCTTGTAGCCGCCACGCGGGTCGCCGACCCAGACCGCGCTCGCCAGGTCCGGGGTGTACCCGGCGAACCAGGCGGCCGAGAAGTTGTCGACCGTGCCCGTCTTGCCCGCCGCCGGGCGCCCGAGCTCGTTGCCCTTGGCCGTGCCCTTGGTCAGGACGCCCCGGAGCACGTGGCTGACCGCGTCGGCGACGCCCTCGTCGATGGCCTGGTGGCACTTGGCGCGCGGGACCGGCAGGGGCCCCGTCGGGCCGGTGATGCTCGTGATGGCGATCGGGCGGCAGTAGCGGCCGCGGGCCGCGAACGCCGCGTACGCCGCCGCGAGCCGCAGCGGCGAGACCGTGTTGAACCCGAGTGTGAACGAGGGGTACTGCTCCAGCTTCTGCCCGGTCGCGCGGCGCATGCCCAGGCGCGTCGCCATCTTGTACGTGGCGCAGAGCCCTACCTTGCGCTCGAGTTCGAGGAAGAAGGTGTTGACCGAATGCCACGTGCCCGTGACCAGCGTGAACTGCTTCCCGCCCTCGCCGTCGCCCGCGTTGCCGAGTGAGACGCTCGGGTCGCCGACGCGGTCGCCGTCGCAGTTGCGGAACCCCGTCGGCGTGAACGACTTCGGCGCGTCCAGCCTGTCACCGAACGCCATCCCCTTCTCCAGCGCGGCGGCGAGCGTGAACACCTTGAACGTCGACCCCGCCTGCATGCCCAGGCTCGACCCGTGGTCGGAGTCGACGGCGAGGTTCACCCACAGCGTGCCGCGTTTGGTGCTGTCCCCCATCCGGCGGTCCAGGGCCATCGCGGTGATCTCGCCCGTACCCGGCCGGATGAGCACCTCGGCGGCCGCCTTGCCCGATTTGTTGTCCGGGGGAACGAAATGGTTCAGCGCGTGCTGGGCGGCCTTCTGCATGCGTGGTTCGAGGCTCGTGGAGATGCGCAGACCGCCGCGTTGCAGGAGGAACCGGCGCTCCTGGGCGGTCCTCCCGAAGGCCCGGTTCGCCAGGAGCTCCCGCTGGACGTAGTCGCAGAAGAACGGCGCCGAACTCTCCACGCACCCGTTCGGCGTGGCGGTGATCCGCAGTTCCAGCGGCCGGGCCTTGACCTCCGCCGCCTGCGCGGGCGTGATGATCTTCAGCTCGGCCATGCGGTCCAAGACCGTGTCCCGGCGCTTCCGGCCCCGCACCGGGTGCAGGTTCGGGTCGTACGTCTGCGGCGCCCGTACGACGCCCGCCAGCGTCGCCGCCTGGGCCAGGGACAGGTCGGCGGCGTGCACGCCGAAGTAGTGCCGGGCCGCCGCCTCCACGCCGTACGCGCCGTCGCCGAAGTAGGCGATGTTGAGGTAGCGCTCCAGGATCTGGTCCTTGGTGAGGTGCTTCTCCAGGCCGATGGCGAGCCGCAGTTCACGGAGTTTGCGGACCGCGGTCGGTTCGAGCGCGTCCTGGCGCGCCGCGGTGGTCGTCGCCGTCTCGGCGAGGGCGTTCTTAACGTACTGCTGGCTGAGCGTGGACCCGCCCTCGACGACGGTTCCGGCGCTGAGGTTGGCGATGAGCGCCCGCAGGATGCTCTTCGCGTCGAGGGCACCGTGCTGGTAGAAGCGGCTGTCCTCGATCGCGACGATCGCCTGGCGCATGACGGGCGCCACCCGGCTCAGCGGCACCTCGACGCGGTTCTCGTAGTAGAAGGTCGCGAGCTTGGAACCGTCCGCGGCCAGGATGACCGAACTCTGCGGCAGCACCGGGGTGGCCAGCGAGTCCGGCAGCGTCTCGAAGGCGTGGTTCGCGGCCTTCATGCCCAGCCCGGTGGGCAGCAGGACGGGCAGCGCCAGGCACGCCGACAGCACGCCGGCGGCGACCGCGGCGATCACCAGGTCCTTCAGCCGCGCCGATCGCCGCCCCGTATCCGTCCCCACACTTCGCGGTCATCCCCACACAGACGGTGATCGGAACCTGGGGAGGGGATTTCCGGCCATCGCCGCGGCCGTCCGGTCTCGCCGGTTATCGGCCCTGATGCCGCTCGACCCGCTCCTGGAAGCGGCGGGCGGCGGCGCGCAGCTCGGCCTCGGGGTCGCGGCCCTCCTCGCGGAGCCGGCGGACGAGTGCGAACAGGTCCGCGCCCGCGCCGTCGTCGGCGAACAGCTCCTCCGGCACGTCCGCCTTCGCGGCGCGCCGCTGCAGCTGCGCCGCGAGTGAGAGGGCGGGCTGGGCCATCGGGACCCCGTGGAAGATCGAGGCGTCCTCGCCCCGCTCCGCGGACTTGATCTTGTCCCAGTTCGCGTTGACCTCGTCGGCGTCCGCGACCGTGACGTCGCCGAACACGTGCGGATGGCGGCGGACGAGCTTCTCGATGATGCCCTCGGTCACGTCGTCCACGGTGAAGTCCGCCGACACCTCCGAGTGGAACACCACCTGCATGAGGACGTCGCCGAGCTCCTCGCGCAGCGCCTCCAGGTCACCACCCTCGATCGTGTCGATGACCTCGTACGCCTCCTCGAGGAGGTACGGCGCGAGGGAGGCGTGCGTCTGCTTGCGGTCCCAGGGGCACTCGCGGCGCAGCGTCTCCATCACCGCGACGAGGTCGAGGAACCGCGCGCCGGGCAGGTCGTACGCGCCCTGCACGACCTCGACCTGCGGGGGCTCGTCCATCCCGACGAGGAGCGAGCCGACCGCGCGCATCAGCGCCTCCTCGCCGTCGGGGCCGGCGAGCCACACGACCGTGCCGGACGACGCCTCGCGGACCAGGGCGGCGGCGTCCGGCTCCACGATCTCCACCGGAACACCGGCGTCGCGGACGTACGGGAGTTGCGGGTGCTCGCCGTCGCCGGCGAGCACCCGGTCCGCCGAGCGCAGCGTCTCCCAGGCGGCCCAGGTCAGCTGCCCCGGCGCGACGCGCGGCGAGGAGGCGAGGAAGGTCAGGCCTGGCACGAGACTCCACCGCTCGTGGTCGGCGTGCCGGAGTCCGGCTTGGACAGGGTCGGGCAGACCGGGCCCAGGACCATGCGCTGGAAGTCGAACGAGCCGTAGCGCGGGTTGACCTCCAGCCTGAGGCGGTGGCCCGCCCGCTGGTAGCTGCCGGCGGCCTGCTCCAGCGCCCGCTGCTGTGACTGCTGATCCTGTGCGGTGTTCACGCCGTACTTCTGGAAGACCGCGCCGCGGAGAAGGATCGACTTCACCCAGTCGCGGCCGTACTCGACCGGCAGGCCCTGCGCGAGCACGTTGGCGTCGATGGCGGGCTTCCCGCCGTTCTGCGCGATGACCGCGTCGACCTGGCCGCCGCTGATGCTCACGCCTTCGGCGCGCGCGACCTCGTTCCAGACCTTCATGTCGACGAGTTGGTAGAGGGCGCTGCGCTGCGGGGAGGACGGGTCGAACGGTATCTGCTTGCCCTGGGCCTGCGCCTGCTGGGCGACCTGCTGCGCGGCGGGGTACTTCGGGAGCTCCTTGGACCACTCGTCGACCGTGGAGTTCAGCTTCGCGATCGTGATGCGGTCGTTCCCGACCAGGGCGGCCGCCCCCGTCTTCACGGGGCCGCAGGCGGTGAGCGCCGCGCCGGCCAGCCCGGCGGCGATCATGATCTTGAATGGCTTACGGATCACAGCGTCCTTCTCGATTCCTCGCCCGCGGGGGTCGCGGGGTACGTCCGGCACCGGGGGTCTCCTCGCCCCGACTCGTCATCTGGCCACGGCACGTCATCGGGCCACGGGATCTGGCAGGAACAGCGCCTCCACCAGATCGGTACACCATTTCAGCAGCTCCTGGTCGCGCAGCGGACGCCCGCCGAGCGGAGCGGTCTTGGGCACCGGCACCAGCAGGGTATTCGTCGCCGCCTTGAGGATGCTCTTCGGGTACAGGCGCTGCAGCCGCACCGTACGCGACTCCGGCAGGCTCACCGGTGAGAACCGGATGTGGTTGCCCTGCAGGGTGACGTCCGTCAACCCGCCCCGGCGGGCCAGCGCCCGGAACCGCGCGACCTCCAGGAGGTTCAGCACCGGCACCGGCGGCGGCCCGAACCGGTCCGCCAGCTCGTCGCGGACGGCGACGATCTCGTCGTCGTTCTGGATCGCCGCGATCCGGCGGTACGCGTCCAGCCGCAGGCGCTCGCCCGGGACGTACTCGTGCGGGATGTGCGCGTCGACCGGCAGCTCCACCTTGACCTCGGGCGTCTCGGGCACGCCCTCCTCGCGCAGCTCGCGCACGGCCTCGCCGACCATGCGCACGTACAGGTCGAAGCCGACACCGGCGATGTGCCCGGACTGCTCGGCGCCCAGGACGTTGCCCGCACCCCGGATCTCCAGGTCCTTCATCGCCACGAACATGCCCGCGCCCATCTCGGTGTGCTGGGCGATCGTGGCGAGCCGCTCGTGCGCGGTCTCGGTCAGCGGCGTCTCGGGCGGGTACAGGAAGTAGGCGTACGCGCGCTCCCGGCCCCGGCCGACGCGCCCGCGCAGCTGGTGCAGCTGCGACAGGCCGTACATGTCGGCGCGGTCGACGATCAGGGTGTTGGCGTTCGGGATGTCCAGGCCGCTCTCCACGATCGTGGTCGCGACGAGGACGTCGTACTCCTTCTCCCAGAAGTCGACCATGATCTTCTCGAGCTGGTGCTCGTTCATCTGGCCGTGCGCGACGCCGACCCGCGCCTCCGGCACCAGCTCGGTCAGGTGCTTGGCGACCTTGTCGATCGAGCGGACCCGGTTGTGGACGAAGAAGACCTGGCCCTCGCGGAGCAGCTCCCGCCGGATGGCCGCGGCGATCTGCTTGTCGTCGTACGGGCCGACGAACGTCAGGACCGGGTGCCGCTCCTCCGGCGGGGTGAGGATCGTCGACATCTCCCGGATGCCGGTGAGACCCATCTCCAGGGTGCGCGGGATCGGCGTGGCCGACATGGCGAGCACGTCGACCTGGGTGCGCATCTCCTTGAGGCGCTCCTTGTGCTCGACGCCGAACCGCTGCTCCTCGTCGATGATGATCAGCCCGAGGTCCTTGAACCGGGTCTCCGGCGACAGCAGGCGGTGCGTGCCGATGACGAGGTCGACGGTGCCGTCGGCGACGCCGCGCAGCGTCTCGGCGACCTCCCGGTCGGTCTGGAACCGGCTGATCGGCTTGATCACCACGGGGAACGACGCGAACCGCTCGGTGAACGTCGACAGGTGCTGCTGCACCAGCAGCGTCGTCGGCACCAGCACGGCGACCTGCTTGCCGTCCTGCACGGCCTTGAAGGCCGCCCGCACCGCGATCTCGGTCTTGCCGTAGCCCACGTCGCCGCAGATCAGCCGGTCCATCGGGACGGGCTTCTCCATGTCGGACTTGACCTCGTCGATGGCGGCGAGCTGGTCCGGCGTCTCGATGTACGGGAAGGCGTCCTCCAGCTCGCGCTGCCACGGGGAGTCCTGCTGGAACGCGTGCCCCGGCGACGCCTGCCGGGCGGAGTAGAGGCGGATCAGCTCGCCCGCGATCTGCCGGACGGCCTTGCGCGCCCGGCCCTTCTGCTTCTGCCACTCGGCGCCGCCGAGCCGGTGCAGGCTCGGTGCCTCGCCGCCGACGTAGCGGGTCACCTCGTCGAGCTGGTCGGTCGGCACGAACAGCCGGTCGCCCTTGGCGTACTCGATGATGAGGTACTCGCGGGTGGCGCCCTGCACCGTCCGGCTGGCCATCTCGACGTACCGGCCGACGCCGTGCTGCTCGTGCACGATGTAGTCGCCGGGGGTGAGCTGCAGCGGGTCGACGCCGCCGCGCCGCCGCGACGGCATGCGCCGCATGTCCTTGGTCGAGGACTTCTGCCCCGACAGGTCGGTCTCGGTGAGCACGGCGAGCTTGACGGCGTCCCAGACGAAACCGTGGTCGAGCAGGCCGCAGGAGACGTTGACGATCGCCGGCTCCGGCGCGCCGGGCAGCTCCGTTACCTTCGCGCCCAGGCCCTCCTCGCGGACCACCTCGGCCAGCCGCTCGGCCGGGCCGTGGCCCTCGGTGACGAGCACGACCCGCCACTCCTCGTGGATCCAGCCCTTGACGTCGGCCATCACTCGCTGGGTGTCGCCCCGGTAGGACTCCGCCGCCCGTGCCCCGATCCGCAGCGCGCCGTCGTCGCCCGCGTCCGGCGCCTCGCCGGCGGCCACCTCGGTGAGCTCACCGGTGGCGGCGGAGTACTCGCGGCGGGTCCGGCCGGTGCCCGTCGGCTCGGCGCTCGCGAACGGCGTGATCGTCCACCACGCCAGCCCGAGCTCCGTCGTACGGTCGCGGACCTCCTCCAGGGTCCGGAACGCCGCCGCGCCGAGGTCGATGGGGGCCTCGCCGCCGGCGGCGGCGTTCACCCAGGACGCCTCGAGGAACTCCTGGCTCGTGCTGACCAGCTCGGCGGCGCGCGTGCGGATGCGCTCGGG
Organism: Actinoallomurus spadix; assembly: GCF_024055725.1. Taxonomy (GTDB): domain Bacteria; phylum Actinomycetota; class Actinomycetes; order Streptosporangiales; family Streptosporangiaceae; genus Actinoallomurus; species Actinoallomurus spadix. The sequence goes on along the minus strand of NZ_JAMXMX010000007.1, from coordinate 153,155 downwards.
GTCGCAGACGACCAGCGAGGAGCCGGCCGGCAGCACGTCGAGGAGCAGCTCCATGTGGTCGGCGAGGACCGGCGCGAACGCCTCCATGCCCTCCACCGCCGCGCCGTCGGCGATCTGCTGGAGGATGTCGGCGAGCGCCGGGTGCTCGGCCGCCAGCGCGCGGGCGCGCTCGCGCACGGCCTCCGTCAGCGGCAGCTCACGGCACGGCGGCGCCCACAGCCCGTCCTGGGCGACCTCGAGCGAACGCTGGTCGGCCGCCTTGAAGTAGCGGACCTCCTCCACCTGGTCGCCCCAGAACTCCACCCGCAGCGGGTGCTCCTCCGTGGGCGGGAACACGTCGAGGATGCCGCCGCGGACGGCGATCTCACCGCGCTTCTCGACCAGGTCGACGCGGTTGTAACCGGCGTCGACCAGGCGGCGCACGGCGTCGTCGAGCTCGGCCTCGTCCCCGGGGCGGAGGCGTACGGGCTCCAGGTCGCCGAGGCCGGCGACGATCGGTTGCAGCACGGCCCGGACCGGGGCGACGACGGCCTGCAGCGGCCCGGCCGCCGGGTCGTCGGGGTCGCCGTGGGCCAGCCGCCGCAGCACGGCGAGGCGCTGGCCGACCGTGTCCGACCGCGGCGACAGCCGCTCGTGCGGCAGCGTCTCCCAGGCGGGGAAGTGCGCGACCGCGGCCGGATCGAGCAGGCTCGTCAGGGCCGCGGTCAGGTCCTCCGCCTCCCGGGCCGTCGCGGTGACCATCAGGACGGTACGCCCGCGCTCACGGGCCAGCGCGGCGCCGAGGAACGGGCGCAGCGCCGGCGGCGCGACGAGGTCCAGGTGGGCGTCGGCGCTCTTCAGCGCACGAACGAGCGCGGGATCGGCGGCGGCGACGTCGAGCAGTCCGGAAAGGGTCATGGGCTCATCAAGGGTCAGGCAGGCAGCGTGAGGGCCCGAGAGTGATCTCACCCCGGGGTCCCCAGCCTACGCGTCGCCGGTACCACAACCCGCAGCGCCCCGGTCAAGCGGGTGGTTCGGAAACCGCCGATGACCGATGACGCCGACGACACGGACAATGCCGAATGGGGCCACACTCCGCGAGCGGACGGCTACGCTCCGGGGCGTGACCGAGCTGCGGACCCCGCCGATCTCCGATTCCGACGTCTTCCACCGGCGCGTTCGCGAGTACGCCGACGAGCGGCCGTACGAGCGACTGCGCGTCCTGGACGCGGGCTGCGGCCGGAGCGCGCCGCTCGACCTGCACCCCGCCGAGTGCCACGTCACCGGCGTCGACGACGACCTGCCGGAGGCGCGCGCGGGCGTCCGCGCCCGCCGCGACCTCGACGCCTGGCACCTCGGGGACCTGCGCACGGTGCCCATGCCGCCGCGCGTCTACGACATCGTGCACGTCTCGCACCTGATCGAGCGGGTCCCGCACGCCGAACTGATCCTCGACCGGTTCGTCGCGGCGCTCCGGCCCGGCGGACTGATGCTGGTCCGGGTACGGGACCGCGACAGCGCGTTCGGCCGGCTCGACCGGGTCGCCCCGGGGTGGCTGCGCTCCGTCCTGTGGCAGCGCGACACCCCGCCGCGGCCGGTGTACGAGCGGGTGGCCTCGGCGGCCGGTATGCGGGCGTACTGCCTGATGCGGGGCCTGGTCGTCGTCGAGGAGCACACGTCCGCCGGGATGACGGCCCGGTCGGGGACCATCGTCCGGCTGCTGTGCCGGGCGGTGGGCGTCTTGTCCGGGAATCGCGCGACCTCGGCGTACAGCGACGTCGCCATGGTGATCCGCAAACCGGAGAATCGCTACGCCCGCATCATCTGAGGTGACGCCGCCAGAGCGTAGAGTGCAATGGTCAACGGTCGAATCACGATCGGAGCCTGCGTTGACGACGGAAGCCGGCGACCTACGCGACCTGCCGAGCCTGACGCCCGGCCCGGCCGAGCTGGCCGACCTCGAACTGCTGCTGAACGGCGCGTTCCAACCGCTGACCGGTTTCCTCGGCGCGGTGGACGCGGCGACCGTGGCCGCCGCCGGGCGGCTGGCGGACGGCACGCCGTGGCCGGCGGCCGTGACGCTGGCCGTCCCGGAGGACCTCACCAAGGAGGAGCGGGTCGTCCTGACCGACCCGGAGGGCGTTCCGCTCGCGATCCTGCACATCGCCGAGACCTGGCAGGACAACGTGTCACCGGCCGGGTTCCCCGGGGGCGATCCGCTCCGGGCGTCGGAGACGACGTCCTGGCACGCGGCCGGCCGGGTCGAGACGCTGGCCCTGCCGGAGCACGGGACGTTCCGGCGGCTCCGCCTGACCCCGCGCGAGGTGCGCGCGGAGCTGGCCGGGGCGACGACCCTGGCGCTGGCGACCCGCGGCCCGTTGCACCGGCGGCACCTCGGCCAGCTGCGCCAGCTCGCCGAGAAGCTCGACGCGCGGCTGCTGCTGATGCCGTTGATCGGCGAGGGTCACGACGACGCGCTCGTCCGCGCCCTGCTGGCCGTCCGCCGCGAGCTGCCGGCCGGCACGCTCGTCGTTCCGGTCCCGCTGATCGAGCGGCCGGGCCGTGACCTGGCCCTCGCGGCCCACGTCGCCGCCGCGTACGGCGCCACCCACTTCTTCCTGGAGCCCGCCGCCGGCGCGGAGGAGGCCGCGCGGGCGGGCGCCCAGGCCCTGCCGCTGACGAGCGGGCAGCTCCCGATCGAGCCGGTCACGCCGGAGCCGTGGGCGTACGACGAGAGCGTCGAGGTCTGGCGGCCGGTCTCCAAGATCGAGCCTGACCACATCCGGCCCGAGCCGACCGAGGCGGAGCTCGCCGCGATGCTGGACCGCGGCGAGAAGATCCCGGAGTGGTTCACGCTGCCGGCGGTCGCGGAGGAGCTGCGCCGGGCCAACCCACCGCGGCATGAGCGGGGTCTCACCGTGTTCTTCACGGGACTGTCCGGCTCGGGCAAGTCCACGATCGCCCGCGGGCTCGCCGACGCGCTCGTCGAGCGGGGCGGCCGCACGGTCACCCTCCTGGACGGCGACGTCGTCCGCCGGCTGCTGTCGGCCGGCCTGACGTTCTCCCGGGACGACCGGGACCTCAACATCCGCCGCATCGGCTACGTCGCCGCCGAGATCACCCGGCACGGCGGGGTCGCGATCTGCGCGCCGATCGCGCCGTACGCCGCGACGCGGGCGGAGGTGCGCCGGATGGTGAACGCCGCGGGCGACTTCGTCCTGGTCCACGTGGCCACGCCGCTGGAGGAGTGCGAGCGCCGCGACCGCAAGGGCCTGTACGCCAAGGCGCGGGCCGGCCTGATCCCGGAGTTCACCGGCATCTCCGACCCGTACGAGCTGCCGGACGACGCCGAGCTCACGATCGACACCTCGCAGCTGACGCCCGAGGCCGCGGTGGAGCGGGTCCTCGACCTGCTCGTCGCCGGCGGCTGGGTGCGCTCCGAGTAAGGAGTCCGTCACCGAACGCCAACGGGGACCTGCCTGGCGCTCCCCGGCCATCACCGTTTAACCTGAGTGTCCGACTTTCCCGATATAACGGGTAGGGCATACGGATGCACTTCGATTATCAGATGGCCCTGGGATCGTTCCTGGTCGCGATCGTGGTGGGACTGACCGGCATGGGCGGCGGCGCCCTGATGACGCCGATGCTCACGGTCTTCTTCGGCGTCCCGCCGCTCACCGCCGTCTCCAGCGACCTCGTCTCCGCGGCCGTCATGAAGCCGGTCGGCAGCCTCGTGCACCTGCGCCGCGGGACGGTCAACCTGCGCCTCGTCGCCTGGCTGTGCGCCGGATCGGTACCGACCGCGTTCTGCGGCGTCCTCCTCGCCCGCGCCCTCGGGCACGGCAGCCACGTGCAGGACGTCATCGAGATCGCCCTCGGCGTCGCGCTGCTCATCGCCGCCTCCGGACTCGTCATCCGCAGCTACCTGACGATGGCCGCCGGCGGCCCGCGCCGCGCGGCCCGCGCCACCGGCTCCCCCGAGGACGGCGCGTCCCCGGCGGCCGTTTCCGTACGCCCGATCCCGACCATGCTGGTCGGAGCGGTGGGTGGTCTCGTCGTCGGCATGACCTCGGTCGGCTCCGGCTCGCTGATCGTCGTCGCCCTCCTCGCCCTGTACCCGAAGCTCACCGCCAACCGCCTCGTCGGCACCGACCTGCTGCAGGCCGTGCCCCTGGTCTGGTCCGCGGCGCTCGGCCACATCCTGTTCGGCGACTTCCAGCTCAGCGTCACGCTCGCGCTGCTGGCCGGGTCGATCCCCGGCGTCTTCCTCGGCTCGCTCGCGTCGTCCCGCGCCCCGGGCGGCCTGATCCGGTGGGCGCTGGCCTTCGTCCTGCTGGCGTCGGCGCTGAAGATGTTCGGCGTGCACACGACGCCGATGGCGTGGGCCCTGATCGCCGCCGTGGCCGGCGGCACGGCGGCCTGGTCCCTCCTCCGCACCTGGAACGGCCTGCCGCCGTTCCCCCTCCCCCGCCACGACGCGCCCTCCCCGAGGGCCGTCCCGATCCGCCGCTCCGAGAAGGACCCGTCCGTCGTCCCGCACTGACCCGGTCCCTGCCGCCGCGGTCCAGGAGGCGTCGCGAGGGTTCACCGCCGCCCGACCCTTACCGCCGCCCCCACTCATCCGGTCGAATCGGACGAGGCGCTCATGTCCAGATCTCCTTGACCTCACAGGGAAGATCCGCAGGGGTGGCGAGCCGGCCTTCGCCCTGACTCGGCAGGATCGCCCAGACGCACTTGCCCGAGGCCGCCAGGCGAGAGCCCCACATCCCGGAAAGGCAAGCGATGAGATGCATTCCCCGCCCGGACTCCTTCTCGAAATCGATGGGTACGACTTTCGGCCGGTCGGGAGAGTCGTCCCACATCTCCAGCCGTATTCGCCCGCCGTTCCAGTCGATGGCGGCGACGAGTTCTCTGGACGCGGCGTGCAGGAGTGCGTTGTTGAACAGCTCTCCGATGATCACGGTGGCGTCTTCGATCTGATCGGCGCGCCCCCAGGCTCTCAGCCGGGACTCCACGAAGTCTCGGGCCGTCCCTGCGGCGGCCCTGACGGGAGGGAGGTGCCTTTCGTAGCGGTGCTGAACGTGTGGGGCGACTGTCATGCCGATCTCCGTGTGTCCGGCTCTGAATTCACTCAGCGTGACGCCTCGATCACTGGCGAGGAAGCGGATTCGGCTCTACCCTCGACAAGTGCGGCCCCCACCGCACCGGGTACGGAAGGGTGTGAGTCCCGATGCCAGCACGCATGACCGGCCGGGCGTACTTCGGCCGAAGGCTGAGAACGGCTCGCGAACGGCAGGTTCCGAAGCTGAGCCGGCGTGCTCCACTCCACCACCTGGTGGAGATGGCGAAGCACGAACATGTGATCATCCAGGGGCGGGAGTGCGTCGCGGGGTGATCGTCCGTACGGTGGGGGCGTGGACCTCACACGGCTGCGTCGTCGGGCGGAAGCGGTTCCGCCGTGGGCCGGCGAGGCGATCCTGTGTACGGCCGCCCTGGCGGTGACCGTCTACCGCATCGGTACGGCGGCGCCGGACGGTGGTGAGCGGAGTCCCGATGCCTGGGCCTACGGGATCGGGCTCGCGATGGCCGTGGTGCTGCCGGTCCGCCGGCGCAGTCCCGCTCTGGCGCTCGGCGCCGTCTTCCTGTTGTGGGTGATCTACCACATCGCGAACTATCCGGGCGGGGCGCCTGCCATTCCGGTCTGGATCGCGCTGTTCTCGGTGGCCGCCGCACCGCGGCGGAGAACGGGGCTGGCGCTCGCGGGCTGGCTGATCGTGTCGGACGCGCTGGCCCGGACGAAGTCCACCGGCGCCAGCCTGTTCGACGCGGCGCTCGACGGATCGACGGTGGTGTTCGTCGCGGCGCTCTTACTGGGCGATTCCGTACGCAGCCGTCGCGCGCGGCGCGCCGAGTACGAGGCCCGGCTGGCGCTGCTGGCCGCGCACCGGGACCAGGCCGCCGCGCAGCGGCTCACCGAGGAGCGGATGCGCATCGCCCGTGAACTCCACGACGTGTCCGCGCACACGATCGCGGTGATCAACGTGCAGGCGAGCGTGGCCGCCGAGCTGCTGACCGAGGCCCCCGACCAGGCCCGGGAGGCACTCGAGGCGGTCCGGCGGGCCGGTGGCGAGGCGCTGGCCGAGATGCGGGCGACCGTCGGCGTCCTGCGGGAGCCGGACCGCGCGGAGGGCGACCTGGCACCTCCCGCTCCGGGCATCGACCGGCTGCCGGACCTGGCCCTGGCCGGTGCCGGGAGCGGGCCGCGCGTCGACGTGCGGGTCGAGGGCGAGCGCCGTCCGCTGCCCCGTCTGGTGGAGTTCACGGCCTACCGGATCGCGCAGGAGTCCCTCACCAACGCATTGCGTCATTCCGGCGCCGGCCTGGTGGAGATCCTGGTCCGGTACAAGGAGGCCGGGCTCGTCCTGGAGGTCCGCGACGACGGCGGCGGAGGTGACGACCGCCCCCGGAAGGGGCCCGGGTGGGCCGGGGAGGGCGACCGCCGCACCGGCTGGCGGGGACGGGTGACGGAGGACGACGGCCGTACCGGCGCGCCCGGGCGGGCCACGGGCGGTAACGGCCTGCGGGGCATGGCCGAACGCGTGGCGGGCCTGGGCGGCCGGTTCAGCGCGGGCCCGTTCGAGTGGCCCGGCGGCGCGGGACGGGGGTTCCGGGTGCGCGCCTGGCTGCCGGCCACGAACGACGACCCGGCGACGCGCACGAGGGTGTCCCGAGCGGGCGACCGGACGCGAGGCGAGGAGACGACGTGACGATCCGTGTGCTGGTGGCCGACGATCAGGCGCTCGTTCGGGCCGGGTTCCGCGTCCTCCTCGACCGGACGGAGGACATCGAGGTCGTCGCGGAGGCCGCCGATGGAGAGGAGGCCATCACCCTGACGCGGACGCACCGCCCGGACGTCGTGCTCATGGACGTGCGGATGCCCGGCACGGACGGGCTCGTCGCAACGAGACGGATCCTCGCCGACGAGCGGACCCCGGACGTCAGAGTGATCGTCCTGACCACCTTCGACCTGGACCAGTACGTCTTCGCCGCGCTGCATGCGGGGGCCAGCGGGTTCCTGCTCAAGGACATGGATCCCGACACTCTTCGACAGGCGGTGCGCACGGTGTTCGCCGGGGACGCCCTTCTCGCGCCTCAGGTGACCCGCCGGTTGATCTCGGCCTTCGTGGGGCGGCCGGGCGGGCCGTCCTTCGACCCGGCCCTGTCAGCGACTCTCACCGGCCGGGAACGCGAAGTCGTGGCGCTCGTCGCCGAGGGCATGTCCGACCAGGGCGTGGGCCGGCGGCTAGGGATGAGCCCCGCGACCGCGAAGACCCACGTCAACCGGGCGATGACCAAGGTAGGGGCGCGGGATCGTGCCCAGCTGGTGGTGTTCGCCTATCGGTCGGGGCTGGCGGTGGCGCCACCCGGCGTACCGCCTTCGGGGTAATTCCGGTACCGCGAAAGCCGTATCGCATCGCGCCGTGAAGCGGATGGAATCCGCGGCGCGGATTTCTAGCGTTGCCCGCATGGTCATCCACTCGGGCAAAGGAGAAGCGATGCACTCGGTTTCCCGGATCATCGCCGGCGGCTGTCTCGTCATGGGCCCGGCGCTTCAGGCCATTTCAACGTTCTATTGGAGCGACCGCTACCAGGGCATCACCGCCGGAACTCTCATCGTGGCCGCGACGACCTGCTGGCTCATCGGCCTGGTCGCGCTGTACCGCCTCATCGAGCCACGGGTGCCGCGCTACACGGCGATCGCACTGCCGCCGGCGATCTACGGGTGCGTCGGCGGCGCCTCATTCGGGCTGCAGGGAATGCACGAGGAACTGTTCGACGTCTCGCACTCCGAGGCGGTGCGCCTGATCCAGCAGCATCCCGGGGCGGCGTTCGTGACGTTCTGGTTCGCCGGCTCTGCCTTCCCGCTCAGCCTCTTCATGCTCGGCGTCGTGCTCACCCGGATCCGCGCGGTTCCCGGGCCGATCGGCGTCCTGCTGTTCGGTGGCGCTCTCGCGTTCCCGCTCAGTCGCGTACCGCGCGAAATCGCGATAGCCCACCTCGCGGACCTCGTCCTCCTGGTGCCTTTCGTCTATCTCGGGGCTCGGATGGTGCTGGGCCATCTGGCCCTGGCTCCTGCTGCGGACCGCTCGACGGCCGCTTTGCCGGATTCGCCGATGAGCTCACGACAATGAGCGGGCAATGATTCAGCAGCCCACCGCCCGGAGCGTGATCGGCATATCCGCTCCGGGTACGCCCGCGGAACGGACCGTTCGCGTCCGGTGGCAGCGACTCGCAGGGGTGGGGAAATGATCCGACGGGGCACCTTGGGCGCATCGACCGGTGGGAAGGTCACATTTCACCGCAGGGCGGCCGCCGGGGCCCTGGTGGGCGGCGTCCTCGGCCTCGTCTGGCTCCCCTCCGTGGCCGCGGCCGCCCGCATCCCGGCCAATCCGCAGGGCCGGCTGGTCACCGACCACAACAATGGCGGGAACGGCCATCACAACACCACGGCGATGTCCGTGCGCAGTCCCATCCGCAATCGCGGCTATCAGCACACCACCAACCGGAACGCCGGGGGTGTGAGCGACGTGCAGAACGCGCTCTGCCACAGGGCACGGGTCTGCAATCTGACGCAGAAGGTCACCATCGTGAATCCCGAGCGACCGGCGCCGACGGCCGTGTCCGTCGTGCCGCCCCGGCCCGCCGTCGTACCGGATCCCGCCACCGCCGCACGGCCTCGGCCCGCCGTCGTACCGGCTCAGGCCATCGCCGCGCCACCGCCGTCCGCCGCCGGTCCGCTGCTCGCCATGGGACCGTACGGTCTGCTGCTTACCGGCGGGCGGTCCGCCGGCGCGGACTCCGCCGAGGACGCCGACGGTCCGGCGCGGTGGCTCGCCTCATGGATCGGCCCCTTCTCCTGACTCGGATCCCCGGTCAGGCGACCGGCCCGCGGTCGGCGGCGAGCTGGTCGAGCAGGTCGGGGACCTCGGGGTGCGCGGAGGCGTCGACCTTGCGCGCGAAGAACGCGTCACTGGCCCGCAGTTCGTCCAGGTGCGCCGCGGTGATCAGGTCGGGGTGGCTCGCGTCGGCGCCCCACCGGATGAACCGCCTGCTGTCGTTGGCGACCGAGCGGGCGGGCCGGGCGTTCAGGGCCATCGAGCAGATGAAGGTCTCGTCCGGGATCGGCGCGTACCGCAGGTAGCGCAGCAGGCGATCGGCCAGCGGGTCGGCCAGCATGCCGTGCACGGTCGCGGCGGACAGGTTGAACCACATGTCGCCGACGTACAGCCCCACCCCGTTCCGGTAGGGGTGCCGCCGCTCGAACGGCAGCGGCACCGAACGGTGGGTGCCGGGCAGCCGCCGCTTGCGCAGGTAGCGGCGGCGGGTCACCGCCTGCCAGGGGTCGGTGTCCGCCGCCGGGTCGGGGGTCACCGCGAAGTGCCGGAGGTACGCGTCGTACGGCGAGGCGGCGAGCTCCTTCTCGATCGCGGTGATGGGCCGGATCGGGTAGTCCTGGCCCGAGACGAGGAGCGCCCAGGAGAATTCCGGGATGTTCGCCGCCACCCAGCGCAGCGACCGCCACTGCGCCTCGACCAGGGAGAGCCGCCCCCACTGGCAGGGCCTCGCGTCTGGGACGAGCGCGACGTTCGATGACGGGCGCAACGTGAGCGGCTCGCCGGTCGGGTCGTGGTGGACGACCGCGACCGTGTCGACGCCGGTCCGGATGCGGTCCACGAGCCGGGCGACCTGACCCGGGTTCCGGTGCGACAGCACGATCACGACCAGCGGTCCGCCGCCCATGCCCATCCCGCGCCCTTCACCGTGTTCCGCCTGCGTGACCGAGCGTACCGACGTTCCGGAAAAGCGGTGACGCGTCCGCTGATGACAGGCTGATTACGGTAAAGTGCCGGGAAAGTTGGAGTCGGTCACCGGGACGGATCCGGGCTGATCAAGGGCACCAGGGGGCGCAGTGCTCCGCGCACTTGTCGAACGGCTATGGCTGCCCGAGCCGGAGTCCTCAGGGTGGCCGGTCCGGGTCACGTCGGGCGAGGTCCCACCGGGGTACCAGGTGGTCGAGCGCTACGCCGTGGTGCCCTCCCCCGATCGGCCGCGTTTCCTCGTCCCGCTCGACGGCCGGGCCGTCGCCGCCGGCAGCCTCACCCACTACAACGGGCTGCGCTGGGCCCGCCTCCGCGTCCCCCGTACGGTCCTGGGCGCCGGTTTCCGCACCGGAATCGCGCCGCTCGTGCTGCGCCACCGGCTGCTCGTCTGCGTTCCCGAGAAACTCCCGGACGCCGAACTGAGCGACTACCTGCTGAGCGCGCATCTCGGGCGCGTGCTGGGTCTGCCGCGCCCTGCGCTGGGGGTGGGCGTACGCGCGCCCGATCCGAACTCGAAGCCGACGCTCCAGCTCTTCGGCGCCGACGGCGCCCCCGTTGGCTACGCCAAGGTCGGCTGGAACCCCGCCACCCGGGAGATGACCCGGCGAGAGGCGGACGCGATCGCCGCGGTCAGCGCGACGCCGGCGGCCGGCATCCGCGTTCCGGAGCTGCTGCACCACGGCCCGTGGCGCGACTACGACCTCACCGTCACCGCGCCGCTACCGCCGAAAATCCGCCGTTACCGCGAGGCCGAGCCGCCCCGTGTCCCGCACGACGCGGGTTCCCCCGACCAACCGACCCCGACCGGCCTGCTGTTTTCCCCCGACCAACCGACCCCGACCGACCTCCCGGGCCCTCCGAACCTCCCGGGGCCCTTCGCCGTCCGTACGACGAAGCTGGCCGACACGGCGTTCTGGCGGGCGCTGCGGGCGGAGGCCGCCGTCCTGGCCGCCGACGATGACGAACGGCGTCTCGCGGCCCTCGTCACCGCGCACTTGGACGAGCTCGAACGCGAGCACGGCGACACTCCCCTGCGCGTCGGCCGGTGGCACGGCGACTGGGTGCCCTGGAACATGGGCCGGTACGCCGGGGACCTGTACGTCTGGGACTGGGAGCACAGCGCCGAGGAGGTCCCGGCGGGCTTCGACCACCTGCACTGGAGGTTCCAGGACGCGCTGGTGCTGCGCGGCCGGCCGCTGGCCGAGGCGGTCGCCGCCGTACGGGCCGCCGCCGGGACCGAGCTTCCCGAGCTCCCCTCCGACCATCGCCGACTGCTCGGACGGCTCTACCTGCTGGAGATGTTCATGCGGACCTACCACCTCAAGCGGCTGGGCGGCGGATGGAACCCCGCCCTCCATCCGGCCATGCTCGAGGTCCTGGAGGAACGGTGAAGGTCCTCCTGGTCTGCTCCACCGGCGGGCACCTGACCCAGCTGTACCGGCTGCGGCCCTGGTGGTCCGAGCACGAGCGGATGTGGGTGACGTTCGAGAAGGCCGACGCGTGCTCTCTCCTCGCGGACGAGCAGGTGACCTGGGCCTACCATCCGACGACCCGGAACATCCCCAATCTGCTGCGCAACCTGTGGCTCGCGCTGCGGCTGGTCCCGCGTTACCGGCCGGATGTGATCGTCAGCTCGGGGGCGGGCGTCGCCGTGCCCTTCTTCCTCCTGGGGAAGCTGCTGCGCCGGCGGACGGTCTACCTCGAGGTGTACGACCGCATCGACTCGGGCACGCTGACCGGCCGCCTGTGTTATCCGATCGCGGACCTGTTCCTCCTGCAGTGGGAGGAACAGCGGGCGCGCTACCCGAAGGGCACCGTCGTGGGGCAGTTGCTTTGACCGGCCCGGACAGACCGCTGGTCTTCGTGACCGTGGGCACCGACCATCACCGGTTCGACCGGTTGATGGGGTGGATGGAGCAGTGGCTCGCGGCGAACGGCCACGTCCGCTGCGTCGTGCAGCACGGCCCGGCCGGCCCGCCCGCGGGCGCCGAGTGCCACGAGTTCCTGCCCCACGCCGACATGCAGGAGCTGTTCCGGCAGGCGACCGCCGTCGTCTGCCAGGGCGGCCCCGGCTCGATCACCGAGAGCCGGCAGGCGGGCCGGCTGCCGATCGTCGTTCCCCGGATCGCGCGGCTGGACGAGGTCGTCGACGACCATCAGGTGCGGTTCTCCCGGCACGTCGCGACCTTCGGCAAGGTGGCCCTGGCCGAGACCGCCGAGAGCCTGCACGCCCACCTGAACCGCGCCCTGGCCGACCCGGCGAAGTACGCCGTGCCGGACGAGGCCGACGAGACGGCGCCCGCCGTCGCGCGGTTCGGGCGGCTGGTGGACGAGCTCGTCGGCGAACCCCGGCGCCGCCGGCGCTCCCGGCCGGCGCGGTGAACCCGCCTCAGCGACCGGCGGTGTTGAGGTAGGAGTCGCGGCCGGCCGCGGCGTACGAGCCCAGCATGCCCGGTCCATTGTCGACCTTCAGGTTGCAGCCCGGCCCCGCGTCGAAGCGGATCAGCCCTGCGATGTTGGGGTACTTGCTCCGCAGCACGCCGGGGATCGCGCGGTACCACTGGATCGAGCGCTTCGGATCGGCCGGGTCGTACTGCGTGCCGTACTCCGGGAGCATGAACGGCTTCTTGGCGAACCCGTGCTGCTGGAGGAAGCGGTACGTCGGCCCGACCTTCTCGTCGAACGTGTGCCACGGCCCGTTGTGGCACTTGTAGAAGTTGTACGGGTCCCAGCCCACCCAGTCGGCGTACGCGTCACCGGGGTAGGAGTCGAGCATCCGCTGGGGGTTCTCGCCGCTCATCGTGCCGGTGACGACCCAGACCCACACGACGTTCGTGACGCCGGCCTTCTGGAAGACGTCGTGGACGTGCCGGGCCGCCGCGACGTACTCGGCCGCGGTGCCCTTCATCTCGCCCTTGTTCTGGTGGCGGTCCATCTCCGGGTCGAAGGACATGAAGACCTTCTTCCCGTACGCCTTCACGCGCCCGGCCACCGGCTCGAGCACGGAGCGGTCGTAGGCGCCGGCCGCGATGTCGCGCCACTTGTAGCTCTGCTGCCGCTGGTAGACCTTGCTCTCCCAGGCGAAGAACAGCAGCCGGTCGCGGCCGAGCGCGCGTTCGGAGGCGTCCGGGAAACGGCCCGGCCCGGCCGCGTTGGACCAGTCATGGAAGCGCAGGACGATGTCGAAGCGCCGGCCGACTTTCCCCTCGATGCCGGTCACGGCCGAGGTGAGCGACCTGCCCTGCACGGAGTAGATGCCCCAGTAGGCGCCGCACTTGGGCATGAGCTTGGCGTCGGCGCCGCAGTTCCCGCCCGCCGCGGCCGACCTGCCCTCCGCGAGGGTGGCCGCCCGTGCGTTCGCGGAGGTCTTCCCGCCCTTGCCGTCGGTGCCGGCCGCGGAGCCGCAGGCCGACAGCATGGCGCCCGCGCCGACCAGCGCCACCGCCGACAGGGCGGCGCGCCCGCGCACTCTGGGGATCCTCATGTCTCAAGCCTCCCATTCCCGGGGCTCCCAACGTGGGATCGGGGAATCACCCGGTGGGTGATTCCCCGATCACGATGCGGAAGGTGTCCGCGCCCGGTCCGGATGCGGGATCAGGGGCAGAACCGGCCGAAGCCACCGAGCCACTGGTAGGCGGAGCCGTTCCAGGAGCCGCTCTTCAGGTCGCCACCGGCCCACATGCACCCGTTGCCGTCCTTCACGAGCGCCCACACGCCGTTGCCGGCCCGCGACGCGAAGGAGGGGTTCCAATTCGGCAGGTACTTGCCGGTCTTGGCGTCCCACGCGCCCACCATGTTGAGGCGGTGCACGTTGGAGTAGCCGCCGGTCTTCGGGTCCGGGTACGTCCAGCCGTCGGTGTAGTCGAAGTCGAAGCCGTGCGACCCGGCGTACAGGACACCGTTGATCTCGACGGTCGACTGGAAGTCACCGCCGGAGCGGGCGAGGTTGCCGCCGATCTTCTTGTCGAAGTCCCGGTCGTAGACCTGCAGGTCGTGCTCGGAGCCGCCCATCCAGACGCGGTCGCCGACCTCGAGGATCGTGTTGCGGTACGGCTTGTCCGGGTTGTCCGTGCTGGGGATCCACTTGGTGTCGCCCAGCCCGGAGATGTGGCCGCCCGGCGCCGCCGTGCTGACGATCGCGAAGTCGTTGACCGACACGTCCTTCTGCTTGCCCATGTGCTTCATGCGGCCGCCGAAGTAGACGCGGTCGCCCTTCGAGCTGGCGTCGACCGAGTACACGCCCGCGTCGAAGAACGGGTTCCAGGTGGTGTCCGGGGTGCCGTCCGTCACCTTGACGCGCGCGGCGCCGCCGACCCAGAACGGCGACTTGGTGATCGTCGTGCCGCCCTTGATGTGGTCGAACGTGCCACCGATGTACAGCCAGCCGTCCTGGACGTCCATGGCCCGGCCGCGCGGGATGTTGGGGTTGCCGTTGGCGTCCTTGCCGCCGCGGATCAGGCTGGCCTTCCAGGTGGACAGCGGCGCGCCGGTCTTGAGGTCGAGCGCGGCGACACCCGCCGTGTTCGCGACGCCGTTCACGTTGGTGAAGTCGCCGGAGACGAACAGCTTGTCGCTGGTCCCCTTGATCGCCCAGACCCTGCCGTCGAGCTTCGGGCGGAACCCGGTCTTCCACTCGCCGGTGCTCGTGTCGAACGCCGCGAGGTAGGACTGCTGGACCTTCTCGCCGGAGGCCGGGTTGGCGCCCTTCTGCACGTACTTGAATTCGCCGCCGACGTAGAGGGTGCTTCCGACGACGCCGAGGGCGTGCACCTCGATGTGGTCCTCACCGCTGAGGCCGCTGACGACGCCCGTCACGCCCCAGGGGCTGGAGGAGGTCTTGCCGCTGAGCAGTTTCGGTGTCGCCGGGGCTGGCCCGCCGGTCGAGGTCGTGATCTTGGGGCGGATCCAGACCTGCGTGAAGGGGGTGGGCAGGCCGCTGGAGGTCGCCTTCCAGAGGTAGCTGCTCGCGCTGCTCGACGCGCCCGACACGCTGGTCGTGTACGCGAAGCCCTTCTTGTACGAGTCGTCCTTGGTCTTGACGGTCGACAGGCCGTTGTACGGGTGCAGGTAGTCGGACTTCTTGATCGCGTCGGTGTACCCGCCGCTGTAGGTCGCGCCGTCGAAGGACGCCGAGCTCAGCGGGAGCCCGCCGTCGAAGGTCCAGGACCAGTCGGCCAGGTCCTTGAACTTCAGCGAGACGTCCTGCCATGAGGTGCCGTCGGCGTTCTTGGCGCGGTGCAGCCGGACCTCGTCGATCGAGCCGCCGTTGAACAGCCCGTTGATGGTGTCGCCGGGGACCGTCGCCGGTGCGAAGGCGGCGGTGCCGGTTGGAGTGCTGCGCACCTTGGACGTGCTGCTCTGACCGGCGTAGTGGAAGTTCCAGCTCTCGCGACCGCGGCCTACGAGGATCCATCCTCCGCCATCGGTGGTCATGTCGCAGTAGAACTGCTGGGCGCTGCTCATCCGAGGCGTCTTCAGCCAGTACAGGCCGGTGGCGCTCTTCGGGTAGTCCTGCTTGACGGCCCAGCAGGACAGCGCGGCGGCGCCGGAGGACTTGCCGTCCGGCGCGCCCGCGCTGGCCCAGTTGGGAACGAAGATGACGCCGGCGGCGACCAGGGCGGCCGCACCGGCGACCAAGGGGGTCTTGCGCGCAGGCAGACGGAATGCCATGAACTCTCCCGCGGAGTAAAGCGGCGAGCAGAGGGGCTCGGGGGATAATCAATCTGCGGCACAGAGAAGCTGGCGCAGGAACGTGGCAAAATTAGTGCAACGTGCACTCGTTGTCAACGAGAGTAATCATTTCGCTATTACTGGTGATTAGCGCCCGAAAAGTGGCTGCTGAGGCGTAAACCTTCGCCGGGTGCTACGCGTCCCCCTGTCTCGCGGCGTCAGGCCGGCCAGGAGTAATCCTCGCCCAGCAGGTCGTAGAGCGCCCGGTTGTGCGGACGGTAGAACTCGGTGAGCTCCTCCTTGGTGGCCGGGTTCATCGGCGGCGCCGGGAGATGGTTGTGCCTCTCGGCGATCTTCAGCGGATGCTCAGGAAGTCCCAGGAATCGGGTGACCCGGTCCACGGCGGCCTGTTCGTCGGCGTACAGGTCCTCCGCCGGCATGATGAGGAACTGCGCGCGGGGGAAGACCGAGAACCAGTTCTCCAGTTGCGGCCGGTAGATACCACGGTCCCGGTAGGTGTAGAAGTCGTGCGCCCGGCTGTAGTACATCGGGTCGGCGGCCATCTTCTCCCGCTCGCCGCGCAGCCGCTCCGGCTCGGCGGCCAGGGCCTCTTCGAAGCTCAGGTCCTCGGCGCCGTCCCCGACCCGCTCCCAGTAGTGGGAGTAGGCACGCTTCACCGGATCGCGCAGCGTCACGATGATCTTCACGTCCGGGGTGCGGGCGCGCACCCGCTCCGGCACCGGCGGGTAGTACATGTAGTACGGACACGCCTCCCCGGTGACGGGCCGGGTGCCGAGGCGCTCCTGCACCCGGTCGAGCTCCTCCTCCGTGGCGAAGTGCGAGCGGTACCAGTCGTCGCCCTTGTGGTAGTTGACGTAGTAGTAGCCGGGGCTCTTGACCCCGCGCGACGCCGGGTACATCGGCATGACCAGCGGATGCTGAATGAGGTAGTTCCACAGCGAGGTCGTGCCGCCGCGCTTGGTGCCGATGATGAGGAAGTCCGGCAGGTGCCGCCGGTCGGCGGTCCGCACGGCGTACGCGCGCGTCGTCGCGTTGGCCGCGTCCTTCATCCAGCGTGGCGAGCGGTCCTTCGCCCACCCGACGAACCCGGTCGGCACGTCAGCCCTCCTCTTTCCCTCCGGAGCGCCCGCGTGACCGCAGCGCCCCGACCATCACATCGGCGTGCAGCACGTGCCGCAGCCGCCACAGCACGGCACCGTAACCGCCGGTGGCCAGGACCGCGTACGCGGCGAACACCGGCAGGCCGGTGCCCAGGAGGGCCCGCAGCGCGACGCCGAGGCCGCCGAACCACACCAGCGCCCAGGCCCCGACGGGCGCGAGCGTCCGCGTCCGCAGCCGCAGGCCCATGAGGTAGCGCACCTGCACGACGGCCAGCAGGTTGTCCACGAGCATCGAGACGCCCCACGCGGTGGCGGCGCCGATGATGCCGAACGGCGGCACCAGCAGCAGGTGCAGCACCACCATGAGGACCACGACGACGGCCTTGTCGATCAGGTTCCACGAGCTCTTGCCGCCCATGAGGAGGACGGTCTGGACGTTCCCGGTCGCCAGTACCAGCGCCATCGCGCACGCGAGGATCGCCATCGCCCCGGCGCCGCCACGGAAGTCCGTGCCGAACAGCGTGAGGACGAACGGCCCGAACACCGCGAGGGCGAGGTACAGCGGCCAGGAGGCGGCGACGATCCAGCCGGTGGCGACGGCGTTCAGGTCCTCGGCCTGCCGGGTCTCACCCCGCGCGAGCAGGCCCGCGATCTGCGGCGCGACGGCGAGCCGCGTGGCGGCCAGCACGAGGGTCCCGGTCGTGATGAACCGCCCGGCGGTGGCGTAGATGCCCGCGTCGTGGCTGGACACCATCGCGCTGACGAGCGGCACACCGAGCCAGGTGACGACGATCTCGAGCATGGCCGCCACACCGCGCAGCCCCGAGAAGGCCCAGAACTCCCGGACCGCCGAGGACGCCACGGGGCCGGGCGCGGCCTCGTCCGCTCTGGCTGCTCCGTCCGCTCTGGCTGCTCCGTCCGCTCCGGCCACGGGCGGCGCGGCGCGGCCGGCCGTCACCGCCGCGGGTTCGGCCCCGGCGTGAACACCGGCGTTTCCCGCGTGCCCCTCGGACTCGGCCCGGCGGAGGAGCCGCCACAGGATCGCGACCGCCGCGACGAAGGTCAGCGCGATCGGCAGGGACCAGGCGACCATGACCCCGCCGGCGCCGTACCCGACGGCGGCGACGGCGATCACCAGCACCGGCCGGCTCAGCGGTGTGATGACGTTCGCCTGGACGGTGAACGCCGCCAGGCTGCCCATGCCGCGGGTGCCCGACAGCGCGACGTTGCGGGCGGCCGACACGGCCAGCACGGGCCCGCAGACCCGCAGCAGGAACACCGCGTCGTCGTGGTGCGCGGCGTCGACGAGCAGCCCGGCCAGCCACGGCGCCAGCGCGAACACCGCCAGTCCGGTGACCGCGCCGGCGGCCAGCACCGGGACCAGCGCGGCGACGACGACCCGGCGCAGGTCACCGACCCGGCCGAGCGCGCGCAGGCGCGCCGTGGTGCGCACCAGGCCCGTGTCGGCGCCCAGCTCGGTGACCTCCGTGAGGATCATGAAGAGGGCGACGACCGTGAAGAAGACGCCAGTCCGCGCCGGGCCCAGCACCCGCGCGACGACGACGGTGAGCAGGAAGCCCGCCACCGCCGCGACGCCGGAGCCGACCAGCCCGATCGCGCCGCCGCGCGCGAACTCCCGGACGTGCGAGCGCCCGGCGCGGTCGTCCCGTGCGGCCTCGGCCTGAGTGGTCAATCGTCGTCCTCTCCCTGGCTCCAGGTCGGCCCGGGGGTGTACCGGCCCCAGCCGGACAGGGCACGGGCGTCCGGCCTGGCGAGACCGGTCCCGGGCCGCCGGCGGGGCGAACCGGGCGGTGCCGCCTCCGGGCCGCCCACCGTCTCCCGCATCACGAGCGCCGCCGCCACGAAGATCACCACAAGCTGTGAGCCGTCCAGGCCGTAGTAGAACATCATGAAGGAGGCCATCACCGTGACGACGTGCAGCCACAGCAACGCGCCCGGCGCGGCCCGCGTCCGCAGCGGGAGCGACCACAGCCAGGCGCAGAACAGGATCAGCGCCACGAAGCCGAACGAGAACATGACGTTCCAGAACTGGCCCTGGGTGCCGACCGAGATGTTGAGGGTGAGCGACGGGCGCGGCGCGCCGAACCCGATGAACGGCGACTCCAGCGTGCGCTCGAACGCCTCACGGTAAATGGTCGCCCGGCCGGCGTTCGTCGAGCTGTACTGGGTGCGGCTGCCGATGCTCTGCCCGACCCCGAGCGCCGACGCCGTCGCCAGGCCGATCGCCAGCAGGACGAGCACCGCCGCCAGCCACTTCACCTGGCCGCGGAAGCCGAACCGGACGGCGGCGTACACGACCCCGACACCGACGGCGAGGAACATCCCGCGGTTCAGGGTGCTGAAGGCGGGGACCAGCGAGGCGAGCAGCAGCACGGTGACCGCCTGGCGCCGCCACCGGACCGCCGCCGTGCGCATGTACAGGATCGCGAACGGCACGAGCAGCGCGAAGTGGCTCCCCCACGTGTTGGTGTACGGGAACGGCGCGCTGGGCCGGTTGTACGCGCGCGGCGCCCCCCACGGCCGCTGCACCTCGGCGAACTTCGGGTGGACCAGATCCTTCACGTAGTCGTTGCCGACGATCGACCCCGGCAGCAGGCTCTGCATGGGCGTGCTGATCGACCCGTTCGGCAGGAGGACGCCCAGGTAGCCGCCCGCCACCACCCAGATCCAGAACAGCACCATGAGGCCGATGACGCGGGACAGCGGCAGCGCGCGGCGCGAGGCGTTGTAGACGTAGAGGAAGAAGACGGTCGCCGCGGCGTAGTTCATGAACCGGAAGACGAACCCGATCATGCGGCCGGCGGAGTCCAGCTGGGTCCCGGAGAATGTCATCCAGATCAGGAACAGCAGCCACAACCCGAACGCGGGCGGCACGCGCAGACCGCGGCGCAGCAGCAGGATGCCGAACATCGGCAGCGCGGCCAGGTCGGCGGCGAACCCGCCGAGCCCCAGCACCCACAGGACGGGGTATCCCGCGAAGAAGACGGCGAACGGCCACCGGGGCAGCTCCTGGCCCCACGACGGCTCGTCGGCGGAGGGCGCGCCGGAGCCGTGCCGGGACCCCGACCGCGGGTTCGAGGGGCTGCTCACGGCGGTCACGAGGCGGTCAGGCCCGCAGGCCGGGAGACGCGTTCGACGGGCCACGCCCGGCCGCCGGAACCGCCCCTTCGTACCCGTTCGACACCGACAGCTCCTTAGACTGCTCGTCCCATCGCAGGCTTCCTGGCCGTCCTCGGACTGTTCGTCCCGTCCTCAGACTGCTCGGTCCGTCTTTAGACTGCTTGTCCCGCCGCCACGCGGGCAGGAGTTTACCGGGGCCCACCCCGGGCCTTACCTTCTCAGAGTCCTCAGTGGGGAGATCCAGGGATCAGCATGCCCATCCGCCTCTACCGCGCGCCTTCGGTGGTGCTGGCCGCGCTCTGCGCCTTCTGGCCGACCGCCGCGGCCGCGCGTGCCGGCGGGGATCCCGGCCCCCTCGACGCGCAGGTCCTCGAGGTCGTGACCGACACGCGCATCACGCAGGCGAGCGGGCTGGCGACGAGCGAGAACGGCCGCGTCCTCTACAGCCACGAGGACTCAGGCCGGTCCACGGACGTCTTCGCGCTCGACGCCAAGGGCAGGACGCAGTTCACCGTACGCCTGCCCGCGCGGTCCAACCAGGACTGGGAGGACCTCGCCGCGGTCCGGCTGCGCAGCGGCAAGCGGGCCGTCTACGTCGGCGACATCGGCGACGCGCTCCGCACCCGGCAGACGGCGCGCAGGTCCGGCCGCCGGGACTACACGGTGCTGAGGTTCGACGAGCCGCCCGCGAACTCGACCGGACAGGTCACCCCGGCCGGTCTGGCGACCTACCACCTGCGGTACGCCGACGGCGTCGCCGGGCGCACCGCCGAGACGCTGCTCGTCCAGCCGGGCACCGGCCGCGTCTTCGTCGTCACCAAGACCGAGAGCGCGCAGCAGCGCGCGTCGCTGTGGGAGGCCCCGGCGAGCCTGAACCCCCAGGGCGTCAACCTCCTGCGGAAGGTCCTCGACGTACCCGTCACCCGGGCGTCCGGAGGCGCGTTCTCCCCCAGCGGCGACCGCGTCGTCATCCGCAACGACGACACCGCCTACGTCTGGTGGGTCACCGACGGCGACGTGGCCAGGTCCCTCACCGAGAGACCGACCGAGGTCCTCCTGCCCCAGCAGCGGCAGGGCGAGGGCGTGACGTTCACCGCGGACGGCCACTCCCTCCTCGTCGACTCCGAGGGCGCCGACCAGCCCATCTGGCGGGTGCCGCTGCCCAGCTCCGTCAACGCGATGAGCACACCCTCGGCCGCGCGGCAGGACGCCGGCGCCGCCGGCGGGCAGCACACCACCACGATCGCGCTCGCCATCGGCGGGGCGGCGTTCGCCCTCGCGGCCGTGCTCATCGGCTTCAACATCAGACGACGCGCCTAGGGAGCGCGCCGGGGAGCCCGCGCAAGCACACGGATCGGCCAAGCCCGGCAAGGTATGTTATGGCGGTCTCATAGACCTTCGGCGAAGGGGCCACGCAGTCAGATGGACGCCACGGCCACGGGGGGCTCCCGCGAGCTCGCGGACTACCTCGCAATGCTCAAACGCCGCTGGTGGGTGGTCGTCGCCGCGGCCGCGCTCGGCGTCGCGGTGGCAGCGATGCTCGTCGTCGTCATGCCCAAGACGTACTCGGCGTTCACCGTCGTCAACGCCACGCCGACGAACCTCGACAGCGGCAGCCAGTCCGGTAAGCAGCAGGACATCAACCTGCAGACCGAGGCGCAGCGCGTCCGCTCGTACGACGTGGCCGAGCGGGTGGCGCGGGACCTGCACACGAAGGAGACCCCCAGCGCGCTGAGCTCGTCCGTGGCGGTGAACGTCCCGAACAACTCGACGGTCCTCTACATCACCGTCAACGCCTCGACCGCCCAGGGCGCGCGCGACCGCGCGCACGCCTTCGCCCAGGCCTACCTCGACGACCGTCGCGACAGCGCCACCAGTGTCCTGACGACCCAGATGGCCGCCCTCGAACGGCAGATCAACTCGCTGTCGAAGCAGCTGCGGACGATGACCGACAAGGTGCAGAAGAACCTGGTCGTCGCCCAGATGCAGGCCCTCAACAACAAGGCGTCCGACCTGCGGGTGACGGCGGCCAACGTCAACCCCGGGCAGATCATCACGGACGCCCGGCTGCCCGCCTCGCCGTCCGACCCGAGCCTGACGAGGTATCTGCCGAGTGGGTTCGTCGGCGGCCTGCTGCTCGGCGTGATCCTGGCCATCCTCCTGGACCGTACGGACAAGCGGGTGCGCACCGCGCAGGACATCGAGCGGGTCCTCGACCTGCCGGTCCTGGTGGACATCCCGGCCAAGCGCGGCCGGGAGGGCCTGGGCCTGCTGCCGGCGCGCAGCCGTACCGGGCAGAGCTTCCACGAGCTGTCCCACGTGCTCACCGCGACGCTGGGTCACGGCAACCACGTCCTCCTCGTCACCGGTGCGGCGCCGGGCCGCGGCGGCAGCTTCGTCGCCGCGAACCTCGCGGCCGCGCTCGCTCGTACGGGCTCGGACGTGCTGCTGGTCTGCGCGGACCTGGGCTCCTCGGTGGCCGGTGAGCTCCTCGGCCTCCCGGAGGGGCCGGGCCTGTCGGAGGTGCTGCTCGGCTGGGCCGAGCCGCAGGAGGTGGTCCGGAAGAACCACGGGGCGCCGACGCTGAGCGCCATCACGGTCGGCGCGAACAGCGAGCTGGCCGCCGAACTGCTGCAGCGCGAGCAGATGACCAGTCTGATCGGCTCGCTGCGGGACAAGTACCGGTTCACGGTCATCGAGGCTCCGTCCACCGAGCTGGGCGCGGACGCCCAGGCGCTGGCGGACCTGGCCGACGCCGCGCTCATGGTGGTCGAGGTCCCCCTCGCGCGCTACGCCCAGGTGCGCGACGGCGTCCGGCGCATCGACCGGATGGGCGCCGCGGTGATGGGCGCGGTCGTCCTGCCCGTGCAGGACGCCAAGGTGTCCGCGCCGCCGCCCCGGCCCGTACCGGCCCGGACCCCGCCTCCGCTGCGCGACCGGCCGGTCACCTCCCCGTCGACGACGACGGCGCCGACGCCTTCCCCCGCGACGGCGCAGAGCAAGTACCAGGCCATCGAGGACGCGCCGACGGTTCTCGACATGGTGGCCGTGTCCGACGAGGGCGCCCCTCCCCCGAAGGGGCGGCGGCACCGGCCCGCGCCGCTTCCTCCCGCGTCCGGTGAGCAGTCCGCCCGGTCGTCGGCGCCGGCGCGTTCCACCGGTCAGGCCCGCTCCGATCTGGCCCGGTCCGTCGACCCGTCACGGCCGGCCGAGACCGCGCGCCCGGCCGAGGCGCCCCGCCCGGCCGAGGCCCCGTCGCGCAACGACACGACCGAGGTCTCGCGGTCGGCACCGGCCGACAACAGCGCGGCGGAGACGGCCGCGAACCCCAAGGTCACCTGGACGACCTGAGCATCGCCGGTCCGGCGCGCGGAGGCACGGCTTCGCACGCCGGACGGTCGCCGTTCCACCGGGGCGGGGTGCCTCCGGAAGGGTCAGATGCCGCGGCCGCGGGCGTGCAGGGTCAGCAGGACCCGCTTGCCGGAGACGACGCCGCAGGCCACCGCGAGCGCGAACGGCACCCGCCGCTCCCGCCAGTTCGCCCGCATCGCCCGGCCCGCCCAGCGCACGGCCTCCCGGCGCCGGCCGATGGTGGCGCAGCCGAACGCGATCTGCCCGTACACGCGCCCGGCCGCGGCCGGGGACCCGCCGATCTCCGGGTACCGGTCGAGGAACCACCGCAGGGCCTCGACCTTCGTCTCCCAGGCCTGCGCGTAGTAGGAGGTCTGGCCGAACAGCACGCGGACGTACGGCCGGTCGACGTTGACGATGGGATGCCGCCGGGCCGCACGCAGCGCCAGGTCCCAGTCCTCGCCCTGGCCGCCGGGGATCGTCTCGTCGACCATGCCGATCTCGATCAGCGCCTCGCGCCGCGCGACGTACGTCGAGGAGTGCACGCTCACCACGCGGTCGCCCACCAGGTCCTCGAAGTGGACCCGGTCCGCGCCGGCCAGGCGGGGCATCTCCCGGCCGTCGAAGTCCACCAGGATGCCGCAGCTGGCGAGGACCGCGCCGGGCTCGGCCTCCAGCGCGGCGACCTGCGCGGCGAGCTTTCCGGGCAACCACACGTCGTCGTCGTCGCAGGAGGCCACCAGGTCGGTGTCGAGCGCGAGGATGCCGGTGTTGCGGCTGCCGGGGAGCCCGGGCGTACGGGTGTTGGCGAGCACCTCGACCCGGTCGCCCGCCAGGCTCACGTCGGGCTCGGCCCGGTCGTACACGACGACGACGCGCACCCGTCCGTCGTAGTCCTGGGCCAGCACCGACTCGATCGCCTTGCGCAGCAGGTGGGGACGGTTGTGAGTGGGGATGACCACTCCCACAGAGGGCGGCATTCGCGACAGTTTAGAGTGCTGCCGGTAACGACGAGCAGCGTACGGAGAGGTGATGTCAGTGGCTCCGAGGATCGCGACCGCCGAGCGTGTCGGCCGAGAGCAGTTGCTGGAGTTCCTCCGGCCTCGGCACCACGGGCTGCTGTCCACCGTGCGTGCGAGCGGCCGGCCGCAGATGTCCCCCGTGACGTGCGGCGTGGACGCCGACGGGCGGATCGTGGTCTCGACGTACCCCGCGCGGGCCAAGGCCCGCAACGCGCGCCGGGACGAACGGGTGTCGATCTGCGTCCTGTCCGACGACTGGGACGGCCCGTACGTCCAGGTCGACGGGCGCGCCGAGGTGCTGGACATGCCCGAGGCGCTGGACGGGCTGGTGGAGTACTACCGCTGCATCGCCGGCGAGCACCCCGACTGGGATGAGTACCGCGAGGCGATGCGGCGGCAGGACAAGTCGCTGATCCGCGTCCACATCGAGGAGTGGGGGCCGATCGCGACCGGCGGCTTCCCGCCCGAGCGGTCCTGATCCGAGCGCGTACGGGCCCGGCTCCCACGAAGGGAGCCGGGCCCGTACGCGCTGAAGGACTAGCGGTTCTCCATGATCATTCCGGCGCCGACCGTCGCGTTGGTGGCCTCGTCGATCAGGATGAAGCCGCCGGTGGCCCGGTTGCGGGAGTAGTCGTCGGCGAACAGCGGCTGGGTGACGCGCAGCCGCACCCGCCCGATCTCGTTGAGGTCCAGGCGCTCGGCGTCCTCGTGCCGGTGCAGCGTGTTGACGTCGAGGCGGTACTGCAGCTCCTTGACCATGACGCGCGCGGTGCGGGTCGTGTGCTTGATGACCAGCTTGCCGCGCGGCACGAGCGGCCGCTCGTCGGACATCCAGCACACCATCGCGTCGACGTCCTGGGTGACCTGAGGCCGGTTGTGCGGCCGGCAGATCATGTCGCCCCGGGAGATGTCGATGTCGTCCTCCAGCAGGAGGGTGACCGACATCGGCGGGAACGCCTCGTCCACCGGGCCGTCGGCGGTGTCGATCCGCTTGATCCGCGTGGTCAGCCCGGACGGCAGGTGCATGACCTCGTCGCCGGGCTTGAGCACGCCGCCCGCGACCTGGCCGGCGTAGCCGCGGTAGTCGTGCAGCTCCGGGTCGGTGGACTTGTGCGGCCGGATGACGTACTGCACCGGGAACCGCACGTCGATGAGGTTGCGGTCGGAGGCGATGTGGACGTTCTCCAGGTGGTGCAGCAGCGACGGGCCGTCGTACCACGCCATGTTCGCCGACCGCTCGACGACGTTGTCGCCGTGCAGTGCCGAGATCGGGATGAACGTCAGGTCACCGACCGACAGCTTCGCCGCGAAGGACGTGAACTCGTCCTTGATCCGCTCGAACGTCGCCTCGTCGTAGTCGACCAGGTCCATCTTGTTGACCGCGAGCACGAGGTGCGGCACCCGCAGCAGCGTCGTCAGGAACGCGTGCCGGCGGGACTGCTCCAGGATGCCCTTGCGCGCGTCGATCAGGACGATCGCCAGGTCCGCGGTCGAGGCGCCGGTCACCATGTTCCGGGTGTACTGGATGTGCCCGGGGGTGTCGGCGATGATGAATTTCCGGCGGGGCGTGGCGAAGTAGCGGTAGGCCACGTCGATCGTGATGCCCTGCTCCCGCTCGGCGCGCAGGCCGTCGGTGAGCAGCGCGAGGTTGGTGTAGTCCTCGCCCCGGTCACGGCTGGTGCGCTCGACCGCCTCGAGCTGGTCCTCGAAGATCGACTTTGAGTCGTACAGCAGGCGCCCGATGAGGGTGGACTTGCCGTCGTCGACCGAGCCCGCGGTCGCGAGCCGCAAGATGTCCATTAAAAGTAGCCCTCCCGCTTGCGGTCCTCCATGGCGGCCTCGCTGGTGCGGTCGTCGGCGCGGGTCTGACCGCGCTCGGTGATCCGCGTGGCAGCGATCTCGGCGATGACCTCGTCCAGGCCGGTCGCGGTCGACTCGACGGCGCCCGTGCAGCTCATGTCGCCGACCGTGCGGTAGCGGACCATCGCCTCGAACGCCGGCTCGTCGTCACCCCGGTTGGAGTACGGGCTGTCGGCGAGCAGCATGCCGTCGCGTTCGAAGACCGTGCGGGTGTGCGCGAAGTAGATGGAGGGAATTTCCAGGCCCTCCAGCCGCAGGTAGTCCCAGATGTCGAGCTCGGTCCAGTTCGACAGGGGGAAGACCCGCACGTGCTCGCCCTGGCGGATGCGGGTGTTGTAGAGGTTCCACAGCTCGGGCCGCTGGTTCTTCGGGTCCCACTGGCCGAAGTCGTCGCGGAAGGACACGACGCGCTCCTTCGCGCGGGCCTTCTCCTCGTCGCGCCGGGCACCGCCGAACGCGGCGTCGAACCGGTGCTCCTCGATCGCGTCGAGCAGCGTGGTGGTCTGCAGGCGGTTCCGGCTGGCCCGCCGGCCCGTCTCCTCGACCACGCGTCCCTTGTCGATGGACTCCTGCACGGACGCGACGACGAGGCGGACGCCGAGCTCGGCGACCCGGCGGTCGCGGTACTCGATGACCTCCGGGAAGTTGTGTCCCGTGTCGACGTGCATGACCGGGAACGGAACCGGCGCCGGCCAGAAGGCCTTCTCGGCGAGGCGCAGCATGACGATGCTGTCCTTGCCGC
The DNA here is from genome assembly GCF_024055725.1 of Actinoallomurus spadix. Taxonomy (GTDB): domain Bacteria; phylum Actinomycetota; class Actinomycetes; order Streptosporangiales; family Streptosporangiaceae; genus Actinoallomurus; species Actinoallomurus spadix. The sequence goes on along the minus strand of NZ_JAMXMX010000007.1, from coordinate 126,388 downwards.
CGGAGAAGAGCAGGACGGGTCGTTCGAACTCGGCCGCGACCTCGCGGATGATGTGGATCGATTCGGATTCCAGGACACCGAGCTGAGATGTCCGGTAGTCACGGGTGTCCGCGGTACTGCGCTGCATGTGGAGCCGCTCCCGGGGTCGGTTACGAGACCGCCCGGATTCCGGCGAGCAGCGTTGGCGCCAAATCCGGGTGGCAAACCAGGATATCCGGCAGCAGGGTGTTCTCATGGTTGTAGGTCAGGGGTGACCCGTCGATGCGGGAGGCGTGGGCGCCCGCGGCGAGGGCCACCGCGACCGGCGCCGCGGAGTCCCATTCGTACTGACCGCCCGCGTGGACGTAGGCGTCGATGTCGCCGAGGAGCACCGCGGCGACCTTCGCGCCGGCCGATCCGATCGGCATGATCCGCACGTCCTGCTCGACCTCCTCGACGAGCCGGTCGAGGAACGCCGGGGGGCGGCTGCGGCTCACGGTCATCCGGATCCGCGACGGGTCGGGCAGCGGAGGCAGCGCCGGGGGCTCGGCGGTGGAGAGGGTGCGTCCCTGGGCGGGCAGTGCGACGGCCCCGGCGGTGAGCCGTCCGGTGCCGTCGGCGCCGCGCTCCCAGAGCGCGACGTGGACGGCCCAGTCGGCCCGGCCCTCCTCGCCGTACTCGTGCGTGCCGTCCAGCGGGTCGATGATCCATACGCGGTCGGCGTCGAGGCGGCCGAGGTCGTCCTTGCCCTCCTCACTGAGGACCGCGTCACCGGGACGCTGCCGGGCGAGCGCCTCGGTCAGGCACAGGTGTGCCTCCCGATCGCCGGTGTCCCGCAGTGTTCGTACGTCGGCGAAGCCGGAGTCGGCGCGCAGGCGGAGCAGGAGCGCTCCCGCCTCGGTCGCAAGATCCCTGGCGAGGGCGTGGTCGTCGTGGATCACGTACTTCTCTCTACACGTCAGTAGGCACCGGAACCGTGCAGGACGGCGGCCCAGGTCTTCCACAAGATCTGCAGGTCGAGGGTCAGGGACCAGTTCTCGACGTAACGCAGATCCAGGCGCACGGATTCCTCCCAGGTCAGGTCCGCCCGTCCGCTCACCTGCCACAGACCGGTCATGCCCGGTCGTACGACGAGGCGGCGGCGCACGTCATCACCGTACTGCGCGACCTCCTCCGGCAGCGGCGGGCGGGGCCCGACCAACGACATGTCGCCCCACAGCACGTTGAACAACTGGGGCAGTTCATCCAGGGAGTAGCGCCGCAGCCAGCCTCCGATCCGGGTGACCCGCGGATCGTTCTTGATCTTGAACAGGACGCCGTCGTGCTCATTGAGCTGCAGGAGCTCGGCCTTGCGCCGCTCGGCGTCCACGACCATCGTCCGGAACTTCAGCACCGTGAACTCGCGACCGTCCTGGCCGACCCGGGTCTGGCGGAACAGCGCGGGGCCGGAGCTCTCCAGCCGGATGGCGATCACGATGGCGGCCAGAAGTGGCCACAGGACCATCAGCGCCGCCGCCGCGACGGTCCGGTCGAACGCGTTCTTGGCGAGCCGGCGGGCGCCGCTCAGCTCGGGGTGCTCGACGTGCAGCAGCGGCAGCCCGGCGACCGGGCGGATCGACGTGCGCGGACCGGCGACCTCCATGAGCGCCGGCGCGACGACGAGGTCGACGTCGTCCTTCTCCAGCTGCCAGGCGAGGCGGCGCAGCGCAACGCCGTCCAGTTCGGGGCAGGCGAGCACGGCGACGGTGTCGGCGTGCACCGCCTCGACGGTTCCGGCGATCCGGGCGAAGTCGCCCGCGACCCTTACACCCTCGATCTCGCTGACCGCGTCGTCGCCCGCGGCGAGCATCGGCGGCAGGCAGGCCGCGACGACCTCCATGCCGTGCTGGGGCTCGCGGCGCAGCTGCCGCACCAGGTCGGCCACTGCCGCACGGTGCCCGGCCGCCACGACCCGGCGCATGCACTCGCCGGCCTTGCGCCGCCGGTGCAGCCGCTTGCGCAGCTGGTACCGCCCGACCAGGTCGAGTCCCGTGGTGAGGGGCAGCGCCACGATGACGTAGCCGCGCGCCACGTCGACCTTGGTGGCGTACGCGAGGATCGCCACGGTCGCCGTCAGGGAGAAGCCGGCCTGGATGATCCGGCGGAACTCGTCGGAGCCGACGCCGAAGAGCCGCTTCTCGTACGCGCGGCCCATGCCGAGCACACCGGTCCACAGGAAGGGCAGGAACAGGCTCAGCCCGATGTACGGAGTGCTCCACGGGTCGCCGAAGGTCGGGTAGCGGAACCGCGCGACGAAGGCGAACAGGCCCGCGAGCAGGGCGACGAGAAAGTCGACGCACCACGCCTGCCGGGCATAACCGGAGGTCCAGGCCTCGACCTGCGAACGACTGCTGTGGGCGGCCTGGGCTTCGGGCCACGCCTTTCCGACGACCGCCATCTCACCCCTCGCCGTGTGTAACACAGACCTCTGCCGAAGCAGGACGCCCAGGAGTCACGAAAGGTTCACCGGGTTTCGGAAGATATCGCCCTTCGCGTCACATCGAGGACGCCGGGCGCCGAAACAGTGATCTTTCCGGCGGCGATCACGGGGAGGGCGCCGCGCTCTTGGGGGTACACCTGGCACGATAGAGACAGAGAGCGCACAGAGTGGCGGAAACCACGTAATCGCCCGCAGGTGGCCTGCCGGGCGGGAGAAGGTCTTTCCTAAGCGGTGTGATAGACGTTCTGCGCACGGTCCAGGCCGTCCGTGAACAGCGCCTCCGTGGCGTCGGCGGCGCGCTCGGTGTTGAGGTCGAGCTCCTTGCGCTCGGCCGCGGCGAAGTCACGCAGCACGAACACCGCGGCGTCCATGCGCCCGGGCGGCCGGCCGATCCCGAACCTGACCCGCAGATAGTCGCGCCCGCCCAGCGCCTTGGTGATCGAACGCAGGCCGTTGTGCCCGTTGTCGCCGCCGCCGCACTTCAGGCGCAGCGTGCCGTACGGGATGTCGAGCTCGTCGTGGACCACGATCACGTGGTCGAGCGGCACCTTGTAGAAGTCACGCAGGGCCTTCACCGGGCCGCCGGACTCGTTCATGTACGACCGGGGCTTGGCGAGCACCACGCGACGTCCGGCGAGCCGCCCCTCGACGACCTCCGCGCGCGCCTTGTGCGCCTTGAACCGGCCGCCCATCCGCGCCGCAAGCAGGTCCAGGACCATGTAGCCGGCGTTGTGCCGGTTGCCGGCGTACTCGGGGCCCGGGTTACCGAGCCCGACGACGAGCCAGGGAGCGTCCGCGCCTGCGTCCGCCATCACCGACCACCCTCCGACGCATCAGAGCCCGCGCGGGGACCGCCGGGCTGTCCGGCGCCCATTCCGCACGGGCTCACCGCGCCCCGGACGGGGCGCATACGACTCACGAACCACGAGGCGCCGCGCGGCGAATCCGCCGCGAGCGGCGCCGGCCGCCGCGTGAGCGGCGCTGTTACTCCTCGCCGGTCTCGCCCTCGGCGGCCGCGGGCGCCTCGGCGGCGGGCGCCTCGCCCTCACCGGTGGTCGACGCCTCGATCTGCTCGGCCGTCGGCGCCGCCAGCACGTGCAGGACCAGGGCCTCCTCGTCGGCGCCCAGGGTCGAGCCCGCCGGCAGCTTGAGGTCCTTGGCGAGGACCTGGGTGCCGACCGCGAGGCCCTCGACGTCGACCTCGACCGCCTCGGGCAGGTGGGTGGCCTCGGCCTCGAGGGCCACCTGCACGAGCTGCTGGTCGAGCATGCCGCCCGGCGCGACCTCGCCGGTCACCTGGACCGGGACCTCAACGGTGACCTTCTCGCCGCGCTTCACGACGAGCAGGTCGACGTGCTCGAGGAAGCCCTTGAGCGGGTCGCGCTGGACGTCCTTCGGCAGCGCGAGCTCGGCGCCGTCCTCGAGACCCTCGACGCGCAGCAGCACGTTGGGCGTCTTGAGGGCGAGCATCAGCTCGTGCCCGGGCAGCGTGATGTGCTTCGGGTCGGTGCCGTGGCCGTACAGAACAGCGGGCACCTTGCCGGCCCTGCGAGCGCGCCGTGCGGGGCCCTTACCGAATTCGGTGCGGGGCTCGGCGGCAATGCGTACCTCGGACACGGCGAAAACTCCTCGCTCAAATGAAGCTTGTCAGTACAAGTCGACGCGCGTAGCGTCGAAGATCATCGGCGCTCCTCGCGGCGGGGCTCAGAGTGGGCGAGCCCTTGGACGCAGCGTCGGACGCACACGGTCTCCCAAGTTTAGCCGATTCGCGTTCCGTTTCGTGCCGGGGCCCGCAATCTCCGCCGTGCCCCGCCGAACGGCCCGGCCGCCGAGCCCGGCGGCGACGGCCGAAAAGGCCGGTCACCGGGCTCATCGCGGCCCCCGGGCGACCCCCGCCACCGGCTCGATCCCGGTCGCCCGAGAGGCCGTCACGGGGCTCGGCCGCGGCCGCCGGTGAGGGCGGCCGCGAACCTCAGCCGTGGCCGCCGCCAAGGGCGAACGCGAAGCTCAGCTGTGGCCGCCGAAGAGGCTGGTCACCGAGCCGTCGCTGAACACCTCGCTGATCGCGCGGGCCAGGAGCGGCGCGATCGACAGCACGGTCAGCTTGTCGAACCGCTTGTTGTCCGGAATCGGCAGCGTGTTGGTGAGAACGACGTCGGAGATCCGGGAGTTCTTCAGCCGGTCGACGGCCGGACCGGACAACACCCCGTGCGTCGCGGCCACGACGACGCGCTCGGCGCCCTCCTCGAACAGCGCGTCCGCCGCCTTCACGATCGTGCCACCCGTGTCGATCATGTCGTCGACGACGACGCAGGTACGACCGGCGACCTCACCGACGACGTCGAAGACCTTCACCTCGTTCGCGACCTCGGGGTCGCGCCGCTTGTGGATGATGGCCATCGGGCAGCCGCCGAGCTCGTCGCTCCAGCGCTCGGCGACGCGCACCCGCCCGGCGTCCGGGGCGACGACGGTCACCTGCTCGGTGTCCAGCTTCGCCCCGATGTGCCGGGTGAGGATCGGCAGGGCGAACAGGTGGTCCACCGGGCCGTCGAAGAAGCCCTGGATCTGCGCGGTGTGCAGGTCGACCACCATCAGCCGGTGCGCGCCGGCCGTCTTGAACAGGTCGGCCATCAGGCGCGCGGAGATCGGCTCACGGCCGCGGTGCTTCTTGTCCTGCCGGGCGTACCCGAAGAACGGCGCGACGACCGTGATCCGCTTGGCCGACGCGCGTTTGAGCGCGTCGACCATGATCAGCTGCTCCATGATCCACTGGTTGATCGGCGCGGTGTGGCTCTGCAGCACGAAGGCGTCGGAACCGCGCACCGACTCGTTGAACCGCACGAACGTCTCACCGTTCGCGAAGTCGTACGCCGAGGTGGGCGTCGGCTCGATGTCGAGAGCCTCGGCCACCTCTTCGGCGAGTTCGGGGTATGCCCGGCCGGAGAAGAGCATCAGCTTCTTCTCGCCGGTCGCCTTGATGCCTGTCACGCGTACGGTCCCCTCACTCGCTGTTCTTGCCGTCCTGCTCGCGGGCGCGCTGAGCCGCCTCCGCGGACGGCGTGCCGGCGCGCTTGCGCTCGACCCACCCCTCGACGTTGCGCTGGCGGGCGCGCGCGACCGCCATCGCCCCCGGGGGGACGTCATTCGTGATCACCGAGCCGGCCGCGGTGTAGGCGCCGTCGCCGATCGTCACCGGAGCCACGATCATGTTGTCGCTGCCGACCTTGACGTGGTCTCCCACGACACTGCGGCTCTTGGTCACGCCGTCGTAGTTGACGAAGACGCACGCCGCCCCGATGTTGGAGCCCTCGCCGATCTCCGCGTCGCCGACGTAGGTCAGGTGGGGCACCTTGCTGCCCTCGCCCACGACGGCGTTCTTCGTCTCGACGTACGTGCCGATCTTGGCCTTGCGGGCCAGCCGGGTCCCCGGCCGCAGGTACGCGAACGGGCCGACGCTGACCTCCGGGCCGATCTCGGCGGAGACGCACACCGCGTTGACGACCGTGGCGTCCTCACCGACGGACGTGTCGGTCAGCGTGGAGTTCGGGCCGATCCGCGCGCCCGCCGCCACGTGGGTGCCGCCGTGCAGCTGCGTGTTCGGCTCGATGACCACGTCGGGCTCCAGCGTCACCTGGACATCGACCCACGTGGACAGCGGGTCGACGATCGTGACGCCGGCGCGCATGTGCTCCTCGAGGACGCGGTCGTTCAGCTGCCGTCGCGCCTGCGCGAGCTGGACCCGGTCGTTGACGCCCTGGGTCTCGATCCAGTCGGCCGCCTTGTACGCGCCGGCCCGGTGGCCGTCGCCGCGGAGGATCCCGACGACGTCGGTGAGGTACTCCTCGCCGCCGGCGTTGTCGGTGGTGATCCGGCCCAGCGCGTCCGCCAGCAGCTTGCCGTCGAAGACGTACATGCCGACGTTGATCTCGTGGATCGCGCGCTCGTCCGGCCCGGCGTCCTTGTGCTCGACGATCCCGACGACCTCGCCGCCGGGGCCCCGCACGATCCGGCCGTACCCGGTCGGGTCCGGGATGTCCGTGCTCAGGACCGTGACGGCGTTGCCGTCGGCCTCGTGCGTGCGGACGAGGTCGGCGAGGGTCTCGCCGCGCAGCAACGGGTGGTCCCCGTTGGTGACGACGACGGTGCCGGGCAGCGCGCCGACCGCCTCGAGGACGGTCCGGACCGCGTGGCCGGTGCCGTTCTGCTGCTCCTGGGTCACGGCGACCGCGTCCGGCGCGATCTCCGCGAGGTGCCGGACGACCTTCTCCCGGCCGTGCCCGACGACGACCACGAGGCGCTCGGGCCGCAGGTCGCGGGCCGCGGCCAGCACGTGCCCGACCAGGCTGCGCCCGCCCAGCTCGTGCAGGACCTTGGGGGTGGTGCGGGACTTCATCCGGGTGCCCTCGCCCGCGGCGAGGACGATGACGGCTGCGGGACGGCTCATGGTCACGCGACCACCTCACCGGACGGCTCGGTGGTGTGCTGGTGACATGGCATCGCCCGGTGGCTCGCTCCGCTCACTGGAGGAGGCTCCTCGGCGTCGCTGACAGGTTCGAAGCCGGGCGCGGACGTCTGGAGGGACCTCCGGTGAGGGTGCCGGCCTGCGATGAGACGGGGTCGCAGGCCCGTTACCCGCCCGACATCCGAAGGATACCGCCCACCGGCGGGCCGCACGCGCCCCGGTCGGGGCCGTGCGGCGGCGAAGCCGAGGTCACCGGGCCCGTACGGGGCGCGGAGGCTCGACGGAGAAGGGGGCTCCGGCGCCTGGATTCGAACCAGAAATAAAGGGACCAAAACCCTCCGTGATGCCGATTTCACCACGCCGGATCGCCGCCGCGGCATCGCCTGCCGCCTCGGCACCCCTAACGATAGCGGCTGCCCCGTCAGGTGGCGCGCTCGTTTCGATCAAGCCCTGCGCGGGACGTCGATCGCCGGGTCGCCGACGCCACTGATGGCGCCAAAGCGAACCAAGTGGCGGCTTGCCATCTGGCAACCCTCGTGTGACCGAGGCGACATGTTTGCGGAAATCCCGCCGGGTATCTACCTAACCTACGCCGCCGTAGGTTACGGTTGCGTAAGCGTAAGTTTCCCGATGAGCAGGAGGAAGCGTATGACCGTAGCCCCGTCCGCGCCCCCTCGACCGCAGGCACTACCCGAGCTCGAAGCGAAGCCCAAGGGCGTTTTCGAACGCGTCCTTCTGGCCGTCTTCATCGCGGTACCGCTTCTCGCCGTCGCGGCGGCCGTACCGTTCGCCTGGGGCTGGGGTCTCGGCTGGAGCGATGTGGCCATCACCGTGCTGATGTACACGGTGACCGGCCTGGGAGTGACCGTCGGCTACCACCGGCACTTCACGCACAAGTCGTTCAAGGCCAAGCGTCCGCTGCGCATCGCGCTCGCCCTCGCCGGCAGCCTCTCGATCGAGATGAGCGTGATCGACTGGGTGGCCACCCACCGCCGCCACCACAAGTACTCCGACAAGGAGGGCGACCCGCACTCGCCGTGGCGGTTCGGCAGCGACTGGAAGGCGCTGACCAAGGGCCTGGTCTGGGCGCACATGGGCTGGCTGTTCGACGCCGGCCGTACCTCGCCCGCGAAGTTCTGCCCCGACCTGGTGGCCGACAAGGACATCCGCCGCATCAGCCGGGTGTTCCCGGGTCTCGTCGCCGTCTCGATGCTCCTGCCGGCCCTGCTGGGCGGCCTGATCACGATGTCCTGGTGGGGCGCGCTGACCGCCTTCTTCTGGGGCTCGCTGGTGCGCGTCTCCCTGCTGCACCACGTCACCTGGGCCATCAACTCCATCTGCCACGTGATGGGCGAGGAGGTGTTCGACTCCCGGGACAAGGCGCGGAACGTCTGGTGGTTGGCGATCCCCTCGTTCGGTGAGTCGTGGCACAACCTGCACCACGCCGACCCGACGTGCGCCCGGCACGGCGTGCTCAAGGGTCAGATCGATATCAGCGCGCGACTGATCTGGATCTTCGAGAGGTTCGGGTGGGTTCATGACGTTCGCTGGCCGAACGCCGAACGCCTCGCCGCGAAGCGGATATCGTAAGCCAAACTAACCGTCTCACACGGCGCCGCCTGCGGTCGGGAGTCCAGGGCCGCCAGGGAAGAGCAGCAGTGAGCGTAGCCAACGATTCGGCCGCTACCGCGACAATTGAGGACGTGAGCGAACCCCCACGGTCACGCCGGAAGCGCATGACCGGAAAAGAACGACGAGAGCAGTTGCTCGACATCGGCCGGACACTCTTCGCCGAACGCGGTTTCGACGGCACCTCCATAGAGGAGATCGCCAGCGTGGCGGGAGTGTCCAAGCCGGTGGTCTACGAGCACTTCGGCGGCAAGGAAGGCCTGTACGCCGTCGTCGTCGACCGCGAGATGGAGCGCCTGCTCAACCTGATCACGCAGGCGCTCGTCGGCGGGCACCCGCGGCAGAAGATCGAGCGCGCGGCCCTCGCGCTCCTCGAGTACATCGAGCACAGCAGCGAGGGCTTTCGCATCCTGGTCCGCGACTCGCACGCCGCGTCGGCGACGGGAACGTTCGCCAGCCTCCTCAGCGACATCGCCAACCAGGTCGAGCACATCCTCGGCGACGAGTTCAAGGAGAAGGGGTACGACCCCAAGGCGGCCCCCCTGTATGCCCAGGCGCTCATCGGGATGGTCGCGATGACCGGCACCTACTGGCTGGACGTGCGCAAGCCCAAGCGCGAGGAGGTCGCCGCCCACCTGGTGAACCTCGCCTGGAACGGCCTGTCCGGGCTGGAGTCGAGGCCGCACCTCACGACGGACCACAAGGCCCGCCAGAAGGTGCTGAAGGTGCGGGCGAAGGAGGCGGCCAAGGAGGCCAAGGAGGCCGCCAAGGAGCAGGCCCGCGCCGCCCGCCGGAACGGTGCCGATCCCACCGCCCTCTGACCCCGCGTAGCCGTTCTGTCACACCTGGCTCCTATCGTCGTCGCGACAGGCGACGGTGACGGGCGCTCGCCCGCCGTGGATCCCGGCCCGCACGGGGCGGCGGTCCACCGTCGCCGGAGCAGGAGGTGGGCAGTGCGATACCGATCCGGCGACTCCGGCCGGCGCCGCGAGGGCCGTCGGCGTCTCCGCGGGGCAGCCGAAGAGCCTGGAGCACCCCGGCTCGCGGGCCGGACGACCGACACGCCAGGTGATGCCTGCGCGATCCGGCTCACCGAGAGTCTGGAGGATGCTCTCCTGGCGCTGGACGCCCAGTCGGCCGGTTTCGAGGACGCCGCCCGCAAGGCGGATCACGTGGAGGAGCTGCGGCGGGTCCTGGGCATCCTGCTCGACGTGCTGGCCGACTGGGAGATGCTGGCCGACCGGGAGGCGCGGGGCCCATGACCCGGTCAGGCCGGCGCGATCGGCTGGAGGAACTCCAGGCGGTTCCCGACGGGGTCCTCGGCATAGAAACGGCGATATCCGGGCAGCAGGTCATCGGGCACGATCCGGTGACCGGCCGCCGCCCGGAGCCGGTCCGCGAGCGCGTCCAGGTCGTGGACGAGGATCCCCGGGTGGGCCTTCCTCGCGGGCCGGAAGCCGGCCTCGGCACCGATGTGGATCTCGATGCCCGGGCCCCGGAACCACACTCCGCCTCGCGCCGCCAGAACCGGCGGCTTGGGCACCTCGGTGAGGCCGAGTTCGCCCGCGTAGAACTCCCGCATCCGCGGCTCGGCCCCCGGGGGCGCGGCGAGTTGCACGTGGTGGAGTCCGGCCAGGAGGCTCATCGCCGCTCCCTTCGCCCCCCGGCGTCGGCGCGACAGGGGCGCATATCTTGACGTCGAGACAGATGCTCCCGGCATCGATATCTCGATGTCAAGACAGGTAAGGTGATCGCTTGTGAAGGACGAGGTGGACCGGCTGGTCGAGGCATGGCACGCGGAGCGCCCGGACCTCGACGTGGAGCCCCTGCACGTCCTCAGCCGGGTCTCCCGCCTCGCCCGGCACCTCGACCGTGCCCGGCGGGCGGTGTTCGCCGCGCACGGGATGGAGTCGTGGGAGTTCGACGTGCTGACCGCGCTGCGGCGCGCGGGCCCCCCGTACGAACTCAGCCCCGGCCGGCTGCTCCGCGCCACACTCGTGACGTCCGGGACGATGACCAACCGCATCGACCGGCTCGAGTCCGCCGGCCTCGTCCGCCGCGGCCCCGACCCGCAGGACAAGCGCGGTGTCCTCGTCCGGCTGACCGACGCCGGCCGTACCCGCGTGGACGCCGCGTTCGCCGACCTCGTCGACCGCGAGCGCGAGCTGCTCGGCTCCCTCAGCCCCGGCGACCGCCGCACCCTCGCGAACCTCCTGCGCTCCCTCCTCGTCCCCTTCGACACCGATCCGGCCGCCTGACCCGGGCCGGAGATCAGATCAGCGGCTCCTGGCCGCCGTCGTACACGAGGAGCCCGTCCTCACGGATCCGGGCGCCCGGCGCGGGCGGGTGCGGTGTGAGACGCCCGTCGTGCATGAGGTGGACGACCGGAACCCCCCGGACCAGGACGAGGTAGTCGGCGATCAGCCGGCGATGGCAGCGCCACCACACGCTCTCGCTGCACATCACGGCCTGCCGGCGGTCCTCGGCCAGCAGCGCGTCGATGCCCGAGGCGAACTCCTCGGTGCGCATGTGCGCCGCGTAGCCGCGGAACATCACCTCCCGCCAGAACACGTCGGGCGAGTCCGCGGGCGGCCGCCGGAAGCCGCCGAGACGCTTGTCCCACCGGTAGCCGATCCCGCGCTCGGGCAACCAGCGCTCCAGCTCATGCCGCGCGACCTGCGGGTTGCGGCGGCTTCCCGGCGCCGTACGCACGTCGACGAGCAGCTCGACGCCCGCCCCACCCAGCAGCTCGGCGATCCGGTCCGCCGACGCGGTGCCGTGCCCGAAGGTGACGAGAGGCGCCGGAGGCATCAGCGCAGCGCCGCCTCGATCATCGCGCCGACGGCCAGGAGCCGCTCCTCACCTCCGGCGGGCCCGACGAGCTGCAGCGACGCGGGCAGGTCCGTGCCGGCCGCCGGAACCGGCAGCGCGAGCGCGGGATGGCCGGAGAGGTTGAACGGCAGGGTGAGTTCGGTCAGGTCGACCTCGCGCTCACCGCCAATCCGGGGCGGCGGCTGGGAGATCGTGGGCAGCGCGAGCACCGGGTACCGCGCGAGCAGCTTGTCGAACAGGTCCCGCGTCGCCACGCCGGTGGTGTACGCCTCGTCGAACATCCCGTCGGTGACGGACGCGCCGCGTTCGATGCGCCGACGGATACGGGAGCTCATCCGGTCCGGATAGGCGAGCAGGCCACGGTGCTCACGATGCCCCTCGCCCAGGATCAGCGTGTTACCCGCGGACAGCGCCTCCTGCCAGGCGTCGACGGGCTCGTCGGCGAACGTCAGGCCGGCCGCGCGCAGCGCCGCGTCGACGGCGGCGTCGAACACCGGGTCCACCGCCACGCCCCCCGGACGCAGCCGCCCCACGACGGCTCCGGGCCCGTACGGCTCGGAGGTGAACCCGGGCTCGATCAGCCGCATGCCCAGCGCGACCGCCGCCACGTCAGGGCCGAGCGGTCCGACGGTGTCCAGCGACGGCGCGAACGGGAAGACACCCTCCAGCGATACCCGGCCGTGGGTGGTCTTCAAGCCAACGACCCCGCAGCAGGCCGCGGGGATGCGCACGGACCCGCCCGTGTCGGTGCCCAGCGCGACGTCCGCCTCGCCGTTCGCCACGGCCACGGCCGAGCCGCTCGACGACCCGCCCGGCACGCGTTCCGGATCGACCGGGTTCACCGGGACCCCGGTCCACGGGTTGATCCCGTCGGCGGCGCGGCAGAGCTCGGTGAGGTTCGTCTTCCCGACGATCCGGGCGCCCTGCGCCCGGGCCGCGGCGACGCACGGCGCGTCCACGGCCGCGGGCTCCGCCCGATCCCCGATCACCGGGCAGGCCGCGGTCGTCGGCACCCCCGCGACGTCGATGGCGTCCTTGACGGCGAGCCTCGGGCCGTCCCCGGGCGCGTCCATCCGTACGAGCCACGTCGTCACGATCCGCCCCGTTCGCTCACGATCATTAAGGTCACGGAGACATCTTGCTCCTCCGGCCCCTTCTGTGTCGTATCACGGGTGATCGGGGATCGAGGATCGGAGCCTTCCAGGAGAATGCGCTCCATGCCCCAGGCGACCCTCCGCACCGACCGCATCCGGCTCGTCCCCCTGTCCGACGACCACCTCGCGCACGAGATCGAACTCGACTCCGACCCCGAAGTCATGCGTTACCTCGGCGGTACCCGTACGCCCGAGGAGGTCGAGACGTGGCACCGCCGGCGGCTCGCCGCCGCCGGCCGTGTCCCGGGGCTCGGATTCTGGGCCGGTTTCGTCGACGGGCGGTTCGTCGGCTGGTGGCTCCTCGAGCCACCGGAGCGCCCCGACCAGGGACCGGTCGAGGGACAGGCGGAACTCGGCTACCGGCTCCTGCGCCGCCACTGGCGCCAGGGCCTGGCGAGTGAGGGCGCCCGTGAGCTCATCCGGCACGGCTTCGAAGATCTCGGCCTGACCCGCGTCTTCGCCGAGACGATGGCGGTGAACACCGCCTCCCGCGCGACGATGGCCGCACTCGGCATGCGGTACGTCCGTACGTTCCCCATGGACGGCGACGACCCGACCCCCGGCAGCGAGCTCGGTGAGGTCGAGTACGCGATCACCCGGCAGGAATGGCTCGCCCGCCAGGCGACCAGGGCCTGAGAGCCCGTCCGGACGCCGCGGTCCGCCCCCGCCCTCATCAGACACCGGCCTCCAACGCACCGCCGCTCGGGGCGAGCCTCCAACGCACCGCCGCTCGGGGCGAGCCTCCTACCCCTCATCCGCGAGGACGAGCCACTGCTCCTCGGTCTCCTCGCGTTCGGCCCGGACCGACTTCAACTCCGCGTCGAGCTCGAGCAGCTTCTCGTGGTCGGTGGCGTGCGCGGCCATCAGCTCGTGCAACTCCGCCTCGCGGCCGCCGAGCTTCTCGATGCGCCGTTCCAGCCGGTCGAGCTCCTTCTTCGCCTGCCAGGAGTTCTTCGCGGGCTTCGGCTCCGCCGCGGCCCGTACGGGCCGGGGCTCCGGCTCCGCCCGTCGCCGCCGGTCGAGGTACTCGTCGACCCCGCCGGGCAGCAGCGCCAGCCGTCCGTCACCGAGCAGCGCGACCACGTGGTCGCTGACCCGCTCCAGGAAGTACCGGTCGTGGCTGACCAGCACGAGCGACCCGGGCCACCCGTCCAGCAGGTCCTCCAGCTCGGTCAGCGTCTCGATGTCGAGGTCGTTGGTCGGCTCGTCGAGCAGGAGGACGTTCGGCTCGGCCATGAGAAGGCGCAGCAGTTGCAGGCGCCGCCGCTCGCCACCGGACAGGTCGCCCACCGGAGTCCACTGCGCGTCGCCGCGGAAACCGAACCGCTCCAGCATCTGGCTCGCCGAGAACTCCCGCTTCCCGAGGCTGATGCGGCGCTTGATCTCTTCGACCGACTCCAGGACCCGGCGCGCCGGGTCCAGCTCGCCGAGCTCCTGCGACAGGTGCGCGAGCTGCACCGTCTTGCCGCGGATCACCCGCCCGGCGGACGGCGCGACCGTCCCCTCCAGCAGCCGCAGCAGCGTCGTCTTCCCGCTGCCGTTGACGCCGACCACCCCGACCCGGTCCCCGGGCCCGAGCTGCCATGTCAGGCGCTCGAAGAGAGTACGGTCACCGACGCGCACGGTGACGTCCTCGACGTCGTACACCGTCTTGCCGAGCCGCGCCGTCGCGAACCGTACGAGCTCGACGGTGTCACGGGCCGGCGGCTCGTCGGCGATCAGGGCGTTCGCGGCGTCCACGCGGAACTTCGGCTTGGACGTCCGCGCCTGCGGCCCCCGGCGCAGCCACGCCAGCTCCTTGCGGAGGAGGTTCCGCCGCTTCTCCTCGGTGGAGGCGGCGATGCGGGCCCGCTCCGCCTTGGCGAGGACGTACGCCGAGTACCCGCCCTCGTAGCGGTGCACCTGCCCGTCGGCCACCTCCCACGTCCGGTCGGTCACCTCGTCCAGGAACCACCGGTCGTGGGTGACGACGATGAGCGTACGGTCCTTCAGGTGCCCGGCCAGCCAGGCGATCGCCTCGATGTCCAGGTGGTTGGTGGGCTCGTCCAGGACGAGCAGGTCGGTCTCCGGGACGAGCAACCGGGCAAGCGCCACACGCCGCCGCTCCCCACCCGACATGCCCCGAATCGGGGTGTCCAGGGAGACGCCGGGCAGCAGCCCCGCCAGGATGTCCCGGGCCCGGGCGTCACCCGCCCACTCGTGCTCGGCCCGATCGCCGAACACGACGGACCGCACGGTCGCCCCGTCGGGGAACTCGTCCCGCTGGGTGAGGAACCCCAGCCGCAGCCCACGGGTATGCGTCACACGCCCACTGTCGGGCTCGATACGGCCGGCGAGCAGCGAGACCAGCGTGCTCTTCCCCCCGCCGTTCCGGCCGACCACACCGATCCGGTCCCCGGCGGACACGCCGAGGGAGACATCATCGAGCAGCGGAACCGGCCCGTACGCCTTGCCCAGGCCTTCAACATTGATCAGATTCACGACCCCACCAAGGTTAGTGGCTCCCCCGCACCCCACCCGCCGCGCGTCCGCGGGTGGCCGCTCGTAGATCAGCCGGCCCCAGCACCGGCCGTGCAAACGGAATGATCACCGACCGAACCCACTCGCACACAAACTCGCTCCTTGCGCCCTCCCTTCCAGGGACAACGCGCACCAAGCATCGACTTTGTGTGCAGACGGGCGCCGCACGGGTAAGCCAGACGAGTCCTCCGGCGGTCCACCAGCCGCAGTGACCGACCTCGCCGCCCAGGTCTCAATCTCCCTTCGATACCGAACGCCGGGCAGAACGACGTTCCGCCTCGCCCGACCAAGGTGGTAATCGACATAGTCGATCAGGTGCCGTCGGCGTTGGGGGGCCTGTCACCGCGCCTTCCGCCTGAGGAAGAAGAAGATCAGCGCACCAAGGAGGCTGGCACTCGACGCAAGCCGCATAAAGGGGTGCCAAACTTCCGCAAGCATGAGCGCGATTCCCGCTACAGCCCAGAGTGCGCCGACCACCAGCCTCCAGCGCGGGGCGGGGACTGCCCTATCCGCACCCCATCGGCCCCTGACGAGGAGGATCGCCACACCGCACATGACCAACGACACGCCTACGACCGAGTAGGCGACTACGAGTAGTATCCGGCCGGTGGTCTCGCTAGAGGCAATGACCATCATTACCACCTACCCATCTTTCCGAAGGGCAGATATTTTAGTTCGCACAAAGAACCAGAAGACAAAAGCAATAAAAGCCGGGATGTAGAACTCTCTCCAGATAATCCTCAAGAAAAAGCAAGCGCCCATAGAAAGATACGCTAGAGCCGCAAGATAGCGAAGGCCGCCTATCGATTGATCGCCAGCCCTATACCTCGCCTTCAAAAAGGCCAACAAACCCAGTAGCACAAAGGGCAGTACCCACAACTACATAAAAGATAAGCATAGCGATCGCCAATCCGTCGGGCTGTCATTACTATCATCACTTCATTAACGAAGCCGACAGTATCAGTGACGACCATAGCAGTACCTGCTATAGGGCAATGGAATCAATGGCATCGTCTCGGTAGCGGACAGCGTCACCGTCCCGCTCACGACAGCCCCCGCATCTTTCAATACAGATGCCGCCCAATGGCTTCGCTCAACTCAATCGAGTACCTGCGGGTCGCTGCTTCCGCCAGGTTGTGACCTTCTAGTCGATCGCAGGCGTCGGCCATTGCCGAGAATCAGCACCTTCGTAAAAAACGGAGACCACAACATTCCGGAAGCGTACACAGACGTAGCTACCGCCAATGTCATAACTTCTTTCCGCGCCGCCGATCAGCAGCGACCACCGGGTGGGGCGACCACTCGACTTCGCCTCATCCACATATGGTTCGGCTGATGTAGTCAATGGATCACACCGCCAGATCCTGTCAGGACCTTGTTGATCCGACAGCATCATGCAGAAGTGTGCTCGTACTCCTCAGCATGCTTCTTTATTCGGGACTGCACAACAAGCAAAGGTACCGCCAACGGCGAGGCGAAGACAGCAGCCCACTTCCAGGCTACACCGACAGCGAAAACACACGAAGCTACGATCAGTAGGCCACCCATCGAACGCTTGAGATGAATCGGCGTAGTAGGTCGACCCGTGAACTTAGGCCAACGACGCACGTTAGCGATCAGCATCACACCCCCCAGAAGGGTGATCGCTGCGCCGATAACGTAAATCACATCTGCGACCAGATACAGTAGATCGAGACTGTCCACTACCACGCCCATCCGATAAGCCCGCCGACCACCGTACCGATACCATTACCGACCGCGTTACCCGTCGCCGCACCCGCGGGGACAGTCACTTCGGCGAATGGCCCACCGAGGAGACCGACTACAGCACCAACGCCAAAACCGATACCTCCCCCGACAGTGGCACCGATTCCTGCCCCGGCCGCTGCATGCGCCCACGACCCGTGCTTCGGCTGGAGATTCCTGAAACGTTTATCCAAGTCGACCAGATGGGACCCTAGAGATTTCTCCTCATTCTGCGACAGCAAGTTCTTATGATTGTTCCGATAGTTCGCTAGGCCAGCCGAGAGCAGCTTGTATTCCGACGAGAGCTTCTTGGCGGCAACTTGCCGGGCTTTCTCCGCGGCGGCCAATGCCTGACTACGACACTGGTTGAAGTCCTGGAGAAAACTTTGCACTTCTGGCATCGATGTTCCATTCGGAAACTGCATGTTTCCCGATCGATCGATAGTTACATGACCAGCAGCAACTCCTTTCTCCGCCTGCTTTTCAAGCCACGACTCAATCTTAGCGAGATTGAGCGCAAGATTGTCGACGATCTCGCCGATCGAGGTTGCACGTTGAGACAGCCAGTTTATATCGTTCAGCTCTTGGCTGAACGCGGTCTTAAATTCACTTACAGCTGACCCTGGATACACGGGATCGCCGCTCTCGCGAACCAACCGGTCGACAGCATTCCGTAGGTCAGCAACGGGCCCCGCACTGTTTTCCGCGAAGTTGAATATGACTTGAGATAGCCCCGACAGACCTTGAATATCACCACCGACCCAGCTAGAAGCAATAGTCGGCAAAGGCGACGAACTTCTAGACACCTCAGAACCTCACAGCATCAATAGCTCGGCGGCGGAGTCGCTTTGGTCAAATAGTCAAAGATATTACCTTCCGCCTCCTGATAGTTGCGTCGAGCATAATCCAGCTTGTAAGCATGAGCACTTATAGCTTGAGCAAGCACCACATGCATCTCATAGAAAGCATCGAGGGTTACACTGAGCGTTTTGTCGATCGTAGGGTTCCCGCCCGAAGGACAGACTAGCTGGGTCATTAGGTTGGCATAAGCCTGTCCTTGCCGTGAGAACTCGGCTGACGTCCTTGCCAGATCGTTGAAAACGACCTCGTAGCCGCCGCTCACGAACTTCCCCTCCTCCAGGCCGCCACTCGGTCAGCCGTCCATCTTTCAGCGCTTTCTTGGACTACCGGGTTCACCACCACGCGCACCTGGGATTGTGATACCTGAATCAAGAGCTCAAGGACCGGCATCCTCTCCCGTGGCTGCCACTCTCCGAGCTGCTCGACAAGGAATTGTTCCTCGGTGAAGACAGGCAGCACCCCGGTTCCATCGGCGAGCGCTCGCAGCTCGAACTGAACCTCCCGAGGACCGACCGCTTCAGATGGCTTGCTCGGAAGGGTGGGCACGTATACCCAGGCGACATCCTCGGTCAACTTCTTTCGGGCTTCGTAAGCGCCGCGTCCCGCTGGGTCGGTCATCGGTGAAGATCTGGGATTTGTTGTCGGGGCCGATAGTGAACTATGGTCTGGAGAACCCATCCTCACCCTTTATTTACTCCGTGTATCGAACACATTCTTATGTGGCTTCCTGTCGCCGGTAGAAGCAGCCCTAGCCACGTTGACTCGCCGGCGCCGGAGGAAACCGCCGACTACGAGCATCACGACAATGGCACCGGCTGCGGTGAGGGAGATGACGACAAGCCTCTTTCGCGCATGACCTGATTCCGCCGAAGTCCGCGTGACTGAGGATTTCGGTATCGGCCGGGCCACTGCAGCCGAATGAGATGCCTGCCACTTGTCGAACGCGTCAAAAACGGGGTTTGGCGCGTTCGGTGGAACGGGATAGCGCTGTGGGTTCATCGCAGCGGTGATCTGAAGCGCGCCATAACCCGTTTGTTCGTTCCACTTCGAAGTACCCAACGGACGAGCTGTGCCGATGAGCCGTTGCACCACAGTGCGTGCCGACATTCCCGGGTTTCGTGATCGTATCAGCGCTACCGCACCCGACGTCAGAGCCGTAGCTATACTCGTTCCCCAGCTCTTCGGATAGTAGAGCCCATCTTTCCCAATCGTGGCGCCGATACCTGGCGCAGATAGGGCGACATACGACTGCCTCTCGGTGCCGACATAGGGCTGTAGATGTTTGTCGAACGCACCGACCGCCAGCACTCCCGCGCAAGAAGCAGGCATCATTGGCGGATTCGTGCTTGCACCGAAGTTTCCCGCGCCCGCAACTACGACCACGTCATGCTGAAGCGCGTAGAACACGGCATCCTGCACGCTTTGTTCACAATGGCCGGGCAAGCGGGATGAGTCGATGGCAAGCGAAATGCTTATTACCTTAGCGCCGTGATCGACGCCGTATCTGATGCCGTCTGCATAGGCTTTGAAGAGGATGTCGATGCGGTCACCGAGTTGTTCTGCTCCGTGGATGGGAAGCACTTTCGCATCTGGGGCGATGCCGACATAACCGGTCGTCCCGCCGCCTTGGGCGGCAATAAGTGCCGCCATCGCGGTTCCGTGACCGGCATCCCAATCGAAATCCTTCCGACCATCGCTGTCATGCCCCGTTGTGTCAGCTCCCGGAAGAACTACTCCGCTCAACTCGGGCAGCTTAGCGTTGACCCCAGTATCAACGACGGCGACCGTGACACCGGCACCCGTGGTTGTCGGCCAGACATCGCTCTGAATCCCCCAGGCGGAGAACCACCATTGATCTTCAAGTGGCCGGGGCAGGGCGTTAGCGCTCGTCGCCGGCAGCACCGCAGCGACGGCGGTGACGAGACCAACGGCGATACGCCAAACAATCTTCACTGATCTTCCTCGAAATACCAAGGAGAGTCTTTTCTGACCGACTCGGCTCGTTCCTGTTCGGAACTCGTCGGGTCCTCGAGTCCCTGTTGCAAATCCTCCCCGCTATCCTCAAGGCTCAACTCGTGAAGGAGCCGATCAAGATCGTCGCTATCACTGGACAGATCGATCTGGACGATTTCCGCTGTTTCGTCGCCGGCAGGCGCTGATTCGTCTCTGGCTTCCGTGGCACCGATGAGGTGGGAGCCTGCCTCAATGCCCCCGGTCCATGTGTCCTCATCTTCGGTGAGCCACGTCGTACGCTCACGTTCGCGGTCACGGCGATCGCCTGCCGCTCCGCCCGCAGGGCTCATCACACCGGTCTGGCTCGCAGCTCTCGCCTCGGCGGTCTGAGCCTCTTCTGCCGCGCTCGCCGCGGCGCCGCTAACAGCCCTGCGGCTCCCATCTGGTCCCCAACGGTTACTCCCCGGGCTGAGGATCCCAGCTGCATCTGGCAACACCACACCGCTCACCCTGGAGCCAGGAGTTCCGAGATCTGCGCCAGTCATCCTCGCGCCACCTGAATCGCTCGGTAGGAGGCCGGTCCCACCGCCGGGCATCTGGGTCTCCAGACCGGAAGGTGGCGCTCCCGCCAGCTGCGTATCTGAATCGTTGAGCCCCGACGCTAGCTGACCATTCCCTGGAAGACGATGAGACCTTCCGGGCTCGCCGCTCTGAACCTTCGGCGCATGTCCGCCGACATGCGGTGTTCTGCCATCTACAGCAGGGCCTCCCGCAGGGTTCCCTCCACCGGAAGTTCTCCCTGTTGGCTTTCGAACTCCAGCAGGTGAAGAGTGACCGTCGACCGGAGCACCCGGCGGAAGCACGGTGCTGACGTCCGTGGGCAGCGCAGCCCACGCCTGATAGATGCGTTCATTCGCGCCGGTCATCCAACTCCGCGCTTCGGCCAGATCCTTGGATGGAGGCTTCTTGTCCTTGTACCAGGCCAGGTTCGATCCATGGTTCTCGATCGCGGACCCGAACTCTTGCGCGGTTCGATGGAGGGTCGCGGATGAGGACCAGATCTCCCGCAGCGCGGACTGTGCGACGGCGGCGTCTGTTCCGCCCCACGCCTCATGGAGTAGGTCACGGACCGTGACCATATCGCTTGTGACCTTTTCGTACGCTGAAGCGAACCTTTTATAGTTCCGGCCGGCCGCGGTGACATGGTTAGGAGCCGTCAGCTTCAGGAGCTTGTCGATGTCCGCCGGATCGTTGTATCCCCCGGGCGTTCCGGAAGGAGCGCCGGCACGCATGGGGAACGTAGAGTCGTCGGTCATCTCAGCGCCTCCCATCCGGGTTCAAGGAATTGGCCACAGGCGACTGGGAATCGGGCGGTGCGGATGTCGTGGACGGGTCATGACTGATCACGCTGCCGCCGGGCGCGACATTCAAGCGCTTGTCCAGTGCGGCGATCCGGCGCGCGAGGTTGGCCTCGTTCGCATCATGGACGTTCGCGGCTTGGTGCAGCTTGTGGATCTCGCCCAGCAGAGCGTGCAGGATGCGGCTGTGCTGCTCGGCGAGGGCGTGGTGCCCGGCTTGGACGCTCGGCTGGAACCCCAACGCGGCGTCCCATGTGCCGAAGGCCCTCAGGTCGGGGAGTTTCAGGTGCTCGCTCGCGTTGAGGAGGTCTTCGAGGTGAGCCTCGAGCCGCTTGGCGACCGCCCTGATCTTGGACGTGTCCACCCGTAGCCTGCCCGGGTCGTCGATGCCCGGCCAGTCGTTGTACGTCTTGCGCGGAGCCGAGTTCGCGTTCACCGGCGGCATCGGTCTTCGCCTCCTCGCATGCGAGCACCCCGTCCATGCACTGCTCCAGCAGAGGTATCGATGCGGCGGTCGACCGTCATCGCGCCTTCCCCTGCGTGCCCCGTTGATCCCCGAAACGTCCTAAAACTTTACGGATCCTGACAACGAAGGTCCAGGCCATCTGGCCTGCGGTTTACTGAGCCGTGACGATTCGGCATTAGGGACGGGCGTTCTCACCACCCGCCCCTGACCGAAACCGAGAACTACAGGAGGGTGACGCCGGGGACCGGGCCGGAGGCGGGGCGGACGGCGGCGAAGCGGCCTGACTCGTTGAGCGCTGCGGCGAGTTCGGCGCTGTGGGCCAGAGAGGCGGCGAGGAAGGCACACGTGGGGCCGGAGCCGGACACCAGGGCGCCGAGGGCACCCGCGGCGCGGCCGGCCCGCAGCGCGTCGCGGAGGGACGGGCGGAGGCTGAGGGCCGCGGGCTGCAGGTCGTTGTGCAGGGCCCGGCCGAGGGCCTCGGCATCGCCGGTCTTCAAGGCGGCCATCAGGTCGTCCGACACCTGAGGCCACACGCTGTCCTGCTCCCCCGCGGCACGCAGGCGGTCACATTCGGCATACACCGCGGGTGTGGACAGGCCACCGTCGGCGTACCCGAAGACCCAGTGGAACTCCCCCGTCACCTCGACCGCGGTCAGCCGCTCGCCCCGGCCCAGGCCGACGGCGGTGCCGCCGAGCAGGGCGAAGGGAACGTCGCTGCCGAGCCGGGCGGCGAGTTCGAGCAGTGTCTCGCGGTCGAGCCGGGCCTCCCACAGGACGTCGCAGGCCAGTAGGGCGGCGGCCGCGTCGGCGCTGCCGCCGGCCATGCCGCCCGCGACGGGGATGTCCTTGCGGATGTGCAGCGCGACGTCCGGGCGCCTGCCGAGGTGCTCGGCCAGCAGGGCGGCGGCGCGGGCGGCGAGGTTGTCGGGACCGGTCGGCACGGTCGCCGGGCCGTCGACCGTGACGCTGAGGGCGTCGGCGGGGGTGGCGGTCACCTCGTCGAACAGGGAGACGGCGTGGAAGACGTTGACGAGGTCGTGGTAGCCGTCGTCGCGGACGGGGCCGACGCTCAACTGGAGGTTCACCTTGGCGGGGGCGCGCACGGTCACAGTGGTCACGGTCAACCGATCGTAGGCGACGCGGGCCGGTGTTCGGCGATGCGGGTGAAGGCGGTGACGTCGAGGGACTCGCCGCGGGCCGTCGGGTCGACTCCGGCGGCCCGGAGTGCCTCCTCCGCCGCGGGGGCCGAACCGGCCCAGCCTGCCAGGGCCGCGCGGAGCGTCTTGCGGCGCTGGGCGAACGCGGCGTCGATGACGGCGAACACGTCCTCGCGCGGGACCGCGCTCGTCGGGGGCTCGCGGCGAGTGAAGGCGACGAGGCCGGAGTCGACGTTCGGCGCGGGCCAGAACACCGCGCGGCCGACGTTCCCGGCGCGGCGAGCCTTGGCGTACCAGGCCATCTTCACCGACGGCACGCCGTACACCTTGCCGCCGGGGCCGGCGGTGAGGCGGTCGGCGACCTCGGCCTGCACCATGACCATCCCGTGCCGGATGGACGGGAACGTTCCGAGCAGGTGCAGGACGACGGGTACCGCGACGTTGTAAGGGAGGTTCGCGACGAGCGCGGTCGGCGGCGGGCCGGGCAGTTCGGTGACCCGCAGGGCGTCGTCGGGCACGACGTCGAGTCGGCCGGCGAGGTCGGGGGCGCGTTCGGCGACGGTCTCGGGCAGCCGCTGTGCGAGAACCGGATCGACCTCGACGGCCACGACGCGGCTCGCGGCGGGCAGCAGGGCCAGGGTCAGCGAGCCCAGGCCGGGACCGACCTCCAGGACGACGTCGTCCGATCCGACGTCGGCGTCGCGGACGATGCGGCGCACGGTGTTGGCGTCGATGACGAAGTTCTGTCCGAGGGTCTTGGTCGGCCGCAGTCCCAGGCCGCCGGCCAGCGCGCGGACGTCCGCCGGCCCGAGAAGTCGTTCACCCACACGCACAGTCTTCCGTACGCCGACGGCAGCCCTGCCACCGTCCCGTGACCACTGACGGTCGCTGCCTTCATCCGGCAGCGCAGCGATCGCCGGCAATCAGGCGTGTAGCGCCCGCTGGGCGTCCATGACGAAGCGCCGCGCCTGGGCCATGTCCTTGCGCGCTCGCTCGAGGTCGATCACCTCGGCGCCGGGCACCGTCAGAGCCGCTCGGCGAATGAACGACGACAGGCTCAGGCCGGCCGCGTCGGCTGCCTGCTCCGATCGCCCACCGGCGTTATACGTGAAGGGAACTGCGAGCTTCCTAGACGTCGAATGTATGACCAGCGAGCGTGATCATTCAGCTACTTCCAGTAATCGCTCTCACCAAGGGCCGAAGACGCGTTCGCCGTTGGCGGCGATGGCGGTGCACAGTTCGCCCAGGTCGACGCCCTTGGTCTCGCTCAGGCAGCGGACGGTGAGGGGGACGAGGTACGGGGCGTTGGGCTTGCCGCGGTGCGGCACCGGGGTCAGGTAGGGGGCGTCGGTCTCGACGAGGATGAGGTCGAGGGGCGCGACGGCCGCCGCCTCCCGCAGGGTCGCGGCGTTCTTGAACGTGACGTTGCCCGCGAAGCTCATGTAGTAGCCGTGGTCGGCGCAGACCTTGGCCATCTCCCGGTCGCCGGAGAAGCAGTGGAAGACGACCTTGTCCGGCGGGCCCTCCTCCTCGAGGATGCGCAGCACGTCGTCGTGGGCGTCCCGGTCGTGGATGACGAGGGCCTTGCCGGTGCGCTTGGCGATGTCGATGTGGGCGCGGAACGAGCGCTGCTGGTCCTCGACCGAGGCCCAGTCGCGGTAGTAGTCCAGGCCGGTCTCGCCGACGGCCCGTACGTCCGGGAGCGCGGCGAGTTTCGCGATGTCGGCGAGGACGTCCGCGGTGGCGTCGCCCGAGTCGTTCGGGTGGATCGCCACCGCGGCGTACACGTCGTCGTACGTCCCGGCCGCGTCGGCGGCGTGCTGGGAGGAGGCGAGGTCGTAGCCCACGGTCACGGCCCGGCGGATGCCCACCGAGTGGGCGGCGGCGAGCACCTCTGTGATCGGCACCTCGAGGATGTCGAGGTGACAGTGGCTGTCGAACACCTCGACGGGCAACGGCTCGGGCAACGGCGGGAAGGCCGCGCCGCGGAACCCGTTCGACGTGTTCTCCGGTCCCTCACTCATACGCGTTCCCTGCCCGGTGTCGCGGCCGGGTGTGAGCCGGTCTCAGGACTGCTCCAGCCGGGCCAGCTCCTCGTCCACGACCGAGGTGTCGAGCTTGGCGAACAGCGGCGTCGGCGGGGCCAGTGGCGTGCCGGCGGCGATCGGGCGCGACTCCCAGCGGGCCTCGGTGTCGTAGGACCCGGTGAGGACCGGGTAGTCGGGGCCGCCGTCCTCGGAGACCTCGCGGATCTCCGGGGCGCCGCTCCACTCGCCCTGGCCACCGAGCATCCGGTGGACCTTCTCCGAGGACTGCGGCAGGAACGGCGTGAGCAGCGACTTGGCGTCGTCGACGAGCTGCAGCGCGACGTGCAGGATCGTCTTCATCCGCTCCGGGTCGTCGTTCTTGAGCTTCCAGGGCGCCTGCTCGGAGAGGTACTTGTTGGCCTCGGCGACGGTGCGCATGGCCTCGTTCGCGGCGTTCTTGAATCGCGAGCGCGACAGCTCGGCGCCGACCGCGTCGAACGCCTTGCGCGAGCGCTGCAGGATGTCCCGGTCGAGGTCGGTGAGCTCACCGGCCGCCGGGATCTCCCCGATGTTCTTGGCCGCGAAGGAGATCGAGCGGTTGACCAGGTTGCCCCAGGTGGCGACGAGCTCGTCGTTGTTACGGCGGACGAACTCGGACCAGGTGAAATCGGTGTCCTGGTTCTCCGGGCCGGCGACCGCGATGTAGTAGCGCAGCGCGTCCACGTCGTACCGCTCGAGGAAGTCGCGGACGTAGATGACGACCTGACGGGAGGAGGAGAACTTCTTGCCCTCCATCGTCAGGAACTCGGAGGAGACCACCTCGGTCGGCAGGTTCAGCCGCCCGAGGGAACCGGCCGTGCCGCCCTTGTCGCCCGCGCCGTTGTAGCCGAGCAGCATGGCCGGCCAGATTTCGGCGTGGAAGACGATGTTGTCCTTGCCCATGAAGTAGTACGTCTCGGCGTCCGGGTTCTGCCACCAGGCCCGCCAGGCGTCGGGGTCGCCGCTGCGCTTCGCCCACTCCACGGAGGCCGACAGGTAGCCGACGACCGCGTCGAACCAGACGTACAGCCGCTTGTCGGGCCGGTCGACCCAGCCGGGCAGCGGTACGGGCACGCCCCAGTCGAGGTCGCGGCTGATCGGCCGGGGCTGCATGTCGTCGAGGAGGTTGCGGGTGAACTTGTAGACGTTCGGCCGCCAGAGGCCCTCTTTGCCCTGCAGCCACGAGCCGAGGGACTCGGAGAACGCGGGCAGGTCGAGGAAGAAGTGCTCGGTCTCGATGAACTTCGGCGTCTCACCGTTGATGCGGCTCCGCGGGTTGATCAGGTCGATCGGGTCGAGCTGGTTGCCGCAATTGTCGCACTGGTCGCCGCGCGCCCCGTCGTAGCCGCAGATCGGGCAGGTGCCCTCGATGTAGCGGTCGGGGAGGGTGCGGCCCGTGGACGGGGAGATCGCGCCCATCGTCTTCTTCGTGAAGACGTAGCCGTTGTCGTACAGGCCCTTGAAGATCTCCTGGGCGACGGCGTAGTGGTTGCGCGTCGTCGTCCGGGTGAACAGGTCGTACGACATGCCGAGGCCGTGCAGGTCCTGGGCGATCACCTGGTTGTAGCGGTCGGCCAGCTCGCGGGCCGACACGCCCTCCTTGTCGGCCTGCACCTGGATGGGGGTGCCGTGCTCGTCGGTGCCGCTCACCATCAGGACCTTGTTGCCCGCCATCCGCTGGTAGCGGCTGAACATGTCGGCGGGCAGCGCGAAGCCGGAGACGTGCCCGATGTGGCGGGGCCCGTTGGCGTACGGCCAGGCGGGCGCGGTCAGGATGTGACGGCTGGACATGTGCTTAGCCTACGGGCCTCCCGCCGATGACTCATTCCGATATCACCTTTCCGGCGAGATCACCATGCCGTGTCCGGCTCTTCGTCGTCGAGTGCGTGGGTGTCATCCCCGGGATGCAGATCGGCCTCCGCGCCGAGGAGGACGGCGATGAGGTCGGCGATCGTGCACCGGATCCGCCGCCACCGTCCTTCCTTGGCCGGGAGCGGCACCGCGCTCGCTCGTACGTCAGCCACGGGCGGGGACGCCGAGGCGGTCCGTCCAGCCCGACCCGGTGAGCAGCGTGATGCTCGAGGGGGTGTGCGCCACGGCGCCGCCGACGACGTCGTACTTTTCCGAGCCCAGGATCTTCGCCGTCCTCCGGTCGATGATCACGTGGACCTCGACCTGCCGAGGTTTCCGGTCCTGGCCGATGGCCACACGCCGGGTGGCCAGGGCGACTCCGGGACGGCCGAGCCGGTCGCGGACCCCGCCGGCCACCCGGACGCCCGGCTGGGCGGCGAACAGCCGGTACGCGGCCGCGCGGGTGGCCGGTGTGACCGGGGCGTCGATGATGTTCTCCGCCATCTCACAGATGTAGGCGGACAGGGTGTTCCGCTGCGTCGCCGGCTGCGCCTTCCAGTCCTTCTCGATCAGCGCCTTCAGCCCGTTGGGTGTGGTCGGCAGTTTCGACAGGTCCTTCGCCTGCGTGCCCCTTGGCCCGAGCTCCAGGAACGGGTCATCGCGCAGGTGGGAGTCGCTCGAATACGGCTTCATGTCCGTGAGCGAGGGCGAGCCGGCCCGCTTCCACGCCGCCTCGTCGGCGGGTGACGCGAAGCTGGTCGTGAGGTCCTTGTCCACGGTGCGGGTGGTGTCCCCCTGCCGGTACGGGACCCAGTTCTCCCACGTGATGCTCACGAACGCCGTGAACGGGTAGTAGGGGCCTCGCCTCGGCATCCCGTTCGCGCTGCCGCCCTTCGGCATGCGCCCGCCACCGGGTTGTCTGGCCCGGTCGATGACCTGGGTTCGCGTGTACCAGAACCGGCCGTGGACCGGTGCCGGTTCCTTGGCGACGGTCTCGGCGGCGGTCAGCAGCACGGTCTTCGCGTCGAGCGTCCGGGGCACCGCCGTGCCGGGCTCGGCCTTATGGCCGGACTCGTGGCCGGACCGGTGGCCGGACACCGCGCCCGGTACGACCGCGGTGCCGAGCGCCACGACCGCGGCGGCGCCGGCGAGGAGGAGCACCGGGCGGCGGTTCCGGACCGGAAGCGCCCGGCGGTCGGACCGGGCGGGCTCGCGGGCGGTGGCGAGCGTGCGGGACAGGTCGGTGTCACGGCGACGCCGGTAGCCGTCCTCGGCCATCGCGTCGAGGTGCGCCCGGAGGTCGTGCGTCGGGTCGGCGGTGCGGGTCATGGCGTCTCCTGCGTTCTCACGCGTACGTTTTATCGGGTCTTCTCATTGATCAGTGCCATTCGGCCGGGAGCCGTGGGGCGGCCTCGGGCGGGCGCCGCGGCCGTGACCTTGGCCAGTCGTTTGCGCGCCCGATGCAGTCGCACGGTGAAGGTGGCGGCCGTGCAGCCGAGGACCCGGGCGGCCTGCCGGGGCGTGAGGCCGTATCCCGTCGCCAGTACCAGAGCCTCGACGTCCCTCTCGCCCAGCTCGGCCAGCAGCGCCTTCGCCGCGTCGCGTTCCACGACCTGCTCGGCGACGTCGGCGCCGGTCGGCCGGTCCGTGGAGAGCGCCGCCGACAGCCGGTCGGTGAGCACCCTCCTCCGCCGGCCGGAGTCGTACTGCTTGAGCGCCAGGTTCCGCGCGACTCCGAGCAGCCACGGCAGCGGCGGGTCGGGCAGGTCGTCGAGGCGCCGCCACGCGATCAGGAACACCTCGCTGACGAGGTCCTCGGCGGCCCCCTGTTCGGCGCGCAGCAGCGCGTAGCCCAGGACGTTCCGGTAGTACCGGTCGTACAGGGCGGTGAATCTTTCGGCGGGGTCGTTCACTCCTGCCGTCCTCCCGTCGGTTCAGGGTCGGTCGGGAGTAGTCCCTCCGGGCGGACGGCGGATTACACGCCGGGAAGCCTGTGCGGCCACGTGCGGACGTGGGAGCGCATGAGAAAGGCCCCGGCGGTCGCCGGGGCCTTTCGTCGGGGTCTGAGGTCAGGCGGTCTTGTCGGCCGTGCCCTCGGTGCTCGCGCCGGCCTCCGCCGGCACGACCTCGGCCGGCTCCGCCTCGGCCGCGTCGTCGGCGTCCGCGTTCTCCCGCGGGCCCGCTGGGGCCTCGGCGTCGCGGCTCTCGCTCCGTACCTTGTCCGCCGCGGCCTCGACCACGTCGGTGGCCTCGTCGACCACGTCGGTCACAGGCGGGTGGGAGCGGCGGCGGATCGCCAGGATGCTCACGAACAGCGACGCGAAGATCATCTGGAAGCTCATGATCAGCGCGGTGGCCGACGGCACGACGATGCGCAGCGCGTCCCGGGGGTCGAGTTCACCGAAGCTGTGCCCCTGCCAGTGCGCCAGCGAGGCGACGAGCCCGACGAGACCGGCGAGCGCGAGCAGCCCGCCGACGACCAGACCGCGTTCCAGGCTCCAGTTGTCGATGACGCGCTGCACCCGCTTGTCATGGGGAAGGAAGCCCTCCTCCATGGCGTACACCTTGGTGAGCAACGCGAAGAGCACGGCTTGGAAGCCGATCACCACCGCCGCCGAGGCTCCGACGAGGGTGTCGACGTCGAACGCGACGTCACCGACGCGGATCGGCCCGGTGGCCAGGGCGACGCCCGCGATGAGCCCGACCGCCATCATGAGCAGGCCGGGGATCAGGAACAGCCAGCGCGGGCTGTACAGGCACAGGAAGCGCAGGTGGCGCCAGCCGTCGCGCCAGGTGCTGAGGTGCGGCGGGCGCGACCGGCCGTCGGGCGACAGGGTCGTCGGGACCTCGCGGATGTCGTACCCGGCGAGGGTGGAGCGGACCACCATCTCGCTGGCGAACTCCATGCCGCCGGTCTGCAGTTCCAGCCGCAGGATCGAGTCGCGCCGGAACGCCCGCAGCCCGCAGTGGAAGTCACCGATCTTGCTGCCGAAGAACAGCCGGCCGACGAAGCTCAGCACCGGGTTGCCGAGGTACCGGTGCAGCGGCGGCATGGCGCCGGAGGCGATGCCGCCCTTGAAGCGGTTGCCCATGACGAGGTCGGCGCCGTCCCGCAGCTGTTCGAGGAACGGCAGCAGGGCGGTGAAGTCGTAGGAGTCGTCGGCGTCGCCCATCACGATGTACGTGCCGCGGGCAGCGCGGATGCCCCCCATCAGGGCATTGCCGTACCCCTTCGCAGACACCGGGACGACACGGGCGCCCGCGTCACGGGCGAGCTGCCGGCTGCCGTCCGTACTGCCGTTGTCGGCGATGATGACCTCGCCGTCGACACCGTGCTCGGCGAAGAAGCCGAGGGCCTTGCGAACACAGGTCTCGACGGTCTCAGCCTCGTTCAAGCACGGCATCACCACGGAGAGTTCCACGTCGTGTCCTCCATCACCCCATCGCACTGGCTTGGGGGCTTTTCGACTAACCTCGTCGTGTTCCGACAAGAGGCGCGTGTTATCCATGATGCCTGCCGACGAGCGACCGCGTGTTGCAAAGTCGCAACCTTTAACTCCACCTGGAGCACGGATGCGACGGCAGGCTGGGGATATCAGGATAGGGGCTGTGCGGTCCAGGAAGGTCGGTCCGGACTTGACGAACGCCGGAGAGCGGGGCGGGTCCACCGTCGTGACCAATACGCGTTCCGACGAGGAATCGCAGGTCACGACGGTTGACGAGAATGTGACGGAAAAGACGCCGGCCGCCGGTGGTTCCGGGCTGCGGGCGGTCGTGCGGCGGCACAAGATGTTCACGGTGGTGCTCGCGATCGGCGCGCTCCTCCGGCTGATCGCCGTCCTGGGGTACCGGCCGGCGTCCTGGTTCAACGACTCGTTCGACTACCTGCACGTCGCGATGGCGCCGTACCCGCACCCGATCCGCCCGGACGGCTACTCCTTCCTGCTGTGGATCCTGAAGCCCGTCCACAGCTTCATGCTGATCGCGACGATCCAGCATCTGATGGGGCTGGCGTCGGCGGTGATGATCTACGCGTTGCTGCGCAAGCGGTTCGGCCTGCCGGGATGGGGGGCGAGCCTGGCGACCTTCCCCGTCCTGTACGACGGCTACCAGATCCAGCTCGAGCACCTGATCCTGTCCGACACGATGTTCGGCTTCCTGCTCGTGTCGATCGTCACACTGCTGCTGTGGCACGGCCGGGACCTCACCTGGAAGACCGGCGCCCTCGCGGGGCTCCTCCTGGGGCTGGCCACGCTGACCCGTTCGGTCGGCACGCCGGTCCTGCTCGCGGTGATCGTCTATTTCCTGCTGCGGCGGATCAAGTGGCGTGTGATCGTGGCCACCGTCGCGGTGTGCGCGCTCCCCCTCGCCGCCTACGCCGGCTGGTTCTGGTCGTACTACGGCAAGCCGGGCATGACCATGAGCAGCGGTGTCTTCCTGTACGCCCGGGTGTCG
The DNA here is from genome assembly GCF_024055725.1 of Actinoallomurus spadix. Taxonomy (GTDB): domain Bacteria; phylum Actinomycetota; class Actinomycetes; order Streptosporangiales; family Streptosporangiaceae; genus Actinoallomurus; species Actinoallomurus spadix. Next base: position 95,420 of record NZ_JAMXMX010000007.1, on the reverse strand, counting down.
GCCTTCGCGGACTGTAACAAGATCAAACCACCGGTGACCGAGTACGCCCTGTGCAAGAACAACAAGACCTCGCACACGCCGCTCGTCTTCTCCCAGGACGCGATCTGGAACCGCAACTCCCCGTTCCATCGCATTCCGGATCAGCGCTTCACCGACGACCAGAATCGGGTCGCGAGCGACTTCGCCAAGCGGGCGATCATGGCTCAGCCCCTCGACTATCTGCAAGTCGTCGGAAAGGACTTCCTGTTCACGTTCCGGTGGAAGCGCACCGTCTTCCCGGACCGCGCGACGTACGACATGTACCAGTTCAGTAAGAAGTCCGCCGCGCTGCCGACCTGGCGGATGAGCAGGGACCGCACGGCCGCGTCCGAGGCCCACGCGTACGAGCAGGGGAACGCCCGGACGAGGATCGTCGACCCGTGGGCCACGACGATCCGCACCTACCAGCGGTTCGCGCACCTGCCCGGCACGCTGCTGGGCGGCATCCTCATCGTCGGCCTGGCCGGGCTGATTCCGCTGTGGCGGCGGTGGGGCGGGGCGGCGCTGCTGCCGTGGATCACCGCGACCGGACTGCTCCTCGTGCCGCCGGCCACCGCCGAGTTCGACTACCGCTACGTCCTGCCGACCGTGCCGCTGGCCTGCATGGCCGCGGCGATCACCTTCTCCGGCGAGCCGCGCCGGAAGCTGGCCCGGCTGGCCCGGTCGGTGCGGCGCCGGGGCGCCGCGGCGGACGAGGAGAGCACCTCGTCGTCGTCCGGCGACGCCCTGCCGGCGTAGGGCGCGCCCCCGGGCCCGTGTGGGCCCGGAGACGCGCCCGGTGGCCGATCAGTAGGCGTGGAGCCTGCGGCACTTGAAGATCATTTCTAGCTCGGCGTGACGGTGGGGCGGGACGGCCTGGCTCCGCGGCCGGCCCGGCGGGAGGATCTTGACGTCGTACGTCCCGCAGGACGGGCAGTAGAGCTCCGCCCACGGAGAGGTGCAGCGGTGACCGTCGCGGCGGTAGTAGACGACCTCGCCGCCGTGTCCGTCGGCGCAGTGGCCGACCTCGAATTCCACGTGCCATTCGAGCAGGCAGGCCAGGCATTCGTAGGTCCACGTCTCAGGCGAGATCATGGAGTCGTGCATCGGCGTCACCCCCGGGGGAATCGGCGTACTCGCGTGGAATACGCACTCCCGTCATTTTTCCCGCCAAGTGGCGCCTTGGCAGGAGACACCGACGCAAAGTTCAGTTCAAATAAGGGTCAATGATCTGCTTTGTAGGCAATGACCGCGTCATAGAGCTCTCTTTTGGGAACTCCGTGCTCGCGCGCCACATCGCCGATCGCCTGCTTGCGCGGCGTGCCCTCCCCGACCCGGCGCTCCACCTCCACCGCGAGGTCCCCCACGTCCACCTGGCCCGCCACCTCCGGAGCCCCGGCGACGACCAGCGTGATCTCCCCCCGCACCCCACCGGCGGCCCAGCCCGCCAGCTCGCCCAGCGGGCCGCGACGCACCTCCTCGTACGTCTTGGTCAGCTCGCGGCAGACGGCGGCCCGGCGGTCGGCCCCCAGCGCCGCCGCCATCGCCTCCAGGGTCGCCGCCAGCCGGTGCGGCGCCTCGAAGAACACCATCGTGCGCGGCTCCCCGGCGAGGGCGCGCAGCCGCGCGGCGCGCTCCCCGCCCTTACGGGGCAGGAACCCCTCGAAGCAGAACCGGTCACTGGGCAACCCGGAGATCACGAGCGCCGTCGTCACCGCCGACGGGCCCGGCAGCACGGTCACCGGCACCTCCGCCTCCACCGCCGCCGTCACCAGGCGGTACCCGGGGTCGGAGACCCCCGGCAGGCCCGCGTCCGTGATCACCAGCACGTCGCGGCCCGCGCGCAGCTCGTCGAGGAGCTCGGCCGCCCTGGCCCGCTCGTTCGCGTCGTAGTACGAGACGACCCGCGCGGACGGGGAGACGCCCAGGTCGGCGGCCAGCCGCCGCAGGCGCCGCGTGTCCTCCGCGGCGATGATGTCCGCCTCGACCAGCGCCGTGCGCAACCGCGCCGACGCGTCCTCGACCCGTCCGATCGGTGCGGCGGCCAGTGTCAGCGTTCCCGTGTTCTCCACGCCTCCATCTTCGACGGTCCCGGGCGTCGTTGGCCCCGGCGGGCCGCTCGCCGGCGCCGAATACGTCGCCTCGGAACGTTTCTGACGGTGAAGTGCACGAGCGTCTCGGCTTCCGCCCGTACGATGTCGGAGTGGTGGCGATGACAGGAATCGAACCCGAGACCCGGCCCGACCAGGGAAGAAGACCACCGTCGTTGCGTCAGTGGCTCACACCGGGCATCCCCGGCAGCAGACTCATGGGGTGGGTCGGCCCCCTGCTCGTGACCCTGTTCGCCGGCGTCCTGCGCTTCTGGCACCTGAGCAGGCCCAGAGCCATCATCTTCGACGAGACGTACTACGCCAAGGACTCGTACGCGCTGTTGAAGTTCGGTTACGAGCACAACACCGTCAAGGACGCCGACAAGCTCCTGCTCCAGCATCCGCAGAATCTCCACATCTGGGCGGACGGCGGGAGTTTCATCGCGCACCCGCCCGCCGGGAAGTGGCTGATCGCCATCGGCGAGTCGCTCTTCGGCATGACGCCGTTCGGCTGGCGTTTCTCGGCCGCCCTGGTCGGCACCCTGTCGGTGCTGATCCTGGCGCGCGTCGCGCGGCGGATGACCCGGTCGAACCTCCTCGGCACGGCGGCCGGTCTCCTGCTCGCGCTGGACGGCATGCACCTGGTCACCAGCCGGACCGCGATCCTCGACGTCTTCGTGATGTTCTGGGTCCTGGCCGGGTTCGCCTGCATCGTCATCGACCGGGACGTCTCACGCGCCAGGCTCGCCCGCAAGATCGCCGAACGCGGCGACGACGACGGCCTCGGCCCGTTCGTCATGCACTGGTGGCTCATCCCGGCCGGCCTCTGCCTGGGCACGGCCACCGCCACGAAGTGGACGGGTCTGTACTACATCGCGGCCTTCGGGGTCCTGGTCCTCCTCTGGTCGATGGGCGCCCGGCGGGCCGCCGGGGTGCGCCGCCCGTACGCCGGCGCGTTCGCCTTCGAGGCCCTGCCGGCCTTCCTGTCCATGGTGGTCCTCAGCGTGGTCACCTACGTCGCCTGGTGGAGCGGCTGGATCTTCAACTCCGGCGGCTGGGGCCGCGGCCGCGTCGCCGCGAATCCGGTGACCGCGTTCTTCCAGGCGATGCCCCGGCTGTGGGACTACCACCGGCAGATGTTCCACTTCCACACCACGCTCTCGGCCCACCACCCGTACCAGTCCTGGCCGTGGAACTGGCTCGTCCTCAAGCGGCCGGTCTCGTTCTTCTACACCCAGCCGTCCGGCTGTGGCGCCGCCACCTGCTCGCGCGAGGTCCTCGACATCGGCACCCCCGCCATCTGGTGGGTCTCCATCCTCACGATGCTGATCGTGGCCGCCTGGTGGCTGGTGCAGCGTGACTGGCGCGCGGGCGTCACCGTCCTGGGCTTTCTCGCCGGCTGGGTGCCGTGGTTCTACTACGGGCTGAACCACCGCACGATGTTCCTGTTCTACGCCACGCCGATGCTGCCGTTCATGGTGCTGTCCATCGTCCTGGCGCTCGGCCTGCTCATCGGCCCGGCGACCGCGCCCCCGGCCCGCCGGGTGTTCGGCTCGGCGATCGCCGGAGCGTACGTCCTGACCGTGCTGGCCAACTTCTACTACTTCTATCCGGTGCTGACCGGGCACGTCATGTCATACGACTCCTGGCACGCCCGCATGTGGCTGGTCTCATGGATCTGAAGCCCCGGACGCGGGTCTGGCGCGATGGCCGGCTGGAGAAGGAGAACTTCCCCGCCGATCAGATCAGCGACTACCTCGCCGAACCCGACACCGTCGTCTGGCTCGACCTGTGCGCCCCCGACAGCGACGGCCTGGCCCTCATCAGCGACGAGCTGGGCCTGTCGCCGCTCGCGGTCGAGGACGCCGTCAGCGGTCACGAACGCCCCAAGCTCGACCGGTACGACGGCCACCTGTTCCTCAACGCCTACTCCGTGCGCCTCAGCGACGACGGCACCCAGGTGGACAAGCACGAGATCTCGGCGTTCATCACCGACCGGGCCCTCGTCACCGTGCGCATGGACGAGGGCTTCGACCTCGACGGGCTGCTCAAACGCTGGGACGGCTCCCCCGACCTCGCCGAGTACGGCGTCGCCTACCTCCTGCACGGCCTGCTCGACCTGATCGTCGACGGGCACTTCGAGGCGGTCCAGGCCCTCGACGACAAGATCGACGACCTGGAGGAGGACCTGTTCGCGGACCACCTCCCCGCCACCCAGCAGCGGATGTACCGCCTGCGCAAGAGCCTGGCCCTGCTGCGCCGGGTCGTGCTCCCGATGCGGGAGGTCGTCAACACGCTCCTGCGCCGCGACCTCAAGGTCGTCCCGGCCCCCATGGGCCCGTACTTCCAGGACGTCTACGACCACGTGCTGCGCGCCACCGAATGGACCGACAGCCTGCGGGACACCGTGACGAGCCTCCAGGAGACGCGCATCGCCCTCCAGGGCAACCACCTGAACCTCGTGATGAAGAAGCTCACCGGCTGGGCCGCCGTCATCGCCGTGCCCACCGCCATCACCGGCTTCTACGGCGAGAACGTCCCGTACCCGGGCTTCGGCAAGCACTGGGGCTTCGTGTCGAGCATCGTCGTGCTCCTCGTCACCGGCGTCGCCCTCTACGCCGTCTTCCGCAAACGCGACTGGCTCTGAGCCCCTCAGAGCCGGTCGATCTCCGTGAGGTCGATGTCGATGTCGAAGGGGACGGTCAGCTTCAGCCGATCGTGGTAGATCCCCGTCAGCGCGTATGCCATCGTCGCCACGTCCAGCTCGTACACGCAGACGGTCGACCGTCCCTCGCTGTCCTCCACACGCCAGAAATGCGGGATCCCCGCCTCCGCGTACAACTGCGGCTTGCGCTTGCGGTCGCGTGCTTCGGAGTCGGGAGACACCACCTCGACGGCCAGGATGATGTCGGCAGGCCGGAAGTCGGTCTGCCGACGACCTTCGATGGCCTCTGCGCGAACCACCAGCACATCCGGCTCGGGGCGCTGCCTCGGGTCGAGAGTCACCGTCATCTCGCGACGCACCCGAACACTCGAGGGCGCGGTTCGACGAAGTCCGTTCACGAGGACACCCATCGTTAGCTCGTGGAAGCTGGCCTGGGGGGACACGAAGACCAGACTGCCATCGATCAACTCTGTGTGAGGAGGCAACTCCGGAATGCGATCGAGATCCTCTGCTCGGAAGCCTCCCTCCGGAGGGATGTACCACGGACGCTTCTGCGGCGTGTCAGGCATGTCGGTCATCGGCGCCACCGTCATCTGATGTCCTCCGCAGAGACTGCCTCCAAGAAAGCCTGCCAATGACCACGCTACCAAGATTCACTCTGCGGTGACCAAGGTTCGACGCTGTGTGAGGCCGGATGGGTCGGTGTTGGCGCCGCAGCAGATGAGGGCGAGGCGCTCGCCGGGCTCGGGGCGGTAGGCGCCGGTGAGCAGGGCGGCGTACGCGGCGGCGGTGCCGTGCTCCAGGACCAGGTGGTAACGCCGCCACAGCTCACGCCGGGCGGTGACGATGTCCTCGTCGGCCACCAGGACGGATCTCACGCCGGTGCGGCGGGCGACACCGAAGGCGATGTCGCCGGCCCGGCGGGCGCCGAGGGAGTCTGCCGCCACCCCGGAGACCCCCACGTCGACCGGCTCACCGGCCGCGAGGGCGTCGTGCAGGGCCGGGCAGCCGTACGGCTCGACGGCGACGACACGGGACCGGCCCTCCAGCGCGGCGGCGATGCCGGCCATCAGCCCGCCGCCGCCGACCGCGACCAGCACGGTGTCGACCCCGCCGGTCTGCTCCTCGAGTTCGAGTGCCAGGGTGCCCTGGCCCGCGCAGATCTCGGGCTGGTCGTACGCGTGGCAGAACAGCGCCCCGGTGTCGGCCACGCGCTTGATCGCACTCTCGTACGCCTCGGCGTACTCGCGGCCCACCTGAACGACGGAGGCGCCCAGGGCCTTCAACCCGGCCACCTTGACGGCGGGCGCGGTCTCCGGGACGTGGACCTCCGCGGGGACGCCCAGCTCCCGGGCCGCGTACGCGACGGCGAGCCCGGCGTTGCCGCCCGACGCCGCCACCACGCCCGCGTCGGGCAGGCCGTCCTGCTCGGCGGCCGCGAGAATCCGGTTGAACGCCCCACGCGCCTTGAACGATCCGGTGTGCTGCAGCTGCTCCAGCTTGAACCACCGCTCACCGTCGTCGAACACCGGAGTCGTACGGACCCGGGAGCCGATGCGGGCCCGGGCCGCTGCCACGTCGCTGCGAGAGATCACGCATCCACCGTACGGCCTTCTCCTGGAGAGACTTCCGGGCCGCCCACCTTGTCGCGGGGAACGGCCGGTGTGCGTCGCGGCGGTTGCGGGAAGGGGATGGAAACGGTGAATCGATTGATAACGATTGAGGCGCGAGCCCTTATGAGAAAGGCCGCAACACGGGATCCTGGGGCCGTGACGGGCCCTCCGAAGAGCCGGAGCACAGCCGAACGAGTGGCCGCACAATTGGCGACCTGGCCCGGGCTGGCCACCGATCGCCCGTCGTGCGGCGTCGGCCGCGGTTTCGCGTTCCGTGGCACCCAGATCCTTCATCTGCACACCGGGGACGAGGCCGATCTGCGACTCACCCGGTCGTTCATCGACCGGCTCGACCAGGTGCTTGCCGAGTCCGGGCAGATCGTCGTCCGTCCGGGCGACGACTGGGTGACCGTTCGCCTGGACACCGACACCGCGGGCTCGTTGCTCATCAGCCTGACGAGCCTGGCCATCCAGGCCGCGCACCACGGGACCTCCCCTGGTCTCCCCTGTACCCGGGAGGGCGAGCGCCCCGTGGACACGGAGCGTTCCGCCGACCCCGGGCCGGTCGAACGCGGCGAGGGGACATTAGCGGTTGAGGCGTCGGAACGTTCCCTGCCCCGGACGCTGCGCCTGGTGCGACCACTCCGCCAGCGGTAGACGACGGCCGTGATCGGGCGGGCGGAACAGGCACTTCCCCGCTCCGGGCGGCGATCGTTCGGGAAGGGTCCCTAGGATCGGCTTGTGACGCGGGAACGCATCCTGGTGGTGGAGGACGATGCCATCATCGGGTCCGAATTGCTGAAGGCACTGTCCGCCAGTGGATACGAAGCGGGCCTGGCGACGACCGGGGCGGACGCGCTGGCCGACGTAGGCGCGCATCCACCGGACCTCATCCTGCTGGATCTCGGTCTGCCGGACATCGAGGGCGTCGAGCTGTGCCGGCGGCTGCGGGCGGAGCTCCCCCTGACCGTCGTCGTCGTGCTCACCGCCCGGACCGAGGAGTTCGAGGTGGTCGTCGCGCTCGACGCGGGCGCGGACGACTACCTGACCAAGCCGTTCCGGCTGACCGAACTCGTCGCGCGGATCCGTGCCCACCTGCGTCGTCGTGCCGCCGAGCCGGGCGACCGCGTGATCAGCGTGGGGCCGCTTCGGCTGGATCTGCCGGCGCGGCGCGTCCACGTCGCCGGCAGCGAGGTGGTGCTGCGGCCGAAGGAGTTCGATCTGCTGGCGGCGCTGGTGACGCGGGCCGGTGAGGTCGTGACCCGGGAGCAGCTGATGGACGAGGTCTGGGACGAGAACTGGTTCGGGCCGACGAAGACGCTCGACGTGCATGTCTCGACGCTGCGCCGCAAGCTCGGGCCGCACGGGCGGATCACCACGCTGCGCGGGCGCGGCTACCGGTACGAACGCGAGGCGGCCGCGGAGGCGTGAGGGGCCGCGTGGCGTCGACCGGCGCCACGGGTCCGTACGGCTCACCTCTGAGCGACGCCGCGGGTCCGTACGGCTCCGGGCGGCGGCGTTCGCCCGGATCGCTCGTCAGTCGGCGGCGCGGTAGTCGCTCGTGGGCAGGAGCAGGCTGAAGACCGGGGGTGAGGGCCGCCGCAGGACCAGGCGGCCCCCCTCGGCCTCGGCGAGGGAGCGCGCGAGGGCGAGACCGATCCCGTGCCCGTCCGCGGGGCCGCGGAAGACGTCGGCACCGTCGGGGATCCCCGGGCCCTCGTCGCTCACCTCGATGGCCAGGCCCTGACCGACGTCGATCGCGGAGACGGTGATGGGCGCCTTGCCGTGGGTGACGGCGTTGTCGACGAGAACGTTGACGATCTGGCGTACGGCCGAGAGCGAGGCGCGTACCTCGGGCAGGCCCGGCTCGATGCGCACCGTGACGTCCGTGCGGGTGCGGATCTCCCTGAGCAGCGCGGAGACGTTGAGCACTCCGCGGTCGGCCGGGCTGCCGCGCGAGAGGCGTACGAGATCGTCGATGATCTCTTGGAGGTGCTCGCCGCGCTCGATCGCCGTACGGATGACCGCTCGCGGGTCCTCCCCCGCCAGGCCCGACTCCAGGCCCAGGAGCAGCCCGGTCAGCGGCGTGCGCAGTTGGTGGGAGACGTGAGCGCTGAACGCGCGCTCGCGTTCGAGCAGGTCGCCGAGGCGCCGGGCCGTCGCCTCCAGGGCCCGGCTCGCGGCGTCCGCCTCGCGGACGCCGACGGACCGTGCGCGGATGCTGAAGTCGCCGCTGCCGAGCGCCTGGGCGTCCCGCGTCAGGCCTTCGAGCGGTGCGGCCAGCCGGCCCGCCTGGCGCCGCGCCACCACGGCGGCGAGCCCGACGACGAGGACGGCGAGCGCGACCATGAGCAGCCAGGCGCGTTCGGTACGGCCGCTGATGTGCTTGTAAGGGGTCGCGACCCGGACGACGGCGACGATGTTCTCGTCGGAGGGCACCGGCGCGGACACGGCCAGCAGGCCGTTCTCCACCGCCTCGTGGACCCGGCCGTCGCCGGCGGCCCCCGCGACGGGCGAGTTGCGCGGGCCGCGACCGGTGACACGGTCGCCGTCGAGGTCGTAGATGCCCACGCTGAGGTGCCGGGACATGCCGGTGGGCAACGTCACCGGCTTGGGACGCCGCGCGATCGTGTCGGGCACCGCGGCCGAGATCCGGGTCGCGTCGCGTTCGAGCGACTTGATCGCCTCGTCCCGGTACAGCCGCTGGAGCGCGATCGCCAGTGGGATCGCGAACAGCACGACCGCGAGGGCGGCCACGCCGACGATCGCCACGAGCACGCGCCTGCGCAGCGGGGGGATGCGGGTCATTCGCTCATTGTGCATCGCGAACCCTGATGACCTGGCCGTCCTGGCCGGGCGCCGGGACGGGGCCTCAGCCGCAGGCGTTCTTGAGGGAGACCGAGCCGTTCGAGGCCGTCGACTTCGTCTTCCGGCGCTTCTTGGCGGTCGTGGTCGGGCTGGGTTCGGCCTTCGACGGGTTCACACTCGCGGCGATGGCCTTGTTCGTCACCCGGCGCATCACCTGGATGATGGTCGCGTCCGCCCGCCGGTCGGTGTGGAAGCCGGCGATCTTGTAGGGGCTGAACGTCAGGCTGGTGATGTCCGCGCCGTGCTTGACGGTGCCGGACAGCTTCACCAGGGCGGGGAGCAACGCGGACGGGATGTTCGTCGAGATCGTGTTCGTCGCGGCCTGGGCCAGCTTCTCGAAGTGGGTGACGACCTTCTGCGGGTTGGCCTGTTCGGCGATGTCCTTGAGCAGGCACTTCTGCCGGTCCATGCGGTGGAAGTCGTCGTCGGCGTGCCGGGTGCGGCCGTACCACAACGCCTGCTCCCCGTTGAGGTGATGCTTGCCGGGGTAGAGGTAGCCGGTCGGCGGCTTGAGGACCCGGCCGTCGGGGGTGATCTCTCCGCCGATCGGCAGACCGGGCAACTTCGGGTTCGCCGGCTTCTCGACGCGCACGTCGACGCCGCCCATGGCGTTGACGATGTCCTTGAACCCGGCCAGGTTGACCATCACGTAATAGTCGATCTTGAGGCCCAGGAGGTTCCCGATCACCTCTTCGAGCAGGTGGGGTCCGCGCTGGCCCTTCTTGTAACGCGGCTCCAGCTCGGGGTGGTGCTCGCCATAGAGGTAGAGCTCGTTGAGGAGTCCGCGGTCCCGGCCCACCACCCCGGGACCGGGCTCTCCCTGGTAGCCGTTCGGGAAGCGCGACTGCATCCGGGGCGGCATGTCCATCCCGTACAGGCCCCGCGGGATGCTCAGCATGACGGTGTTGCCGGTCTTGGTGTCGATGCTGGCGACCGTCATGCTGTCGGTACGGATGCCCTTGCGGTCCCTGCCACCGTCACCGCCTAGCAGCAGCACGTTGACCCGCGGCATGTTCTTCCAGGGATCCGCCGCGTTGACCTTCGGGCCGGAGTGGTCGTCGCCGGGAAAGATCTTCGACAGAGTGTCACGAAGCACATAGGTGGCGTTCGCCGCGTACACGAACGGCGTGCAGATCAGCAGCGACAGCACCACGACCAGGGTCGTCGACGCCACCCGCATCGCCGCCGGCAGCCCCGCCGGCCGCACCACCTGGTACGACCGGATCACCACCGAGGCCCACACCAGCGCGAGCGCCAGCAGGACGGCGATGAAGACGTTCAACCAGGTGCCCTGCACGACCAGCTGTTTCAGTCTGTCCTGGAACACCAGCCCCAGCGTCGCCGCGCCGCCCACCAGCAGCACGAGGACGCCCATGAGGGTGAACCCGGCCCCGCGGCGACCGGCCGCCACGTGGGCCGCCCCCCATACGAACGTGGAGGCCAGCGTCAGTCCCAACGCCCGCCACAGGCCGCCGACCGGAACGGACCGGTGCCCTCTCCCCTGACCCGGCGCCATGCGTCTCCTGCCTTCGTCGCGGACGCCGCTCCGCGCCGCCCGGCCGGGCCTCCGCCGAGCAGCGGCGGCACCCGGTGTCGGATGCGACGGCGGTCACGAGCCGACCCGAGGTCGGTGACGCACCTCAGGGCTCGGCTCGCCGGATCAGCCGCAGACGTTCTTCAGGGAGACCGCACCCGAGCCGGAGGACGTGGCCGTCGCACTGGGTGAGACGCGCGAAGTCTTCCTTTTGTTCGTTTTGGCGGTGGCGCTGACCGTCGCCGTGGGCTTGCTCTGCTGCGGGTTGTCGCTCTGCGCGATGGCCCTGGCCGCCGCCCTCCGCATGATCAGGACGTTCGGCTCGTAGACGTGGAAGCCGGGGATCTTGGCCGGGTTGTACGGGAGGCTGTGGATGTCGGCGCCGTTCTTCACGGTGCCGGACAGCTTCACGAGCGCCGGGAGCAGCGCCGACGGGATGTTCGTGTAGATCGTGTTGGTCGCCGCCTTGGCGAGCTTCTCGAAGTGGGTGACGACCTTCTGCGGGTCGGCCTGCTGAGCGATGTCTCTCATGAGGCACTTCTGCCGGTCCATGCGGTGGAAGTCGTCGTCCGCGTGCCGGCTGCGGCCGTACCACAGGGCCTGCTCGCCGGTCAGGTGGCGGGTGCCCGGCATGAGGTAGCCGGACGGCGGGATGCCGCGCTCCGGCTCACCGCCGATCGGCAGCTTCTTCTCGATGTGGACCGTTACCCCGCCCATGGCGTTCACGATGTCCTTGAACCCGGACAGGTTCACGAGCACGTAGTAGTGGATCTTTATGTTGAGGAGGTAGCCGATGACCTCTTCGAGCAGGTGCGGGCCGCGCTGGGACGCCTTCTTGTACTTCGGCAGCAGCTCGGGGTGCCGCTGTGCCTCGATGTAGAGCTCGTTGAGCAGCCCCTGGTCGCCCGGGTCCCCGGTGTAGCCCTGCGGCCACCTCGACCGCAGGCGCGGCGGCAGCTGGAACTTCTGCAGCTGCCGGGGCAGGCTCAGCAGGACCGTGTCGCCGGTCTTGGTGTTGATGCTGGCGACCGTCATGCTGTCGGTACGGATGCCGGTGCGGTCCTTGCCACCGTCACCGCCCAGCAGCAGCACGTTGACCCGCGGCATGCCCTTCCAGGGGTCGGAGGCGTTCACCTTCTGGCCGGAGGTGTCGTCACCGGGGAAGATCTTCGCCAGGGTGTCACGCAGCACATAGGTGGTGTTCGCCGCGTACACGAACGGCGTGCAGATCAGCAGCGACAGCACCACGACCAGGGTCGTCGACGCCACCCGCATCGCCGTCGGCAGCCCCGCCGGCCGCACCACCTGGTACGACCGGATGATGATCGCCGCCCAGGCCAGCGCCAGCACCAGGATCGCCACGGTGATGACGTTCAGCCACGTGCCCTGCACCGCGATCTGCTTCAGCTTCTCCTGAAACGCCAGTCCCAGCGTCGCCGCGCCGCCCAACAGCAGCGCGAGGACGCCCATGAGGGTGAACCCGGCCGCGCGGCGACCGGCCGCCACGTGGGCCACCCCCCACACGACCGCGGAGGCCAGCGTCAAGCCCAACGCCCGCCACAGACCGGCGACGGGAACCGGCTCACGCCCCCCAACCTGCCGTGCCATGAAGTCTCCTGATCCTCTGCTCGCGAGCGCAGCCCCGCTCCGGGCGCGCATCCCCGATGGGGACGTGCGGCCGCGCCGACCGGTTTGCAAAGTGATGGTTCAGATGCGGTCAGTAACCATTGGCATTGACTGCTGGATCGTACCCGACCTGTGACCCTACCTGGCCCGATAGCACGGTAAAGCACACTGGCCCCAATTATCCCGCATTTGGGGAAAGCTCACGAAACACCACGTGAATGGCGTATATCCGTTACGAGCTAGCCACCGCAGGCGGCCGTCAGCGAGATGGCCTTGTCCTTGGCCCGTGCCTTGGGGGAAGCGCCACCGGACGCGTCCGCACCGGCGCTCGGGGCCGCCGAGTCACCAGGAGACGCCCCCGCGCTCGCCCCACCCGAGGCTCCCGCGGACCCCGCCGGATCCGGGCTGTCCATCCCGGCCGGCGACGCCGCGGGAGCGGGCGTACCGGAGGGCTGCGCGGAGGCGCTCACGCCACCGGACGCCTCCGGCGTGGGCGACGCGCTCGCCGAGCGCTCCTCACTGGCCTCGATCGCGGCGGCGGCGGCGCGCCGCATCACCTGCAGGTCCGGCCGGTAGACGTGGAACTGCGGCGGAACGAACATCAGGCTGCTGATCTGCGCGCCGTGCTTCATCGTCTCGGAGAGCGTGATGAGGGCGGGCAGCAACTCGGCCGGGATGTTGGTGGAGATCGTCTTCTTCGCCGCGCGCGCGAGCTGCTGGAACCGGGTCAGCACCCGCTGCGGGTCGGCCTGCTCGGCGATCGCCTTCATCAGGCACTTCTGCCGCCCCATCCGGGTGAAGTCGTCACTCGCCGTCCGCGACCGCCCGTACCAGAGCGCCTCCTTGCCGCTCAGCTCCCGGTCACCGGCCTTGAGCACCCCGGTCGGCGCGCTGCCGTCCTCCGGGCCGCCGAACGGGATGTCACCGGCGATGTGCACCTTGACCCCGCCCATCGCGTCGACAATGTCCGCGAAACCGAACAGGTTGACGAGGATGTAATAGTCGATGGGCTGGCCGATGAGGTACGAGATCTCCTCACGGACCAGCTCCGGCCCGCGCCGGCCCTTGTCGAAGCCCGGCACGAGCGAATGGTCGTCCTCCGCGTCCTGGAACAGCTCGTTCAGCAGGCCCTGATCACCCGGCGCGCCCACACCGGTGAAGCCGTCCGGCCACCGGGACCGCAGCCGGGGGACGACCGGGAAGTGCTGGAGGTTCCGGGGCAGGCTGATCAGCACCGTGTCCCCGGTGTGCGTGTCGACGCTCGCCACCGTCATGCTGTCCGTACGGACGCCGATCCGGTCACCGGCCCCGTCCCCGCCCAGCAGGAGGATGTTGACCCGCGGCTTGTCCTTCCACGGGTCCTCCACGTTCACCGGCTGCGGCCGCGCCTGGTCGCCGTGGAAGATCGTGCCGATCGTGTCCCGCAGGGTGTAGGTGCTGCGCGCGGCCCAGACGAGCGGCGAGCACACTCCGACGGCGAGCACGAGGACCATCCCGCCCGCGAGGATCCGCGCGGTCCGGGCCATCCCGGTGGGGCGGACCACCTGATAGGAGCGGACCACCACACCGGCCCACAGGAGCGCGAGGGCCAGGATGCCGCCGGTGATGCCCGCGAGCCAGTCGCGCTGCACCGCGATCTGCTTGAGGTCATGCTGGTACCGCAGGGCCACGAACACTCCCCCGCCGACCAGGATCGCGAACAATGCCATCAGCAGGATCCCGGCGACGCGGCGCCCGGCCCACAGGTGCGCGATGCCCCAGACCACCGCGGACGCGACCGTCAGCCCGAGCGCGTGCAGAAGATTGCGCCCGGACCTGCCGCCCACCTCACGCGAAGCGTTCTCGCCTCCGGAGTCCGCCTCGGCACCGCCGTCGCCGTCCCCGTCGCCGTCCCCGGCATCGGCATCGGCATCGGCATCGGCATCGGCATCGGCAGGAGCCTTATCACCGGACGCGTCGTCAGAGACGTCCGCGTCCTCCGCGTCGGCCACGCCGTCCGTCGTCCCGGCGTCACCGTCCTGACCGGCGTCCGCGTCGGGGTCGGACGGCGCACCGGCGGGACCGACGGTGGCGGCGGTATCGGATGCCGGCTCGGCGCCCTCAGGCCCGGCACCCTCAGGCTCGGCGTCGCCGGTCACGGGGGCGTCCGCGTCGGACGCGGCGGTGCCGTCCGTGGCGTCATCCGCCGCGGTTCCGGTCACCGCGCCGGGCGTCGCGGCGCCTCGCCGGGGGGCGGCCGCGGCCTGGACTACGGAGACGCCGTCGCCGGCCAGCGCGCCGCGCCGGCCGTCCTTCCCAACCGCGGGGCTCTTCTCTTGGGTACGCCCTCCGGCGTCGCCCTCGCCGTCCTGGGCCGGGGAGTCGCCCCCCGTTTCACCGTCGGCGGCTTCGTCGCGGCCGTCGGAGACGCCGTCCACCGCGCCTTGTCCCATATGCACTCCTGTGTTCCGGCCGCCAGCCTAGATCATTGGGCGGACACTCAGTCGGCCCGCCGTACGGCCGGTGGAACACGGACAGCCGTACGACCAGGGTGCGAACGATCACCTTTTCGGCAACGAACGACACCAGCAAAGAATCCCTTAATGCCCGAAATGGACCGAATGAAGCCGTTATAGCCCCATGGCGACTTCGTCCGGACTTGTAGATCACCGGCGAGAGCCCAAGGATCCCAGTGCCGGAGGCATCCGGCGAGCGCCGCCGGACGGCGGTGGGTCAGTGTCCCGCCAAGGCTTCCCCCCTCACCGTGCCCGGGCAGGGCGGGAAAACGTCACGGCTGTTCGTACGGCGACGGCATCGAGCGAGCGCGACCAGGCACGCATGCCCGCGAGGAGGCCGGTTCCCGGAGTCACCGGGAACCGGCGGATCGCCTCAGGAGTTCCACGCCTTGGCGAACTCCGCCAGGTTGATGCGCCCGTCGCCGTCATCGTCGGCGTGGGCGAAGATCGAGTTGATCTCATCGCCGCTGACGGCCTCGTGGCGGCGGGTCATGGCGAGTTTGAACTCCATCGCCGTGATGTACCCGTCGCCGTCGTAGTCGATCTCCTTGAACGTCCGCACGACCTCGTCGTCCACCAGTGCCTCCTGTCGGCCCGTACGTCTCCGGCAGCGGTCACCGTAAGGCCCGGACCCCGCCCCGCGCGACATCCTTGCCCGGACCGGCTCGCCCGGGGACCGGCCACCGGCGGACGGCCGCGTGGGCCGGCACCGGCTCGGCGAGTTCGACGCCGGCGCGGCTCGGCGGGTCCATCTCCGCCCCGCGAGGGACATTTTGCCTGCTCACAGCGCCGATCATCCGATTTGTTGGATATTATCCGCTTTCTGCCGTTGTACGTAACTTTGTCACGATCTTTGGACGATGTGGCGGGACGGAGATACCGATGTCCTTGACCGAGGCCCTACGGACGGGTGCTCCGCAGGCGTTCGGCGCGCTCTATGACGAGTACGCCGAGCCGCTCTACGCCTACTGCTACGTCATGGTCGGCGTCGAAGCGGGCGACGCCCTGCACGATGTCTTCCTCACCGTCGCCCGCGACCCGGACGCCGTTCCCGATGACGACGCGCGGCTCCCCGTGTGGCTGCACTCGCTCGCCCGAGCCCAGTGCGTACGGCGCGGCGCCCTCCTCCGCGGCGTCGCGACGACCACCTCGACCGACCCGCTGCGCCGCGCGCTGGCCCTCCTGAGCCCCGGGCACCGCGAGATCCTCGCGCTGACGAACGCTCTCGACCCCGAGCAGACCGCCCAGGTCCTCGGTGTGACGCGGGACGCCGCCGAGACACTGGCGTGGGACGCGCGGCAGCGCCTGGAAGAGGCCGCCGCCGTCGTACGGGGCGAGGAGACGCCGAACTCCGCCATGCTCGCCCCGCTCAGTGGAGAGGCGCTGCACCGGCTGGTGACGCTCGGCTACGAGCCTCCATCAGGGCAACGCGACCGGATACTGGCCTCATGCGCTGCGGCCGCGCCGCCGGCGACAGGGTTCACTGCCGCCGCAGCACCCCCGCTCGATGGCTCCCCTGAGTCGGCCGATGACGCCACCCGGCAGATCCCGGCGATCTCCCCGGACCAGACGGCCACCACCCCCCTGGTTCGGCCCGGCGGAACCTCCGCGAACACGCGACCGGACCAGTCCGTGCCCGGCGAGCCCGCGCCTGCCGAATCCGGGCTTCCAGCGGCCGAACTCGCCGGCTCGGGCGCGGCGGCCTGGGAGGCCATCGACGCGGCGTGGGCCGAGGACGCGAGCACCGGTGAGCAGCCGCCCGGGCGCGGTTCGCACGCCAAGCCGAAGAGGTCATCGAGCGGCCGGCTCCTCCCGGTCGTGGCCCTGGTGGCCTGCGTCGCCGCGGCGACGGGCACGGCGTTCGCGCTGACCGGCTCCCACCACACGCACGACACCAGCGCCGTCGTTCACCAGAGCGCCCGGCCGACCCCTCCGGCCCCGTCACCTTCCTCGACGGACCCGGCGTCCCCCTCACCGACGGCGGCCACGTCGCACGCGAGCCCGTCGCCCACACCGGCCCGTACCGCGCCCACGACCGCGAAACCTCGACGGACCACCGCCCCGGCGCGCGGCTCGACGTCATCGACCCCGGCGTCACCCACCAAGACGACCCCGACGGCCCGACCCACCTCACCGCCCACGTCGACCGCACCGGCTGAATCGTCCCCGGCCGCGACGCCGACCCCGTCCGCCGAGCCGAGCTCACCCGCTCGACCGACCCCGACCGCCGAGCCGAGCTCACCCGCTCGACCGACCCCGACCGCCGAGCCGAGCAAGACGCCCAAGCCCAGCAAGACGGCCAAGCCGAGCGGAACGGCCGCGCCCAGCAAGACCGTCCGGTCGCCCCATACGCCAAAGGCCACTCGCACTGCCGAATCGCCTCACAGACCGAAAGCGACCCACACCGTCAGGCCCACGAGGCCGGCCACGTCCGCGGACCGGCCGACACACAGGCCGAAACCGCATCGCACCACTACGTCAGGGGACGGGTCCACGGGCGGTCGCGGGAGTGACAGCCGTCGAGGGGCTGATCAGACATGCCACGGTGTCTCCGATTGTTCACAGCCCTTCCCCTGGCACATCGGAAACGCTCAGCCCAAGCATCTCCCCCAGCACCCGGAGGGCTCCGGTTCCGGTCGGGGTGGCCGGGGTCAGGGCGGTCAAAGCCTCCCCCGATCCCCCTACGGTCCCGGTTCCGGTTTCGCGCAAGGTGACCGCAGCTTCCCCCAGCGCTCCAACGGTCTCGATCCTGGTTTCGGTCAGAGGGGCCAGGGCGGTTCCCAGGGGTTCAGCGGTCCTCCGTTCGCTCAGCGTCCCCGAGGGTGAGAACGGCCGCGGGGCGGAGCGAAGAAGCCGTTAACTGGATATCCACTCGAGAAGTGCCTGTCGGGCCAGTCGTTCAGCCCCTTCTACGAGCACTTCCCCCGGGCCTGGCGGGAGCGAATGCGCGCGCGATTCTTCCTCTGGCCTTGCCGTACGGCCGATCGTGCGGACGGCGATCTCAGGTAGGAGCGGAGAGGCGGGCGAGACGGGCCGGATCGGGCCAGCGGACGTCGTACACCCAGCCGAACCGCTCGAACATCCAGATGACACGAGCCGAGATGTCGATCTGGCCGGGCCGTACGCCGTGCCGGGCGCACGTCGGGTCGGCATGGTGCAGGTTGTGCCACGACTCGCCCATGCTGAGGATCGCCAGCGGCCAGACGTTGGCCGACCGGTCCCGGGCCGTGAACGGGCGTTCCCCGATCATGTGGCAAATCGAGTTGATCGACCAGGTGACGTGGTGCAGGAACGCCATGCGGACCAGCCCGGCCCAGAAGAACGCCGTCAGCGCCCCCCACCATGACCAGGTGATCAGGCCGCCGAGGAGCGCCGGTCCCGCGAGCGTCACCAGCGTGCAGAGCCCGAACAGGCGATTCACGACGCGCATGTCGCGGTCGGCGAGGAGATCGGGCACGAACCGCTCCTGGTTGGTCAGGTCACGTTCGAAGAGCCAGCCCATGTGCGCGTGCCAGAAACCCCGCACGATCGCGACCGGTGAGGTGCCGAAGAGCCAGGGTGAGTGCGGGTCGCCCTCGCGGTCGGAGAACGCGTGATGCCTCCGGTGATCAGCGACCCAGTGCAGGACCGGCCCCTGTACCGCCATGCTGCCGACGACCGCGAGGACGATCCGCATCGTGCGACCGGCCTTGAACGATCCGTGCGTGAGATAGCGGTGGTAACCCACTGTGACGCCCAGACAGGTGACCACGTACCACGCCGCCGCGAGTACGAGGTCGACCACGCTCAGCCCCCACCCCCACGCGGCGGCGACGGCGCCGGCCAGCGCGAACATGGGCAGGATCACGAACGCGTACACCGAGATGTGCGCGGAGAGCCGGCGCCTGCCGGCGAGCAGGGGTTTCGGGCCTCGCGGTGGAAGCGGCGGGGCAGGTCGATCGCTGATGCTGGACACGGGACACCTCCGATTAAGGGAAATGCCCGCTCCCCCGGCGATAATTACGGATATCCCGCTGATCCGCGGCGGCAACCCGGTACCGGGCGTTGAGGGGAAGGGGTCGTCCGCGCCAGGTGGCCGCGCTGACGCGGGTTCGCACAGCGAGGATCCTCGGACGCCATGCGTAACGGTCTCAAGAGGCGCAAGAAGCGGCCTGTTTCGCACAGGTTGCTGTACTTCGCTGCCGTCCGAGATTGAAGAAGGCCGGTTCCGTGATCGGAACCGGCCTTCAACCTGGGTGGAGCTGAGGGGATTTGAACCCCTGACCCCCTCGATGCGAACGAGGTGCGCTACCGGACTGCGCTACAGCCCCAAGGACGCTGTAAGGCTAGCAAACATTCGGCACTTCTCGCGCATCGGTTGCCCGGTGTTCCGGGTCACAGCAGGTCAGGCACGGTACGAGCAGCATCGTCGTCGCCGAACCGGGGCCCGCCGGCCGGCAGAAGGTCAGGCTGGTGGACGTGGGCCCGGCGTGGCGTGGCGGAACCGGTGGAAAGGGCGTCAGTCGCCGACGGCGCGTTGGTCGGTGTACTGGTCGTACACCTGCTCCTCCGGCCGCTCCGGCATCGAGATGATCTCGGCGGACCGCTGGGCGGCCTCGCGGGCGAGGCGGGCCTCCTCTTCCGCGCGGGCGCGGCGGTCCGCCTCGATGGCGCGCATCCGGGCGAGGTGGCGGGCGCGGCGTTCGGCGTCCATCCTGACGGCGGAGCGCAGCAGCGTGAGGTGGCCGACGAGCAGCACGGCCGGGGGCGCGGTGAACCACCACGGCGTGACGCCGGCGACGACGACGGCGACGGCCGTCAACTGGAGGAGGATGAGGCCGACGGTGCGGCGGCGGCGCCGGGCGATCACGGCGGCACGGCTCGCGCGCCGGTGGGCGGCGCGGCGCGCCGCCTGGGCCGGGACGACGGCCGCGGGGACCACGTCGTCCTCGAGCGGGCCGTCCTCGGCGTCCTCCAGGCTCTCGGACTCCAGGTTCTCGGACGGGGTCTCGATGACCGTGTCGGCGTCCTCGTCGAGGCGGCGGTTGCGGGTCCGGGATCCGTCGCGGCGGAGCCACATGGGGACCAGGACGATGCCCCAGACGACCACGATGGCGAGATAGAGGAGTGCGCTGCTCATCAGCCCTCCTCGTAGGCGCGTCCAGGCCGCAGGCTGACCTGGCAGACGCGCTCGCTCACGTCCCGCACGCTAAGACCCACCGTCAGTGGTTGACGAGCATTAGGGGCGGTGTGTCGCGAGATCGGATCCTTCCTGAAACTTTGCTGACCGAGATTTTCCAGGCACCATGATCACGACGTACGGCACCCGCAACTCTCGGTTATCCGAAGCAGCGTTTCGCAAACATCACATTTAGGCATCATTCATACCATCGACGACTCCGCCGGGCGGGCCCCGGCATCGCCGGAACGCTCGCCCATGCCGAGGCTTCAGGGGCCCGGTGACGCGACGGTGAATTCCGGTCAGCGGGGGAACGTCTGGCGGGTGCTGGCGCGCCAGCGGCTCAGCAGGCCGCCGGGGACATCCTCGGTGGTCAGCGCATAACAGATGTGGTCACGCCAGGCGCCGTCGATGTGCAAGTGCCGCCGCCGGACGCCTTCTTCGCGGAAGCCGAGTTTGTCCACGACGCGGCGGCTGGCGGTGTTCTCCGGGCGGATGTTCGCCTCGACGCGGTGCAGGCCGACGTTGAAGAAGGCGTGGTCGACGGCCAGCGCGACCGCGGTGGGCATGACCCCGCGGCCGGCGACGGCCTTGTCGACCCAGTAGCCGATCTGCGCCGACCGGGCGGAGCCCCAGACGATGGCCCCGATCGTGAGCTGGCCGACGAACTCCCCCTCGTACGTCACGACCCACGGGAGGGCCAGGCCGTGCCGGGCCTCGCGGCGCATGGTCTGCACCATGCTGAGGTAGGGGCCGAGGCCGCTGCGGAACAGGGGCGTCTCGGGATTGGTGGGCTCCCAGGGGCGCAGCCATTCGGCGTTGCGGATCCGCACCTCGCGCCAGGTCCGCGCGTCACGCAGCCGCAAGGGCCGCAGCCCGACCGGCCCCTCGTTCAGGTTGGCCGGCCAACCCCGCATGCTTGCCACACTCCCATGATTCCCCTGTGACGGGTCCTACGCCATCCTCGTCACGGGGTGCGTGGATGATCGCCGCCGCCGATCTGGTCGACGGCGTGCCGCAGCACCTCGCCGAGCACGGCCATCCCGTCGCGTACCCCGCCGGTGGAGCCGGGCAGGTTGACGATGAGGGTACGGCCGGCGACGCCCGCCAGGCCGCGGGACAGGATCGCGGCCGGGACCTTCTCCCGGCCGGCGAGCCGGATGGCCTCGGCGATTCCGGGAATCTCGCGCTCGATGACGCGCCGGGTCATCTCCGGGGTCCGGTCGGTCGGGGTGAGCCCGGTGCCGCCGCTGGTGATGACGGCGTCGTAGCCCTGGGCGACGGCCTCGCGCAGGACCTCCTCGACCGGGTCGCCGTCGGGGACGACGACCGGGCCGTCGACCTCGCAGCCCAGGTCCTGGAGGAGCCGGACGAGGATCGGCCCGGAGGTGTCCTCGTAGACGCCCGCGGACGCGCGGTTGGACACGGTGACCGCCATGGCCCTGATCGCCGTCACGGACGCCGCCAGACGCCGGTCTTGCCGCCGGTCTTCTCCTCGACCCGCACGTCCGTGATCACGGCGGCCGGGTCGACCGCCTTGACCATGTCGATGAGGGCGAGCCCGGCGACGGACACGCAGGTCAGCGCCTCCATCTCGACGCCCGTCCGGTCGGCGGTGCGCACCTGCGCGCTGATGGCGACGCCCTCGTCCCGTACGGTCAGGTCGACGGTGACGCCGTGGATGGCGATGGGGTGGCACAGCGGGACGAGGTCGGGGGTGCGCTTGGCCGCCTGGATCCCCGCGATGCGGGCGACGGCGAGCGCGTCGCCCTTGGGGACGTTCCCGGCGCGCAGGGCCGCGACGCACTCCGCGGACAGCCGTACGAAGCCGGTGGCGGTGGCCGTACGGGCGGAGACCTCCTTGGCGGAGACGTCCACCATCCGGGCCGCTCCGGACTCGTCGAGGTGGGAGAACCCGGTCACGCGCCCTCCCTTGCCGGCGGAGTGGCCGGACACACTGTGGTCATGGCAGCTCCAGGACGTCGACGGTGTCGCCGGTCCGCAGGTCGGTGACGTCCTCGGGGACGACGATCAGGGCGTTCGAGGACGACAGCGCGAACACCTGGTGGGAGCCCTGCGCCTCCGCCGGGGCCACGTGGTGCTCCCCCTCCGCCGGTGACAGGACGGCGCGCAGGTAGTGCCGCAGTCCTCCCGGCGAGGTGACCGGCGCGGTGAGGCGGGCCCGTACGGTGCGCGGCGGCTCGGGTGGCAGGCCCTGCAGCGCGCGCAGCGCCGGGCGGACGAACACCTGGAAGGAGACGTACGCGCTGACCGGGTTGCCGGGCAGGGTGAAGACGGGCACGCGGTCGTCGAGCAGGCCGAAGCCCTGGGGCTTGCCTGGCCGCATCGCGACCTTCTCGAACCGCATGGTGCCGAGCCCGGACAGCACCTCCTTGACGACGTCGTAGGCGCCCATGCTCACGCCGCCCGACGTGATGATCACGTCGGCGGACGCGAGCCGCTCCTCGATCGTGGCCAGGACCTCGCGCGGGTCGTCGCCGACCGAGCCCGCCCGGAACCCCACGCCGCCCGCCTCGGTGACGGCGGCGGTCAGCGCGAAGCTGTTGGAGTCCCAGATCTGGCCGGGCCCCACCGGCTCGCCGGGCTCGACGAGCTCGGTGCCGGTGGACAGCACGGCGACGCGGGGCCGGGGACGCACGAGGACGCGGGCCCGGCCGACCGCGGCGAGCATGCCGATCTGGGCGGCGCCGAGCCGGGTGCCGGCCGGCAGGACGGTCGTCCCGGCGGTGACGTCCTCCCCCGCGCGCCGGATGTAGTGCCCGGGCGTGGCGGACCGGCGGATCGTCACCTCGGCGGTGCCGCCGTCGGTCCACTCGACCGGGACGATGGCGTCCGCTCCGGCGGGCAGCGGCGCGCCCGTCATGATGCGGGCGCACCGCCCCGGGTCGATGTCGTACGCGCCCTGGTCGCCGGCGGCGATGTCGCCGGCGACCGCCAGGGTCACGGGTGATGTCTCGGACGCGGCCGCGACGTCCGCGGCCAGCACCGCGTAGCCGTCCATGGCGGAGTTGTCGAACGGCGGCAGGTCGACGGGCGCGGTGACGGGCTCGGCGAGGACGCCGCCGTATGACTCCGGCAGGGCCAGCTCCAGGGGCGGAAGTTGCCGTATCGCCCCCAGGATGTCCGCCAGATGCTCATCTACCCGCTTCATCGTGCTTCGCCACGAACTCTCGGAGCCACGGCAGGAACTCGTCGGCCAGTTCGGGCCGGTCGGCCGCGAACTGCACGACCGTGCGCAGGTAGTCCAGCTTGTTGCCGGTGTCGTAGCGGCGGCCGCGGAACAGCACGCCGTGCACCGGGCCGCCCTCCGAGCGATCCCGCTTGGCCAGCGTGAGCAGCGCGTCGGTGAGCTGGATCTCGCCGCCCCGGCCTGGCGGGGTCTTCTCCAGGACGTCGAACACGGCGGGGTCGCAGACGTACCGGCCGATGATGATCCACCGGCTCGGGGCCTCACCGGGCACGGGCTTCTCGACGAGGTCGGTGACGCGGACGACGTCGTCCTCGTCGGTCGGCTCGATCGCGGCGCAGCCGTACAGCGACACCTGCTCGGGCTCGACCTCCATCAGCGCCACGACACTGCCGCCGTAGGTCTCGCGGACCTCGAGCATGCGTTGCAGCAGCGCGTCGCGCTCGTCGATCAGGTCATCGCCCAGCAGCACGGCGAACGGCTCGTCGCCCACGTGCCGGCGGGCGCAGTACACGGCGTGCCCGAGGCCCTTCGGCTCGCCCTGCCGCACGTAGTGGACGTCGGCGAGCTCCGCGGACTCCCGGACCGAGCCCAGCCGCTCGGGGTCCTCCTTGGCGCGGAGCGCCTCCTCCAGCTCGTACGCGCGGTCGAAGTGATCCTCGATCGGACGCTTGCCCCGGCCGGTGATCAGCAGGATGTCGTCGAGCCCGGCCGAGACGGCCTCCTCGACGACGTACTGGATCGCCGGCTTGTCGACGATGGGGAGCATTTCCTTGGGGGTCGCCTTGGTCGCGGGCAGGAATCGCGTGCCAAGGCCGGCAGCGGGAACGACCGCCTTGGTGACGGGTACGTGGTCGGCCATGACAAGACCCTAGCCGCCGATCGCGATGGTTCTGCGGACGGTCCCCCTCCCAGTGGGCGTCCGCCGAGAAATGTCACGTGATTTTCACGCGACAATGGACGGGTGCGTGACATCACCGGTGAGAAGACGGCCCTGCGTTCGGACCTGCTGGCGGCCCGCGCCCGCCTCACCCCGGACGAACGCACCGCCGCCGGGCGGCTGTTGCGCGACACCGTGCTGACGCTGCCGGAGGCGGAGATGGCCGGCACCGTCGCCGCGTACGTCTCGGTCGGCTCCGAGCCGGCCACCCAGAGCCTGCTGTTCGCCCTGTGGAAGCGCGGCACGTACGTCCTCGTCCCCCGGCTGCTACCGGACCGGGACCTCGACTGGGCGTCCTACGAGGGGCCCGACTCGCTGCGCCCCGGACCGTACGGCCTGCTGGAGCCGACCGAGCCGGCGCGCGGCCCGGAGGCGATCCGCAGCGCCGACCTCGTGATCGTCCCCGCGCTGGCGGTGTCGGCCGGCGGCGTGCGCCTCGGACGCGGCGGCGGCTCGTACGACCGCGCGCTGACCCGCGTCTCCCCGGAGATCCTCACGATCGCGCCGGTGTACGACACCGAGCTGGTCGCGTCCCTGCCCGCCGAGCCGCACGACCTTCCCGTACGGGCGGCGGTCACCCCGTCGGGCGGCCTGGTCAGGTTCGCCGGGGCCGCGACGTGAACGTGAACGGGGGCCGCTGGCGGCTGCTCGCGCTGCCGCCGCTCGGCGCGGACCTGATCCACCAGGTGTTCGACCCGCTCGGCGCCGAGGTGGTCGTGCCCGCCGAGCGGAGCCGCAGCGCCCTGCACGCGGCGCTGGCGGACGCGGAGCTGGTCGTCGGCGACTTCACCGGTGAGCTGTCCCTCGACGCCGCCGCCGTCGCGGCGGCGCCGCGCCTGACGTTCGTGCAGATGCCGCAGGTCGGGGTGGACAGCCTCGACCTGGACGCGCTGACCGCCGCCGGCGTGGCGGTGGCCAACACCGCCGGCGCGAACGCCCGGTCGGTGGCCGAGTGGGCCCTGGCCGCCGCGCTGAACCTGTCCCGGCAGCTGTCGTGGGCCGACCGGCGCATGCGGGAGGGTGGCTGGCCGCAGCTCGAGACCGCCGCCCGCGGTGCGGACGAGCTGGCGAACCGCCGCGTCGGCGTGCTCGGCATGGGCGCGATCGGCACGGAGGTCATGCGGCTGTTCGAGGCGCTGGGCTGCCGCGTCGCGTACTGGTCGCGGCGGCGCCGGGACACGGGCGTCCGCCTGGAGCTGGACGACCTGCTGGCGGTCTCCGACGTCCTCGTCGTCTGCCTGCCGCGCACGCCGGAGACCATCGGGCTGCTGGACTCCCGGCGGCTGGCGCTGCTGCCGGACGGCGCGTTCCTCATCAACGTCGCGCGCGGCGGCATCGCGCCGGACGACGCCGTGCTCGCCGCGCTGGACGGCGGCCGGCTGGCCGGGGCGGCGCTCGACGTGTTCGAGGACGAGCCCCTGCCCGCCGGCCACCCGCTCCGGGCGCACGAGAACGTCCTGCTGTCCCCGCACGCGGCCGGCGCGACCCGGCAGTCCCAGCTCAACATCCTCACCGCCGTCGTGGACAACATCCGCGCGGCGGTCGAGGGCCGTCCGGTGGCGCACGTCGTCAACGGCCTCGACCCGCTGATCCGTCACCGCTGATCCACCACCGCCGGCACGCCGCGCGGGCGCGTCGCGTCCGCGCGGCCGGCCGGCTCCTCCCGTCCCGCGTGGCGGTGCTCCGCCACCCTCGGTGACGGATTGTGAGAAAGTCCTGTTCAAGGGGGTGTGGGTGAAACTCGACCTGTGGCTGCTGCTCGGCTCGATCGTGGTCATCACGGCGATCGTGGCGGTCCGCCTGGCCCACCGCAGCGGGCTGCCCAGCCTGCTCCTGTACCTCGCGCTCGGTCTCATCCTGGGTGAGTCGGGATTCGGCATCCGTTTCGACGACATGCTGGTCGCCGAGACCCTGGGGCTGGCGGCGCTGGTCCTCATCCTGGCCGAAGGCGGGCTCACCACCCGCTGGGCGGGCGTACGGGACGCCATCCCGGCCGCGCTCTCGCTGGCCATCGCCGGCACGGCGGTCAGCATCGTGGTCGTCGCGGCGGTGGCGCACTGGCTCGTCGGCATCGAGTGGCGCCCGGCCCTGCTCCTGGGCGCGGTGCTCGCTCCGACGGACGCGGCCGCCGTGTTCTCGGTGCTGCGCCGGCTGCCGCTGCCCGCCGGCATGACCGGCATCCTGGAGGCCGAGTCCGGCTTCAACGACGCGCCGGTGGTCATCCTCGTCGTCGCGCTCAGCGCGAAGCACGTCGAGTCGCCGCTGCTGATGGCGGGCGAGCTGGTCTACGAACTGGCCGCCGGGGCGGCGCTCGGCCTCCTGGTCGGCTGGCTCGGCGCGCACGGGCTGCGGAGGGCGGCGCTGCCCGCGTCCGGCCTGTACCCCATCGCGGTGCTGTCGCTCGCCGTCGGCGCGTACGGCCTGGCGTCCGTCGCGCACGCCAGCGGGTTCCTGGCGACCTATCTGACGGCGCTCTTCCTGGGCAACAGCCCGCTGCCGCACCGTCCGGCCACCCGCGGGTTCGCCGAGGGGCTGGCCACGCTGGCCCAGATCGGGCTGTTCATCATGCTCGGGCTGCTGGCGTCGCCGCGGGAACTGCCGGCACAGATCGGCACGGCGCTGATCTGCGGGTTCGCACTGGTCCTGGTGGCGCGTCCGCTGTCGGTGCTGGCGTCGACGCCGTTCTTCGGGCTCGACCTGCGCACGAAGGCGTTCCTGTCATGGGCCGGGCTGCGGGGCGCGGTGCCGATCGTGCTGGCCACGATCCCCGTGACGGCGGGGCTGCCGGGAGCCCAGGCGCTGTTCGCCCAGGTGTTCATCATCGTGGTGGTGTTCACGCTGCTGCAGGGCCCGACGTTGTCCGCGTTCGCGCGCCTGCTGAAGGTGACCGTTCCCGACCGCGCCCGGGACATCGACGTCGAGGCGGCGCCGCTGGAGGAGCTGCACGCCGACCTGCTGGACATCCGGATCCCGCCGGACTCCCGGCTCGACAACGTGGAGATCTTCGAGCTGCGGCTCCCCGAGGGGGCGGTGATCACCCTGATCGTTCGGGAGGGCCGCAGCTTCGTGCCGGGCCCCGACACCGCCCTGCTGGCGGGCGACGAGCTCCTGGTCGTGGCGACCAGCGCCGCCCGCCCCGCCGCCGAACGCCGCCTGCGCGCCGTCAGCCGGCGCGGGAAGCTGGCCGGCTGGTACGGCGAGCACGGCGATCGGTGAACGCAGGCGGCGGGAATCAATCCGAGCCCGGTAGCATTAGCAGTCATTGAGTGAGAGTGCCAGCCCCCGAGGCTGTGTACAGCTAGGAGGAACTCGTGCCGACGTATCAGTACGCGTGCACCGAATGCGGTGAGCCTCTGGAGGTCGTGCAGAAGTTCAGCGACGATCCGCTGACCGAGTGCCCCGCCTGCGGCGGGCGTCTGCGCAAGGTGTTCTCCGCGGCCGCGATCGTGTTCAAGGGATCGGGCTTCTACCGCACCGACAGCCGCAGCGGGTCGACCACCTCGTCGAGCAGCTCCGTCAAGAAGAGCGAGCCCGCCAAGACCGAGGCGAAGAAGGGGTCCTCCTCATCCTCGTCCTCGTCCGACTCCTCTTCCGGTTCTTCCGGCTCCTCCGGGTCCTCCGAGAAGGTCGCCTGACCGTCGCTTACGACGGATCGATTCGTCGAGCGCCCGGTCCTCAGCCGCTCGTGGGCGGGCTCCCCGCCCGGCCGGGGAGCCCGCCCTCGCTGTGATCAGCGCACGGTCTGCGGCATCGGCCGGTCGTCCGGCCTGAGGTCCCGGTCCCCGGCGAGGCGGCCCGGCAGCCAGACCCGCCCTCCGATGTCGTACGTCAGCGCCGGGACGAGCAGCGACCGGATCAGCAGGCTGTCGAGCAGCACGCCGAACGCCACCGCGAACGCCATCTCCACCGTGCCCGTCACCGGCAAGGTCGCCAGCCCCGCGAACGTCGCGGCCAGCACGACCCCGGCCGACGTGATCACGCCGCCGGTGACGGTGAGCCCGCGCAGCACGCCGGGTCGCGTGCCGATCCGCTGCGACTCCTCCCGCACCCGCGTCATGAGGAAGATGTTGTAGTCGACGCCGAGCGCGACCAGGAAGATGAAGATCTCCAGCGGGAAGCCGGAGTCGGCGCCCTCGAACCCGAACACGTGGGTGAACACCAGCCCGCAGACCCCGAGCGACGCGGCGAACGACAGCACCACCGTGGCCATCAGCAGCAGCGGCGCGACCAGGGCCCGCAGCAGCAGGACCAGGATGACGAACACGACCCCCAGCACGATCGGGATGATCACCTTGTTGTCGTGCGCGGCGGCACGCTGGGTGTCGAGGTTGACGGCGGTGGTCCCGCCGACCTTCGCGCCCAGGGGATGCACGGCCGTGCGCAGCCGGTCGACCGTGTCACGGGCGGCCCGGGTGTCCGCCGCGCTGGACAGGGTCGCCTCGTACTGCTCGTAGCCGCCCACGACGACCGGATCGCTCACGCCGGACACGCCGGGCGTACGGGCGATCGTGGCGCGCAGGCCGGGCTCGTGCGGGCCGATGACGACCGCCGGGCTGCCGGTGCCGGCCGGGAAGTGCCGTGCCAGGGCGCGCTCCCCCACGACCGAGTCGGGCGTGCCGACGAACTGCCCGGCGTTGGAGATCGGCCCGGTCCGCAGCGACAGGATTCCGCACGCGAGGGCGGCCAGCATCAGCACGCCGCCGACGGAGATGATCCGTGGCCGGGCGCTGACGAACCGCGCGACGCGGGTCCAGACGCCGTGCTCCTTCTCCAGCGCGTCGGGCTCGTCGGCGTACCGCGCGTCGAACCGCGGTACGACCGGCCAGAAGACGCCGCGCGGCAGCGCCACGAGCAGGGCGGGCAGGAGCGTCGTCATGGCGGCCAGCGCGCAGACGATGCCGACCGCCGCGACCGGGCCGAGGCCGCTGGTGGAGTTGAGCTCGGCGACGAGCAGGCACAGCAGCGCGATCGTCACCGTCGCGCCGCTGGCGAGGACGGCGGGCCCCGCCCGGCGCAGCGCGATCCGCATGGCCTCGTGCCTGTCCTCGTGCCGGTGCAGTTCCTCCCGGTAGCGGGCGATCAGCAGCAGCGCGTAGTCCGTGCCCGCGCCGAACACCAGGACCGCGAGGATCGCGGTGCTCTGGCTGTTGACCGTGAGGCCCGCCTTCGCCAGCAGGTACACCAGGCCCTGCGACAGCATGTACGCCGAGCCGGCCGACACGAGCGGCACGATCCACAGGAACGGGCTGCGGTACGTCAGCAGCAGCATGACGACCACGACGGCCAGGGTGACGAGCAGCAGCGTGCCGTCGACCTTCATGAAGACCCCGATCAGGTCGGACATCGTGCCGCCCGGCCCGGTCACGCGGACGTCGAGGCCGGCCGGCGGTCCGCGTTCAACGACCTCGCGGAGGTCGTCGATCGTCTTGAGGACGATGTCCCCGTCACCGCTGACCGGGACGACCAGCTGCATCGCCCGGCCGTCCTGGGACGTGATGGGCCCCGCCACGGAGGCCACGTGCGAGAGGCCCTTCAGCTGCGCGGCCGCCGATCGCGCGAACGCCAGGTCCTGCGGTGTGACGCCGCCGCGCCGCTCGTACGACACGAGCGTGACGGTCCCGTCCTCGTGGTGCAGCTCCTTCTGCAGCTTGATGACCTTGGTCGCCTCGGCCGCGCCGGGCAGGTAGGCGTCGGCGCTGTTCTTCGTGACGCCCTGCAGTCTCCCTCCGAGGGCACCGCCGACCATGAGCAGGATCAGCCAGGCGACGAGGACGACCCACTTGGTACGGCGGCCGGCGGGGACACCGGCCAGTCGGCTGGGCATGGTTCACCTTCCCGAAAACGCGACATGTCTTCTCTATGAGCGAGAAGATATTACGCGTGACTCCACCTGACAAGACATATCGCGAGTCCGGTATCGGTCGCGCGGCCGCGGGTTCTCCACAGGCTGGGGAGGCGGCCTCGCGGGCCGTCCCGGTCGCCGACTAGGGTCCGGCTCATGCATGCAGAGATCGGTGTGATCGGCGGTTCCGGCTTCTACTCCCTCCTCGACGACGTCGAGGAGATCGAGGTGGCCACCCCCTACGGCCCGCCCAGCGACACCATCGCCCTGACCACGGTGGCCGGCCGCCGCGTCGCGTTCCTGCCCCGGCACGGCCGCGACCACCGCTACCCGCCGCACCAGATCCCCTACCGGGCGAACCTCTGGGCCCTGCGCTCCCTCGGAGTGCGGCAGGTCGTCGCGCCGAGCGCCGTCGGCTCGCTCGTCGCCGACCGCGGCCCCGGCACGCTCGCCATCCCCGACCAGCTCGTCGACCGCACCAGCGGCCGCGCCCAGACCTACTACGACGACGGCGCCGTGCACCTCTCCTTCGCCGACCCCTACTGCCCGCGCGGCCGCCGCACCGCGCTGGAGGCCGCCCGCGCCGCGGACTGGCGGCCGGTCGACGGCGGCACGCTCGTCGTCATCGAGGGGCCGCGCTTCTCCACCCGCGCCGAGTCCCGCTGGTACGCCGCCCAGGGCTGGACCCTCGTCGGCATGACCGGGCACCCCGAGGCCGTCCTCGCCCGCGAGCTCGCCCTGTGCTACATCCCGGCCTGCCTCGTCACCGATCTCGACGCCGGCATCGAGGAGGGCGAAGGCGTCACCCACGAGGAGGTGCTCAGCGTCTTCGCGCAGAACGTCGACCGGCTGCGCGACCTCGTCATCGACATCATCGGCACGCTGCCCGCCGAGCGCGACTGCCCCTGCCCGCACGCCCTGGACGGGCTCGACCTCCCGATCGAGCTCCCGTGACCGCCCCGGCGCCGCCCGCGCTCCCCGCACGGGCCCGCGGCCCTCATCACGATCCCATGAGCGTCGCCGCCTCGCCGCGGACGCGACGATGAGAGCGACGCTGAGCCGGCACCGCCGCCTGCTCGCGGCCGTGCTGGCCGCCGCGGCGGCGGCGCTCGGCCTCGCCGCCACACGGCCCCACCCGCGCCGGGTGCCGGTTCTCGTCGCCGCCCGCGACCTGCCCGGCGGCACGGCCCTGCGCGCCACCGACGTCGCGGTCCGCGCCCTGCCCGCCCGCGCCGTGCCCGAGGGCACCGTCCGCCGGGCCGCCGGGCGCACGCTGGCCGGGCCGGTGCGCCGGGGTGAGCCGCTGACCGACGTGCGGCTGCGCGGCGGCACGCTGCTCGACGGCGCGGACCCGGGCGCGGTGGCGACGCCGGTGCGCCTCGCCGACGCCGCCGTCGTGCGGCTCCTGCACGCCGGCGACCGTGTCGATCTCCTGGCCGCCCGCGCCGAGGGCCCCCTGCCGGCGCGCACGGTCGCGGCCGCGGTGCCGGTCCTCGCGGTGCCCCGGCCCGGCCCTGGCACCGGCACCGGCGATGGAGCGCTCGTCGTGCTGCGCACGGACCGCGCCCAGGCGGCGGCCATCGCCCGCGCCGCCGTCGACTCCCGCCTGTCGGTCGCGATCGTCGGTTAGGCCCTGTCTCAACGTCCCCGTCCGTTGCGCCGAGGGGCGTGGGTCAGTCGCTGGCGTCCGGGGTGTTCTCCTTGGTGTACTCCCAGTGCCACGGCTCGAAGGGGCTGCTGTAGGCCCACGCCGGGTGGAAGAACTCGTACCTCTTCGAATTCGCCTGCAGCCAGTTGAACTGCGCCGAGCCCTGGCTCTGGACTCCGCCGCACAGGTCGACGGCGGTGCCCCATCCGTGGTTGCTGTGCCCTGGCACGGCCGCCATGCCGGGCCGGTCGGCGTAGATCCGCTGCTGCTCGGCGAGGGGCCGGTAGGAGTCGGTGAGGCACATCTGGACGCCGAAGTGCGCCTTGTAGGCGGCGTTCAGCTTGTAGAAGGCCAGGGCCGCGTCGGCGCGGAGCTGCCGACCGGGCTGCGGCAGCGGGCAGAGATAGCGGGCGGGGATGAGCCCGTTGGGGAACTTCCGCGCCTCGGTGACCAGGCTCTTCTGGCAGGTGAGCTGCAACCGGGTGTTCGGGTCGAGCTTCTTCAGGGCGGCCGTCAGCTGCGCGGTGAGACGGGACGCGCGTTCTTTCAGCGCGCTCATCTCCTGCTTCAGCTTCGCCTCCTCGACCGCGTTGTTCGACTGCAGCTCCTGCGCCGACGCGGCCAGCTGCTCGCGTTGCCGCTGCAGGCGGTCGGCCCTGTCGATGAGGGCCTTCTGGTCGTTGGTCAGCATCGTCAGGTCGGTGGCGGCGGCCAGCGCCCGGCCGGGGTCACTGTCCCCGATCAGGGCCGGGATGCCCATGGCCCCCGGCTCCTTGTACGCGCTGGCGGCCAGCTGGGCCAGCGGCTCGCGGATCTTGGTGAGCTCGGCGTTGGCCGTGCCGAGGTCGGCGAGGGTGGACTTGAGCTTGTCCTCGGAGGCGGTGAGCTGCTTCTTGCGCGCCTCCCAGGCCTTGGTGGCCTGAGACAGCTCGTTCTTGGCCTTGTCGGCCTGCTTGCGAAGGGTCTTGACGCTGTCGGCCGACGGCGACGCGGCGGCGGGCGACTCATTCTCGGCGCTGGACGTCAGCAGGAGCACGACCGCCGTGATCGCCGCGATCAGCGCCGCTGACCGAGTGCTTGGCACGCGGAGATCCTCCGGGGGACTGGCGAAGATGTGCGGCGGGTTGACGGTACTACAGGTGACACTGTGGTTCGTGCTCTGTCCGTGACCTCATCGGTTCGGGTGGCCGCCGCGGCGGCGTTGGCACAGCTCCCACATCCACGGCCACTTCTTCAGCTCCGCCGGGCATTTGGTGCTGAGAGAGGGGGACGGGCGCGTGGTGCGGGTCGGCCGGGAGCGTCGGGTCGGGGTGGGGGTCCCCATGGACGACGCGGAGGACGTCCCGGGAGACTTCGGCGCGGGGCGGACGCTGCGGGAGGCGACGATCTCGCCGATGGCCCGCTCGGTCCGTGCGGCCGTTGCCGAGTCGTCGTGGTCCCGTGCGGACGGCGTCGCGGCGGCCGCCTGGGACCGCGAGGGGTCGCCGTGCCCGCCGCCGCGGACGGCGAACAGCCCCCCGATGAGGAAGGCCGGCACGATGATGAGGACGGCGAGGAGCGTCACACCGCGACGGAACGGCAACAGCTCGAACCAGCCCAGCAGGCGGCTCGCCACGGTAACGCGCGGCTTGTCCGTTGCGTCCTCAAATAGGCCATTCACGGGAGCAGAGTAGCGACAAGGAGCGCTCCGAGTAGTCGGAACCGAGCGACACGTGGTCTCCGAGTCCGGTTCCGGCCCCTGGCAGACTTACCGGCGTGGGCGATCGCATGACTTATCCCGATCCTGACCGCATGCTGGGCTGTCTACTGGGCGGCGCCATCGGTGACGCGCTCGGCGCGCCGATCGAGGGCCGGCCGATCGCGGAGATCCGGGAGAAGCACGGCCCGGCGGGGCTCACCGAGTACAGCGACGCGCGGGTGCGGGTGGGCGCCGTCACCGACGACACCCAGATGACGCTGTTCACCGCCGATGCGCTGATCCAGGCGTCCATCCGCGAGCGGGGCAAGGGCATCGGCGGAGCCGCGCCCGGCCTGCTGCAGGCCGCGTACCTGCAGTGGCTGCGCACGCAGGGCGAGGAGTTCCCCGAACAGGACATCGGCGGCGGCTGGCTGTTCGGCCGGCCGGAGATGCACGAGCGGCGCGGTCCCGGCCGGACCTGCCTGAGCGCCCTGCACGCCGTCGCCGCGCGGCGGCGCCCATACGTCCCGCTGGGGACCATCGAGGAGCCCATCAACGACTCGAAGGGCTGCGGCGGGGTCATGCGGGCCGCCCCGGCGGGGTTCCCCTTCTCTCCGCGCGTCCCGGAGGGCGCCGCCGACTGCCGTCGCGCGGCGTTCGCGATGGGGGCCACGTCCGCCGCCCTGACCCACGGCCACCCGAGCGGGTACCTGTCGGCCGGGGTGCTGGCCGCGACGGTCTGGGGTCTGCTGCGCGGCGCGGACCTGTCCGACGCGCTCGACGCCGCCCGTACGGTGCTGGAGTCGTACTCCGGCCATGAGGAGACCTCCGCGTCGCTCGACGCGGCGGTGGCGCTGGCCCGGGAGGGCGACGCGCTCACGCCCGAGCGGCTGGAGACGCTCGGCGGCGGCTGGACCGGCGAGGAGGCCCTGGCCATCGGGGTGTGCGCCGCGCTGGCGGTACGGGACGGCGCGCCCGCCGACGTCATGCGGCGGGCGTTGCGGCTCGCGGTGAACCACTCCGGGGACAGCGACTCCACCGGCTCGATCTGCGGCAACCTGCTGGGCGCGCGGTACGGCACGGCGGCGCTGCCCGGCCACTGGCTGGCGGCCGTCGAACTGCGGCGCGTCATCGTCCAGCTCGCCGCCGACGCCGCCCTGGAGTTCGGCCCGAACCCGCCGGCCGATCCAGAGACGGGCGACGTGCCGATGAGCTGGCACACCCGCTCCTGACCGGCGGGGCCGCACCCCAGGACGCCCGCCGAAGATCGGCGGGGCCGCACCTCAGGACGCCCGCTCCTGACCGGCAGGGCCGCCGAGACGCCCGCCGAAGACCGGCGGGGCCGGGTCTCGGCGCGCTCGGCGGGAACGGGAACCTGTCACCCGGTCCGGTGCGGCGAACGACGGGCCGCCCCGCGAGGGGGCGGCCGCCGGTTCACATCGGCGTCCTCGCCGGGGCCGGGGAGAACTTCACCGGCAGCGCGTTCAACGCGCGCACTCGGAACGCCGGCCGCCATTCGAGCTCGTTCGGCGGCACGGCCAGCCGTACGTCCGGCAGGCGGTCCAGGAGCACCTCGACGGCGGTCTCCGCGATGACCTCGCCGAGCTCCGGGGCCGGGAAGGGGCAGCCGTGGTCGCCGTGGCCGAAGGAGAAGTGGGCGTGGTTGCCCCGCGACCCGGCGTCGGGCACCGCCCGGACCAGCGGATCGGAGTTCGCGCCGGCGAGGCAGATGACGACGGCGTCGCCGGCCCGGATGTGCCGTCCGCCCAGCCGGGTGTCGCGGGTGGCCCAGCGGAAGGTGTTCTGGGCGGGCGACTCCTCCCAGAGCACCTCGTTCATCGCCTGCCCGACGCTGCGCCGCCCGCCCGCGAGGGTCAGGGAGAACCGGTCGTCGATCAGCATCAGCCGCAGCGTGTTGCCGATCCAGTTGGCCGTCGGGTCCTGTCCGGCGATCATCATGATGAGGAGGTCCTGGGTGAGCTCCTCGGCCGTGAGCTCCGCGGGGTGGTGCAGCATCCGGGAGGCGACGTCCGGGCCCGGCTCGGCGCGCTTGGCCTCCAGCAGGCGCCCCATCGCGCCCGCGAACCGCTGGTACGCCTCGAGCGCGCCCTCGCCGCCGTCCAGGACGGCCATCACGTCCTCCGCGATGCTCCACGCCTCGGAGTCGGGCAGGCCGAACATCTCGGCGAGTGCCAGCGCCGGGATCCGGTTGGCGTATTGGACCATGAGCTCGGCCCCGTCGCTGCCGCAGAACTCGTCGATGAGCTCGTCGGCGACCCGCTCGCATCGGGCCCTCAGCTCGAACCGGTCGACCTGCTCCATGGCGTCGGTCATCGCCTGGGCCCGCCGCTGGTGGGCGGCGCCCTCGCTGAAGAGGATCGATCCGGGCTGGTATCCGACGAGCGCCATGAGGGGCCAGTCCGGGGGGATGTTCTCCCACTGGTTCCAGCGGCGCGAGTCCCGGGCGAACAGCGTCGAGTCGCTGAGCACCTGGTGGACCTCGCGGTAGCCGAGGGTCAGCCAGGCCGGCACGTCCCCTTCCAGCAGGACGGGCAGCACCGCCCCGTGCCGGTTCCTCAGTTCCCCGTACAGCCGGGCTGGATTCTCCTTGTCGTAGCGCGGACCGTACAGGGGCACGGAGTCGGGCGGGATCGGCGACGGTGGGCCGAGGGGCCGGATCGTCGGCTCGGGCTCGGTCATGTTCCTCTTCCTGCGAGGCGGTTGACGGTCGACCGCGTCCGGTGGGGCTCGTCTCCGGTGCGGTGTTGAGCTCCTGATCGCGCGCGGCGATCAGACCCCGGCAGCGGCATGCGCCGGGGACGACTTCACGGGGGTCGTCCGTGTTCCCCCTGCGCGGGCCGCCGGGTCCGGATCGCCCGTCGGCCGCCCGGTCACCGCGCGCTTTCCTGGGCGGTGGACAGGGCGTACAGGTGGTTGACGAGAGTGATCAGCACCTTCTTGGACGACTCGCGCTCGCGGGCGTCGCAGTCGATCAGGGGCACGTCGTCGGAGAGGTCCAGCGCCTTCCGGATGTCCTCGAGCCGGTAGGCGGGGCCGCCGAAGTCGTTGCGGGCGACGATGAAGGGCATGCCGTGGTGTTCGAGACGGTCGATGGCGTACCAGGAATCCTCGACGCGCCGGGTGTCGACCAGCACGACCGCCCCGAGCGTGCCGGAGAACAGCCGGTCCCACAGGAACCAGAAGCGCTGCTGGCCCGGGGCGCCGAACAGGTACAGCACCATCTGGTCGTTCAGGCTGATCCGCCCGAAGTCGAACGCCACCGTCGTGGTCGTCTTGTCCCGTACGCCGGCCGTCTCGTCGATGCCGACGCCCGCCCGGGTCATGACCTCTTCGGTGCTGAGCGGGCGGATCTCGCTGACCGACCGGACCATGGTCGTCTTGCCGACGCCGAAGCCGCCGACGATGACGATCTTCAATCCGTTGCTGGCGGTGCTCCGCAGCGGCGCGGTGACCCGGTCAGAGGTTTTCAAGTCCAAGGAGCACCTGCTTCAGGATGTCGGGTTCGGGGAGTTTGGTCTTGGCGGGTGCCATCGTCGGATGACGCGCGGTGATCCGGCCCGTGTCGAGCAGGTCGCACAGGAGGATCTTCACCACGCTGACCGGTAGCCCGAGCTCTGCGGCGATCTCCACGACCGCCATCGGGTTCGTGCACATGCGCAGGATCTTCACGTGCTCGGACTGCATGCCCGGCGTGGGATCGCACTCGCTGACGATCAGAGAGACGATGTCGATCGAGTCCTCGTCCACCCGGCTACGGCCGCCGGTGACGATGTACAGCCGGTCCGGGTCCTCTCTGTCGACTGACCGGGACGTCATCGGGTCGCGCTGCCCTGCTGCGGCCGTCGCGGCTGGGCGACCAGGTACTCGCCGAGTTGTTCGACCAGCTCGTGCATGTTGTGCCCGATCACGCCCACGTCGGCCTCCTCGCCGGCGATGAGGGCCAGGTGGGCGCCCTCTCCGGCCTCGACGATGAACAGCAGCCCGCCGTGGAACTCGGTCATGGACTGGCGGAGGCCGCCGGTACCGTCGCCGAACTCCGCCGAGGCGCCGTAGGACAGGCTCTGGATGCCCGAGGCGATGGCGGCGAGCTGGTCGGCCTGGTCGGTGCTCAGTCCGTACGTGTGGCAGAGCTTCAGCCCGTCCTTGGAGAGGACGATGGCGTGCCGGCTCTCGGGGGTCCGCTCGAGGAGGTTCTCCAGCAGCCAGTCGAGGTCGCGGTCTGTGGTCTTCATGGGTGGTGCGGGGCGGTGATCCGGGCGTGGGCACCGGAGACTCGTCCCCTGCCTCCAATCTCTGTCTTGTCGTTCGGGCCTGGCAGGGTGAGCCGAGCGGTCAGCTCTGATCCGTCTCTGGTGGAGGCGTGTCGCCGTTCTTGCGCCTGCGGCGGCCGGCCTCACGGAAGGCGCTGAACCTCGCGCCGGGGTCGGTCGTCGGCTTGTCGACGCGGGGTTTCGGCGCATCGGCCGCCTTGGCCGACGCGGCGGCCGCCGCGAGTGTCTGGCCCCTGCGGCGCCGGGGCAGCCCGGCGATCGTGTCGCCGGTGTCGGGGATGGTCTCGTCCGCGGTCTCGGGGATCTCCAGTGGCCCGGTGGGCGGGTCGCCGGGTCCCCCGGTGGCGGGTTCGCCGGTGACCGCCTCGTCGGCGGGCGTCGCGGTCGTGGCGTCCGCCGACGCGGCGGGAACGCGCCGCTCGAGCGGCGTGACGGGCGTGGCGGCGGCTCCGATCGCCACCCCGGCCCGGGCGTCCTCGGCACGGCGGGCGCCGAGACCCACGACGCGGGACGCGCTGGGCTCGGTGCCCGGCGCGGGCTGCGTGATCAGCGACCTCGGGATCAGGACCACGACTCCGGTGCCGCCGCGCGAGGAGGGCCGGAAGGAGACGGTGAGGCCGTGTTTGCGGGCGAGGCAGCCCACCACCGCGAGACCCAGCCGGGTTCCGGAGAGCGTGGTCAGGTCCAGCGTCTCGGACGAGACGGCGCGTTCCGCTCGCTCCAGCGCGGCGGCGCTCATGGCGAGGCCGCCGTCCTCGATCGTGACCACGACGCCCGCGTGCACCTCTTCGACGTAGACGTGCACCTCTTCCGAGGGCGGGGAGAAGCTCGTCGCGTTGTCCATCAGCTCGGCCAGGGCGTGCATGACGCCTTCGGCGGCGTAGCCCGCGACCGCGACGGTGCTGGTGGAGTGCACCCGGACGCGCTGGTAGGCGCTGATCCGGCCCACCGCGCCGCGCAGGATGCTCTCCATCACGATCGGTTTCGTCCAGCGCCGTCCGGACCGGGCGCCGGTGAGCACGGCGATGCTGTCGGCGAGGCGGCCGGCCTGCGCCGTCGTGTGGTCGAGCTTGAGCAGGTCGCCGAGGACCGCCTCGTCGTGGCGGTTCTCCATCTCGCGCAGGTCGGCGAGCATGCTGGTGGCGAGGGCCTGGACGCGGCCGGCGGCGTTCGCGCAGACCGACATCGCGGCGGCGCGCATGCGCTCTCCCCGGGCGACCTCGTCGACGATGGTGCGCAGGATCCGCCGGTGCGCGGCGGCGGCGGGCTGTTCGATGGAGGACATGGCCGTGGCGCCGGACGCGCCGTCGCGGAGCCGTTTCACGACGGCCGGCAGGGTCTCGTCGGCGAGCCGGGCGAGTTCCGACTCCATCGTCGCGAGACGGTCGCGCATGACGCGCGCGGTCTGGAACCCGTACGCCGCGAACGACAGTGCGGCGCACAGGGCGAGCGCCGCGATTCCAGTGCAGGCGGCGACCAGCCCGCGGTCCGCGGCGGGGACCGCGGCCGTCACCACCAGGCAGACGCCGCCGGTGACGACCACCGCGACCAGCAGGACGAGCAGGGCCCGGTCCATCGGCGGGCGCTCGGCCCGCTGGTGGGTTGGAACGTGTGCTGACATCAATCAGGTCCTCGTCGGCGGTGGGAGCAGAAGAACGGAGTCGTCCGGAGCCGTGGGCGGGCCGTCACGCGAGGGGCGCGCGCCGCGCGGGGGGAATGGCCGATAAGTCGGTGTGCGGGGGACACTCGGCGCGGTGGGCGGCGGGGTTCCCGACCCAAAGCCGCAGGACGGACCACGAAGAACGGCAGGAAGTGACTGGGATTCGCCTCCACCGATCCGCGCGATCGTACGTCTCTATCTCGATCCCTCGCCTCAGCCGAGATGTCCACCCTGGCCCCGACAGGAACCAGGCCGCGTATGGGACGGAAATAGTAGTGGTTCGGTAGTTGCCACGGAACGGTTTGTCGCTTTTGCCGTTCACGGCGAGGAGGCCGCCGAACCGGCGGCCTCCTCCGAATCCCCCGTGCGTACGAGGAATTCGACTCCTCTTCGCGTCGTCTCCGAACAGCGCGACGGCCCCCGGGCGGCATGCCCGGGGGCCGTCGTGTCGTGGCCTTCGTCAGCCGGTCACGGGCAGGTCGCTGGGCACCGGCTCGGGCTTCGGCGCCTGGCCGGGCGGCTGCGTGGGCGGCTGCGTGGGCGGCTGGGTGGGCGGCTTTTCGCCGGTGGTGGAGCAGGTGGCGGAGGAGACGCTGAGGGTCTGGGTCCGGCCGGCTCCGAGGGGGAGGGTGACCTGGATGGCGGTGACGGTGAGGGAGCCGTCGGCGTTGCGGGTCTGTTTGTTGAGGACGACGGACGCGGTGCCGAGTCCCTGGACGGGGATGCTGAGGGCGCTGTTGGGCGCGGCGTCGGCGGCGAGGCGGTGCCCGGCGAGGCTCGCCTTGACGAGGTGGGATCTGGCCGTCCCGTTGTCGCAGGTGGCGGTGACCAGGTGGGCGGTGAGGGCGGCCTTGGCGACGCGCAGGTCGGTGACGCTGGCCCGGGCGAAGGCGGGTTTGGTGGTGACGTGCAGGACCTTGACGTCGATGAGGGGGTTGGCCGGCAGGTGCAGCAGGCTCTTGTCGGCGGTGCCGGCGACGGCCGGGGTGGCGGGGATGGCGACCAGGCCGCCGGCGGCCAGGCCGTAGGCCGACCCGGTCCCGGTGGTGGCCGAGGCCGTACCGGCCAGGGCGAGGGGCGCGGCCAGCGCGGCGGCGGCCGCCGTGCAGACGGTCAGGCGTATCGAACGCATTGCGACTCCTAGAAAGTGGATGAAGACATGGACGGCTCCCACGGGGAGCCGGGGAGTGCTCGCCTCAGGCCGTGACGACGACCGGGGTGCCGAGCGGCACTTCGGACAGCTTCTTCAGCGCGTCGGCGGGCACACGGACGCAGCCGTGCGTGACCGCCTTGCCGAAGACCGACGCGCTCGGCCAGCCGTGGAACGCGACCGTGCCGGGACCGCCGCCGAACGTGTCGAGCGTCTCGGAGTGCGCGCCCACCGGCAGGATGAGCGGGCTGTAGGTCTTCTTGGCCGGAGCCAGGGAGGCCAGCAGGAAGGTCCGCCCGACGGGGGTCGGCGTCTTCGCCGCCCCGACCGCGACCGTCCAGGTGCCGAGCTTGTGGCCGGACCTGGTGAGCGTGAGCCTGCGCGCCGAGGTGTCCACCGCGATCTGGTACGGACTGCGGGCGGTGTCGAGGCCGGTCTTGCCCGTGGGGATCCAGCCGGCCGAGCGGTTCGGCCGGCTGGGCAGCAGGACGCGGTCCCACCCCGGCTTCATCTCCACGACCGGCACCCAGGTCGGGCTGCCGAGCTGGGTGCTGGGCAGCACGGCCACCGCGGGTCCCCCGGCCGTGGCGGAGACGGGCACGGCCGCCTTCGGGTGCACGACCGTGCCGTCGGCCATCGCGTCGGAGGCGTCCTGCCCGAGGCCCTTCAGCGTCGTGTACGTCGTGGCCTGCGGCAGCTTCCCGGTGGACGTCGCGGACGTGCCGCCGGGCGCCGGGGCCGGCGCATGGCTCTTGCCGCCGCAGCCGGTCACCGGCAGTGCGATGGCCACCGCGGCCGCGGCGAACGCCGTCAGACTGCGCGTGCGCACCGGCGCGTGCGCCGTCGCCGCACGGCCACGACCAACGCGGTTGGAACGATCGGTCACGAATACTCCCGAAGATCGTGTTTCAGGGGGGAGGCGAGCGAGCATCTCGCGAGACCGTGATCTCGGAGGGAAGCCACATAATTACCACAGGTAACCATGGCCGTGTCAGTCACTCTGGGAGTTCAGTTGACAACAGATGCCGACGTGCAGAGATAACGCTGGATATCGGCACCGTCACCGTACGGTGACAAAAGCCTCACCCCCGGCGGGCCGACCCGGAATCCTCGTTCCCGGCGCGGTATCCGCCACGCGCCGTACGGGCCGCCCGGCGGCGGGCGTGCCCGGCGCGGCCACCGCCCCTCCCCCAGGCCGGCGCGGGCTGGAATGATTCGCCCCATGAGCATGCCGATCCTGATGACGGTCGACGACGACCCGTCGGTGTCCCGCGCCGTCGCCCGCGACCTGCGGCGGCGGTACGGCAACGACTACCGCGTCGTGCGGGCCGACTCAGGCGCCGACGCCCTCGACGCGCTGCGCGAGATCAAGCTGCGCGGTGACGCGGTCGCCGCGATCCTGGCCGACTACCGGATGCCGAACATGAACGGCATCGCCTTCCTCGAGCAGGCGATGGACCTGTTCCCGCACGCCCGGCGCGCGCTGCTGACCGCGTACGCCGACACGGACGCCGCGATCCAGGCGATCAACGTGGTCGACGTCGACCACTACCTGCTCAAGCCCTGGGACCCGCCGGAGGAGAAGCTCTATCCGGTGGTGGACGCGCTGGTCGAGACCTGGCGCGCCGTCGGCGACCGGCCGGTCGAGGAGACCAGGCTCATCGGGCACCGCTGGTCACGCCCGTCGTTCGAACTCCGTCAGTTCCTGGCCCGCAACTCGGTGCCGTACCGCTGGTACTCCGTGGACGAGCCCGAGGCCGCCCGCCTGCTGGAGGCGGCGGGCGCGACCCCGGACGAGATCCCGGTGCTCATCACCCCGGACGGCAAGGCGCTGCGGACGCCGACCGGCTCGGAGATCGCCTCCGCGGTCGGGTTGTCGACCGAGCCGGCCGCCGCGTTCTACGACCTCGTCGTGATCGGCGGCGGGCCGGCGGGGCTCGGCGCCGCGGTGTACGGCGCGTCGGAGGGCCTGCACACCGTCCTGGTGGAGAAGAAGGCCACCGGCGGCCAGGCCGGGCAGAGCTCCCGGATCGAGAACTACCTCGGCTTCCCCGACGGCGTCTCCGGCGCGCAGCTCACCGACCGGGCGCGCCGCCAGGCCGCGAAGTTCGGCGCCGAGGTGCTCACCACACGGGACGTCGTGGGGCTGACCGCCCGCGGCC
Source organism: Actinoallomurus spadix (assembly GCF_024055725.1). Lineage (GTDB taxonomy): Bacteria > Actinomycetota > Actinomycetes > Streptosporangiales > Streptosporangiaceae > Actinoallomurus > Actinoallomurus spadix. The sequence goes on along the minus strand of NZ_JAMXMX010000007.1, from coordinate 52,773 downwards.
CGGCCCGGGTGATCACGTTCGGCGACGGCACGGAGATCGCCGCGCGCGCGGTCGTGCTGGCCACCGGGGTCTACTACCGCGCCCTGGACGCCGAGGGCGCGGAGCGACTCACCGGGCGGGGCGTCTACTACGGCTCGGCGTCCACCGAGGCCCCGGCCTGTCAGGACAAGGACGTCTACATCGTCGGCGGCGCGAACTCCGCGGGCCAGGCGGCGGTGTTCTTCTCCCACCACGCCCGTTCGGTCACCCTTCTCGTACGCGGGCCGAACCTGGAGCGCTCGATGTCGCACTACCTGATCGAGCAGCTGCGGGACCTCCCCAACGTCCGCGTCCGGGTGCGCACGACCGTCGAGGCGGTCGACGGTGACGAGCACCTGGAGCGGGTGACGCTCCGCGACGCCGACACCGGGCGGACGGAGACGATGGCGACGAACCACCTGTTCGTGTTCATCGGTGCGGCGCCGCGTACGGAGTGGCTCGGGGAGACGATCGCCCGGGACGCGCACGGCTTCGTGTGCACCGGCCCCGACCTGCTGAGCGAGGGACGCCGCCCGGCGGGCTGGACCCTCGATCGCGATCCGCTGTACCTCGAGTCGTCCGTTCCGGGGGTCTTCGTCGCCGGTGACGTACGCTCGCAGTCGGTCAAGCGGGTCGCCTCGGCCGTCGGCGAGGGCGCGATGGCGGTCGCGCTCGTCCACCGGTACCTGGAGGAGCGTTGAGCACCGAAACCCTCACCCCCGACGAACTCCGCACCCTGTTCCTGTTCGAGGGACTCTCCGGCGAGCAGCTCGCCTGGGTGGCCGAGCACGCCGGCGTCGAGCACCACCCCGCGCAGGAACGGGTCATCGCCGAGGGCGACCCCGCCACCTGCTTCTACGTGCTGCTGTCCGGCACGCTGCGCATGTGCCGTATGGTGCACGGCGACGAGGTGGAGCTGATCCGCACCGAGCAGCGCGGCGTGTACTGCGGCGCGACCGAGTTCCTCGTGGGCCGGCGGGGCGACCAGCGCTACTCCGCGTCGGTGTACGCCGTCACCGACCTGAGCCTCCTCACTCTGCCGGCGGCGGAGCTGGGTGAGCGCTTCGTCGCGTGGTTCCCCATGGCCGCGCACCTGCTGGAGGGGATGTTCCTCGGCCGGCGCAACACCGACGCGATCGTGGGCCGCCGCGAGCGGCTGGTCGCGCTCGGCCAGCTGTCGGCCGGGCTGACCCACGAGCTGAACAACCCGGCCGCCGCCGCGGTGCGGGCGACGTCCGCGCTGCGTGAGCGCGTCGCCGGGATGCGGCAGAAGCTGGCGCTGCTGGCCCGCAACGACATCGACCCCGACCTGCTCGAACGCCTCATCGACATCCAGGAGCTCCTGGTCAAGCAGGTCGGTGACGCGCCACGGCTGTCCGCGATGCAGACCGCGGACCGCGAGGACGAGCTGGCCGACTGGTTCGACGAGCACGACGTCGCGGACGGCTGGAACCTCGCCGCGGTGTTCGTGCCGGCGGGCATCACGGTCGAGCGCCTGGAGGAGGTGCGCGCCGCCGTCGGCTCCGATGACCTGGCCACCGCGCTGCGCTGGCTCGGCTACGCCGTGGAGACCGAGGCGCTGATGGGCGAGATCGAGGACGCCACGACCCGGATCTCCGCCCTCGTCGGCAAGGCCAAGCAGTATTCCCAGATGGACCGGGCGCCGTTCCAGTGGATCGACGTGCACGACGGCCTGACGTCCACGCTGGTCATGCTGTCCGGGCGGATCGGGACCGGCGTCCGGGTCGTCAAGGAGTTCGACGGGGCGCTTCCGGAGATCCCGGCGTACGCCGGTGAGCTCAACCAGGTCTGGACCAACCTGATCGAGAACGCCCTCGGCGCGATGGGCGGCCAGGGCACGCTGACGATCCGCACCCGCCGGGACAACGACCGGGTGCTGGTGGAGATCTGCGACACCGGGCCGGGCGTACCGGCCGACCTGCGGGAGCGGATCTTCGAGCCGTTCTTCACGACCAAGCCGGTCGGCGAGGGCACCGGGCTGGGGCTGGACATCTCGTGGCGGATCGTCGTGAACCGGCATCACGGTGACCTGCGGGTCACGTCGGAACCGGGCGACACCCGCTTCCAGGTGTTCCTGCCGCTCACCGAGCAGCCCGAGACCTGACACGTTTCAACCCGTCGGAGCTGGACAATCACCGGTAATCACCTCATAAGCTCCTCTGAGCCTGTGGTGGAACGGTCCAGGCGCGTTAGCGACAGGAGGGGTAGATGGCGGACAAGAGCCTCCAGAAGGGGCTGAAGAATCGTCACGTCGGCATGATCGCCATCGGTGGCGTCATCGGGGCGGGACTGTTCGTCGGGTCGGGAGCCGGCATCCATACCACCGGGCCGGCGATCCTCGTGTCGTACGCCATCGCCGGTCTGCTCGTCGTCCTCGTCATGCGGATGCTCGGCGAGATGTCCGCCGCCTCCCCCGACACCGGCTCCTTCTCGGCCTACGCCGACCGCGCGATCGGCCGCTGGGCCGGCTTCACGATCGGCTGGTTGTACTGGTGGTTCTGGGCGGTCGTCCTGGCCGTCGAGGCGACGGCCGGCGCCAAGATCGTGCACGGCTGGATCCCGTCCCTGCCCCAGTGGCTCCTGGCCCTCATCCTGATGGCCCTGCTCACCGCCACCAACCTGTTCTCGGTCGGCTCGTACGGCGAGTTCGAGTTCTGGTTCAGCTGCATCAAGGTCGTCGCGATCGCGGTGTTCATCGTGCTCGGCGTCCTCGCCGTCTTCGGGCTGCTCCCCGGCACGCACGCCGTCGGCATGAGCAACCTGACCGGGCACGGCGGCTTCTTCCCGCACGGGTACGGCGCGGTCATCACCGGCCTGCTCACCGTCGTCTTCGCGTTCATGGGCAGTGAGATCGTCACGATCGCGGCGGGCGAGTCCCAGGACCCGGGCCGCGCCGTGACCCGCGCCGTGAACAGCGTGATCTGGCGGATCCTGGTCTTCTACCTCGGCTCCATCGCCGTCGTCATCACCCTGCTGCCCTGGAACGCGAGCAACGTCGCCAAGAGCCCCTACGTCGCGGTCCTCGACCGGATCGGCATCTCCGGCGCCGGCACGATCATGGACGTCATCGTCCTCACCGCCGTGCTGTCCTGCCTGAACTCCGGTCTCTACACGGCCTCGCGCATGGCCTTCTCGCTGGCCGAGCGCGGCGACGCGCCCAAGGTGTTCGGGGCCACCACCGCCCGCGGTGTCCCGCACGTGGCGATCTGGGTGTCGGTGGCCTTCGGGTTCGTCGCGGTCATCTTCAACTACACCAGCCCCGACACCGTCTTCCTGTTCCTGCTGAACGGCTCCGGCGCGGTCGCGCTGTTCGTGTGGAGCGTGATCGCCGTGTCCCAGCTGCGGATGCGCCGCCGCCTGGAGCGGGAGGCGCCCGACCGCCTGCTGGTCCGCATGTGGCTGTTCCCGTACCTCACCATCGCGACGATCGCCGGGATCGCCGCGATCCTCGTGACGATGCTGTTCGACGACAGCGGCCGGCCGCAGGTGCTGTGGTCGGTGGTGGTCGCCGCCGTCGTCCTCATCGCCGCGTTCATCCGCCACGGCCGGTCTCGTGCCGCCGAGACCGGTGCCGCCGAGACCGGCGGGACCGCGGCGGTGACCGCGAAGCACTGACCCGTGCGCGCATAGCTCACGTCAGGCGGGAATACACCGGTCCGTGATGAGTGGTTCCCGTAAATCGGCCGCCGGCACCCGCGAGACCGACACCCCCGAGACCGACACCCCCGAGACCGAAACCCCCGATAACGAAGCCCCCGAGAAGGAGGCGCCCGAGCCCACCGACCTCGGCATCCGCTGGTGGTGGGCGGCGCTGCGCCGGACCGTCGGCGAGGTGCAGCGCGACGAGCTCGTCGACCGGGCGGCGTCCCTGACCTATTACGGCGTCCTGTCGGTGTTCCCGGCGCTGCTCGTGCTGATCTCGCTGCTCGGCCTGGCCGGCAAGGACACGTTGCAGCAGCTCATCAACGAGCTCGGCAAGGCCGCCCCCGGGCCCGTCCGCCAGCTGGCGATCAACGCGCTCACCGAACTGCAGCACGGCGCCGGCATCGCCGGGGTCGCCGGGCTGCTCGGCCTCCTGGTGGCACTCTGGTCGTCCTCCGGGTACGTCGCCGCCTTCATGCGGGCCTCGAACGTCGTCTACGACGTGCCCGAGGGCAGGCCGCTGTGGAAGACCCTGCCGATCCGCCTCGGCATCACGATCGTGATGCTCGTCTGCCTGACCGTCACGGCGGTGACCGTGGTGGTCACCGGCGGCATCGCGCGCCGCGCCGGCGACCTGATCGGCGCCCAGTCCGTGGCCGTCACCGTCTGGGACATCGCCAAGTGGCCCGTGCTGCTGCTGGTTGTGAGCTTCATGTTCGCGCTGCTGTACTGGGCCTCCCCCAACGCCAAGCAGGGCTTCCGGTGGGTCAGCCCCGGCGGCCTCCTCGCCGTGTTCCTCTGGCTGATCGTCTCGGTCGGGTTCGCCCTCTACGTCGCGAACTTCGGGTCGTACAACAAGACGTACGGCAGCCTGGCGGGCGTGGTCGTGGCGCTGATCTGGCTGTGGATCTCCAATCTCGCCATCCTGCTCGGCGCGGAGTTCAACGCCGAACTCGAACGCAGCCGGGCCATCAAGGCCGGGCATCCCGCGAGCGAGGAACCGTACGTCGAGCTGCGCGACACCCAGAACATCAAGGACGACGGCCTCTCCTGAGCCGCGCGAACTACCCTGGAACGGTGCCTCCGGGCTTCGTCTCCGGCCTGCCGGCCGGCCAGGGATGGGCGCAGATCGGCGAACTGGCGCTCGCCCTGGTGCTGTCGGCCGCGATCGGGCTCGAACGCGAGATCCGGCACAAGAGCGCCGGACTGCGCACCCATACCCTGGTCGGCTTCGCCGCCGCCTTGATCATCCTCGTGTCGAAGTACGGCTTCGGCGACGTCCTGGGGCCGCACGTCAGGCTGGACCCCTCCCGGGTCGCCGCCGGGATCGTCTCCGGCATCGGCTTCATCGGCGGCGGCCTGATCTTCGTGCGGCGCGACATGGTCCGCGGGCTGACCACCGCCGCGATCGTCTGGCTGACCGCCGCCGTGGGCATGGCGGCGGGCGCGGGGCTCTGGCTGCTCGCCGTCCTGGTCACCGCGGGCCACTTCCTCGTGGTGTTCGGGCTGACGCCGCTGGCCGCCCGGCTGCCGCGGTCGAAGTACGCGCCGTCGCGCCTGCGCCTCGCCTACCGCAGCGGGCGCGGCGCGCTGCGTGAGGCCCTCGCCCGGTGCACCAGCCGCGGCTTCACCGTCAGCGAGCTCTCGGTCGAGGACCGGGGCGACCACGACGATCCCCGCGTCGTCTCGGTCTGGCTGTCGGTGCACGGCACCGGGCCGGTCAACGAACTGGCCGCCCTGCTCTCAGAGATCGAGGGCGTCGTCGCGGTCTCTTCCGACGACGCCAACGTCCCACGGGAGTGACGCCCGCCCGGACCGGGTCACTCCTGCGACGTGGACGTACGGTCGCCGCCGTGCGGGTGCTGCTCGAGCGCGTCGCGGACCGTCGGCTTGATCGGGATGGTCTGGTCGACGCCCGACATCTGCAGGAGCCGCGCTATGCGGTCAGGCACCGCCGCCAGCGTGAGCGACCCGCCGGCCTCACCCGCCCAGCGGTGCAGCATGATCAGGGCGCTGAGCCCGCTGGAGTCGCAGAAGGGGACCCCGGCCAGGTCCAGGATCAGGTGCGGATGACCGTCGCCGCACGCGCCGCGCACGGCGGTGCGGAAGCCACCGCTGGTGTAGAGGTTCAGCTCGCCCGTCACGGTGACGACGGCGATGGGCCCGCTGACGTCGGTGACCTCGACGTCCAGATCCTTCACCATCCGGCACCTCTTCCCTGGGCGATGTTCCTGCCGATGATAGGCCAGGGGCTTCCCCTGAGGGGCCGCCCTACACTCTGACGGCCGCGGCCGACGGGACCCGCCACAGAAATCTCGGGGACCGGGAACAAGGACGCCGCGTACCCCGTTACACCCACCGTGGCCGATGTGCCTGGTGTCCCCGGGCCTCATCTATCGCCTTCGCGGAATACCGTTCGGCTGGAGCCGCGTTGTGCTTTTCGCCGAGAGGCGACCCGCACATCGGTACACATGCTTGGGCGCCCCTGCCGGATTTCCGGCAGGGGCGCTGTGCGTTCATCGGCGGCGGGCGGCCAGGGCGCCCGCCGCCAGCACGACGGGCAGGAGCAGGTAGGCGCCGCACGACAGCAGCACCAGGCCGGTGAAGGCGGTGGCCACCGCGGCGAGCGTCCGGCCACGGCGGTCCGCGCGGGGCAGGAGTCGGAAGGCCGCGGCCATGCCGACGACCGTGACGGCGGCCAGGCAGGCGGAGGTGGCCCGCATCAGGGTGTCCAGCCCCAGCCCGTACGGAACGGCGACCGCGGTGACCAGGCCGGTGAGCACCGCCAGCAGTCCCAGGCTGCGGTGCGGCACCCGCCCCGGCCCCTCCCCTTTGGCGAGGGCTGCGGGCAGGGCCCCGTCACGGGCGAGGGCGGCGCCGAGCCTGGCCCCGCCGGCGATGTAGGTGTTGACGGCGATGAAGCTGAGGATGACGGCGGCGACCCCGGTGGCCGCCCGCGCCCCGCTCCCGATGCCCTCCTGCAGGAGCAGGGCGAGCGGGACCGGTGAGGTGGCGGCCCGTCCGCCGAGGACACCGAGCACGGTGACCACGAGCCCGAGGTACAGCACGCCCACGATGAGCAGGGTCAGCGTGGTCGCGCGGAGCATCGACCGGCGCGGGTCGGCGAACTCCCCGGACAGGTGGCTGGCCGCCTCCCAGCCCGCGAACGCGAAGAACAGCACCCCGGCCGCGTGCACCACGCCGAGCGCGCCGTGCGGGGCGAACGGCGTGAAGTTCGCCGACGACACTCGCGGTCCGGCCGTGACGATGGCGGTGGCCAGCAGGACGGCCAGCCCGCACACCAGGACCAGCTGCACCCGGCCGGACATGCGCAGCCCACCGTGGTTGGTCGCGAACGCGGCCGCCAGCAGCCCGACCGCCACCACCACCGCCCAGGCGTGATCGAGACCGACGGCGGACGTCACGTAGTCCCCGCCGATGAGCGCCCCGGCCAGCGTGCCCACCGGAACGATGCCGTAGAACCACCAGCCGACGATCGCCGCGGCCCGCGGCCCGAACGCCCGCCCGGCGAACGTCGCGACCCCGCCTCCGTCGGGATACCGGGCGCCGAGCGCCGCGAACGTCAGCGCCACCGGCGCGCTCAGGGCGAGCAGGGCAGCCCAGGCCAGGATCGAGGCGGGCCCGGCCGCCGCCGCGGCCAGGTGCGGCAGCGCCAGCACGCCGGGCCCCAGCACCGCCCCGACGAACAGCGCCGTGCCCTGGGCGGTGCCCAGCCGGTGCTCGCGTGCCGGGGCGATCGGCCCCGCCGGCGCGTCCCGTGTCGACAGCGTCACGCCTTCTCCCCCTTGATCGAACGAACCGCCTCGACGCTAGCCATTCGACCGGCATAAACGGGGGTCAACCGAACGTTCGTTTGGAATCAGGGCCAAGATTGCGGTCATGGACGAACTGGACGTTGAAATCGTGCGCCTCCTCCAAACGGATGCGCGGCAGTCCAACCGCGAACTGGCCCGCCGGCTCGGCATCGCCCCCTCGACCTGCCTGGAGCGGGTACGCGCGCTGACCCGCCGCGGGGTCATCCGCGGCTACCACGCCGACATCAGCCTGGCCGCGCTCAACCGGGGCGTACAGGCCCACGTGTCCGTGAAGCTGCGTGTGTCCAGCCGACCCTTCATCGACGCCTTCCAGGAGTTCGCGTCCCGGCTGCCCGAGGTGCTGAGCGTGTTCGTCATCTCCGGCGACGACGACTTCCTCCTGCACGTGGCGGTGCAGGACCTGGACCGCCTGCACGCGTTCCTCATCGACCGGCTGAGCAAGCGCCGGGAGGTCGCCGGATTCCGTACCTCGGTGATCTTCCAGCAGGTCCGCAACCCCGTCCTCGACCGCCTCGACGACCCTCCCCCGGCCCCCTGAGGCGCTACCGGCGGCCGTCCTCCGGTACGGCGTCGAGGTCGGCGCAGTGACGGACGATCCGCTCCACCACCTCGACGCGGTCGTACGGCGAGTGGCGCACGACGCCGAGACCGGGCGCGCGGTAGGAGATCGACCCTTCGCGCACCCAGACGTGCATCCCCGCGCGAACGCAGATCACGGCCATGCCGTAGCCGATGGCCAATTGCAGCGGGCCGAGTCCCCGCGCGGCGAGCAGGGCGTGGATCTCCTCCGCCGCCCGCCGCGCCGTGCACGCGCACGGCGTGACCAGCCCGGCCGGTACGGGCACGGTGAAGTACACCGCCTTCCCCGGAACCGGCCCGGCGCCCAGCCGCGACCGCGTCCGGTACATGCCCCACTCGCCGCCGTATTCCGCGGTCAGCGCGTCCACCACCTCGAAGCCGCGCCCGCCCTCGGCGTACGGCGGCGGCCGCAGCCGCCCGTCCGGCACCGGCCCGTGCCACGGCGCCGAGTCGTAGACGGCGAAGACCACCTCCGGCCGTACCCGCCACCGCACGTACGCCCACAGCTCCGGCAGCCCGGCGATCGGCGGGCACGCCGGGACCACCCCGCCGTACGCGTGCACGTGGACGTTGGTCGCCAGCTCGGAGAGCGCGACGGCCGCGTCGTACGCGACGACGGCGGGCATCCGCAGCTCACCGAACACCGCCCTCAGCACACCCCGCGCGAAGCGGGCCCCTGTCGGGCCCGGAGGAAGGGGCCAGGCCGCGCACCCGCCGGCCGGGACGACCTTCGGATCGATGCCGCCGATCGCTGTCACCATGCTCACCTCGCCGTCCGCCTGCCGAAATTCCTTTCCACAGCCTCGCCAACGGACCTCACTTTGAGTAAGGACTCGCTCTACACTCCGTTACATCTCGGCCAACCGGCCCTCGCCGGTTGCGAACACCAGCCAACGGAGGTAGCCCCCGATGCCGCGCCGCCCGAATCCCCTCGACCCGTCCTCGTCCCCGCTCGCCCTCTTCGGCGCGGAGCTGCGCCTCCTGCGCGAGCGCGCCGGCCTGACCCAGGACCAGGCCGGGACGAAGGCCAACTACAGCGGCACCCACATCGGCGCGGTCGAGCGCGCCGAGGACATGCCACTCCGGAATTTCGCCGAGCGGATGGACGACGTCCTCGACGGCGGCGGCGTCCTGCTCCGCCTCTGGGACGGCCTCCTCAAGCGCAGCGTCCACCCACCCTGGTTCGACTGGCCCGTCCACGAGTCCGCCGCCGGCCTGCTGCGCAGCTTTGAGCTGGCCGTGGTGTACGGCCTCCTCCAGACCGAGGCGTACGCGCGAACGCTGCTGCACGGCGACGAGCAGAAGGTCCGCGCCCGGCTGGCGCGCCAGGAGGTCCTCCGCCGCGCCGAGCCGGATCCGCCCTACCTCGCCTGCGTGCTAGACGAGGCCGTGCTCTGGCGTGACGTCGGCGGCCCGGAGGTGATGCGCGAGCAGCTCCAGCACCTGGTCGCGGTCGTCTCCGAGAGGATCAGCGTGCAGATCCTCCCCTGCGGGGCGCACCGCGGCGTCGCCGGATCGTTCGTGCTCGCGACCGTCGACGACCGGCGGGACGTGGCGTACGTTGAAACGGCGGCGCGCGGGATCACGACGGGCGAGCCGGCGGACCTGGCGGAGCTGACCGAGCGGTTCGAGTCGATCCGGTCGCGGGCGCTGCCGGTCGACCAGTCCCTCGACCTGATCACGAGGACGGTGAAGGAACGATGGAGCTGACCACCACCCCCGAATGGCGCACGTCCACCCGCAGCGGCGACAACGGCGGTAACTGCGTCCAGGCCGCCATCTGGCGCAAGGCGAGCCGCAGCGCCGACAACGGCGGTAACTGCGTCGAGGTCGCCGTGCTGCCGGTGGCCGCCGGAGACGCGACCCGCGTCGACCGGGCTTAGCGCGATACCCGCGAACCTTCACGGGATTGGGGTGACGTATCGGCCGCTGTCTCGGGTTCCTGGGAGCGGGCGGGGACGAGCGAGCGGCCGGCCGTACCTTTCCACAGCCGGGGGTGGAGTCTTCATCGGCCGACCTCCTTGTCCGTCCCCGCCGCTACCTCGAGCCGCACCTCACCGCCCTGCTCGGCTTCTACCGAAACGCGGCCGAGCTGGGCCTGGCCGTCGTCCTGTGGTGGGACTGACCCGCCCAGCGGGACGAAGGGCGACATCCGAGCCGATCGGCACCGAACCTCGCCGTCGTTGTTGCCGCGGCGAACCCGGCTTTCCGGACACCCGACCGTCAAAGCCGACGGCAATGTGGCAACAGGGGCGGCGAAGCGCCCGCGGCGAACGCCGGTGGGTGGAGCGCGAATCATCAGAATTCGCCGCTTCGAGCAACTTCGTTGGCCTGGCGAGCATCTCCTCTCATGATCATGGGTTTTCACCGCACGCAGTCGAACCCGGGGAGAGACCGATGCAGAGCAAGAGCCGACGAAAGTCGCGGGTGCGGATCGTCGCGGTGGGCTGCGTAGGAGGTGCCGTCGCCATCGGGGCCGCACTCGCGCCATCCAGTTCGGCGCCGGCCGCCACGGTCGACGCCGCCGCCCGGGTGACCGCGAACGCGTCGACCACCGCCGGCGTCCCCACGCCATCCCCATTCCCGGCGACCGCTGCGCCGCGGCCGTCCGCCGCTGACGCGCGGCGCTGCGCCGCGGAGCACGGGAAGTACCACGGCACGGTGCTGGGGAGGTTCCCCGTCGCCGGTGACATGGGGGCGCCGAAGGGCGAACGAGGGGGCACCCTCGTCATCAGCCGGTCCGCCGCGTGCGGCACCGCCTGGGCCGAGGTACAGAAGGAGGGCAGGTACCAGGGGGCGTACGGGACCACCGTCTGGGTCGCCACCTATGCCGACACGCCCACCGACCACTGGAAGGTGGCCGAGAACGAGGTGGACGCCGTTGCCGGCGGTGTTCTGCCCACGAAGGCGGTGCCCGCACTCGCCCACGGGCGGATCGAGGCGGAAGCCGGCTGGGCGGGGAGTCGGTTCAGTTTCAACAGCCCGGTCCCCAGCGTCCGGTACTGAGGCCGCCGCCCACCGCCCGGACGGCCCTGTCACGCTCGGGCATGGCCCGCCCACAGGGGGCGGGGCGTCGCTTCCAGGCCCGTCTACCTACACGAGAATCTTCTTTCCTCTGTAGAGACCCCTCGAAGACAGCAGGCCACCCCGAGAGGCGTTCTGCCGCATTCGCCCGTTTCCTGTCGCCGAGGTAGGGCCATAGCCGTGCCGGGACGCTGCCGCACCCGGTTATGAAACCGTAAAAATCGGCGTTCCTGAGAACTTCGGTGACTCTTCGAGCATCATCACTGTCAAGCGAACGATCAAGAGCGCTCGGTGCGCTTCGTATTCGGGGAGAGAGCCGGTGAGGACCAAGAACCGCCGCAGGTTGCCGATGCTGATCGCAGCGATGGGCGTTGTGGGCGTCGCCGTGGCCATCGCGACCGCGTTCGCCCCCGCGCGGCCGACGCCCGCCTCCGCGGCGAAGGCCGCCGTGACGGGCTCACACCGCGTGGGCATGCGACCAGCGGTCCACCCCGCCCAGTGGCTGCACCGCCGCTGACCCGGCGGGCCGGCACGGCCTCACATCTCGACGGGGAGCAGGTCGCGTTCGGCGAAGACCTTCTTCGCGACGAACGTCGCGTTCAGGGCGCGCGGGAAGCCGCAGTAGCCGGCCGAGTGGAGCAGGGCCTCGACGATCTCCTGCGGGGTCAGGCCGACGTTGAGCGCGGCGTTGATGTGCACCTCGAGCTGGGGTTCCGCTCCTCCGAGGGCGGTCAGCATGCCGAGCGTCACCAGTTGCCGGTCGCGCGGGGCCAGGCCGGGGCGGGCGTAGATCTCGCCGAATCCCCAGGCGACGATCTGGTGGGCGAGTTCGGGCGAGATGTCGGCCAGGGAGTCGACGACCCTCTGCCCGGCCTCGCCGTCGACCTGCCGCAGGACGTCCAGGCCGTGCTCGTACTTCTCTTCGCGGGTCATGGGGACTCCCTGGTCCTTCGTCGCGGGCGGCCGGTTCCGCCCGGCATGTCCAGGACGGTAGGCGTTCGAGCGCGCTCTAACGCAAATCCGGCGCGGTGAGTTCGCGGACGACGTCGACGAAGCCGAGAGTCAGGGGGTCGTCCGCTCGGTCCGGCCAGGCCAGCGCGACGCGGAGCGGTTCCACGTCGCTGAGCGGCACCCAGGCCAGGTCGGGGCGCGCGTAGTACCGCGTCATGCTCGTGGGCGCGAAGCAGATCGCCGCGCCCTCGGCGACCTGTTCCAGCATCTCCTCGACGTTGTCGTTGGTCGGGCCCCAGCGGGGGGCCGAGCCGTCCGGCCGCGGATTGACCGCCCACCAGTCGACCCACGCGCGGGGTGCGCGTTCGGTCCACATGAGAGGCTCGTCCTTGACGTCGAGGATCGACAGGTCCGCGCGGTCGGCGAGCGGGTGGGCCGCGGGCAGGCCGACGAGCCTCGGCTCGGTGTGCACGAGTTCGCTGCGCATTCCCGTCAGGTCGGCGGGCAGCCACACGAAGGCGACGTCGACCCGGCCGTCGCGCACGGCGGCCGCCTCCTCGCCCCAGTCGAACCGCTTCGGCTCGACCCGTACGCCCGGGTGACGGCGGGCGAACTCGGCGCGGGCGCGCGTGGTCAGCTCACCCGCGCCGCTGGCCTCGAATCCGACCCGCAGCACGCCCGTGGCGTTGCGGCGGTGGCGTTCGGCGGCGGCGGTGACGCGGTCGGCCTGCTGGAGCGTACGCCGGGCCTCGGCGAGGACGTCGCGTCCGGCGGCGGTCGCCGTGACGCCTCCGGCGTGCCGGTCGAACAGCCGCACACCGAACTCCGCCTCCAGATTTTTGAGGGCGTACGAGAGCGCGGGCTGGCTGACGTACAGCCGCTCGGCGGCCCGGCCGAGGTTGCCCTCGTCGTCGATCGCGATCAGGTACCGCAACTGCCGCAGCTCCACGCTGCGATCATAAGCCGTCTTTATCGCTTGAGTGATCTTCTGTCTTGGACGCCGCACCGCACCCGCTGCATGAATGAGGCATTCCCTTTCGACAGGAGTTCGTGAGATGAGCGTTGAGAGCACGCGTACGGCGAGCGGCCGGGTGTGGCTGATCACGGGGGCGTCCTCCGGGTTCGGCCGGGCGATCGCGGAGGCGGCACTGGCCGCCGGTGACACCGTGGTGGCCGCGGCCCGTAAGCCGGAGTCGCTCGACGACCTGGTCGCGGCGCATCCGGACCGGGTGAGCGCCGTCCGGCTGGACGTCACCGACACGGGGCGCATCGCCGCCGTGGTCGCCGAGGTGATGCTCTGGTACGGCCGGATCGACGTCCTGGTGAACAACGCCGGGCGCAGTCAGATCGGTGCGGTCGAGGAGACGACCGACCGGGAGTTCCGTGACCTGATGGAGGTGCATTTCTTCGGGCCGGCGGCGCTGGTCCGCGCGGTGCTGCCGCACATGCGGGAGCGGCGTTCCGGCGCGATCGTGCAGATGAGCTCGATGGGCGGGCAGTTGTCGTTCGCCGGCTTCGGCGCGTACTCGGCGACGAAGTTCGCACTGGAGGGCATGTCCGAGGCCCTGGCCGAGGAGGTCGCCCCGTACGGCGTCAAGGTGCTGATCGTCGAGCCGGGCGCGTTCCGTACGAGCCTGTTCGGCGGCGCGCTGTACCGGTCGGCCGCGATGGACGCCTACGCCGAGACGGTGGGCCCGACCCGCACCATGGCGGAAGGGGCCAACGGTAATCAGCCCGGTGACCCGGCCAAGGCCGCCGCCGCCATCCTGACGGCGCTGGACGCGGAGAACACCCCGCTGCGGCTGCCGCTGGGCAACGACGCCGTGGACGCGCTCGTCGCGCACGCCGACGCCGTCCGGCGGGAGCTCCAGGAGTGGGAGCCGGTCTCGCGCGGCACCGACTTCGACGCCTGACCTCCCCTGCCTGGCGCGGGTGTCACGCCGGACGGCCGCCGGACCCGTCGGCCGCGATTTCGTCGGTGGCCGCCGTTACGGTGAGCGGCGGTCACCGGGAGGGGAAGGCATGGCGCACAGCACCGCATCGCAGGTCGTGATCGAGCCGTGGGGCGAGGGGGACCTCGACCTGCTCCGGCGCGTCAACGCGCCGGAGATGACGGAGCACCTCGGCGGGCCGGAGAGCGAGGAGAAGGTGCTCGACCGGCACCGGCGCTACCTCGCCCTCGACGAGCCCGGCTCCGGGGCGATGTTCCGCGTCGTCGCACTGCCCGAGGGGGAGGCGGTCGGCACCATCGGCTACTGGGAGCGCGAGTGGCGCGGCGAGACCGTGTACGAGACGGGGTGGAGCATCCTGCCGGAGTTCGGCGGCCGGGGGCTGGCGACCGCCGCGGGCCGGCTCGTCATCGAGCGGGCCCGCGCGCAGCGGCGGCATCGGTTCCTGCACGCGTACCCGTCCGTCGACCACCCCGCGTCCAACGCGATCTGCCGCAGGCTCGGCTTCACACTGCTGGGGGCGTGTGACTTCGAGTACCCGCCGGGGCGTCCGATGCGCTGCAACGACTGGCGGCTGGAGCTCTGAGCCCGGCGATCCCGGCCGGGCACATGATCGAACATGCGTTTGAAGGCGATGCGTACACTGCGGATATGACCAGCGCTTTCCAGGCGTCGCTGCTCGACTCCGACGACGAGATCGAGCTGCGCCCGCTCGGCCCGTCGGTGCGCCGGACGCCGCTCGACCACGGTGCCTGGATCGACCTGCGCCGCGGCTGGGTCACCGGAGCCGACACGCTCTTCGAACGGCTCCGGGACACCGTCCCGTGGCATGCCGAGCGACGGCACATGTACGACCGGGTGGTCGACGTGCCCCGGCTGCTGAAGTTCTATGACGAGGGCGAGACGCTGCCCGATCCGGCGCTCGACACGGCGAGGCGGGTGCTCGACGCGCACTACGCCGCCGAGCTCGGGGAGCCGTTCCGCACGGCCGGGCTGTGCTTCTACCGCGACGGCCGTGACAGCGTCGCCTGGCACGGCGACACCATCGGGCGGGGCAGCACGCAGGACACGATGGTGGCGATCGTCTCGGTCGGCGCGCCGCGCGCGCTGACGCTGCGGCCGCGCGGCGGCGGGGGCCGGACCCTGCGGTTCGAGCTCGGTCACGGCGACCTGATCGTGATGGGCGGCAGTTGCCAGCGGACCTGGGAGCACGCCGTGCCCAAGACCGCCCGGCCCTGTGGCCCGCGCATCAGCATCCAGTTCCGTCCGCGAGGGGTCCGCTGAGGCCCGTACGACGTCTTACTCCCGTACGACACCCGCCGAGCATCACGTGCCCGCGGCCCGAATAGGCGGGCGAAAGCGGGAGATACTCGCTGGTGTCCCCGATCCCTCGGAGGAGAAATGGCCTGGCTCGGCGCCCTCATCCTGTTCGCCGGCGCGATTCTGACCTTCGCCGTCGGCGGTGACATCGGGGCCCTCGACATCCGTACGCTCGGCGTCGCCGGGATGATCGTCGGTGGTGTCCTGCTCATCGCCGGGATCCTGCGGCTCCGCCGCCGTCCCCGGGCCGCCGGGCGGAGCACGCCCGCCCGCGTCGTCCGGGGCGGCGTGCAGGCGCGGGTGCAGGACCGGGTGTACCGGACGAGCAAGGGCAAGATCGTCGCGATGGTCGCCGTCGTCGTCTACATCCTCTCCCCCGTCGACCTGGTCCCGGACGTGCTCCTGCCGGTCGGCATCATCGACGACGCGACGGCGTTCACCTGGCTGCTGTTCGCGATCGGCCAGGAGGTCTCCCGCAAGCGCCGGAGCACCCTCAGCTCGTGAGGCCCGGGCGGGCGTCCCCGGCCTCCTCGCCGGGGGCGTCGACGACGACGCGGTAGTGCGTCGTCAGGCGTCCCTCGTCATCCAGGACGTGGAAGGCGAACGCCGGCGGGATCTCGTGATCGACGAGGCCGTCCGTGCCGTCCGTGCCCGTCTCCCAGGGCAGCCGGATCGTCGAGACGACTCCCGGCGCGACGAGCAGCGGCCGGCCCGCGAACGTCGTCGCCGCGGCGGTGTGGGCGTGGCCGCAGACGAGGGCGGCGATGTTCGGGTGGCGGGCGACGATTCCCGCGAGCCGGTCCTCACCGAACTGCCGGATCCCGTCGACGTACGGGCTGTGCAGCACGACGGGCGGGTGGTGGAAGGCGACCAGGACCGGCGTGGTGGGCGGCGTCTCGGCGAGCACGCCCTCCAGCCAGGCCAGGGTCTCCTCGTCGAGCCGGCCGTCGCCCCGGCCCGGGATCGAGGAGTCGCACAGCGCGAACACGGCGCCCGGTGTGCGGTGCACCCGGTTGACCGGCCCGTCGCCGCCCGCCTCGCCGAGCAGCACCGTACGGAACGGCGCGCGTACGTCGTGGTTGCCCGGGCAGACGAACACCGGGTGACGGGAGGCCAGGAGTTCCCGCGCCTCCTCGTACTCGGCGGGCAGCCCGTGGTCGGTGATGTCCCCGGTGACCAGCACGGCGTCCAGGTCGTACGGCAGCCGGTCGAGATGGGCGAGGACGGCGCGCGTTCGCGCGGCGGCGCGCGGACCGCCGTCCAGGTGCGTGTCGCTGAGATGGGCGAAAACGATCACATCGCGACCGTACGGGCCGGAATCGGGATGGTCCAGGCCCACTTCGGCTCCGGCCGCGGGCGTCCAGTCGCCGCCCGGAGCAATGGCCGGACGGCCGGACATCGCGGTTCTTACGGAATGCGGACGGCCCGCCGCCGTCCCGGCCCGATCCGCCCGGCCGCGGTTAGCGTGCGGGCATGCGCGTACTCGTG
Source organism: Actinoallomurus spadix (assembly GCF_024055725.1). Taxonomy (GTDB): domain Bacteria; phylum Actinomycetota; class Actinomycetes; order Streptosporangiales; family Streptosporangiaceae; genus Actinoallomurus; species Actinoallomurus spadix. Next base: position 35,945 of record NZ_JAMXMX010000007.1, on the reverse strand, counting down.
ACCGGCTCGGCCGGGTTCATCGGATCTCACATCGTCGAGTTGTTCCGGGAGCACGGCCACGAGGTCAGCCTGCTCGACCTGCGGTCGGGCGAGGACGTCCGCGACGCCGCCACGGTCGCGCGGTGCCTCATCGGCGTGGACGCGGTCTGCCACCAGGCCGCCAAGGTGGGGCTGGGCGTCGACGTGTCCGACCTGCCCGCCTACGCCGCGACGAACGTCCTGGGCACGGCCGTCCTGCTCGCCGGGATGGCGGGGGCCGGTGTACGGCGGCTCGTGCTCGCGTCCTCGATGGTCGTGTACGGCGAGGGCGCCTACGACTGCCCGGAGCACGGCCGGGTACGGCCCGGCCCGCGCGCCGAGGAAGACCTGGCGGCCGGGTGGTTCGAACCGCGCTGCCCGCTGTGCGCGGAGGTCCTGACGCCGGGCACCGTCGGCGAGGACGCGCCCGTCGATCCCCGGAACGCCTACGCCGACTCCAAGCTCGCCCAGGAGCACCTGGCGGCGTCGTGGGCCCGGGCGACGGGCGGGGTCGTGCTGGCGCTGCGGTACCACAACGTGTACGGGCCGCGGATGCCGCGCGACACCCCGTACGCCGGTGTCGCCGCGATCTTCCGCTCGGCCCTCGAGCGCGGAGAGGCACCGCGCGTGTTCGAGGACGGCGGGCAGCGCCGCGACTTCGTCCACGTGCGCGACGTCGCCCGCGCGAACCTCCTGGCGCTCGAGACGGCCGCGCCGCGCCCCGGCGGGTTGCGGGCGTACAACATCGCCAGCGGCGAGCCGCGTACGGTCGGGGAGATGGCGGGCGCGCTGGCCGCGGTGTACGGCGGGCCCGATCCGGTCGTCACCGGCCAGTACCGGCTCGGCGACGTGCGCCACGTCGTCGCCTCCCCGGACCGGGCCCGTACGGAGCTCGGCTTCCAGGCCACGGTCCCCTTCCAGGACGGCATGGCCGAGTTCGCCGCCCGCGTCTGAGGCCGGTCTCAGCTCACGGGAAACTCGATCTCGGCCGTCTGGCCGGCGGTCAGAAGGAAGTACCCGAGGAACGTCACGCCCTCGTCGCGGGCGTCGAAACGGGCGATCCGGGCGCCCTCGGGCTCGTAGAACACGTCGCCCGGGCCGAGCACGGATGCCGCCTCGCCGTCGATCTGATAGATCACCGACCCGGTCTCGACGCTGCCGAACACCGGGCCGTTGTGCACGTGCAGCCCCGCCGCGTGGCCGGGGGCGATGGTGATGCGCCGGACCTCGACCCGGCTCGTGGCCAGCGGCGCCGGCAGGGGCTGATCGAGCACGGTCGAGCGGGTCACCGGCGGGACGTCTTCCGCGGTCATGTCATGGTCGGTCATGCGGTGATTGTACATACCAGTAGGTACAGAGGTCGCCCGTCGTCGCAGAGCGCGGACCGCGCAGGTCAGACGCGGGTCAGACGCCGAGCGGGAGCCGGACCACGAAGCGGCAGCCGGCGCCCGCGTTCGAGACGCCGATCTCACCCGCGTGCGCCTCGACGATCCCGCGGGCGATGGCCAGGCCGAGACCGGCCCCGCCGCCGGGCGTGCGCGCGGCCTCACCACGGAACGCCACGTCGAACAGGCGCGGCAGATCCTCGTCCGGGATCCCGCCGCAGGCGTCCGACACCGCGACGTACGCCATGCCCTCCTCGGCCCCCGCCACGATCTCCACGCCACCGTCCTCCGGGGTGTGCCGGATCGCGTTGACGACGAGGTTGCGCAGGGCACGGCCGAGTTCGGCGGCGTCCACCTCGACGGGCAGAACGCCGTCTGCCTCCCCGCGCAGCCGTACGCCCTTCGCCCGGGCCAGCGGCTCCGTCCCGGCGACCGTCTCCGACACCAGGTCACTGAGCCCGACCCGCTGCCGGGACAGCCGCAGCGCTCCGGCGTGGATCCGGGACAGCTCGAACAGATCGTCCACCATCGCGGTCAGCCGGTCGGTCTCCGCCCGGATCTGCGCGTGGTACTGCCGCACGGTGACCTCGTCGGCCACGACCTCGTCCTCCAGCGCCTCCGCCATCGCCCGCAGCCCGGCCAGCGGCGTGCGCAGGTCGTGGCTGACCCAGGCGACGAGCTCACGGCGGCTGGTCTCCAGGGCGCGTTCACGTGCGCGGGCCGCGTCGAGCCGCTCGTACGCGGCGGACAGCTCCGCGCCGAGCTCGGTGAGCTCGGCGGGCAGCCGGCGCTCCGGCGGGCCGAACCGGCCGGTCTCCCCCGCCGCCCGGACCGACGTCAGCAGCGACCGGGTGCCGCCGATGAGCCGGTGGCCGAGCAGCAGCGACACTCCGAGGCCGACGAGCCCGCCGATCGCGGTCACGGTCAGCGCGACGGACCGGTCGTGGTCGCTGATCAGCATCTTCAGCGTGATCGCCGCGATGCCCGCCACGGTGGCGAGGACGGTCGCGGCCGAGACCACGGCGAGCAGTACGGTGATGGACCGCCCGCGCAGCGCGTACAGCGCCGCGACGCCGGCCGCGCCCACGAGCAGCGCGGCACCGGCGGCGTACGCCACCACCTCGGCGAACGCGGTGAAAGGAATCATGTGAGTGGCTCGAATCGGTAGCCGACACCCCAGACGGTGAGGATCCGCCGGGGCGCCGTGGGGTCTTGTTCGATCTTCTCCCGCAACCGGCGGACGTGGACGGTCACCGTCGACGAGTCGCCGAACTCCCAGCCCCAGACCCGCTGCAGCAGGTCCGCGCGGGTGAACGCCTGCCGGGGATGGCGCATCAGGAACGCCAGCAGGTCGAACTCCCGCGCCGTCAGCGAGATCTCGGCGCCGTCGAGCCGCACCTCGTGCGCGGCCGCGTCCACCGTCAGGTCGCCGTCGGTGATCGTCTCGCCGGTCGGTGCGAGCGCGCCACGCGCCCGGCGCAGCACGGACTTGACGCGCAGCGCCAGCTCACGCGGGCTGAACGGCTTCGTGACGTAGTCGTCCGCGCCCGTCTCCAGCCCGATGAGCCGGTCGGTCTCCTCGCCCAGCGCCGTGAGCATGACGATCGGCACCGGCCAGCGTTCGCGGAGCCGCCGGCACACCTCCAGACCGTCGATGCCGGGCAGCATGAGGTCCAGGACGACTAGGTCCGGAGGACGCTCCTCGGCGGCGCGCAGCGCGGCGTGCCCGTCGGCGACGCAGACGACCTCGTGCCCGTCGCGGAGAAGGTAGCGGGACACGACATCGGCGACGGTCGGGTCGTCGTCGACCACGAGCACGCGCCCGGTCTCGGACCTCACCACGGCGACCTCACCAGCGCCTCGATCGTCAGCGCGGTCACGGCCTGCGCGAGGAGCAGCGTACGGGCGGGCGGCCGGTGCACGGCGCACGCGACCGCCGCCCAGGCCGCGTACGGGATCCAGATCCGCTCGACCTCCCCGCGGGTGACGCCGGACACGTCGAGCGCGACCATCCCGATCAGCGCGGCGGCGACGAGCACGCCGAGCCGCCCACCACCGAGTCGCCCACCACCGGCCGGAGCCGCCCGGCGGACCATCGCGCGAGCGAGGGGAACCGCCCGCCCGAGCACCGTGGGAAGGGCCATCGCGGTCGCGGGGCCGATCAGCAGCGCGAGCACGGACAGGTCCCCGAGCAGGAAGTAGGCGTACGGCCGCGCGCGGGCTCCCCCACCCGCCGCCCAGGCGGCATGCGTCCCCGCCACGCCCGCGAACCAGTCGAACCCCGCGAGCGTGAAGGCGGCCGGAACGACCACGAGCCCCCCGGCCAGCGCGCCCAGGACGGCACGGCGCGGTCGCGTCAGGACGAGGACGGCGAGCGGCAGCGCGAACACCGGAAGCAGCCCGTAACTCAGGTACGGCAGCGCCCCCAGCAGCAGCCCGCCCGCGAACGCGCCGCCCACCGCCCGGAACCACCCGGCGGGCCGCGCGCCGGGCCGCTCGGCGGGCCCCGTGACGGACGGCCCGGCGAACCGCGTGGCGGGCTGCTCGGCGGGCCGCGTCGCGGCCATCGTGATGAGCGCCACGGCCCAGGCCGCGACGCCGAGGAACAGGGCGTCCACGCTCGTGGCGACCCACAGGGCCGTGGGCGCGAGAACGAGGAACGGGACCGCGCGGCGGGCCGCCTCGGCACCGGCCAGCCTCCGGACGGTGACCGCGATCGCGGCCGAGGCGGAGCCGCCCACCCCGATCACCAGGGCCGCCGCCCAGCCCGCGTCGCGCAGGCCCGCGTACCGGAGCGCCCACAGGATCAGGGTCGGCAGCGGCGGGTGGCCCTTCACATGCGTGGGGTACGCCTGCATGTTCCGCGCGAAGCCACGCAGCCAGCGCAGCGGGTCGTCACCGACGGCGGGCAGGCCGGCCAGGTACTCGGTCGGCGCGGTGAGGGGGCGGGCCAGGCCGTCCGGCAGTTGCAGCACCACCGCCCACAGCACCGAGCCGAGCCACGCGACGATGAGCAACACCGCCCAGGGCAGCCGCCGCGCCGCGACCGGCAGGACCGCGACCGCCGCGAGCGCCAGGGCCGCCGCGGGCAGCAGCGGGCCGAGCAGCAGCCGGGGCGCCGCGTGCAACGGCGGGAACCGGTCCACCGGCAGGTGCCCGGCGGAGCGGAGGACCGCACCCACCGCGAACCCGGCCAGGATGATCCCGATCCACGCCGCGAGGGCCGTCCGGGTGTGCCGTCCCGCATCCTCGCCGAGCCGCCCGGCGGCCGGGTCCGGTTCGGCGGGCGGGCCGGCCGGCCGCCTCCTCCGGCCGGGCGACCTCACCGGCGCACTGAAGCTGATCACGCTCCACACACTAGGACTGACCAGGCGGGATGCGCCGTACACGTCATCACTCCGTAAGGGTTGCCGGCGGGGGTCCCGGCGTAGCGTCGCCGACATGATCGACGTTGTACTGCCCTGCCTCGACGAGTCGGCCGCCCTGCCGTGGGTGCTGACGCGGATGCCCGAGGGCCATCGCCCGATCGTCGTCGACAACGGCTCCACGGACGGATCGGCGGAGGTCGCCGAGGCCCATGGGGCGCTCGTCGTGCGCGAGCCGCGCCGCGGCTTCGGTGCCGCCTGCCACGCCGGGCTGCTGGCCGCGACCGCCGACATCGTCTGCTTCATGGACGCCGACGCCTCCCTCGACCCGGCCGATCTGCCCAAGGTCGTCCGCCTCCTGGCGGACGCCGCCCCGGAACCGAGCCGCGCGGACGGAGCCGTCGCGGACCGGGCCCTCGTGGACGGGACGGGCGCGGACCTGGTGCTGGGGCGGCGGCGGCCGGTGTCGTTCCGCGCCTGGCCGCCGCACGCCCGGCTCGGCAACGCCGTCGTCGCGCGCCGTGCGGGTCTGGGCGACCTCGGCCCGATGCGGGCCGCCCGGCGGACCCGGCTGCTCGGCCTCGACCTGACCGACCGGCGGTCGGGGTACCCCCTGGAGATGGTGCTGCGCGCCCGCGCCCAGGGCTGGCGGATCGCCGAGACGGACGTCGCCTACCACCCGCGTACCGGGCGGTCCAAGGTCACCGGGACCGTGCGGGGCACACTCCGGGCCGTCCGCGACATGCGGCGCGTCCTGGAGACGGTGTGACCGCGCCCGCCCCGGGCGGTCCGGTGACGCTGCTCGTGATCGCCAAGGAGCCGGTGCCGGGCCGGGTCAAGACCCGGCTGACCCCGCCGTTCACGCCCGTCCAGGCGGCGGCGCTCGCGGAGGCGGCGCTGGCCGACACTCTCGCCGCCGTCGCGGCGACCCCGGCGGCGCGGCGGGTGCTCGTCCTCGCCGGGCGGCCGGGCCGGTGGCTGCCGGAGGGGTTCGAGGTGGTCCCGCAGCGCGGCGGCGGGCTGGACGAACGGCTCGCGAACGCCGTCGCCGACGCGGGCGGGCCCGCCGTCCTCGTGGGCATGGACACGCCCCAGGTCACCCCGGCGCGGCTCACGCGGGCGGCGCGAAGCCTCGGCGAGGGGGACGCGGTGTTCGGCCCGGCCGCCGACGGAGGGTTCTGGCTCCTCGGCCTGCGGCGGCCCGATCCCCGGCTGCTGCTCGGGGTGCCGATGTCACGTCCGGACACCGGGGCGTGTCAGCGGGCCCGGCTGTGCGGGCTGCGGGTCACCACCCTCGGCACGCTGACCGACGTGGACACCGCCGCCGACGCCGTACGGGTGGCGGGCCAGGCGCCCGGGACCCGGTTCGCCGCCGCGCTCGCGGCGATGGGCCGGCCCGGGGATCCCGCGCCCGTCCCCGTACGGGGAGGCGCGCGGTGATCGGCGGGCTGTACGAGGGGTCGCTGGCCGGGCTCGGGTCGGTGGAGATCGAGCACGCCGACGGGCGGCGGGAGGGCCTCCCGGTCGACCAGTGGTGCGACGGGCGGCCCGGCGACGACGCGCTGGTGGACCGCTGCGCCGGGCCGACGCTCGACGTCGGCTCCGGCCCGGGGCGGCTCACGGTCGCGCTCGCCGAGCGCGGGCTGCCCGCGCTCGGCATCGACGTCACGCCGTACGCCGTCGAGATGACGCGCGCGGCGGGCGGGCTGGCCCTGCTCCGGGACGTGTTCGGCCACGTCCCGGGCGCCGGGCGGTGGGAGACGGTGCTGCTGGCCGACGGCAACATCGGCATCGGCGGCGACCCCGCCGCGCTGCTGCGGCGCGTCGAGGCGCTGCTGCACCGGCGGGGGCGGGCGATCGCCGAGCTCGGCGCCGTGACGCGTACGGAGTGGGTGCGGCTCCGCGACGAGCGGCAGGTGAGCGGCTGGTTCCGCTGGTCGCACGTCGCCCGTGACGCGATCGGCGGGTACGCGGAGGAGGCCAGCCTGCGGGTGGCCGAGATCTGGACGGAGGCCGGGCGATGCTTCGCCGACCTGACCCCGCTCGGCTGATCACGGCGATCGGGCGGTTCTCCTCACGGGAGCGCGACGAGCGGGACGAGCGGACCGCCGCGTGGCTGGGCGTGGCGCTCGGCGTGAGTTTCACGGTCGCGTTCACGACCGGGCTGATCAGCCACTTCATGCAGCATCCGCCGGGATGGGCGGTCTGGCCGTCGCGGCCGGCCGGCCTCTATCGGCTCACGCAGGGCGTCCACGTGATCGGGGGCCTGGCCACGATCCCGCTGCTGCTGGCCAAACTGTGGACGGTCTATCCGAGGCTGTGGCGGTGGCCGCCGGTGCGGTCGGCGGGGCACGCGCTCGAACGGGCGCTGGTGTTCCCGCTCGTCGGTGGGGCGTTGTTCCAGCTCGTCACCGGGCTGTTCAACATCGCCTACTTCTATCCGTTCCCGTTCTTCTTCACGACGGCGCACTACTGGACGGCGTACATCGTGTACGGCGCGCTGGTCGTCCACGTCGCGAACGAGTGGGCCAAGGTCCGCGGCCTGCGCCCGCGGCGGGCGGGTGCGGGCGCGCGTCCGGCCGGGCCCTCGCGCCGGGGGTTCCTCGCCACCGTCGCGGGGGCGTGCGGGCTGGTCGGGCTGACGACCGTCGGGGAGACGTTCACGCCGCTCGGCGGGCTCGCGCTGCTGGCCCCGCGCCGGCCCGGTGTCGGGCCGCAGCGGCTGCCGGTGAACAAGACCGCGGCCGCCGCCGGCGTCCGCCCCGATCCGGCCTGGCGGCTCGCCGTCACCGGCGACGTGGCGCGTGAGCTGTCCCTGCCCCTGGCCGACCTGCGGGCCATGCCGCGTCACGTCGTACGGCTGCCGATCGCGTGCGTCGAGGGCTGGAGCGCCGAGGCGACCTGGGCCGGGGTACGCCTCCGCGACGTCCTCCACGCGGCGGGCGCCGGCGCGGGCGCGCGGGTCCGCGTGGAGTCGCTGGAGGCGGGCGGGCGGTACCGCGCCTCGGAGGTCGACCCGCCGCACTGGCACGACGGGCTCACGCTCCTCGCCCTGGACCTGAACGGCGAGCCGCTGTCGCCCGACCACGGGTACCCGTGCCGGCTGATCGCCCCGGACCGTCCCGGCGTGCTGCAGACCAAGTGGATCGCCCGGCTGGTGGTGCGGGGTTCATGAGGGTGCTGCGGGGTCGCCTCGTCGCGTACGGTCTCGGCGCGGCGCTGATCGGCGTCGGCGGCGCCGGGCTGCTGCGCGACGCCGCCGAGACCGACCCGGCGGGCTGGCTGGTCTGGTTCGCGGGCGCGGCGCTCGTGCACGACCTGCTGCTCGTCCCGGCCGTGCTCGGCGTGGCGCTGCTCACCGGGCGGCTGCCGGCGCCGTACCGCGGTCCGGTGCGGGTGTCGCTGGTGCTCGCGGCGTCGGTCTCGGCCGTGGCGCTGCCGATGGTCCTCGGGCTCGGCCGCCGGGCCGGGGACTCCTCACGGCTCCCCCAGGCGTACGGCGCCCACCTCGCGGTCGTCCTCGGCCTGATCGGCCTGGCGGGCGCCGTCGCCGTGACGGTCCGGGCTACAGCTCGACGGCGTCGCCCGGCGAGAACCGCTCGTACGCGGTGCCGGTGCCCGGGCCGTTGGCGCCGAGCATGCCGCTCACGACCGTCTTGCCGATGTCGCTGAGGACCTCGTCGTGCACGGAGTAGGCGCGGGCCGGCTTGACCTCCCGGACGTAGTCGATGACCTCGGCGAGCTTCTGCCAGGGGCCGCTGATCGGCACCATGAGGGTGTCGACCGGCCGCTCCGGCACGGTGAAGGCGTCGCCCGGGTGGAAGACGCTCCCGTCGATGAGGAAGCCGACGTTGCCGACGCGGGGGATGTCCGGGTGGATGACCGCGTGCCACTCGCCGTGGACCTCCACGCCGATGCCGTTCACGTCGAAGGTGTCGCCGTGGCCGACGACCGTGACCCGGGAGCCCAGGCCCTCGAGCTTGGCGGCGGTGGCGCCGTTGGTCCAGACCCGCAGCGCCGGCGACGCGTCGAGCGCGGCGCGCAGCGCGCCCTCGTCGAAGTGGTCGAAGTGCTCGTGGGTGACGAACACCGCGTCGGCGCCGTCCAGCGCTCCCGGCGGGGTCAGTCCCCCGGGGTCGACGACCAGCGTCGTGCCGTCCTTCTCGATCCTGACGCAGGCGTGTCCCAACTTGGTCAGTCGCATGGGCCGACGTCCCTTCATCTCCGAATTCATACAGCCATGCTGTATATCGATGGCGAATATACAGCATGGCTGTAGAGTTTCCCGCATGGACGAGGTGGACGAGGTGGACGTCAACGAGGTCGCCCATGAGCTGCGGCTGGTCGTCGGGCGGCTGGTGCGCCGGGCCCGCCGCCCGGAGGACCTGCCCACCCCCCAGGCCGCCGTGCTCGGCCACCTCGACCGGGAGGGCCCGATGACCACCGCCGAGCTGGCCGAGCGGCAGCACGTGCGACACCAGTCGATGGCCCGTACGGTCGGGCGGCTCACCGATCTCGGCCTGATCACCGCCGGGCCGCACCCGAGCGACGCCCGCAAGACCCTGCTCACCGTCACCGACGCGGGCCGCGCCGAGCTGCGGAGCCAGCGGACCCGGCGGGCCGGCTGGCTGGCCGAGGCGATAGCGAGCGAGCTCGACCCCAGGGAACGGCGCGACCTGGTCCGCGCGGTCGCCCTCCTCGCCCGGCTGGCCGACCACTGAACGCCGGACGGGCCCGGGACATGTGTCCCGGGCCCGTCCTCACTCGTCCTCGGCGGTTCGGCCGGGGAAGCGGGACAGGAACCGTTCGGCCGCCTCGCGCACGCCCGGGTCGGGGTCGTCCAGCAGCTCGGCCACGTGGGTCACGCACCCCTCGGCCGCCGAACGGACGTGCCCGGCCCACGGCTCGGGCGGCTCCCCCTCGGCCGCGGGCCCGGGGGCCGGCCGTACGAGGTCCGCCGCCAGGGCCAGCGCGGAACGCCGGACGCGGGTGTCCGGATCGGCGGCCAGCATGATGAGGAAGGGAACGGCCGGCACGGTCGCCGGGAAGACCCTCTCCCCGTCGATCAGGACCGCCCGCAGGTCGGTCAGCGCCTCCTCGGCGGCCTCGGCGTCGTCGGACGCCGCCGTGAGGATCCGGTCGGGGAACCCGCCGACCGGGCCGCCCGCCCCCTCGAGCCTGTCCCAGTCGAACCGGTTCAGGGAGCGGTGCAGCTCCCGCTTCGGCCAGAGGCGGTCGAGGTCGAGGCGTACGGTGGCGGTCCCCGTCGGGCCGCCGACGGTCAGGACGCCCTCCGGGTCCAGGAGGAACGCCTCGATGCCCGGGCCGAGGTCGATGATCGCGTCGAGGCCCGACCCGTGGTCCCACAGCCAGACGGACCCCGTGCTCCAGGCGGCGACCATCGCCGGCCCCGTCTCCAGATACTCGAGGCCGAGCGCGACCACCGTGCCGCACCGGCCGAGCCCGAGCGGCACCGGGTCACCGCCGCCGGGCGTCCACACGTTCACCTGCCCGGCCGAGTCCCCGCTCAGCACCGCGCCGCCCGCTTCGCCGAAGTCCCGGCAGGCGATCGCGGTCACCGGCGCGTCGTGCGCCGTACGGCTGAGCGGAGCCACCGGCGCGTCCGCGCCCGCTGGGGCGGGAGGCCACACGTGCAGGCCGCCGACCTGATCGCCGGCGACGACGCCGATCTCCGGGTCGGTGGCCCAGACCGTGAGACCGGCCGGCCGGTCCGCGCCGGCCGGCAGCGCCGGAGGCTCGGGATCCGGCGGGGAGAGCGGCCGGTCGGAGACGGCCTCGACGATCCACCGCCCGCCGGAGTCCGCCTGGCCGGCCCGCAGGGACAGCGGCTCGGGATCCGCCGGCTCCGCCGCGTCCTCCGGGTCCGGCCGGTCGGCCGACGGGGGCTGGATCTCGTCGGCCCAGTCGACGCCGAGCGTACGGGCCAGGTCCTCGATGGCGGTACGGGTCCGGGCGTGCACCACGAGGGGGAAGTCGACGACGCCCCCGTCGTCGAGGTAGATGATCGCGTCGGGTGCGCCGTAGGTGACGGTGTTCGCGCTGAGTTCGCGCCAGGGCAGCAGGCCGAGCTCGGGGAACTCGCGCCGGATCCGGTCCACCAGGCCGGGCGCCGGGTCGTACAGCCGTATGCTCCAGCCGAAGTGGGCGGGCAGCCGATCCACGGCCAGCTGCAGGAAGAACTCCGAGATCGATCGCGCCTGCACGACCCAGCCGTCATCGACACTGACCAGCACTTTCGGGTCGGGCAGCGCGGCCTCGGCGGCGAGGTAACCCCACTCGTTGCAGTACTGGTACTCCGCCTTGAACACGCAGACCCGGTGGTCGTCGTCCGGCCCGACGAACGGGTTGCCCGGCGGCAGCCCTCTCGAGGAGCCGTATCCGGTGGGGTCCGGGCGCACCGTCGGCGGCCACTCGGGATTGGTCCAGTAAAGGCGGGGCCGGTAGGTGAAGGAGTTGAACGGCAGGTCCCACCATTCGTCCAGGGCCGCCGGGATGGGCAGTGCCGGGTCGACACCGGCGAACTCGTCGTCCTCTTCCCCGGTCCACTCGGCCTCGAGGCGGCGGACGTACGCGCGATGCTCGGACTCCGACCAGCGCGGCCAGCGGGGTTCGCCCCCGGGCGGTTCGTATCCCCACTCCTCCTGGAAGGCGCGCAGCAGTTCCCAGCGCGGTCCCGTGTCCGCCAGGTGTTCGGCGAACTCGGCGGGCGACATGCGGCCGCGGTCGTCCCACCGCGGCATCACCCGCCGCAGCCGCTCGGCGAACCGCCCGTAATCGATCACTTCCGGCACAACGGTCAGCGTAGGGACATGCTCCGCCGATCGCACTTCGTGGGACTTTCGGCCCTAGTGACCCGGTCTCCGCTCGGCGAGCATGCTCTTAGTCCGGCGGAGATCGAGCCGTGAGACGGCCGTTCGGCGCCCGCCCGGGGGAGGCGGGGCGCGCCACACTCCGCCGATTTCGCAGGCGGGGGAAATCCATGGCGGGCAGGCTGCTCACGAGTACGTCCATTCCAAAACGGAACGCACCGGTACGGGAGGTCCGGGAGAGTCTCGGACCAATCCTGGAGGCGAGCACACGGGTGCGCCGGGGAACGGTGCCGATCGTGTCGCTACGCGGCGAACTCGACATCGCGGGCGCGGACGCCTTCGGGGACCTGGTCCTCGAGGTGCTGTTCCGCCATGGGCCCGACGTGGTGATCGACGCGTCCGGGTTGGTGTTCTGCGACGCGCGGGGACTCGGCGCCCTCGTGCGGTGCGCCAACGAAGCCGACCAAGCGGGCGGGCGGTTGACACTGGTCCGCCCGGGTCGCCAGGTTTACCGCCTCATCAGGCTGGTCGGCCTCGACCGGCTGCTGTCCGCGACCGCGGTTCCGTCACCTCGCCGGTCCAGGGGATCTTGTTCGACAATGTCGACAGATCCGTGTTGACGTCCAGTTATACCCCGCATAGCGTCGTTCATGCGTCAAGGGAAGAAACCGGCGGAATCCGTCGGCCGCCCGCCTGACGCCCACCCGCGAACGTAGAGGGATCTTCCAGATCCGGACCGGGTCCGTGCCCGGCACGGTCGCGGCCCGCGCCTGTCCCCTTCCCCCTTTACGGGCGGGGTGCTCCCCCGCACCCCGCCCGTATGCCACCTCTCAGCTGAACAGGTAGTGGCCGCAGTTCGGCCACTGACCCTGCCAGCGGCCGTTCACCCGGTTGTAGAGAAGCTGCGCGCGGTAGGTCTGCTCGGCCGGCGACGCCGCGCTCGGCAGCCCCGATCCGCCGACCGTCGCCCAGGACTGCCGGTTGAACTGGTACAGCCCGTAGTAGCCCGCCGGGTTCACCGCCCGCGGGTTGCCGCCCGACTCGCACTTGGCCAGCGCCGCCCAGTTGAGGCGGGCGGCCGAGCCGACACCGCCCGGCTGCGGGCCGAGGGCGATGATCCGCGACACCGGCTTGCGCTTGACCTCCTGGTCGAGGACGGCCTTGACCTTCTTACCGTGCCGCCGGACGTACGCGGTCGTGACCATCTTGTAGCCGGAGCGGCCCGCGCGGGTCACCTTCCGGCTGAAGGCGGGCAGCTTGCGGTCCTTCTTCTCGATCGTCGGCGGCGGGATCACGACCTTGGTCGTCTTAGGCGCGGACAGCAGCCGCAGCACCTTGATCGTCGCCGCCGGAGCGGCGTCCGCCGCCGGCGTGACCAGGTCGTACCTGCCCAGTTGAATGCCCACCTGGGTGAGCACGTCGCGGACGGTCGGCGCCGTCGTCATCGTCTCGGCGCGCTTCTTGCGGTCGACGAGGACCACCACCTTGACCGGTGTCGCCGTCGGGCGCACCGCCGCGTCGCGCGGCGCGACCGCCGCCGTGTTCTTCTTCGCGTCACCGGACTTGCCTCCGCAGGCCGAGGCGGTGATCGCCAGGATCGTCAGACCGGTGACCAACAGGGAACGGCGCACATTTCCTCCGCGTCGGGGGGATCCCGGTACCGGGCAGACCATAGCGGAGCGTACGACAGCATTCGTCACAAGCGACGAATTTCATACCGATTGGTACCGCCTGGCGCCGCCGCCCCGCGAAGCGCGCGGGGCGGCGGCGCCAGGGGTCACACGACGAGCGAAAGCAGGAGGACGAAGGCGAAGGCGATGACGGAGATGATCGTCTCCATCAGCGACCAGGTCGCGACGGTCTGGCCGACCTTCAGCCCGAAGTACTCCTTGACCAGCCAGAAGCCGGCGTCGTTGACATGACTGAAGAACAGCGAGCCCGCGCCGATCGCCAGCACCAGCAGCGCGACGTGCGAGCCCGACATCCCGGCCGTCAGCGGGGCGACCAGGCCGGCCGCCGACACCGTGGCGACGGTCGCCGAACCGGTGGCGAGCCGGATGGCCACCGCGATCAACCACCCGAGGACCAGCGCCGGGATCGACCAGTGCTTCGAGAGATCGACGATCATCTGCCCCACACCGACGTCGATCAGCGTCTGCTTGAAACCACCGCCCGCGCCGACGATCAGGAACACGCCCGCGATCGGCGCGAGCGAACCCTCCACGACGGACGAGAGGCGCTCCCGCGTGAATCCGGCGGGACGGCCCAGCGTGAACAGCCCCAGGATGACGGCGGCCAGCAGCGCGATCATCGGCGTGCCGATCACGTCGGCGACCCGCTGCGTCATGTCCTTCGGGTCGTCGATCACGATGTCGACCAGCGCCTTGATCAGCATGAGCACGACCGGCAGCAGCACCGTGACCATCGTCGCGCCGAAACCGGGGCGCCGCTCGATCTCCTCGGCGCTGGACTGCGGCACCATCCGGTCGGGAGCGGGAACGTCGACCCACCGCGCCGCGTACCGGGAGAAGACCGGGCCCGCGATGATCACTGTGGGGACCGCGACGAGGAGGCCGAGCGCGAGCGTGACGCCCAGGTCGGCGTGGACCGCGCCGATCGCGGCGAGCGGCCCGGGATGCGGCGGGACCAGACCGTGCATGACCGACAGGCCCGCGAGGGCCGGGATCCCGATGCGCATCAGCGAGTGGTTCCCGCGCTTGGCGACGAGCAGCACCACCGGGATCAGCAGAACGATGCCGACCTCGAAGAACAGCGGCAGCCCGACGACGCCCGCGATCAGGACCATCGCCCACGGCATGGCCCGGCCGCTCGCCCTGGCCAGGATGGTGTCGACGATCTGGTCGGCGCCGCCCGAGTCGGCCAGCATCTTGCCGAGGATGGAGCCGAGGGCGATGAGCACGCCGACGCCGGCGACGGTGCTGCCGAGACCCTTCGTGAAGCTGTCGACCACCTTGTCCAGAGGAGCCCCCGCGACCGCGCCGAGGGCCAGCGAGCCGAGGGTCAGGGAGAGGAAGGCGTGCAGCTTGAACACCGTGATGAGCACGACGATCACCGCGATGCCCACCAGGACGGCGATCAGCAGATGCGCGTGTCCCGCCGCGGTGATCGGCGGTGGCGGCGCGTCTGCGAGGGGGGTGAGGGGGGACAAGACCTGACCTCCAGGGGGATTGTGCAGGCCGGCGGCGCCGGCGGGGGTCGTACCCCTTAATACCCCTGTGGCCGGAGGTATAGGAGATCCTGACCGCGCGACTCTCGCCAACGATCACGATCTGTGACAGAGTGACTACGTTCATCGTTCCCCCAGGGAGAGCGCATGCGCGGACTGCCTCTCGCCGCACGGGCCTACGCCGGCGGCGTCATCGCACTGGCCATCGGCGTCATCGCGACGTCCTCGTTAACGGGCCTGTGCTGGCCGAGACTCGCCGTCCTCGCCGCCCTGTTCGTGGTCACCGAGTCGTCGGCGGCGACCCTCACGATCAAACGCGCCCGGGTGTCCATGAGCTTCGCGGCCGGCCTCGCCGCCGTCGTCCTCGCCGGCCCGGTCGGGGCGACCCTGATCGGCGTGACGGCGATCCTCACCGGCCGGCGCGACCTCGCCCTGATCAAACGCCTCTTCAACGCCGCGCAGTACGCCCTGAGCGGATACGCCGCGGGCGCGGTCTTCCAGGCGCTCGGCGGCCACCCGTACCGCTGGGGCGACGCCAACTGGACCGGTCACGTCATCGGCCCCTTCGTCGGCGCCCTCGTCACCTTCGTCACCGTCAACCTCGCGCTGATGGCCACCGTCCTGCTCGTCAGCCGGCAGGCGACCTGGCGAGAGGTCCTGGCGACCGGGCGCCTGGTGGCCCCCGGCTGCCTCGGCTTCGGAATGATCGGGCTGCTCATCGCCGGCATCTGGCCGGCGGCCGGCCCCCTGTCCGCCGTGCTGGTGCTGATGCCGGTGTTCATCGCCCGCTGGGCGTTCACCCAGATCCTCGCCCAGCAGCGCGCGCACGCGGCCACCGTCGCCGCCCTGTGCCAGGCCGTCGAGACCAAGGACTACTACACCCGCGGCCACAGCGAACGCGTCGCGTACGGCTCGGTCATGATCGCCCGGCAGATCGGCATGCGCGCCGACCGGATCAACCGGATACGTTACGCCGGAATGCTCCACGACGTCGGCAAGCTCGGCGTGCCGACGAAGGTCCTGCAGAAGCCCGGCCGCCCCACCGAGGAGGAGTTCGCCGCGATCCAACTGCACCCCATGCGCGGTGAGGAGATCGTGCGGGACATCGAATTCCTCGACGAGGCACTCGGCGGCATCATGCACCACCACGAGCGATTGGACGGCAAGGGCTACCCGATGGGCCTGGCCGGCGAGGAGATCCCCGAGTTCGCCCGCATCATCGCGGTCGCCGACACCTTCGACGCGATGACCTCCACCCGGTCCTACCGTCCCGGCCTGCCCGCCGAGACCGCCATCGAGGAGATCCGGCGCAACGCCGGCACGCAGTTCGACCCCGTGCTGGTCGACGCCTTCATCACCGCGCTGCGCCGCGATGGCTGGGTGGACGCCGAGCCGGTCCCGCCGCCGGAGAGCGAGGACGTGGAGACCACCCAGCAGGACCACGACGACCCGTCCATGCCGATCGGCGTCGCCGGCGCCCAGTGAGACCGCCCGCATGCGGCGCCGCCACACGAGGGGTCGCCCGCGCACCGGCACCGCCGCGCGACGGCACCGCCACACGCGGTGCCGTCGCGCGGGGAGCCGCCCGCGCGGTGGCCGGCCGTGCCACGTGGGCCACGACCCCGCGTCCGGGGGGTGGCCGCCGCGTGATACCCAGGAAGATGTGCGCATTCAGCCGCACCTCGGGGAGCTCCGCCGGGAGGCCCAGCGGGGCCACGTCCTGGTGGCCGTCCCGCTCGCGCTCATCGTGATCATCACGGTCGTCGACGTCCTGACGCCCGCGAACATCCATCTGAGGCCGCTCCTCGTGGTCGCCCCCGCGCTCACGGCCTCGTTCGCCGGTCCGCGCTGGACCGCGGCGATCGGGACGCTGGCCCTGCTCGCCGGCGTCGCGGAGGGGCTCGAACAGCGCGACCTGACCCGCCCCGAGCAGTGGCTCGAGGTGCTCGCGCTTCTGACCGTGTCGGCCTTCGTGGTGGTGTTCTGCGCGGTCCGGGAACGGCACAAGGCCGTCCTGCATCGGGTCCGTTCGGTGTCCGAGATCACCCAGCGGGTCCTGCTCCGGCCCCTGCCCCGCGAGGCCGGCCCCCTGCGCATGGCCTCGATGTACCTCGCCGCCGCCGCGGAGGCGAGGATCGGCGGCGACCTGTACGGGGCCACCCGCACGGCCGACGGCACCCGTCTGCTCATCGGCGACGTGCGAGGGAAGGGGCTGGCGTCGATCAGTGAGGCCGCCGCGGTGCTCTGCGCCTTCCGTGAGGCGTCACACCACCCCATGGACCTGCGTGAACTCGTATCGCGGCTGGAGGAGGGCGTCTGCCGGGACGCCGAGGAGTTCGTCGTGGCCGACCCGGACGCGTCGGAGTGCTTCGTCACCGCGTGCGTCCTCGATCTTCCCGACGCCGAGCCGAAGGCGGAGGTGGCCTCCTGCGGGCATCCGCCGCCGCTCCTCCTGCGCGGGGACCGGGTACTGGCCCTGCAGCCGGACCAGATCGCGCCTCCGCTGGGTCTGGGCCTGCCGGCCGCCGGTGGGGCCCAGCCGGCGGCCTTCTCCTTCGAGCCCGGTGACGTCCTCCTGCTGTACACCGACGGCGTGATCGAGGCCCGGGACCGTACCGGCGCGTTCTTCGACCTGCCGGCGCACCTGAGCCGGCGGGCCGGAGAGGACGTCGACACGCTCATCGAGCGGCTGCGCCGGGACCTGTTCGACCACGTCGGCGGCCGGCTGGGCGACGACGCGGCGATGATCGCGATCGCCCGTTCGCCGCTGCCCGCCCCTCCGTGACCCGCCCCGGGCCGCCGGACGAGCCCGTCCGTGACCCCCGGGCCGCCGGACGAGCCCGTCCGTGACCCCCGGGCCGCCGGACGAGACCGTACGGGACTCGCTTCGCCCGCCGGACGAGCCTGGACCGGCTCGCACCGCGGATGCGGGACAAAGCGCGAGTAATCATCTCCACCAGTACCGCGCAGACGGGCGGTCCGCGGGCGGTCACCGGGTATCGGTCCTCCGAGGAGGCCGCGGCGGTCCTCCGAGAGAGGAGCCTTCGGATGAGACGAATCGGGCACGGCCGCCTCTTCGCGGTCTTCGGCCTCGCGGTCTGCGGGGTGATCGCGTCGTCGCTGGACGCCCCAGCGCAGGCCGCGCCAACCTTCCGGGAGTCCCCGGCCTACGACCACAACCGGGTCGGCAACGGCAGGACGAACGTCAACACGACATCGATCCGGAGTCCCGTCAACATCTCCGGTGTGCAGATCGTCGCGGACGCCAACACGGTGGCACGGGTCAGCAGGAACAACGCCATCTGCAAGCGGCACCGTCACTGCCGGATCCGGCAGTACACCCGCGTCGGGTACTGACTCCCGGCTCAGGCGGTCTCCGCCTGCGTCTGGACGATGGGGGACTGGCTGAGCCGGAGGGTGCCGTAGAAGATCAGCGCGAAACCCGCCGCTTCGGCGACCACCCAGGCCCCCGACCGGACGCTCTCTCCGAACAGCATGATCCCGTACAGGACGCTGGCCACCGGATCGGAGATCGTCAGCGCCGGCTGGGCGGCGACCAGAGTGCCGCTCTGCAGGGCGTTCTGCAGGAGGAACAGGCTGCCGAAGCCGGCCGCGATCATCGCGTACGGCTCCCAGGACGTCAGCAGGACGGGCATGCCCTTGTCCGCCAGGTTGGTGGTCGCCTTCATGAACGTCGCGGTGAAGGCAAACCCGATTCCGGCGGTCACGCCCAGCAGCGCCGCCCGGCCCGCGCCCGAGGTCGACCTCGACAGCACGGCGATCCCGACGATGGTGCCGACCGTCACGATCGCGGCGATCACCCAGATCAGCACGCTCGGGGAACGCCGCCCCGGCGCCGGTGACGCCGCGCCGAGGAACGCGGCCAGACCCGCCGTCATCGCGCCGACCGCGAGCCAGGTGCGCCGGTCGAGGTGGACCCGTGACAGACAGGCGAGGAAGATCATGGTCAGCGGCAGCTCCGCGACCAGGAGCGGCTGGACGAGGGCCAGCCCGCCGTTCGACAGTGCCAGGGCCTGCAGGAGGAATCCCGCGATGAGGGCCCCGATGCCGCCGAGCCACACCGGGCGGCGGATCAGCGCCCACAGCAGGGCCGGGCGGAAGGCGAACTCATCAGGGGCCGAGCGCGCGGCGCGGCGCTGCAGTACCGACGCCAGGGCGTTGCTCGCCGCGGCGAGCAGTGCGCACACGACGGCGATCACGGCAGTCTCGCCTCCGCGCACCCGGCGACGTCGTCCTCCCGTTTGGCGAGGTACGGCGAGCGCCCGAGGATGATGATCCCGGCGACCATCATGGCCAGCCCGAGGATCTCTCCGACCAGCGGCCCGGCCCCCAGCCGCAGCCGCTCGGTGAACACCACGACCCCGAGCAGGATCCCCGTGATCGGCTCCGCCGCGGTCGCCGCGGGCAGGGAGACGCGGAGCGGCGCGGCGTCGAAGGCGGACTGGGCCAGCAGGAGGCCGCAGATCGCGACGACGACCAGGGCGTACGGCTGCCAGCTCGCGAGGATCGCTCCGAGCCCGTGACCGATCCTGATCAGCAGTCCCCGGGTCACGGCGTCCTGCAGGCCGAAGAGGATGCCGGCCGCGGCGGCCAGCAGCATCGCCCGGGTCTGGAGCGGGGAGCGCCGTCCGATCCATACGAGGATCAGCACGACGAACACGATCCCAACGGCGGCCAGCCAACGGCCGGACTCCGGGCCGGTGGGGTGCTCGCCCCGGGGGCTGCCGAGCACCAGGAACAGCGCGATACCTCCCGATGCCATGAGGCCGCCGAGCCATTCGTTCCAGTGCAGGTTCTCCTTGCAGACGACGCGCCCGATGACGAGGGCGAACACGAGGTTGGTCGCCAGCAGCGGCTCGACCCTGGACACGTCCGCTCCGGACAGTGCGACCGCTCCGAGGATCTGGCCGCCCACCATCGCGGCGAGGCCGGCGAGCCAGAGCGGTTTGTGGATGAGGTCCAGCAGAAGGGACGGGTGCAGCATGCGGCCGAGCGGCTCTCGGTACGCCGCGTGCTGCTGGGCCACGAAGCCGAGCCCCAGAAGACCGGCCGCGGCCAGCCCGATGATGAAGATCATTGAGCCCCCTGTAGGGAACGTGCCGTCACCCCGCCGACGGCCGCCTCGCGCGCCACGGCCGGTCTTCCCCTCGCCGGCCCGCGCGCGCCTCGCACAGCCGGGCCCGCCGCGGTAGCGCTCGAATCTGCCCCGTTAAGTGGCCCTTTCCCCCGATCGAAGCCGCGATACCACCATCTGTCCGATCCGCTCCGGATGAGCGCCGCCGAGCGAACGCGGGTGGGTTCGAGCCGTCGCCGGCCACGGACGGCGACGAGGCTGATCGATATACTGGAATCGATCATTGTCTAATGCAATGGTCATCCGGTGTGCCCGATGCCGGACACGCCGGTCCAGCATGGAGGTGGAGACGCATCGCCGAGGACGCCGGGACCGGAAGAGCCGACCCGATCGCGCGATGCCTGCCGTTCGCGATGATGGGCGCGGTCGCGATCGTCGACCTGGCCGCGGGCCCGGAGTTCGGCTACCTTCCCCTGCTCGCGCTGGGGCCGGCGTTCGCGGCCCTGCACTACGGAGCACGCCGGATCGTCCTGATCGGCCTCATCGCGTTCGTCCTCTGCATCGTGCTGGCGGCCTACGACAATGTCCTCGGGCACCGACAGGACAACCTCACGCTCGCCTCGATCATCGGCGTGACCTCGGCCAGCGCGCTGGCCGGCGCACGACGGCAGCAGCGCGAGCGCGAGCTGGCCACCGTGCGCACGGTGGCGGAGGTCGCCCAGCGGGTGCTGCCGCGCCCGGTCCCGCGGTCGGCCGGGCCACTGCTCATCGCCGTCAACTACACCTCGGCCGCCGCCGAGGCTCGGATCGGCGGCGACCTGTACGAGGTCGTCATCACCCCGTTCGGAGTCCGCATCCTGATCGGCGACGTCCAGGGCAAGGGGCTGGGGGCGGTCGAGACGGCCGCCGGCGTGCTCGGCGCCTTCCGGGAGGCGGCGTACGACGAGGCCGACCTTCCGGGTGTCGTCAACCGGCTGGAGAAGTCGCTGAGCCGCACCTTGTCCGGCGAGAAGTTCGTCACCGCCGCTCTCGCCCAGTTCGGCGACGACCACGTGACCCTCGTCGACTGCGGCCACCCTCCGCCGTTGATCCTCGGCCGCGACGGCGACCTCCGCCTCGTCGAGCCGGAGGAGCCGTCCCCGCCGCTCGGCATGACCGATCTGGCCGACGCGCCGCCGCGGCCGTACCAGGTGCCCTTCTCCCCCGGCGACCAGATGCTGTTCTACACCGACGGCGTCATCGAGGCCCGCGATGACGCCGGGACGTTCTATCCGCTCCTCGACCGCGCCGGCGTTCTCCGAAGCTCCGAGGCCGAACAGGCGTTGCGGGATCTGGAGGCGGACCTCGTCCGCCACACGGGCGGGCCGATCGCCGACGACGCCGCGATGCTCCTGGTCCGGCGTCGCTGACCACCGGTTCACCGTACGAACCATTCCGATTACCGTTGCATATTGCAATAGTGTCTGACGCTAACCTACTTCCCCGGGCCGGAGGATCGGACGACTTCCTCCTTGCCCAGCGGGGCCGGGGTGGCGCGCTCACGGCCCTCCGGGAGGCCCCGTGGGGCCTCATGGCCCTCTCCCTCCTCGTCGGCGCCGGCGCGGGCAGGTGATCGTCCACTGGGCCAGTGTGCGCCTCTCGCCGACGCGCAGCGTGAACAGCGCGATCCCGTACATGAGCGCGGCCCTTACCCGCCACGGCGCCCAGCCGCGTCCCGTCTCCGATGAGCCACGACATGCCGGGTCTCATCCCGCGTCATGGCCCGGCTCATCGCCGTGGCCCGGCGAGGCGCCGGGCCACGGCGGCGTCGAGGTCGGCCGGGGCGGTGACGCCCACCGCGCGGACGACACCGCGCTCGTCGACGAGCACATTCGTCGGGACCCCGCGGACGCCGAGCCGGGCGGCGTACGCGCCGGTCTCGTCGAGCAGGATCGTCCCCCGGACGTCCCATACCTCCGCGAAGTGGCGGGCCTCACGGGCGGCGTCCCGGCTCTCCCACACGTTGATCGATATGATCTCCAGCCCCGACCGGGCGGTACGGCGGCGCAGTGCCTCCAGGACCGGCGCCTCCGCGTTACAGGGGCCTCACCAGCTGGCGAAGAAATTGATCACGTACTTCTTCTCCGCCCACTCCCGGGTCGTGCGGATCCGCCCGGTGCGCAGGTCCGGCAGCGCGAAGCCGGGCAGGAGCCGCCCGACGGCCGGGTGCCCCGCCGGCGCCTCCGGCCCGGGCAGCCACGGCCGGTCCACGATCGTGAGCGTGCCGCTGCCCGCGTTCGACACGAGCAGGCGGCCCGTCGCGGGATCGATGACACAGTCCCCCGGTCCGTACCCGACCCGGATCCGGTGGCTCTCGGCGCCGGCGCGCACGTCGAGCACACTGACGGTG
The DNA here is from genome assembly GCF_024055725.1 of Actinoallomurus spadix. Taxonomy (GTDB): domain Bacteria; phylum Actinomycetota; class Actinomycetes; order Streptosporangiales; family Streptosporangiaceae; genus Actinoallomurus; species Actinoallomurus spadix. The sequence goes on along the minus strand of NZ_JAMXMX010000007.1, from coordinate 13,676 downwards.
CCGGCCCCCCGGTTGCACACGTACACGTGACGGCCGTCCCGGGAGACCGCCAGGCCCACCGGAGCACGTTCCACCGGGAACGACCCGCCGACCCGCCCGTCGGCGAGCGAGAGCCACAGGACCGTGTTCTCCAGGGAGTTCGCGACGTACAGCCGGTCGGCCACCGGGTCGGCGACGACCTTGCACGGCCCGCGCCCCACCGGAATCCGGTCCAGCGGGCGCAGCGTCACCGGGTCGAAGACGGTGAGGGACGCGGCCATGAAGTTCGCGCAGTACCCGCGGTCGCGCCGCCGGTCGATCGCGATGCTGCCGGCGCCGAGCCCGGCGGGAATGACCCCGATCGGTGCGAGGCGGTCGGCGTCGACCACGGTGATCGTGGCCGCGGCCGTGTCACCGCTGAAGATCCGCCGGAGCCGCGGGTGGTACCCCAGGCCCGCCGGATAGGCACCCACGGCGATCCGCGCGAGCGGTTCCCCCGTGCCCGCGTCCAGGACGCTGACGATGTCGGACCGTGCGTCCGCGGTGAACAACCGCCCGGTCGGGGCGTCGAAGACGATCGGTATGGGCTCCCGCCCGACGCCCGCCCGCCAGACGGGCGTCATCCGGACGAGGTCGACGGCGGTCACGGCGTCGCTGCGTGAGCACGCCACGAACGCCCGCCGGCGCCGCACGTCGACCGCGACCGCCTCGGGCCCCATGCCGACGCGTGGCTGCGCCAGGACACGGTGGACACGATCGAGCCCGCCGGCCCCGTCCTCCGCCGCCGCCGACTCTACCGGGCCCATAGGGCTACGCCTTGCCGCCCGATCACCAGCGGAAACGGGACCGTACGCAAAGAAGGGGGATGATCACCGGTTCACTGCCGGAGCCGCCTTTCCCCGGAGATGACGGCCCGCATGACGGCCCGAGAGACGACCCGGGGTACGTAGCGCGACGAAGCCGAGTCACGCCTGGAGCCGGCGGGCCGGCCGGACGGTGAGGCGGGAGTACGCGGATGTGCCTGGGGATCCCTGGAGAACTCGTCGCGTTCGGCGACGACCCTCCGGACCTGGCGACGGTGGACGTGAGCGGAGTCCGGCGGCGGATCAACATCGGCCTGCTCGAAGGAGAGGACCTGCGGCCCGGGGACTGGGTCCTCGTCCACGTGGGCTTCGCGCTCTCCAAGATCTCCGAGTCGGAGGCCCAGGCCCTCCTGCAGTTCCTCGAGGACATGGGGCAGGCGTACGACGACGAGATCGCCGCCTTCCGAGAGTCGAGCCCGTAGGAGGGATCCGATGCGCTTCGTCGATGAGTTCCGCGACGCGGGCAAGGCGCGGGCGCTGGCCGCCCGCATCGCCGCGCTGTGCGAGCCCGGGCGGTCGTACCGCTTCATGGAGGTCTGCGGCGGTCACACCCACACGATCTACAAGCACGGCATCGAGGACTTCCTGCCCGAGGCGGTCCGGCTCGTCCACGGACCGGGCTGCCCCGTCTGCGTCATCCCGATGGGCCGGGTCGACGACGCGATCGCGATCGCCCGGCAGCCCGACGTGATCATGACGTCGTTCGGTGACATGATGCGCGTCCCCGGCGGGCAGGGGTCGTTCTTCGACGCGAAGGCGGCCGGTGCGGACATCCGGATGGTCTACTCCCCGCTCGACGCCCTGAAGATCGCGCGTGCGGAGCCCGGCAAGCGGGTGGTGTTCATGGCGATCGGCTTCGAGACGACCGCGCCGTCCACCGCGATGACCGTGCTGCGCGCCGCCGCGGACGGCGTGGACAACTTCGCGGTCTTCTGCAACCACGTCATGATCATCCCGGCGATCAAGGCGATCCTCGACTCCCCCGACCTGCGCCTCGACGGCTTCCTCGGCCCCGGGCACGTCTCGGCGGTGATCGGCTGCCGGCCGTACGAGTTCATCGCCCGCGACCACGGCAGGCCGCTCGTGTGCGCCGGGTTCGAACCGCTGGACATCCTCCAGTCGGTCCACCTGCTCCTGCGCCAGCTCGCCGAGGGCCGGGCGCAGGTCGAGAACCAGTACTCGCGGGTCGTGCCGTGGGACGGCAACCCGAAGGCCCTGCGCGTCATCGGCGAGGTGATGGAGCCCCGCCCGTACTTCGAGTGGCGCGGCCTCGGGTTCATCTCCCACTCCGCGCTCCGGATAAAGGAGGCGTACGCCCGGTTCGACGCCGAACGGATCTTCGACCTGCCGGGCGTCCGCGTCGCCGACCCGAAGGCCTGCCAGTGCGGCGAGGTGCTGAAGGGCGTGCTGCGGCCATGGGAGTGCAAGGTGTTCGGCACCGCCTGCACACCGGAGACCCCCATCGGCACCTGCATGGTCTCCTCCGAGGGCGCGTGCGCGGCGTACTACGCCTTCGGCCGGTTCAGCCGGGAGCGCGTACGGGAGGCGAGCCGCACGTGAGGAAGCGCGTACGGGAGACGAGCCGGCCATGAGCCTCGAAGAGAGCAGGGAACGACAGGTCCTGGACCGCATCGAGCGGGTACGGCGGCGCAGGCCCCGGCTCCGGGAGGAACGCGTCACACTGGCGCACGGCGCGGGCGGCAAGGCGACGAACACGCTGGTCGACGCGGTGTTCCTGGAGGCGTTCCGCAATCCGCTCCTCGAGGCCATGACGGACGGCGCGACCGTGACCGCCGGCGGCGCCCGCCTGGTCTTCACCACCGACTCGTTCGTGGTCTCCCCGCTCTTCTTCCCCGGCGGCGACATCGGCGACCTCGCGGTGAACGGCACGGTGAACGACCTGGCGGTCTGCGGCGCGCGGCCCCTGTACCTGTCCGCCGGCTTCGTCCTGGAAGAGGGCATGCCCGTCGACGACCTCCGCCGCGTCGTCGACTCGATGGCCCGGGCCGCGGCCCGGGCCGGCGTCCAGGTGGTGGCCGGCGACACGAAGGTCGTGCAGCGGGGACGAGCCGACGGCTGCTACATCACCACGGCCGGCCTCGGGGTCCTCACCGCCGACGTCGAGCTGTCCCCAGAGAACGTACGCCCCGGGGACGCGGTCCTGGTGTCCGGACCGATCGGTGACCACGGCATCACCGTGATGCTCGCCCGCGGCGAACTCGACATCGACGCGGACCTGGCCTCCGACACCGCCCCCCTGCACGAACTCTGCGCACTCCTGCTGAAGGCGGCCCCCGGCACCCGCGTGATGCGGGACGCGACCCGCGGCGGTGTCGCGACGGTACTGGCCGAGATCGCCACGGCGTCCGAGGTGGCCATCGTCGTCGACGAGGCGGCCCTGCCGGTCCGGCCGGAGGTCGCCGGCGCGGGCGAGCTCCTCGGCATCGACCCGCTGTACGTCGCCTGCGAGGGACGCATGGTCGCGATCGTGGACGGCACCGACGCCGACGCCGCACTCGCGGCGCTGCGCGCTCACCCCCTCGGTGCCGGCGCGGCGCTGATCGGAAGGGTCGCCGCGGACCCCGAGGGCCTCGTGCTGCTCAACACGGCGTTCGGCGGCACCCGGATCATCGACCTCCTCGTCGGCGACCCACTCCCCCGGATCTGCTGAGACACCCTTACCCGCGAAGCCTCGTCACCGCGCCCGCCGCCCGTGCTCCGCCGGCACCGAGCCCACCGCGTTCCTTCCCGCCTCGGCCGGCGCCGCCTCAACCGCCCCCGAGACCGCCGCGTGCCGCCCCAGGTAGTAGTCGAGGAGCGAGCGGGTCTCGGCGAGCACGCCGGCCCAGACGCCGAGGAGCTCCTCCCCGCACTCGGTGAGGTGGTACGTACGCCGCCGCGGTCCCGCCTCCGACGGCTCCCAGCGCGAACACAGCATCCCCTGGCGTTCGAGGGCGCGCAGCCTGCGGTAGAGGGTCCCCGGGTCGCCCTCCGCGAGACCGAAGGGCTTCAGCCGCTCGAACAGCTCATAGCCGTGCGCGGGCCGTTCCCGCAGCAGCAGGAGCAGGCAGCACTGCAGGAAGTTACGCGGCTCGCCGACGGACCGCGAACCGAGGGGATCCGGCCGTGAAACCGCCATGCCGCACCTCCGCTCACCCTCATCGCCGCAGGTGACGACGCACACTCTCACCTCGTGTACCCATGCGATCACCACCGCACCCCTGCCGCCATCGACCCAGGTGAAGGACGCCGCCGTTATGGCCTGACGCGGCAGCGCATCGTCACCTCGAGCCCTAACGGACCACGCCACCTAGAGGAGTCGGTCACTTACCGAACGTGGCGATCGTGGCCTATACCGGTAAGGCCCGCCTTCCGGCGGGGAAGGTCCGGGCTCGCGCTCCGGCGCAGGAGGGATAGCGATCATGGCAGCTGAGCCGGTCACCACCGGCACCGCCTTCGATCGGGCCCTGGCGGTCGCCGACGCGATCCTCTACGAGGGCTATCTGCTGTACCCGTACCGCCGCTCGTCGGCGAAGAACCAGGTCCGCTGGCAGTTCGGCGTGCTGACGCCGCGGGCCTGGACCGAGGCGCGCGGCGCGGACGACGAGGGCCTGGCCGGGTCCGCCGAGGGCTGGTGGCAGCGGACCGTGTGCCTGCTGCAGGCGGGCGAGGAGTCCGTCGTGCAGTGCCGCCTTCGGTTCCTGCAGCTGCTGCGCCGGTCCGTCGAAGAACGCGCCACGGACAACGCCCGCCGCCCCGCCGACACGATCAGCTCGGCGACCGGCTCCGGGATCGGCTCTGCGGACCGTTCCCGAACCAGCTCCGAGAGCGGGACCGGGGGCGAGAGCGGGAGCGGGAGCGGGTTCGATCAGGCGATTCCTCGGGAGTTCGACCTGCGGTTCGTTCTCGGGGAGGCGCTGGCCGGTGAACGGCGGTTCGCGTTCCGGGCGCCCGGTGGCTCGGACGTCGAGACGCTCCGGGACGAGGACGGACGTCCGGTGGGGCGGGTAACGGTCCGGTTCTGGCCGGTGGAGGCGTCGGTGACGGTCTCCGCCGCCCGCTGCCCCGGCCGGTCCCGGCTCATCCGGCTGCGCGTCCGCGTCGAGAACGCCGACCGTACGACCCCCGTGGGCGTGCCCCGCGCCGAGGCGCTGCGGCGATCTCTGATCGCCGTCCATACGATCTACGCGGGGCGGGACGCGTCGTTCGTCTCACTGCTCGACCCGCCGCAGTGGGCCGAGGCGGAGGCGAAGGCGTGCGCGAACGTGCGCACCTTTCCCGTGCTCGCGGGTCCGCACGGCACCCGGGATCTGCTCCTGTCCTCGCCGATCATCCTCTACGACCACCCTCGGGTCGCTCCGGAGAGTCCCGGCGACCTGAACGACGCCACCGAGATCGACGAGATCCTCTCGCTGCGGACGCTCACGCTCACGGACGCCGAAAAACGGGAGGCCCGCGCGACCGATCCCCGCGCCGCCGCCATCATCGACCGGGTCGACGCGATGCCGCCGGAGGTGCTGTCCCGCCTGCACGGCGCCATCCGCTCACTCAAGCCACTTCCTTCGGCGACGGTCGCGGGCGACCCGCGGCCGTCCCGGTGGACGCCGCCGGACGACGCGGAACTGCCGCCCGGCAGCGACGCCGTCACGGTCGCCGGCCGCCGCGTCGCCAAGGGTTCGCGGGTCCGTCTGCTGCCGCGCGAGGGCGGTGACCCGCAGGACATGTTCCTGGCGGGCCGGACCGGCCGGGTGGAGGCCGTACTCCTGGACGTCGACGGCTCCCAGCACCTGGCCGTCACGCTGGAGGGTGATCCCGGGGCGGGGCTCGACCGCTGGTACGGGCGGTTCCGGTACTTCTCCCCCGCCGAGGTCGAGCCGCTCGACGACAACGCCGGGGACCCCGGCGGCTCCGAAGCTTTCGGGGTCTCCGGGGCTTCCGGGAGTTCCGAGGCTTCCGGGGGCTCCGGCGGCCCCGAGGGTCCCGGCGGTCCCGGGGGTCCTGGGAACTCCGGGGACGGCGGGGAGGGGCGGTGAGCGGGCCGTGCCGCCGGGTGCTCGTGGCGGGCATCGGCAATGTCTTCCTCGGCGATGACGGTTTCGGTGTCGAGGTGGTCCGCCGCGTCGATCCGGCCGCGCTCCCGCCGACGGTGGACGTGGCCGACTACGGGATCCGGGGCGTTCACCTCGCGTACGAGCTGCTCGACGGCCGCCACGAGACCTTGATCATGGTCGATGCCGTACCGCTCGACGGGCCCCCGGGAACGCTCGCCGTCCTGGAGGTCGATCCGAGGCCGGAGCCGGCGGCCCCGCCGGCGCTCGACGGGCACGGCATGAACCCGGAGGCCGTACTGGCGCTGCTCCGGAATCTCGGCGGGCGGATCGACCGTGTCCTCGTCGTGGGCTGCCGTCCGGCGGTCGTCGACGAGCGGATGGAGCTGTCCGGGCCGGTGCGCGCCGCGCTGGACGACGCGGTGTCCCTGGTGACCACGCTGGCCCGTGACGAGGCCGCGAAGACCTGGCAGACGGAGAGGCGGCCCGCCGATGCATGAGATGGGACTGTGCGACGCGATCGTCGAGGCGGCCGTACGCCGCGCCGGTGGGCATCGCGTGACGAGTATGCGGGTCCGGGTCACCGGGCACCCGGTCGACGCGGGCGTGATCGACCAGGGTCTGCGGCTGGCCGCGGCCGGGACGGTCGTCGAGGGGGCGAACGTCGAGGTGGTCGCCCGGCCGCCGTCGGTGCGGTGCCGCGACTGCGGCGCGCGTTCCGACGCCGCCGACCCGCGCCTGCTGGTCGCGTGCCCGCGGTGCGGTGGCGTCGACGTCGACGCGACCGGCGCCGAGGAGGTCGTGCTGGAGGCCATCGCGTTCGACACGGCGCGGGAAGGGAGCTCGTGATGATGGACGGGACCGAACTGCTCGAGCACGATCACCGGATCGTGGAGCAGATGTTCCGCGACTACGAGACGGCGGCCTCGGCCGTACAGCGGCGGGGGGTCGTGGAGATCCTCATCCGCGAGCTGTCGAAGCACGCGTCGCTGGAGGAGCTGCTCGTCTACCCGCTGGCCAAGAAGGTGATCCCCGAGATGGCCGGCGAGGTCGACGAACACCTGAGCGAGCACATGGGGCTGAAGAGGATCCTCGCGAGTCTGGACCGGCTGTCGGCCGGTGACCGGCTGGAGGGCGACCTGGTCGCCGAGCTGCGGCGCGAGGTCGAGCACCACGTGCAGGAGGAGGAGGGCGAGTTCTTCCCGCGGCTACGGGAGGCCCTCGGCCCGGAGGCGCTCGGCGACCTCGGCGAGCAGCTGAGGAAGGGCAAGCGCGCGGCGCCCACCCGGCCGCACCCGCACGCGCCGAACGAACCGCCCGCGCTGGCGATGGCCGCACCGGTCGCCGCGGTGTACGACCGGGTCCGCGACCGGCTGCAGAGGAGGCCCCGCACATGAGCGTCGAGACCGGATTCCCGCACGCCGCCGAGCAGCCCACGACCGGTCAGGAGCGGAAGGGCTTCGAGCACATCGACATCCTGTGGATCTCCGAGGGCATGAGCTGCGACGGCGACACGGTCGCGATGACCGCCGCCGGGCAGCCGCCGATCGAGGATGTGGTGCTCGGTCTCATTCCCGGGCTGCCGCGGGTCACCCTGCACAACAAGGTGCTGTCGCCCGCGCAGGGCGGCGAGCAGTTCCTGGCGCCGTTCCGCGCGGCGGCCGCCGGGGAGCTGGAGCCCTTCATCCTCGTGATCGAGGGTTCCATCCCCAACCAGAACATCATCGAGGGCGACGGGTACTGGACGTCCTTCGGCAACGACCCGGAGACCGGTGAGCCGCTGACGCTGAACTGGTGGCTGGACCGTCTCGCGCCGAAGGCGTGGGCGGTGGTCGCGGCGGGGACCTGCGCGACGTACGGCGGGATCCACGCGATGGCCGGCAACCCGACGGGCTGCATGGGCCTGGCCGACTACCTCGGCTGGGACTTCCGGTCGACCGCCGGGCTGCCGATCGTGAACGTCCCCGGCTGCCCGATCCAGCCCGACAACTTCATGGAGACGCTGACCTGGGTGCTGTACCACGCCGCCGGGGGCGCGCCGCCGCCTCCGCTGGACGAGCTGCTGCGCCCGCAGTGGCTGTTCGGCAAGACCGTCCATGAGGGCTGTGACCGGGCCGGGTACTACGAGCAGGCGGACTTCGCCAAGGACTACAACTCGCCGAAGTGCCAGGTGAAGATCGGCTGCTGGGGGCCGGTCGTCAACTGCGACGTGCCCAAGCGCGGCTGGATGGGCGGCGTCGGCGGCTGCCCGAACGTCGGGGGCATCTGCATCGGCTGCACGATGCCCGGCTTCCCGGACAAGTTCATGCCGTTCATGGACGAGCCACCGGGCGGGTCGCTGTCGTCGGCGCTGGCCAAGCCGTACGGGATGTTCATCCGCCGGATGCGGGGCTTCACGAACCAGGCGCTCAACACCGAGCCGAAGTGGCACCACAACAGACCCGAACTGACCAGCGGCTACAACCCGCGCTGGCGTCCCTGACCCCGGACGGGCCCAGACCGGCCCACCGGCCCGGAGGCCTACGCCGGCCCGGACCTCGAAGGAGACCGACGACCATGGCAGTGACCGAACGGACGCGGGAGAAACGCGGCGCCGGTGAGCAGCTCGTCGAGATGGCCTGGGATCCGATCACGCGGATCATCGGCAATCTCGGCATCTACACGAAGATCGATTTCGCGAACCGGCGGGTGGCGGAGTGCCATGCCACGTCGTCGCTGTTCCGCGGCTACTCGGTGTTCATGAAGGGCAAGGACCCGCGGGACGCGGGCTTCATCACGAGCCGGATCTGCGGCATCTGCGGGGACAACCACACGACCTGCTCGGTGTACGCGCAGAACATGGCGTACGGCATCAAGACGCCGCCGCTCGGTGAGGACATCATCAATCTCGGCGAGGCGGCCGAGTACATGTTCGACCACACGATCTACCAGGACAATCTCTGCTTCGTCGACTTCTGCGAGGCGATGGTCAAGGCCACGAACCCGAGCGTGCTGCAGCGGGCGCGGCGGACCGACGCGCCGCACGCGGAGATCCACGGGTACCGCACGATCGCCGACATCATGGAGGCGTACAACCCGTTCGAGGGCGAGGTGTACAAGAACGCCCTGCGGGTCAGCCGGGTCACGCGGGAGATGTTCTGCAAGATGGAGGGGCGGCACGTCCACCCCTCGACGCTGTATCCGGGCGGTGTCGGGACGATGCCCGAGCCGACCCTGTTCACCGACTACCTGAGCCGGCTCGTCTCGATCCTCGACTTCGTGAAGAAGGCCGTCGCGATGAACGACGACGTCTTCGACTTCTTCTACGAGGCGCTGCCCGGCTACGAGGAGGTCGGGCGCAGGCGTGTCCTCCTCGGCTGCTGGGGCGCCTGGCAGAACCCGGACGTCTGCGACTACCGGTACGAGAACATGAGCCGCTGGGGCCGCGCGATGCACGTCACCCCGGGCGTCGTCGTGGACGGTGAGCTGGTCACGACGGACCTCGTCGACATCAATCTCGGTATCCGCATCCTGCTCGGCAGCTCCTACTACGAGGACTGGGTGAACGAGGAGCCGTTCGTCACCCACGACCCGCTGGGCAACCCGGTCGACATCCGGCACCCGTGGAACCAGACGACGATCCCGGTGCCGCAGAAACGCGACTTCGAGGACAAGTACAGCTGGGTGATGAGCCCTCGCTGGTTCGACAAGCGCACCGGCGAGCTCCTGGCCCTCGACACCGGTGGCGGGCCGTTCGCCCGCCTGTACGCCACGGCGCTCGCCGGGCTGGTCGACACCCCGTACGTCAAGGCGACCGGGTCGAGCGTGCGGATAAGCCTGCCGCGCAGCGAGAAGCTCCCGGAGACGACGCTGGAGTGGCGGATCCCGAAGTGGTCCAACGCGATCGAACGGGACCGCGCCCGCGCGTACTTCATCGCCTACTCCGCGGCGATGTCGCTGTACTTCCTCGAACGCGCGATGGGGCGGATGCGCGCCGGGGACATGAAGGTGTTCCAGGACTTCGAGGTCCCGGACGAGGGCATCGGCTGCGGGTTCCACGAGGCGGTGCGCGGCGTGCTGTCCCACCACCTCGTCATCAAGGACAAGAAGATCGCGAACTACCATCCGTACCCGCCGACGCCGTGGAACGCCAGTCCCCGCGACGTCCACGGCGTCCCCGGCCCGTACGAGGACGCCGTCCAGGACATGCCGATCTTCGAGGAGAACGGCCCGGACGACTTCAAGGGCGTGGACATCATGCGGGCGGTCCGCAGCTTCGACCCGTGCCTGCCGTGCGGGGTCCACATGTACCTCGGCAAGGGCAACGTGCTGAAGAAGCTGCACTCGCCGACGTTCGGGGCGTCCCATGGCTGACCGGCCGGCCGACCGGCCCGCCGCCGGCCTGCCGGAGGAGGAGGTCCAGGACCGGCTCATGCGCCTCGACGTGCTCCTGGAACGCCTCGAACGGGCCACCGGGGACGACGCCGAGACCGCGCGCCACGCGGTCGAGGCCCTCACCGAGGTGTACGGCACCGCCCTCGCCCGCCTGATGGCCCTGGTCGGCGGGGTGCCGGAGCTGTCCACGGCACCGGCGCGGGACGAACTGCTGCACCACCTGCTCGTCCTGCACGGCCTGCACCCGCAGCCGGTCGAGGAGCGCGTGGCGCGGGCCCTCGACGACGTACGGGAGGCGCTCCGGCCCCGCGGTGAGACGGTCGAGCTGACCGGGATCGCGGACGGCGTCGCCCGCCTGCGCTGGTCGGGTGGCGGTGGCTGCGCGTCGTCGGCCGCCTCGGTCGAGCGCGCGCTCGCCGAGTCGGTGCTCACGATGGCGCCCGAGCTGCGCCGGGTCGAGGTCAGCCCCGCCCCGGCCGCGCGGCCGGCCCCGGCGGTGATCCCGGTCGAGTCGCTGCTGCGCCGGCCGGCCGCGTCCGCCCGCCCCGGGAGCCGGACGCCATGACGGGCCCGGAGGCGGACGCCATGACGGGCCCGGAGGCGGACGCCATGACGGGCCCGGAGGCGGACGCCATGACGGGCCCGGAGGCGGACGACGTGACGGGCCCGGAGGCGAAGAGACCGCGGGGAGCCTCGGGCGCCCTGCGGCGCGTCATCCACCGGGCGACGGCGGACGGGCGTTCCCAGGCGCTGTGCGAGCTGTGCGCGCACTCGGCCCCGCAGGAGCACCGCCACCTGCTGGACCTGCGGACGCGGGAGCCGCGGTGCGTCTGCCGCGCCTGCTCGGTCCTGTTCGAGCGCGACGAGGCCGCGGAGGGGCGCTACCGGCTGATCCCCGACCGGCGGGTCCGCCTCCCGGCGTTCTCCCCGGCGTCACTGGGCGTTCCCGTCGGGCTGGCGTTCTTCGTACGGCGGTCGGACGGACGCGTCGACGCGCACTACCCGAGCCCGGCGGGCGCCACCCGGTGGGAGGTCGACCCGGCGGCGTGGGAGTCGGCCGTACGGGACACCGCCGGGCTGGCGGACCTGAAGGCTGAGGTGGAGGCGCTGCTCGTCAACACCGCCCGGGGGCGTTCGGAGGCGTGGCTCGTCCCCGTCGACGACTGCCACCGGCTCGTCGCGATCGTCTGCCGCCACTGGCGCGGGATGTCGGGCGGCGAGGTCGTGTGGACCGAGATCGAGCGATTCTTCGACGAACTGAGGAGGCGCCATGGGCCGCATCCGGGTCGGTAAGCCGCACGTGAAGATCGACACTCCCTCCCACGTACGGGGCATCCGCGAGGGCAACGCCAAGCGGTCGATGAGCCGGCAGATCGGCCACCACAAGGACCACACCGCCGACGCCCGCCGTTCGACGGGGATCCGGCCGAAGAAGCACGACGCGATCCTCAAGATCATGCCGAACCTGCCGCCGGGCTGACGAGGGAAGGAGAGGACACATGGCCAAGAAGGTGCTGATCGGCGTGGCCGTCGCCGGTGTCGTGACGGTGGTCGTCCGGGAACTCCCGGCGCTCCGAAGGGAGATCAAGATCTGGCGCATGTGACCGTACCGCCCCCGATGCGGCAAGACTCCGTCAATACCCCGCTGACCGGCGTTTTTCCGTACCGGGTCCGGGTAGGAGCATCGCGTCGTGGCGGGTAGGAGCACTCTGATCTTCCGGGCGGAACGCGCCGTCGACGAAAGGGTCGGCAGCTCGTCGTTCCTGCGGCGCAACGTCCGGAAGGTCTTCCCCGAGCAGTGGTCGTTCCTGCTCGGCGAGATCGCGCTCTACTCGTTCGTCACGCTCGTCCTGACTGGCGTCTTCCTCACGATGTTCTTCAAGCCGTCGGAGCACGAGGTCGTCTACACCGGGAACTACCCGCAACTGCGCGGGACCTCGATGAGCGAGGCGTACGCCTCGACGGTGCACCTGTCCTTCGACATCCGCGGCGGCCTGCTCGTCCGGCAGATCCACCACTGGGCCGCGCTGCTGTTCGTCGCCGCGATCTGCGTGCACCTCATGCGGATCTTCTTCACCGGCGCCTTCCGCAAGCCCCGGGAGATCAACTGGGTGATCGGGACGACGCTGTTCGCGCTGGCCGTCGCGGAGGGGTTCGGCGGCTACTCGCTGCCGGACGACCTGCTGTCCGGGACCGGTCTGCGCATCTTCGAGGGCATCCTGCTGTCCATCCCGGTGGTGGGGACGTACCTCACCTTCTTCGTCTTCGGCGGGGAGTTCCCCGGTGATCAGTTCATCCCGCGCTTGTTCACCGTCCACGTCCTGCTGATCCCCGGCATCCTGATCGCGCTCATCGGCGCGCACCTGATGCTCATCTGGCACCAGAAGCACACCCAGTGGCCGGGGCCGAAGAGGACCGAGCGCAACGTCGTCGGGTCCCCGACCTTCCCGCAGTTCCTCACGCACACGCTCGCGTTCTTCCTGTACGTCCTGGGCGCGCTGGCGCTCCTCGGCGCGTGGGCGCAGATCAACCCGATCTGGCTGTACGGCCCGTACCGGCCCGACGTGGTCTCCTCGGGTTCCCAGCCAGACTGGTACGTCGGCTTCCTCGAGGGCTCGTTGCGGATCATGCCGCGGCTCGCGTTCAGCTTCGCCGGGCACAGCGTCGCCCTGAACGTCCTGGTGCCCGCGGTGATCCTGCCGCTGGTGTTCTTCACCCTCATCGGGCTGTACCCCTTCTTCGAGCGGTGGGTGACCGGGGACGACCGCCCCCACCACCTGTGCGACCGCCCGCGCAACGTCCCCACCCGTACGGCCCTCGGCGTCGCGGCCATCGTCTGGTACGGGAACCTGTGGGCGGCCGGCGGGAACGACGTCATCGCGGAGGTGTTCAAGGTCCGGCTGGAGTACACGACCTGGTTCTTCCGCGTGGGCTTCTTCGTCCTTCCCGTGGTCGCGTTCGTCGTCACGCGGCGGCTGTGCCTGTGGCTGCAGCGTTCCGACGCCGAAGCGCTCCACGAGGGCGTCGAGAGCGGAACTCTCAAGCGCCTGCCCAGCGGCGAGTACGTCGAGGTCCACGACCGCCCGCAACCGGAGAAGGCCCTGGTCACGCGGACCGTGCACCCCGGCGAGCTCGTACGGCCGATCCCCGACCACGTCATCCCGCTGCCGACGCCGGGCCGGGTCCTGGCGCAGGTCCGCGCCCGCCTCAACCACGCCTACGTGCACTACACCGCCGAGATGCCCACCCCGGACGAGCGCCGGGAGCTGGAGGATCGGTGACTACTCGATCCCCTTGACCTCCTCCTGGCCTTCGTGGCCGAGGAACGGATAGTGCAGGTCGACGGCCGGCCGGTCAGAGCGGATCTTGGCGATGGCGCGGAAGTTGTGGCGGGGCGGCGGGCAGGAGGTCG
>NZ_JAMXMX010000072.1 GCF_024055725.1 Actinoallomurus spadix | reverse complement strand
CTCGCTGGGCTCATAACCCAGAGGTCGCAGGTTCAAATCCTGCCCCCGCTACCAGGTCGAGAAGCCCAGAGGATCATCCTCTGGGCTTCTCGTCGTTCCGATCGCTTGCGCCGCCCGCGGCCGCGCCGGAGGCTTGAGTCATGCCCTTCCGCCTGCGCCCTCTCGCCGATGTCTCGCCCGCCGCGTGGATCGAGGCGGGGGCCGGTGACTTCGACTCCGGCGTGCACGCGCTGCTGCCCGCCGGGTTCGCGGCGTACGCACGGCTGCCGCACCCCGCCGAGTCCGCGGACGGGCAGCCCTTGCGCTGGCAGGAGATCGCCGGGCGCTCCGGGCGCGCCGTCGACTCCAGGACGCGTTTCAAGGACATCGCCGGGCCGGAGGACGAGGAGCCCCGAGCCGGGGCGTTCCCCGCGGAGCTGCTGCCGGCCCTCTGCGCGATCCTCGCGGCGCACACCGCGACGCCGGGGCACTGCTACTTCGGCCTGTGGGACGGCTGGGGCTGGCTCGACGCCGACGGCCCGACGTTCCATCTGCCGGGCCGCGACCATCTGCTGTACGAAGGACCTCTCGACGCCGTGACGGAGTTCGGCGACCGTGGGCCGGGCTACTTCTTCCACCAGGCGCCGAACCTCATCTGGCCGGAGGACCGGGCGTGGTGCGTGGCGTCCGACGTCGACCTGGACTCCACCTACGTGGGCGGATCCGCCAGCCTGGTCGAGGACCTGACGGGCGGATCACACCTGGAGGCACTACCCGCCGAGCTGTCCGACCCGCTCGGCTGACCGCGTCACTTCTTCTTGCAGGCCGCGATGTAGACGGTCTTGCTCTGGCCGCGGCCGCTCTTGGACGGCGGCGTGTAACCGGGCGGGAAGTTCACGGTGCCGACGGCCACCCCGGTGTAGTGCTGCTTCTTGACACATCGCCGGGCGGCGTTCTGGCTGATGTAGTTCTTGCCGGCGTTCCGCTTCACGGCGCTCTTCTTGTACAGCGTGTTGTTCTTGTAGAGCGCCACCTGAATGGAGATCGACGCGACCTTCTTGCTGCACTTGATATCGGCGGTGACGTTCACGATGTCGCGGTTCTTCGCGTGCGCGTGGTGGGAGTAGTGCGGGTTGTGGGCGGTGACCTTGCAGGTGATCACGTCGGCCCGCAGGCTGGGACCCGCCGCCCGGGTGGCGGTGAGGGTGACCGTCGAGTCCGTCGTCGAGGCGTCGGCCGCGGAGAGCCCGGCCGTCGAGACGAGCACCGCCGCGAGACCGCCGACGGCGAGTACACGCACAGGAAGCTTCATTGATCCCCCTTGGTTCGGTGTGCGAGTGGCTCACGCTAAGGGGCCATGGAGCGACCTTTATGTGTCTTTTGAGGGATTGGAGATTTTGGCGGGCGGCCGAATCAGGTCACCAATCCGTGCCGGTGAAGTCGGTGGCGCATCGCCGCGCCGGATCGCCGGGGGTCCCGCGCCGGATCGCCGGGGGTCCCGCGCCGGATCGCCGGCGCGCGCTCCCCTCGAACCGATCGTCATCGAGATCACCGCAGGTGAAGCGGGGTTTCCGGGCCGACGGCAGCGGAATCGATTTGCGCCCGGCGTCGGGGCCGCATAACGTATGACCACACCGACGCGGGGTGGAGCAGCTCGGTAGCTCGCTGGGCTCATAACCCAGAGGTCGCA
>NZ_JAMXMX010000070.1 GCF_024055725.1 Actinoallomurus spadix | reverse complement strand
TGCCGTGCTCAGATGAATGTTGGGCAGCGTCCGACCCGGACTGTCCCTGCTTCGGTCCCTTCTCACCCAGGCCGGCATCCGCCGGACCACCATCCCGGCCACTCGCCGCAGGCTTACCCGCAGGAGCCGCAGGCTCACTTGAAGAACCCACACCAGCAGGCTTATCCGAAGGACCCGCACCCACAGGCTTAACAGCAGGGTTACCGCCCTTGGACCGCCCACCAAAAATCCTGCCCAGCGCTTTTTCGATCTGCGTATTCGGATCCAAAACCCGCGCAGTCAAATCACCATGCAGCTTAGCGACAGCGGCACGCCCACCACTGTCGTGAGCCTGCGCGAACCGATTACCCCACTCCGCCGCCTCCTGCTCACCCAGACCACCGTCCAAAGCAATCTGCCGAGCCCGATCCCCCGCCTGAACCGCCTCGGGAGAGAACTCACGCCCACCACTGCTCGAACCAGGGCCGCGCTCAGACGAATGTCCGGCAGCGTCCGACCCCGACTCTCCCTGCTTCGGCCCCTTCTCACCCAAGCCGGCATCCGCCGGACCACCATCCCGACCACTCGCCGCAGGCTCACCCGCAGGAGCCACAGGCTCACTTGAAGAACCCACACCAGCAGGCTTATCCGAAGGACCCGCACCCACAGGCTTAACAGCAGGGTTACCGCCCTTGGACCGCCCACCAAAAATCCTGCCCAGCGCTTTTTCGATCTGCGTATTCGGATCCAAAACCCGCGCAGTCAAATCACCATGCAGCTTAGCGACAGCGGCACGCCCACCACTGTCGTAAGTCTGCGCAAACCGATTACCCCACTCCGCCGCCTCCTGCTCACCCAGACCACCGTCCAAAGCAATCTGCCGAGCCCGATCCCCCGCCTGAACCGCCTCGGGAGTCCGGCCTGGCCGTGAAACGGCCGGCGGCCCTTCCTGCCCATCGCCCTTACCCGGCCCACCGGACCCGGATTCGCCCGAGCCCTTCTGCCCGCTCTTTGCAGGAGCCTGGCCACCTGGGGACTTCGATGCCGGACCTGACGAGGTCGACGCGTGATCCGATGAACCCTTGGTCGTCGACGGCCCGTCACCGCGCACGCCCTCTGCGCCGCTGCTCTCCCCACCGGAGCGCCCGCCCCCCGGCGGAGTGGCACTGTTATCCCCACCACCCGTACGCGTCACCGACGGAACCACACCGTCCGCACCCGCATCACGCTGACCGCCGGAAGACGACGTTCCTGGACCACGCACGTCGCTGGCCGCCGCATTCCTCGCCATGGCCGCTGCCCCGGCACGCTGCGCAGCCGACGGATCCGAAGACGTCTGATGCGCTCCGCGACCGACGGCACTGCCATCAGCAGAACCCGAACTCGACGCCGGACCGTTGCGCTCCCCTCCACCGGCCGCACCCGCACCACGCTGACCATCGGAGGACGAAGTCCCCGGACCCCCGGTGCGCCCTGCCTGGGAATCAGCAGCTCCCTGGGCCGCTGCGTCCCTGGCGCGTCGCGCAGGAGACCCCGAATCCGAAGGCGTCTGCTTTCCTTCGTGCGATGCCGGATTCTTACCACCACCGGAGTCCGGCGCCGGAGCCGCACTGTTGTCCCCGCCACCGGACCTCACCACGTGCGGAGTAGCACCATTACCCCCGCCACCGGACTCCACCACCGGCGGAGCAGCACTGGCATCCGCACCACCCGTACGCACCACCGGCGGAGCCACACCGTTGTCCTCGCCACTCGTGCGTCCGCTGCTTCCGGAACCGGAATCCGAATGGCCTCTCGGCGCGGGATTAGAGCTTGTGAAGGGAGGC